>NZ_JBEUJY010000006.1:0-280666 GCF_043356775.1 Salmonella sp. SJTUF15581 | reverse complement strand
GGTGATGCTGCCAACTTACTGATTTAGTGTATGATGGTGTTTTTGAGGTGCTCCAGTGGCTTCTGTTTCTATCAGCTGTCCCTCCTGTTCAGCTACTGACGGGGTGGTGCGTAACGGCAAAAGCACTGCCGGACACCAGCGCTATCTCTGCTCTCACTGCCGTAAAACATGGCAACTGCAGTTCACTTACACCGCTTCTCAACCCGGTACGCACCAGAAAATCATTGATATGGCCATGAATGGCGTTGGATGCCGGGCAACTGCCCGCATTATGGGCGTTGGCCTCAACACGGTTTTACGTCACTTAAAAAACTCAGGCCGCAGTCGGTAACCTCGCGCATACAACCGGGCAGTGATGTGATTGTCTGCGCTGAAATGGACGAACAGTGGGGCTACGTCGGTGCTAAATCACGTCAGCGCTGGCTGTTTTACGCGTATGACAGGATACGGAGGACAGTTGTGGCGCACGTTTTCGGTGAACGCACTCTGGCCACACTGGAGCGTCTTCTGAGCCTGCTGTCACCCTTTGACGTGGTGATATGGATGACGGATGGCTGGCCGCTGTATGAATCCCGCCTGAAGGGAAAGCTGCACGTAATCAGCAAGCGATATACGCAGCGAATTGAGCGGCATAACCTGAATCTGAGGCAGCACCTGGCACGGCTGGGACGGAAGTCGCTGTCGTTCTCAAAATCGGTGGAGCTGCATGACAAAGTCATCGGGCATTATCTGAACATAAAACACTATCAATAAGTTGGAGTCATTACCCGTAAATCTGATCATTTTCGTACAGTAATTTTTCCACGGGGGTATTAAAGCGAAAGGTTACGCCCGCCTGCTCCGCCATGCGCGCCAGACGCTGGGTAAAGAGCTGACAGTCCCCGGTTTCATCATTCGGTAAGCGCAGTCCGCCGGTTAATTTATGCGCAACCTCAGCCAGAGCGGGTTCAACTTCCGCCAGTCGGCTGGATTCCAGGAGCTGATACGGCACCCCGGCATCTTCCAGCACGGCGATATCACGGGTGGCGTTCTCATACTGTTGCGCGGTGCGGAAGAGTTGTAGCGTTCCCCCCTGGCGGCCTTCATATTCGATACCGGTCGCGGCGCGTAGCGTTTTCAGGCAGTCGCGACTATATTCCGCCAGACGCACCATGCGGCCTTTATTTTCCATATAATGCCGGGTATCGCAGTTACGCAGCATTTGCCACATCCACTTCAGTTGAAACGGGGTGCCATCCAGACGCACCGCCAGCGGCGCATGGCGCTGGAACATCCATTTTATCGCCTTCAGCGGTACGCCAGGGGCCGCCCAGGGCGCCGCATATCCCGGTGAAATTTGTCCGGCATTCGCCGCGCTGGTTTCTTGCGCCGGGCCGGATTCGCGATCGATGACGGTGACATCATGCCCCGCCTGACTCAAATACCAGGCGCTGGTCACGCCAACTACGCCACTCCCCAGGATGACAACTCGCATAGCCACTCCGTTAATAGTAAAAGAACAATCTTCTGATTACATCTTGATAACCCAGATGAAAATATTATTCAACATATGACTTTTTTATGGTGACGTGCTTCACATATACCCTAAAGACAAGCGATCCCACTGGTTTGGGATCTCCTGCTACGCGGCATGGCTATACAGCATAAAATGATGCCAATACCCGTTTTTTTGCCGTTCAGATTGGAGGAAATCGCAAAGAAAAGTTTTCACGATCAAGTCGTTTTTTAACATGGTGTTCTATGCTTGAAAGGAGGCGCTCCATACAGAGAGCGTCGCCAACAATGAGGGTGCGCGAATGGCAACGATTGATTCCATGAACAAGGACACCACACGTTTGAGCGATGGACCCGACTGGACATTTGATCTGCTGGATGTCTATCTGGCAGAGATAGACCGCGTGGCGAAACTCTACCAACTGGATACTTACCCGCACCAAATTGAAGTCATCACTTCCGAACAGATGATGGACGCCTACTCCAGCGTCGGGATGCCGATCAACTATCCGCACTGGTCGTTTGGCAAAAAGTTCATTGAGACGGAACGTCTGTATAAGCATGGTCAACAAGGACTGGCTTATGAAATTGTGATCAACTCTAATCCCTGCATTGCCTACCTGATGGAAGAAAACACCATCACCATGCAGGCGCTGGTCATGGCGCACGCCTGTTACGGCCACAACTCCTTTTTTAAAAATAATTATCTCTTCCGGAGCTGGACGGATGCCAGCTCTATCGTCGATTACCTGATTTTCGCCCGGAATTACATTACCCGCTGTGAAGAACGCTACGGAGTGGATGAAGTAGAAAAACTGCTCGACTCCTGCCACGCGCTGATGAATTACGGCGTCGATCGCTATAAGCGCCCGCAGAAAATCTCGTTGCAGGAAGAGAAAGCGCGACAAAAAAGCCGGGAAGAGTATCTACAAAGCCAGGTGAATATGCTGTGGCGCACGCTGCCAAAACGCGAGGAAGAAAAAACTGTCGCCGAAGCACGCCGCTTTCCCGCTGAACCGCAGGAAAACCTGCTCTATTTTATGGAGAAAAACGCCCCGTTGCTCGAGCCGTGGCAGCGCGAAATTCTGCGCATCGTGCGTAAAGTCAGCCAGTATTTTTATCCGCAGAAACAGACTCAGGTCATGAACGAGGGCTGGGCGACCTTCTGGCACTACACCATCCTGAACCATCTGTATGATGAAGGCAAAGTGACGGAACGCTTTATGCTGGAGTTTTTACACAGCCATACCAATGTCGTATTTCAGCCGCCCTATAATAGCCCCTGGTATAGCGGAATTAACCCCTATGCGCTCGGCTTTGCCATGTTCCAGGATATCAAACGTATTTGTCAGTCGCCCACGGATGAAGATAAATACTGGTTTCCGGATATTGCCGGTTCCGACTGGCTGGAAACGCTGCACTTCGCCATGCGCGATTTTAAAGATGAAAGCTTTATCAGCCAGTTCCTGTCGCCAAAAGTGATGCGTGATTTCCGTTTCTTCACGGTACTTGATGATGACAGGCATAATTATCTGGAGATCTCCGCCATTCATAACGAAGAAGGTTATCGGGAGATTCGATCAAAACTGTCGTCACAGTATAACCTGAGCAACCTGGAGCCGAATATTCAGGTCTGGAATGTGGATTTACGCGGCGACAGATCGCTGACGTTGCGTTATATCCCGCATAACCGCGCACCGCTGGATAAAGGCCGCAAAGAGGTGCTGAAACATGTGCATCGGTTATGGGGCTTTGATGTGATGCTGGAGCAACAAAATGAGGATGGCAGCGTAGAACTGCTGGAGCGTTGTCCGCCGCGCATGAACACGCTGTAATCGAGATGCTGCCCGGTAGTGTTTGCGTCTACCGGGCATCGCGGGATTATCGTCCCTGAATCGCTAAATCGCCGGGCAGATTTTTCTGCATCCGATGCCAAATCTCGCCGCTGTCATGCCCATAACGCCGCACCGTTTCATACACCTGGTCGTGCGCGCCCTGCTCGCATAACGACGATAATTTATGATAGAAACCCAGTGCCAGACTGCGCGCTTCCGGATTGGCGAAATAGTGGCGACCAATGCGGGTGTATAACCCTTTCATGCCGTTCAGGATCAAGCCGTAAATAGGATTGCCGGAGGCAAATGCCAGACCACGAAAGATGTTATAGTCCAGATCGGCGAATGCATCGGCATGGTCGGCCACTTCGTGGGCAGTGGCCAGCACTTCCTGCGCCTTATCCGGGTGTTGACGCAATGCGGTACGAATAAAGATAGTAGAAATATTGGTACGCACCGACAACAAATTGTCGATCAGTTGCGGAACGCTTTCATGATCAAGGCGGGCCAGCGTTTCAAGGATATTCAGCCCTGACGTTTCCCAAAAATTATTAACCTTTGTCGGTTTGCCATGCTGAATGGTCAGCCAGCCATCTCGCGCCAGCCGCTGTAACACCTCGCGTAATGTCGTGCGCGTCACGCCGATCAGTTCGGAGAGTTCTCGTTCTGCCGGTAAGATCGTGCCAGGAGGAAAGCGGTTATTCCAGATACTTTCAATAATATACTCTTCCGCGAAACCCGCCGGGCTCTGCGCCTTAATGACCATAGTGAGATTTCCATTACACAGCAAAACATAGTTGTACTCATCATACCAGACGGGCGTAACACCTGATAGCGGACGCAATGAAGAAAAAGGGGATCAAGGCACCATTTCTGATATCGCCTGCCAATATCGTTAAGGACTTGCTTGCATTCGTCGCGCTCGCTACTCTCTGTGTTTAAACATAAAAACGCTATTTCATTTTTCTAGGTAAGGAAAAATTTCATGGAGATCTCATGGGGTCGCGCCATGTGGCGCAACTTTTTAGGCCAGTCGCCCGACTGGTACAAACTGGCACTACTTGTCTTTTTAATTGTTAACCCATTCATTTTCTTAGCTAATCCCTTTATTGCCGGTTGGCTGCTGGTGGCAGAGTTTATCTTCACTCTGGCGATGGCGTTAAAGTGTTACCCCCTGCTGCCCGGCGGGTTACTGGCCATTGAAGCCGTCATCATCGGTATGACCAGCGCCGCCCATGTACGTGAAGAGGTTGCCGCCAACCTGGAAGTCTTGCTGCTGCTGATGTTTATGGTGGCAGGCATCTACTTTATGAAGCAGTTATTGCTGTTTATTTTTACCCGTCTGTTACTCAGTATCCGCTCGAAGATGGTTCTGTCGCTGGCCTTTTGCGTCGCCGCCGCATTCTTGTCGGCTTTCCTTGACGCGCTTACCGTCGTTGCGGTGGTGATCAGCGTCGCCGTCGGTTTTTACGGGATTTACCATCGTGTGGCCTCATCGCGCGGCGAAGAGAACGATATGCTGGACGACAGCCATATCGATCCGCATTACAAAACGGTGCTGGAGCAATTCCGCGGATTCTTGCGCAGTCTGATGATGCATGCAGGCGTGGGGACGGCGCTGGGCGGCGTCATGACCATGGTCGGGGAGCCGCAAAACCTGATCATCGCTAAAGCGGCTGGCTGGCATTTCGGCGACTTCTTTTTGCGGATGTCGCCTGTCACCGTCCCGGTACTGGTATGTGGACTGTTAACCTGTATGCTGGTCGAGAAAATGCGCTGGTTTGGCTATGGCGAAACGTTGCCCGAAAAAGTCCGCGACGTCTTGCAGCAATTCGACGATCAAAGCCGTAAGAAGCGCACCCGCCAGGATAAAATTAAACTAATAGTCCAGGCGATTATTGGCGTCTGGCTGGTTACCGCCCTCGCCCTCCATCTCGCGGAGGTGGGACTGATTGGTCTGTCGGTCATTATTCTGGCCACCGCGTTAACGGGTGTCACCGATGAACACGCCATCGGCAAAGCGTTTACCGAGTCGCTGCCGTTTACTGCGCTGTTAACCGTTTTCTTCTCTATTGTGGCGGTTATTATCGATCAACATCTTTTCGCGCCGATTATTCAGTTCGTCTTGCAAGCCTCTGAACACGCGCAGCTAACGCTGTTCTATCTCTTTAACGGCCTGTTGTCCTCCATCTCAGATAACGTCTTTGTCGGCACCATTTATATCAACGAAGCGAAGGCGGCAATGGAAAACGGCGCTATCAGCTTAAAACAGTTTGAGCTTTTAGCCGTGGCCATCAATACCGGTACTAACCTGCCATCGGTAGCGACGCCAAATGGTCAGGCGGCATTCTTATTCCTGCTGACCTCCGCGCTGGCGCCGTTAATCCGTCTCTCCTATGGCCGTATGGTCTGGATGGCGTTACCGTACACTATCGTACTGACCCTGATAGGGCTACTGTGCGTCGAATTCACTCTTGCGCCGGCCACCGAATGGATGACTCAGGCAGGATGGTTAGCAACGCTTTCGTAACGTTTGGCCGGGCAATACACCGCCCGGCTCCGATTTTTGCCTGATAATTATCCAATTACACATTATTTCATTTCCCGCTAGTGGCGCACGAATTGAATTGGTTTACACTGCGGTCTCTACGCATGTTGCAGGGAAATTATTATGTTGCGATTTTTAAACCAGTGCTCACGGGGTCGGGGCGCATGGTTACTGATGGCGTTTACCGCCCTGGCGCTGGAAATGGTGGCGCTGTGGTTCCAGCACGTCATGTTACTTAAACCTTGCGTGCTATGTATTTACGAACGTTGCGCCCTGTTTGGCGTGATGGGCGCGGGTCTGGTCGGCGCAATAGCGCCGAAAACGCCGCTGCGATACGTGGCAATGGTTATCTGGATTTACAGCGCCTGGCGGGGTCTACAACTGGCGTATGAACATACGATGATTCAGTTGCATCCCTCGCCGTTCATGACCTGTGACTTTATGGCGCGCTTTCCAGACTGGTTGCCGTTGGGTAAATGGCTGCCGCAGGTGTTTGTGGCATCCGGTGATTGCGCCGAGCGCCAGTGGTCGTTTTTAACGCTGGAGATGCCGCAATGGCTGTTGGGGATCTTTGCCGCTTACCTTGTGGTGGCGATAGCCGTCGTCATAGCCCAGGCATTTAAGCCTAAAAAACGCGACCTGTTCGGTCGTTGATACACACGCTCCTTCGGGAGCGTTTTTTTGCCCGAAGCGTTGTTTGCCAGTGATTGAAAGGTGTATATTAAATACATCTTTCAATCACCACATCAGGGAGATGCCTTATGTCCCACTTACGCATCCCGGCAAACTGGAAAGTTAAACGCTCTACCCCCTTTTTCACCAAAGAGAATGTTCCGGCGGCACTGCTCTCTCATCACAACACAGCGGCAGGCGTTTTCGGACAACTCTGCGTGATGGAAGGCACCGTGACCTACTATGGCTTTGCGAATGAAACCGCGACAGAACCAGAAGTGAAAGTGGTGATTAATGCCGGGCAATTCGCCACCAGTCCGCCGCAATACTGGCATCGGGTAGAGCTGAGCGATGATGCGCGGTTCAACATTCATTTTTGGGTAGAGGAAGACCATCAGGGCGAGGAAATGTATCAACAGAAAAAAGCCTGACATCGGTAAACCAGTCACCACTGGGCGGCGTCCCGCCCAGTAGCCAGGTGATTAATGGCGCTAATTAAACGCTAGAGTAGTTTAATTTTAACGTGGTATCCCTCAAGCCCTTTCATCGTTTCTCGCGGCGCGAACTCTATTTCGGAAACCTCTTGCCCGGTTTTCTTCCGTAGTTCGGCGACCTTTTTGCTAATGAGTGCCGCGATTTCCTCTTCTGCTTTATGTGTCAACTCTTCGCTGTTCATTGATTTCCTCCTTTGAACTCGCAAACGGCTAAGCGCAATAAGACAGTGTCGTCATGGACGCGCTACTATTTTAACGTACAAAAAATTATAGGCTATCTTTCTGAGGATTATCAGGATGTTTCGCTTTAGAAGATGTAAAAAACCGCCTGGCACAGACGGTGCATCAGGCGGTTGGTTAATAGCACAAGACGCTATCTACGAGGATCTTCAACCTCATTCTGGGTATCCGGGTCGAGAGGATCGTCTCCCTCTGGCGTATCCGGAATATTTTCACCAGGAAGCGGCTCATCCTCTGGTAATGGATCGACTAAATCAGGACGTTCAGACATAAAGCCTCCAACGAACCATAGTTATTAAAGATACCCTACAGCACTACTTTTGGTTTTTCTTTGGATTTTTTCCTTCGTCTTCGGGTGTCTTATCAGGCTTCCTGGGCTGATCCTTTGAAACGCGCAACGGTTGGTTATTCATGGGGTAACTCCTCAGGATAGGCAGCGATATACTGCTTTGAAAGTATAGAGTCGCCGCCATACGTGCGCGAGCGCAGCGACAAGGCGCGTCAGGGAAGAAGAGAAGGCAGTGATAACGCCAGGTGACGGAATTTGCACGCAATTCCTGGTTTCAGGGGCCGCCTGGCGTAAATTAAAGAATTGTAAACAATCAGCCGTTTTGCCGAAGACTTATTCTGCCCACGACGGTTTATTTAAAATATGATCCTGCCAGTCCCGTACTTCAGATTCTTTAACCGCGATATGACGGACAGAAATTCGCTCGCCATGCATAGCGGCTTTCGATCCAGTCAGCAGCGGATGCCACGTCGGCAAGGGCTTACCTTCCGCTAACAAACGGTAGGCGCAGGTCATCGGCAACCATTCAAAGTCTGGCAAGTTTTCGCGAGTGAGTTTGATACAGTCGGGTTCAAATTCAAAACGGCGCTCATAATGGCGGCACTGGCACGTTTTGATATTTAATTGCCTGCACGCCACGTTGGTGAAGTAGATTTCATCTGTATCTTCATCCATCAGCTTATGCAGGCAGCATTGACCGCAGCCATCGCACAACGACTCCCACTCGGCATCGGTCATTTCATCCAGGGTTTTACGTTGCCAGAAAGGTGTATCGCTCATTAAAGTATCCGCCATTGCACTAAAGCTGCACCTTATAACCAGTCTGGCCTGCAGATGCAAGTTTTACCGCCGCTGAAGGCGGCAAGCAGATTTTACAGAACGCGGGTAGACAACGTTTCGCCATTAAAACGAATGTCCAGCTCATCGCCGCTTAATAATGGCCCCACGCCTGCCGGCGTGCCGGTTAGCACCACGTCCCCGGCTTTGAGCGTAAAATAGCGGCTCATATAGGCGATAAGGGGCACAATAGGATGAATCATATCCGCGGTCGACCCTTGCTGGCGAACCTCGCCATTAACGTTAAGTCCGATAACCGTATTTTGCGGATCGCCGCAGAAGGCCGCGACAGGGATGAAGCCTGAAATCGGACATGCGTTATCAAAACCTTTGGCTTTTTCCCAGGGCTGTCCTGCCTTTTTCATTTTCCCTTGAATATCGCGCAGGGTTAAATCAAGCGCCACGCCATAACCGGCTATCGCTTTACGTACATGATCTTCGGTCGCCTGGCGGAGCGTTGCGCCAATCAGCACAGCAAGCTCAACTTCATGATGAACAGCCCCCATATCCGCCGGAATCGCCAGCGGCTGGCGAATATCACACAATGCGGTTTCCGGCTTGATAAAAAGCACGGGTTCTTCCGGCGTCGCGCTGCCCATCTCCTTGATGTGATTTGCGTAATTACTGCCCACGCAGACCACTTTACTTACCGGGTAATCAAGCAAGGCACCTTGCCAGTTACGATGTTGATACATATTTTCCCCTAAGATCATGATGGAATTCAGGCGCGGCGCCGAATACCGTTTAACGGTCAGCGGGCGACGTATTTTGTCCCACCGAAGAAAGATGTTGTTTCAGCAAATCTTCCGGCGGCGGCGGCAATTGTAAATAATAGCCCTGCTCGCTTAACGCCTGTTTTACTTTTTCGAGCTCGGCATTGACTAATTTTTTACGTCCATCAAGCGGCAGCATCATCGCTAACTGCGGCTGACCGAATCCTTTCATCAACGCTTCAGGCACCCGCGAAAAATCGTCTTTTTTTTCGACATACAAATAGGTTTGATCGCGCTTGCTACTTCTATAGATCACACAAAACATACTTTTACTCTGAATTAACGGGATGGTGACTTGCCTCAATATAATACTGACTATAACATGCCTTCTGGACTTCGGAATATCACTCCGTATCGGAGATGATAAATAGCAAATTGAGTAAGGCCAGGATGTCAAACACGCCAATCGAGCTTAAAGGCAGTAGCTTCACCTTATCAGTGGTTCATTTGCATGAAGCGGAACCAGAGGTTATTCGTCAGGCGTTAGAAGACAAAATAGCGCAGGCTCCTGCGTTTTTAAAACACGCCCCTGTCGTTATTAACGTTAGCGGTCTTGAAAGCCCGGTAAACTGGCCGGAACTGCATAAGATCGTGACCTCAACCGGCTTACGCATTATCGGCGTGAGCGGCTGTAAAGACGCCAGCCTGAAAGTAGAAATCGATCGGATGGGTCTTCCTTTACTGACTGAAGGTAAAGATAAAGCGGTTCGGCCTGCGCCCGCTGAGCCGGCAACGCCCAGCGAACCGCCGCAAAACGCTAATCCCATCACAAAAACGCGATTAATTGATGTTCCGGTTCGTTCCGGTCAGCGCATTTATGCTCCACAATGTGATCTGATTGTTACAAGTCACGTCAGCGCTGGCGCAGAACTTATCGCTGACGGCAATATCCATGTCTATGGCATGATGAGAGGTCGCGCGCTGGCAGGGGCGAGCGGCGATCGGGAAGCGCAAATTTTTTGTACCCATCTGACGGCAGAACTGGTCTCTATCGCAGGTGTTTACTGGCTGAGTGATAAAATCCCGGCAGAATTTTATGGCAAAGCGGCGCGCCTGCGTTTAGCAGACAACGCTTTGACAGTTCAACCGTTGAATTGATCCCTTTTTAACAAGGAATTTTTATGGCACGCATTATTGTTGTTACTTCGGGTAAAGGGGGCGTTGGCAAGACCACCTCCAGCGCGGCCATCGCTACAGGTTTGGCCCAGAAGGGAAAGAAAACTGTCGTCATTGATTTTGATATCGGACTGCGTAACCTCGATCTGATTATGGGGTGCGAACGTCGTGTCGTTTACGATTTTGTAAACGTCATTCAGGGCGATGCGACACTGAATCAGGCGCTGATCAAAGATAAGCGTACTGAAAATCTCTTCATTCTTCCGGCGTCGCAGACCCGGGATAAAGACGCGCTAACGCGCGAAGGCGTCGCTAAGGTACTGGACTCACTGAAAGCGATGGACTTTGAGTTCATCGTTTGCGACTCGCCGGCGGGTATCGAAACCGGGGCGCTGATGGCGCTCTATTTTGCCGATGAAGCGATCATCACGACTAACCCGGAAGTCTCTTCTGTCCGTGACTCGGACCGTATTCTGGGTATTCTGGCATCGAAATCTCGTCGCGCAGAAAATGGCGAAGAACCGATTAAAGAACATCTCCTGTTGACGCGCTACAATCCAGGCCGCGTAAATAAAGGCGACATGCTCAGCATGGAAGATGTACTGGAGATTCTGCGTATTAAACTCGTCGGGGTGATCCCGGAAGATCAATCCGTACTGCGCGCATCGAACCAGGGCGAACCGGTGATTCTTGACGCCACTGCGGATGCGGGTAAAGCCTATGCAGATACCGTAGATCGTCTGTTGGGAGAAGAACGTCCTTTCCGCTTCATTGAAGAAGAGAAGAAAGGTTTCCTCAAACGCCTGTTCGGAGGATAAATTATGGCATTACTGGATTTTTTTCTCTCGCGGAAAAAGAGTACCGCTAATATTGCAAAAGAGCGGTTGCAAATCATTGTCGCGGAACGTCGCCGTAGCGATGCCGAACCGCATTATTTACCGCAGTTACGTAAAGATATTCTTGAGGTCATTTGTAAATACGTACAAATCGATCCGGAAATGGTTACCGTCCAGCTTGAGCAAAAAGATGGCGATATCTCCATCCTTGAACTTAACGTAACGCTGCCGGAAGCCGAAGAGTCAAAATAAGCTCTTTTATGGGAAAATTCCTGGATTAAAAAAGGCAGAAGAATCTGCCTTTTTTATTTTTTTACATTATTCCGAATACGGACATTTATTTCACTGGCCGTTTTCCCGGCAATTACCGTCGTTAACGCGGATACTCCTGCAACAGAAGAGTTAACTTCTCCGCCATCAGTTCGGCGCGCCAGCCGGAAATCAATTCCGGTTGCCCATTTTGCGGTTTTAATTTCCAGTGCCAGTTAAGCAACTGATTAATCTGCCGACGCGATGCCAGTAGCTCGCCGCTGACGTGATGTGACGCGCTCACCTCCGCCACCAGCGCTTTGATGGCCTTAAACGCTTTGCGATAGCCCGGCATGTCCATCAGATTCAACAGGGGTTCCGGCAATGCCTCTTCCGGTAATGCCTGCGCTTTCGCCACCAGCGATATCAACGTCTTGCCGTGAAAACGAATCTCGCTGCCGGAAAGCCCCAGGCTATCCAGCTCACCGAGACTGCCCGGCATATAACGCGCGACCGCCCACAGATTTTCTTCACGCACAACAAAGTTCACCGCCATATCACGCTCACGCGCCTTACGTAGCCGCCAGTCAGCTAAAAGTTGCAGACAGGCTAACTGGCGGGTACGCAGTTGCCAGGCATTGGTGATATCCCGCCATGCTTCTTCCGGCGCCTGAATCTCCTGACGACGCTGCTGCATCAATCGGCATTCATCAAGCGCGGCAGGCAGCCATCCTGCGGCTTCAGTTTCAATCATCAGCTTTTTGGCGATCGGTAACAGATACCAGACATCCGCCGCCGCGTATTCACACTGACGCTCGCTTAAAGGCCGGGCTAACCAGTCGGTACGAGATTCGCTTTTATCCAGCGCCACGCCCGTATACTCTTCTACCATCGCCGCAAATCCCCACGACAGCGGACGCCCGCAAAACGCCGCCAGGATTTGCGTATCAATCAGGGGTTCCGGCAGTTCGCCAAACGCATTCAGAAATACTTCCAGATCTTCGCTACCCGCGTGCAGAAATTTGGTGATTCCCGTATCGCGCAGCACCGCTTTTAACGGCGACCAGTCGCTGATGCCGAGCGGATCGATCAGGGCGACATTTGCCCCGTCAAATAACTGGATCAATCCTAACTGCGGGTAATAGGTGCGGGTACGGACAAATTCCGTATCTAAAGCAATAGCCGGACATGCGCGGACAGCCTCACACAGGCTCGCCAGCGCATCGTCCGTTTCAATCATTTGGTAATTCAAATCGTGTTCTCTTTGGTTCGCGCCAAAAAAAACGCCGGCTTAACCGGCGTCTCTCGTTAGCTGACTTAACGCTCAGGCTTTATTGTCTACTTTGCCACGGGCTTCGTCACGCAGTTCTCGTCGTAAAATTTTCCCAACGTTAGATTTTGGTAATTCCTCGCGAAACTCTACCTGTTTGGGCACCTTATATCCGGTCAGATGGCGACGGCAGAAGGTGATCAACGCATCGTCAGTCAATGCCGGATCTTTCTTAACCACAAAAAGCTTCACCGCTTCGCCGCTACTACCGGAAGGCACGCCAACCGCCGCGACTTCCTGCACGCCAGAATGCTGCATCACCACATCTTCAATTTCGTTTGGATAAACGTTGAAACCAGAAACCAGAATCATATCTTTCTTACGATCGACAATCCGCAGAAAGCCGTCTTCATCCATAACCGCAATATCGCCCGTATGCAGCCAGCCATCTTTAATGATTTCATCCGTCGCGTCAGGACGCTGCCAGTATCCCAGCATAACCTGCGGACCTTTCACGCAAAGCTCTCCGGCCTCACCCGGCGCGACTTCGTTGTCATCGTCATCCACCAGTTTGGCTTCTGTTGACGGTACTGGCAGGCCGATACTGCCGCTGTGATAATCAATATCATGCGGGTTGACGCTCACCAGCGGGGCGCACTCGGTCAGCCCGTAGCCTTCCAGCAGGTATTGCCCGGTCAGCTTTACCCAACGTTCCGCAACGACGTTTTGCACCGGCATCCCGCCGCCGGCTGACAGATGCAGCGAAGAAAAATCCAGCTGTTGAAACTCTTTATTATTGAGCAGAGCGTTGAATAGCGTATTAACGCCAGTCATCGCCGTAAATGGATATTTCGCCAGCTCCTTGACCAGGCCGGGGATATCACGCGGATTGGTAATCAGCAGGTTTTGCCCACCCAGCTCGATAAAAAGCAGACAGTTCATGGTTAAGGCAAAAATGTGATACAGCGGCAGCGCGGTCACTACCAGCTCTTTCCCCGGGTGCAGCAGCGGCCCATAGGTCGCTTTCACCTGCTCCAGATTCGCCAGCATATTGCGGTGGGTCAACATCGCGCCTTTCGCTACGCCCGTCGTACCGCCGGTATATTGCAGGAAAGCCAGATCTTCAGCGACAACCTCGGGTTTGACATACTGCATACGGTAGCCATGCTGTAGCGCGCTGCGAAACGAGATCGCATCTGGCAAGTGGTATTTTGGCACCAGACGCTTGATGTATTTCACGACAAAGTTAACAACCGTACCTTTGGCGGTAGAAAGCTGGTCGCCCATCCGCGTCAGAATAACGTGCTGTACCGACGTTTTCTCGACCACTTTTTCCAGCGTATGGGCAAAGTTAGAAACAATAATGATTGCCGCCGCGCCGCTATCGTTAAGCTGATGCTCAAGTTCGCGCGGCGTGTAAAGCGGGTTAACGTTCACCACAATCATGCCGGCGCGTAAAATACCAAATAGCGCGACGGGATACTGCAACAGGTTTGGCATCATCAGCGCCACACGGTCGCCTTTTTTGAGTCCCAGCCCTTGTTGTAAATAAGCCGCAAATGCCCGACTACGTTCTTCTAATTTGCGGAAGGTCATTACCTCCCCCATATTGACGAACGCAGGCTGATCGGCATAGCGCGTCGCCGCATGTTCAAACAGTTCAACCAGGGATTGATAACGGTCAGGGTTGATCTCCGCCGGAACATCAGCAGGATAACGGTTAAGCCAAACCTTCTTCAATGCATCACCTCTAAAATGAGTGTTCGTCGTCATCACAACCCCAGTTAATAAACAAGTCGTTAACATTATATTAACTCAGCGTACCAGTTTATTAATTACGCAACTGAAAGGTTGCGAAGCGCGTCACTATTTATTTTTATTATGTCTCTATGAATGCAGAAACAGCGGACCAGCCGCTGTTTCTTTTATTGATAAAACAAAGAGTTACTCTGTTACTATCGTCTGAACCTCCGCGGGTCCAGGGTTATACCATCCCCAACCGCCATAGCCATAAGGCCAGGCGCGTCCGCCGTAAAACCACGGATCGATCGGCTGTGGAGGCATGACGACCTGCTGAACAAGATGCCAGCGTTTATAGCCGGTAGCCTGCATCAGCATAAATTTATACGGCGTATTGCCGATTTTACCGTCAACCGTGCCGGTTATCGGGCCGACAACGGTAACTAACTGGCCACGGAAGTCCACCGGGTCCAGAAAACCGTTCACATCGGCAAAAATTCTGCCGCGCGAGGCTTCGCCCAGAACAGGACGCGCGCCGCTGTCGAGCGGTACGGTCGCGATTTCAAGCCGGGTTTTTCCCTGCTGATTTTGTACCGCCACAACTTTACCGCCGAAACGCGCCTCTTGCCCGATATAGAGTTGTGGCGCATTCATCACCCGCACCAAATCCTGCTGCGGCGTCGGACTCGAACCTTTAATGGCATCCGGGATAGTCACGCAACCACTCAGCATAAGCGCGAAAGCGCACGCCAGCGCCCCTTTTATTAACCTTTTTTGAACCGCCATGATGCGACTCCTTTTTCTCGACCTCTATTCCACCCCACAGCATAAAGTATGGGGGGTAATAGTAGTGAGAGTCATTCTTTGCCGGGAAGTTTCTTCCACGCCACTTCGTTACGCAAATAAACCGGCTCGGCATGTTCCACGGCAACGGTCTCTCCTGCCGCCAGCTTTTGACTGGCGATGGGCAACATATCTTCCGCTGCCGGGAGCGACACCTCCCCATCATGAAGCGTCAGGCCGCACTCCTTCGCCAGATCGGGCCATGCGGACCAACCCGTTCCTACGGTCGCCCACTCGCCGGAAAGCTGTTTCAACCGCTCACCGACCCGTTCCGGTTTCAGCACCGCTTCCGTCTCTTCGCCCTGCCAGACGCCCTGCGCATCACGCTGGTATTCCGCCCAGTACACTTCGCCCATCCGCGCGTCAATCGCGGCGAGTACGCGGGTCGCGCCGGTTTTACGCCACGCGCCCTGCGCCATCGTGGCAAGCGTCGAAACACCGATCATCGGCAGATTTGCCCCTAACGCCAGCCCTTGCGCAATGCCAATGCCGATACGCACGCCGGTAAAGCTGCCCGGGCCGCGCCCAAACGCCAGCGCATCTATCTCATTGAGCGAGACGCCGCCGGCGGCCAGAATCTCCTGCACCATGGGCAGGATACGTTGAGTGTGTTCTCGTGGACAAAGCTCAAAGTGAGCATTGATAGTACCGTTGTTCCACAGGGCGACAGAACAGGCCTCTGTGGCGGTATCGATAGCCAGAATTCGCATGAGGTTTCGTGCTTAGATCAATAAAATAGCGCGCATCTTACCATACTCCGTAACAAATTACTCGGCGGATGGAATCGCAAGAAAGCGAACGGCACGGGCGATATCACGCGTGCGCGGCGCAGGAGGCAGGCTGGCGAGAAACGTGGCGCCATAGGGCCGCATCACCAGCCGGTTATCACAAATCACTAACACCCCGCGATCGTCCGCATCGCGAATCAGCCGCCCTACTCCCTGCTTCAGCGTAATCACCGCGTCGGGCAGTTGAACCTCATCAAACGGATCGCCGCCGCGCAAACGACAGTCTTCCATTCGCGCTTTTAACAGCGGGTCGTCCGGGGAAGTAAACGGCAATTTGTCGATAATCACCAACGATAACGTATCGCCGCGCACGTCCACCCCTTCCCAGAAGCTGCTGGTGGCGACGAGCAGCGCGTTGCCGGCGCTAACAAATTGCTGTAACAGTTGGCCTTTACTGGTTTCCCCTTGCAACAATACCGGCAGCGTCATGGTGGCGCGAAACTGCTCCGCCAAATCGCGCATCATGGCGTGCGAGGTGCACAGCATAAAACATCGCCCGTTATTGGCTTCGATAATCGGCCTGAGCATAGCAGCCAACTGTCGCGCCGCGCCGGGCTGGTTGGTTTGCGGTAGGTTACGCGGTACGCAGAGTAACGCCTGGCGCGTATAGTCGAATGGGCTGGGCAGCAGCATGGATTCTGCCTGTTCAATTCCCAGACGGGCGGTAAAGTGGTGAAGATCATCATTTACCGACAACGTGGCCGAGGTAAAAATCCAGCTACCGGGTTTCTGTTCCATCACTTCTTTGAATTTGTCCGCCACGGTGAGCGGCGTCAGCGCCAGGGTGAAATGGCGCGAGGTGCACTCATACCAGTAGCTGTATCCCGGCTGATTGATCTCTTTTAAGCGTTTCAGCCGTGAACGGTATAGCGTGGCGCGTTCAAAAGCCGCATCCAGCAGCGCCGAACGGCCCAGCGACAGCTTCGCCACGTCGTAACAAAGCTCCAGCGTATCATCCAGCAGTAAAAATGCCCGTTGGATACGTGGGTCGGCTAACAGTTCACGCAAATTTCCCCGGTAGCCGGGCTCCCCCAGTTGCAGACGAAAATCCTGGGCGCTCTGGGCAAGGCGATCGGCGCATTTTTGCAACTGTTGAGTGTCTTTCAGTTCCGTCCGGTAGGCGATGGTGATGTCTTTTGCTAAATCCAGCAACTGACGGCTGGAGAGCGATTGTCCGAAATACTGGCTGGCGATGTCAGGCAGTTGGTGGGCTTCATCGAAGATCATTACTTCAGCCTGAGGGATAAGTTCGCCAAACCCGCTCTCTTTAACCACCATATCCGCAAGAAAAAGGTGGTGGTTTACAATCACCACATCCGCGTCCATCGCCTTTTTACGCGCTTTCACCACAAAGCACTCTTTGTAGAGCGGGCAATCGCTGCCAAGGCAGTTGTCGTTGGTACTGGTGACCAGCGGCCAGGCCTGGGAATCCTCCGCCACGCTGACGCAGGTGCTGATATCGCCATCCCGCGTCTGATTTGACCAGGAGCGCAGCAATATCACGTCGCTTAACGTTTGTACCGGTAAATCGCCGCCCGCCAGCGCTTGTTGTTCCAGACGCTCCAGGCAGAGGTAGTTTGAACGTCCTTTCAACAGGGCCGTCTTACCAGTAAACGCCAACGCTTTTGCTACCGTCGGCAGATCGCGGCTGTAGAGTTGATCCTGCAACGCTTTCGACCCGGTCGAAATAATGACTTTTTTCCCGGCGCGCAACGCCGGAGCGAGGTAAGCATAGGTCTTCCCGGTTCCGGTGCCGGCTTCAACAACCAGAGGCTGCGCATTTTCAATCGCTTGTGTTACGGCAACCGCCATTTGTCGCTGTGGTTCGCGCGGTTTAAAGCCGGTTATCGCTTTGGCCAGTTGGCCATCTGCTGCAAAATCGTCCGTCACACTGCCCCCTGTTAATTTGCACAGGGGATTATGTCAGGGTAGAAAGGCTTACGCCAGCTACAGAGGTGACGGCGGCGCCACATTGTGGCAGTCTTGAGCCATTCTAATGGAAAGCAAATGAGGAATAAGTGATGTCTATCGTGCGTATTGATGCCGAAGATCGTTGGTCAGACGTGGTGATCTACAATAATACGCTGTGGTATACCGGCGTGCCGGAAAACCTCGACGCCGATGCTTTTGAGCAAACGGCGAATACTCTGGCGCAAATTGATGCGGTGCTGGAAAAACAGGGCTCCAGTAAGTCACGTATTCTGGATGCCACTATTTTCCTGAGCGATAAAGCGGATTTTGCCGCCATGAATAAGGCGTGGGATGCGTGGGTCGTCTCAGGCCATGCGCCGGTACGCTGTACCGTACAGGCCGGGTTGATGAACCCGAAATATAAAGTTGAGATTAAGATTGTCGCGGCGGTATAAGCCGGTTATTCGTCTTCATCCTCAAAACGCGCCACTATCCGTTCGCCGGTATGGTTGGCGCGAAGTTCGCCCGCCACCTGGGCAATCGCTTCTCCGCTGCTCATACCTTGCGACATCAATTCCTGGATACGTTCTACGGCTTTTTGCTGTTGTTCATGACTGAGTGAAGGTAAACCTGCAAACATGATTAACTCCTGCTAAATTGTTAGCGCTAATTATTTCACGCTACCCGGCGGTAAGCCAGTAGTGTTGTAACGAGTCAGGAATGATGAAGACGTTATCTCCCACTGTTATCACCTTACCCTGGCGTCCGGACGCCGCTGAACACTATTTTGCGCCCGTAAACCATTTGCCCTGGGCGATGCTGCTGCATTCAGGTGATGCTATTCATCCCTATAACCGTTTTGATATTCTGGTCGCCGATCCTGTCACCACGCTGACCACGCGCGCGCAGGAAACCACGGTATGTACTGCGCGCACGACTACCGTCACTCTCGACGATCCGTTACACGTTTTGCAGACTCAACTGGAGGCTCTGCCTTTTCATCCTCAGCCTGACCCTGACTTACCCTTTCAGGGCGGCGCGCTGGGTCTGTTTGGTTATGATTTAGGGCGGCGTTTCGAAATTCTGCCCGATACTGCCGCGCGCGATATCGCTTTACCCGATATGGCGATTGGCCTTTACGACTGGGCGCTGATTGTCGATCACCATAAACAGGTGGTGTCGCTGATAAGCTATCACGATGCAGACGCCCGATATCGCTGGCTCACCAGCCAGCGCGCGCCAACCCGAACGCCCTTCAGGCTTACCTCGGCCTGGCAATCCAATATGACGCGTTGCGAGTATGGCGAGAAGTTTCGTCAGGTGCAGGCCTGGCTGCACAGCGGGGACTGCTATCAGGTCAATCTTTCCCAGCGTTTTCAGGCGAGCTACGAGGGTGATGAGTGGCAGGCTTTCGAACGCCTTAACCGCGCAAATCGCGCCCCGTTCAGCGCCTTTCTTCGTTTACATGACGGCGCCATATTGAGCCTTTCTCCCGAGCGTTTTATCCAACTGGAGAATGGTCATATTCAGACGCGCCCGATCAAAGGTACGCTTCCACGGCTTAACGATCCGCAGGCGGATCGTCAGCAGGCGCAGAAACTGGCTAATTCAATGAAAGATCGCGCTGAAAATTTGATGATCGTCGATTTGATGCGTAACGACATTGGCCGGGTCGCCGTGCCGGGTTCAGTGAAAGTGCCGGAACTGTTCGTCGTCGAACCATTTCCTGCCGTTCACCATCTGGTTAGCACCATTACCGCCCGTTTACCGGACTCGCTTCATGCTACCGACCTGCTGCGCGCGGCTTTCCCCGGCGGCTCCATTACCGGCGCGCCTAAAGTGCGGGCGATGGAAATTATCGACGAACTGGAGCCGCAGCGACGCAACGCCTGGTGCGGTAGCATCGGTTATCTGAGTTTCTGCGGCAAGATGGATACCAGTATTACTATCCGCACCGTCACGGCAACGCAGGGCCAACTCTATTGTTCAGCCGGCGGCGGTATCGTGGCCGATAGCAACGAAGAAGCGGAATATCAGGAAACTTTTGATAAAGTTAATCGTATCCTGCACCCACTGGAGAACTAATACGTGGATACCAGCCGTCTGACGCTCGATCATTTCTTATCGCGCTTTCAGCTTTTGCGCCCGCAGATAACTCATGAAACGTTAAACCAACGTCAGGCCGCCGTACTGATCCCTGTGGTTCGCCGCCCCCAACCGGGGCTGCTGTTGACCCAGCGGGCTATTCATTTGCGCAAACACGCCGGACAGGTCGCCTTTCCCGGCGGGGCCGTGGACAGTACCGATGCTTCGCTTATCGCCGCAGCGCTTCGCGAAGCGCAGGAGGAAGTCGCCATCCCGCCGCAAGCCGTGGAAGTGATTGGCGTTTTACCGCCGGTAGACAGCGTGACCGGTTTTCAGGTCACCCCGGTGGTCGGCATTATTCCGCCAAATCTCCCCTGGCGCGCCAGTGAAGACGAAGTGTCTGCGGTGTTTGAAATGCCGCTGGCGCAAGCGTTGCAACTGGGTCGATATCATCCGCTTGATGTTTACCGTCGCGGCAATTCGCACCGCGTATGGCTCTCCTGGTATGAGCATTATTTCGTCTGGGGCATGACCGCAAACATTCTTCGTGAGCTGGCGCTGCAAATCGGCGTAAAGCCCTGACTGTACACAACGCCATTCACGTTGCCTCAAGGCGGTAACAATCGCCTCCCCCAAAGAGGCAGCCTGAAGGGCAACGTGTATATACTTAACTTTACGCGCGCAAGACACGACTTGAGATTACTGTCGCAATATTAGTAAAAACGCGGTTATTCATTAGTTTAATTCATGTGAATAGTTAAGCTGATGCCAGCGTTCCCTCTTACACTATGCGCAGTTATAACATCGTAACCGGAAGCCCCGGTTGCCCTGTCAGGAGTATTATCGTGATTAGCCTATTCGACATGTTTAAGGTAGGGATTGGTCCCTCCTCTTCCCACACTGTTGGCCCGATGAAGGCCGGTAAACAGTTCGTCGATGACCTGGTCGAAAAAGGATTACTGGATAACGTTACCCGCGTCGCTGTCGATGTCTACGGCTCGCTGTCGCTGACGGGGAAAGGTCACCATACCGATATCGCCATTATTATGGGTCTGGCGGGTAATGAACCCGCTACCGTGGATATTGATAGTATCCCCGGTTTTATTCGCGACGTCGAAACGCGCGAGCGTCTGTTACTGGCCCAGGGACGTCACGAAGTCGACTTCCCGAAAGATGACGGAATGCGTTTTCACAACGGCAATTTGCCGCTGCATGAAAACGGGATGCAGATCCACGCCTGGCATGACGACACGGTCATTTATAGCAAGACGTACTATTCCATCGGCGGCGGCTTTATCGTTGATGAAGAGCATTTCGGCCAGGAAGCGACGAATGAGGTTACTGTACCTTATCCGTTTAAATCGGCGAAAGAAATGCTGGAGTATTGCAACAGCACCGGCCTTTCACTCTCCGGCATGGTGATGCAAAACGAACTGGCGCTGCATAGCAAGAAAGAGATTGAAGAGTATTTCGGTCACGTCTGGCAAACCATGCAGGCTTGTATTGATCGCGGTATGAATACCGAAGGCGTTCTGCCGGGGCCGCTGCGCGTACCGCGTCGCGCCTCCGCGCTGCGTCGTATGCTGGTTTCCAGCGATAAGCTTTCCAGCGATCCGATGAACGTCATTGACTGGGTGAACATGTTTGCTCTGGCGGTGAACGAAGAGAACGCCGCAGGTGGTCGCGTCGTGACGGCGCCAACCAACGGCGCGTGCGGCATCGTGCCTGCGGTACTGGCTTACTACGACCATTTTATTGAGTCTGTCAGCCCAGATATTTACACCCGCTACTTCCTGGCGGCAGGCGCTATTGGCGCGCTGTATAAGATGAACGCGTCTATTTCCGGCGCGGAAGTCGGCTGTCAGGGTGAAGTCGGGGTCGCCTGTTCGATGGCGGCGGCAGGCCTTGCTGAACTGTTGGGCGCCAGCCCGGAACAGGTTTGCGTTGCCGCTGAAATCGGCATGGAGCATAACCTGGGGCTGACCTGCGACCCGGTTGCCGGTCAGGTGCAGGTGCCGTGTATCGAGCGTAACGCCATTGCTTCGGTTAAAGCGATTAACGCTGCGCGTATGGCCATGCGTCGAACCAGCGCGCCGCGCGTCTCGCTGGATAAAGTCATCGAAACGATGTACGAGACCGGAAAAGACATGAACGCAAAATACCGCGAAACGTCGCGCGGCGGGCTGGCCATTAAAGTCCAGTGTGATTAAACGCCGTTTCCCCTCCCTTCGCCCATCTGCTACGGATGGGCGAAATTTTTATCTCTTCCTCGTCGACTCCACGTTTCCCCACTACACTTGCTGTGTCGCGGTTGGCTTTTGTCGCCAACGCTTATTGGGCGGCCCGCATGCAAACAGCACAACGGATCATCAATCATTATCGCCGTAATCGTTTCATTGTTTGCACGATTTGTGCACTGGTCACGCTCATTCTTACGCTGAGCATCCGATTTATTTCGGAGCGGAACTTAAATCACCATCGCACGGTTGCATTCGCGAATCATGCCGTTGATGCGCTGGATAATGTGCTGCATCCTCTCCTGGTCGGACGAAACATACTGCTACCCTTACTTGAGCTTCCGTGCGCGACCGCGCATTTGCCGTTGCGTAAGCAAGCCGCCCGCCTGCAAACCATTCGTTCTATCGGGCTGGTAAAAGAGGGAATTCTCTACTGCTCAAGCATTTTTGGCGCCCGTAATACTCCCATACGCCAGCTTCAGCCCGATCTTCCCGCAGCTGGCGATCTGCTGCTACTTTCCACGGACCAATCGTTACTCAAGGGAAGCCCGATCCTCATTCAGTGGTATCCCGCCTCTGCCAATGGACAGGATGGCGTGATGGAAATTGTGAATATTGGCTTGCTGACGACTATGCTACTTGAGCCGCAGCAGCCGCAAATTACCAGCGCCAGCCTGACGGTCGGCAAACGGCACCTGTTATATGGTCGGGGCGTGGTCGATACTCTTCCGGAATTAAAAAAAGATGAAGAGCGTTACCAGCTTTCATCGCGGCATTTCCCTTTTACTATCAGCGTCAGCGGGCCGTCGGCAGGCGTACTGGCGTTCAAACATCTCCCGACGCAGTTACCGCTGGCCGTATTGCTTAGCCTGTTGATCGGTTATATCGCCTGGCTGGCAACGGCCAGCAGAATGAGCTTTTCCTGGGAGATTAATCTGGCCCTTGCCGAACGGGAGTTTGAGCTATTTTGTCAGCCGTTGCTTAATGCCCGCACGCAGCAGTGTACCGGCGTTGAAATCCTGTTACGCTGGAACAACCCACGCCAGGGCTGGATCTCTCCGGATGTTTTTATTCCTATCGCCGAAGAGCATAACCTGATAGCGCCGCTGACCCGCTATGTGATTGCGGAAACCATTCGGCAACGGCACTACTTCCCCATCAACCATCAGTTTCATATCGGCATCAATGTGGCGGCAAGCCATTTCCGACACGGCGTGCTTCTCAAGGATCTTAATCAGTACTGGTTTAGTGCGGAACCTGTTCAGCAACTGGTGCTGGAGCTCACGGAACGCGACGCGTTGCTTGACGTTGATTACCGCCTGATGCGCGAGCTGCATCGTAAAGACGTGAAGTTAGCCATCGATGATTTTGGCACAGGAAACAGCTCGCTCTCCTGGCTGGAAAAACTGCGGCCGGATATTTTGAAAATCGATAAATCCTTCACCGCCGCCATCGGTACCGATGCGGTCAATTCAACGGTGACCGATATTATTATCGCGCTGGGGCAAAGACTGAATATTGAACTGGTGGCGGAAGGGGTCGAAAACCAGACGCAGGCACAGCATTTGCGCCAGCATGGCGTGCAAATGTTACAGGGCTATCTCTATGCGAAGCCGATGCCCATTAGCGAATTTCCACAGTGGCTGGCGGGCAGCGCGCCGCCGCCCGCCCGGCATAACGGACAGATTATGTCCGCGATGCCGCATCTATAGACTTGATTCCTGCGTGTGACGTTATTCCTCTTCGTCGTGGGCAGGCTGTTCTTTAACAATCCGAACCAGATCGACACGATAGTCGTTGGCCTCGACAATGGTGATCCGCAGTGGCGGAACATCAATGACATCGCCTACACGAGGAATATGGCCATTAGCGGCGATCACTAACCCCGCGACCGTCGCAATATCGCCCTCTTCGTTCACCAGATGGTCAACTTCCAGCGCCTGCTGTAGCGCATGAAGATCGGTGCCGCCCTTCACTATCCAGCCCTCGGCATCGGCAACGATTTCCGGCGTTTCATCGGCATCCGGGAACTCACCGGCAATCGCTTCCAGCACATCCAGCGGCGTAACCAGCCCCTGCACCACGCCGAACTCGTTAGTGACGATAACGAAACTGCCGCGCGCGCGACGCAAAACGCCTAACAGATTGATAGGATCAAGCGTTTCCGGCACCACTATCGCCGGGGAAGACGCGGCGATAGCCGCAACGTCCGCGCCCTCTTCCAGCGCCACCAGCAACTCTTTCGCCCGAACGATACCGATAATTTCATCCAGCTCGCCCCGACATACCGGGAACAGGCTATGCGGAGAAGAGAGTAACTGCTGACGGATTTCAGCTACGCTGAGATTCGCATCCACCCAACTAATTTCGCCTCGCGGCGTCATAATGCCGCGCAGGGAGCGCGACGCCAGAGTCAGTACGCCGTTAATCATGTAGCGTTCTTCTTCGGCGAAGGCGCCTTCCGACACCGATATAGCGGCCGGGCTATCCGTTTCATGTTGCGTACTCGCCTGGCGTTTACCGCCCATCAGACGCAGGATAGCGTCCGCAGTACGCGCGCGCAGCGGCAACGTGGACTGATGACGAATAAAGTTGCGGCGCGCAATCTGGTTAAACACCTCGATAACGATCGAGAAACCAATTGCCGCGTACAGGTAGCCTTTCGGAATATGGAAACCGAACCCTTCCGCCACCAGGCTCAAGCCGATCATCAGCAGGAAACTCAGACAGAGCACCACCACCGTCGGATGCTGGTTGACAAAACGGGTCAGCGGTTTTGACGCCAGTAGCATCACCGCCATCGCAATCACCACCGCCGCCATCATAACCGGCAGATGGTTTACCATACCTACCGCCGTAATCACGGCGTCCAGCGAGAAGACCGCATCCAGGATGACAATCTGCGTGACTACCACCCAGAAGCTCGCATAGCCTTTACCGTGTCCGGTGTCATGCTCGCGGTTTTCCAGACGTTCATGCAGCTCGGTGGTCGCTTTAAACAGCAGGAATATACCGCCCAGCAGCATAATTAAATCGCGGCCGGAGAAGGTAAAATCCCAGACGGTAAAGAGCGGCTTTGTTAAGGTCACCAGCCACGAAATAATGGACAGCAGCGCCAGACGCATAATCAGCGCCAGCGAGAGCCCGATAAGACGCGCTTTGTCACGCTGCTTTGGCGGCAATTTATCGGCGAGGATCGCGATAAAGACCAGGTTATCGATACCCAGGACAATTTCCAGGACGACGAGCGTGAGTAAACCCACCCAAATTGAGGGATCCATTAATAATTCCATGACAAGCTCCTGCTTAAGGAATGACTAAACGGCGCCCACAACATCTCAAAGGATGCAGGCGGTAACGCAATAAACAAAGTAAGGCTATGGCAAGATATGCCAGATTGACAGGCGCAAAACGGCCAAAGAGTGAAATGACGTCGGTGACGATCCATACAACGGGCTGCTGCCCTATACCCCATTCTAATTAAACGGAAGCTAAACATAACAGAGACAACTGGTTTTTGGCAAAGATTTACCTTCCTTTGCAAAGAGATGTAACCGGGATATTTTACACTTCGAAATTTCTCATTATCGAAAACAAAATTACGGATCTCCATCACACAAAATATTTTTTTCGATATCTAAAATAATTCACGAAAATCATGCGTTTTTCGTTGTAACCCTCATCTGAATCGATTCGCTTGCGGACGGCGATTCAAAAAATACATCTGTCAAGTTGATGTGTTGACAATAATAAAGGAGGTAGCAAGTGACCATTGCTATTGTTATAGGCACACATGGTTGGGCTGCAGAGCAGTTACTTAAAACAGCCGAAATGCTGTTAGGCGAGCAGGAAAACGTCGGCTGGATCGATTTCGTTCCAGGCGAAAATGCCGAAACGCTGATCGAAAAGTACAACGCTCAGTTGGCTAAACTCGATACCAGTAAAGGCGTGCTATTTCTCGTTGATACATGGGGAGGCAGTCCGTTTAATGCTGCCAGCCGCATTGTCGTCGATAAAGAGCGCTATGAAGTTATTGCCGGCGTCAACATCCCGATGCTGGTCGAAACGTTTATGGCTCGTGACGACGATCCGAGCTTTGACGAGCTGGTCGCACTGGCGGTAGAAACCGGTCGTGAAGGCGTAAAAGCGCTGAAAGCGAAACCGGTAGAAAAAGCCGCGCCAGCGCCAGTCGCCGCCGCGCCAAAAGCGGCCGCACCGGCAAAACCGATGGGCCCGAATGATTATATGGTTATCGGGCTTGCCCGTATTGATGACCGCCTCATTCACGGTCAGGTCGCTACCCGCTGGACCAAAGAGACCAATGTCAGCCGTATTATTGTTGTGAGCGATGAAGTCGCGGCGGATACCGTACGTAAAACGCTGCTGACGCAAGTTGCGCCGCCGGGCGTTACGGCGCATGTGGTTGACGTCGCGAAAATGATTCGCGTCTACAATAACCCGAAATACGCCGGTGAACGCGTGATGCTTCTGTTTACCAATCCTACCGACGTCGAGCGCATCGTTGAGGGCGGCGTGAAAGTCACTTCCGTGAACATTGGCGGTATGGCCTATCGTCAAGGTAAAACGCAGGTGAACAACGCCGTTTCCGTCGATGAAAAGGATATCGAAGCCTTTAAAAAGCTCAACGAGCGCGGCATCGAGCTTGAGGTGCGTAAAGTTTCCACCGATCCGAAACTGAAAATGATGGATTTAATTGCCAAAGTGGCGAAATAACCGCCGGCATTTAATTAGCTTTCACACTTAAGATAGCAATAGGAGAAGTACAATGGAGATTACCACTCTTCAGATTGTGCTGGTGTTCATCGTCGCATGTATCGCAGGTATGGAGTCGGTACTTGATGAATTTCAGTTCCACCGTCCGCTGATCGCCTGTACCTTAATCGGCGCCGTTCTGGGGGACATGAAAACCGGTATTATCATCGGCGGTACTCTGGAAATGATCGCGCTGGGCTGGATGAACATCGGTGCTGCCGTTGCGCCTGATGCCGCACTGGCGTCCATCATCTCTACCGTTCTGGTCATCGCCGGGCATCAAAGCATTGGTGCCGGTATCGCGCTGGCGATTCCGCTGGCGGCAGCAGGCCAGGTACTGACCATTATCGTACGTACCATCACCGTGGCATTCCAGCACGCGGCGGACAAGGCGGCTGAAAACGGCAACCTGACGGCGCTCTCCTGGCTGCACGTTTCTTCTCTGTTCCTGCAGGCAATGCGTATCGCTATCCCGGCGGTTATCGTTGCCATCTCCGTAGGCACCAGCGAAGTACAGGGAATGCTGAATGCGATTCCTGAAGTCGTCACAGGCGGTCTGAACATCGCCGGCGGCATGATCGTCGTGGTTGGTTATGCGATGGTTATCAACATGATGCGCGCAGGCTACCTGATGCCGTTCTTCTACCTCGGTTTCGTCACCGCGGCTTTCACAAACTTCAACCTGGTCGCACTGGGTGTCATCGGCGCAGTGATGGCTATTCTTTACATCCAGCTGAGCCCGAAATACAACCGTGTAGCGGGCGCGCCTGCAGCGGCTGCTGGCAATAACGATCTCGACAACGAACTGGACTAACAGGTGAGCGAAATGGTTGATATGACTAAAACTACCACCGAGAAAAAACTCACTCCGAGCGATATTCGCGGCGTATTTCTTCGTTCTAACCTGTTCCAGGGGTCATGGAACTTCGAACGTATGCAAGCGCTGGGCTTCTGCTTCTCTATGGTGCCGGCGATTCGTCGCCTGTATCCGGAGAATAATGACGCGCGTAAACAGGCGATTAAACGTCACCTGGAGTTCTTTAACACCCATCCTTACGTTGCGGCGCCGGTACTGGGCGTGACGCTGGCAATGGAAGAAAAGCGTGCGAACGGCGCAGAGATTGACGATGGCGCTATCAACGGTATCAAAGTCGGTCTGATGGGACCGCTGGCAGGCGTCGGCGACCCTATCTTCTGGGGTACCGTCCGTCCGGTATTCGCGGCGCTGGGCGCAGGTATTGCAATGAGCGGCAGCCTGCTTGGTCCGCTGCTGTTTTTCATCCTGTTTAACCTGGTGCGTCTGGCGACCCGCTATTATGGCGTGGCTTATGGCTACCGCAAAGGCGTCGATATCGTTAAAGATATGGGCGGCGGCTTCCTGCAAAAACTGACTGAGGGGGCGTCAATCCTCGGCCTGTTTGTCATGGGGGCATTGGTTAACAAGTGGACGCATGTGAATATCCCGCTGGTGGTCTCCACCATCACCGGTCAGGATGGTCAGACACGCGTTACCACCGTGCAAACCATTCTCGACCAGCTGATGCCGGGTCTGGTTCCGCTACTGTTGACCTTTGCCTGTATGTGGCTGCTGCGTAAGAAAGTTAACCCGCTGTGGATTATCGTGGGCTTCTTCGTCATTGGTATCGCCGGCTACTCCGTAGGACTGCTGGGCCAGTAAGACTGTTGTACACTACCGGGGCCAAACGGCCCCGTTTTTTTATTTCTCTGGAGGATAAATGACTATCACGGACCTGGTGCTGATTCTCTTTATTGCCGCATTATTGGCTTACGCTCTCTACGATCAGTTCATCATGCCCCGTCGCAATGGCCCCACTCTGCTTTCTATAGCCCTGCTCCGCCGCGGTCGCGTAGACAGCGTTATCTTCGTTGGGTTGGTCGCCATCCTTATTTATAACAACGTAACCAGCCACGGAGCGCAGATGACCACATGGTTATTAAGTGCGCTGGCGTTAATGGGGTTTTATATATTCTGGATCCGCACGCCACGGATCATCTTTAAACAACGTGGCTTTTTCTTCGCCAATGTCTGGATAGAATATAACCGTATTAAAGAGATGAATTTATCGGAAGACGGCGTACTGGTGATGCAATTAGAACAACGACGCTTGCTTATCCGTGTACGCAATATCGACGATCTGGAAAAAATATATAAACTTCTTATTGAAAATCAATAATCTAAGATATAGCCTCAACTATGTTTTTCGAATTTTATTTCGAATCATAATATAGCTAAGGCTATATTTCCTATTGACCAATTGTTATTTAATTTAACGTTTTATTGATGAACAAATCTAAATGAAAATCGTTTTCAATTAGAAGACAAATAATATTTTATCGCTGTTGTTTTATATTCTAAAAATATGTTAATGTTGCGCCGTCAATTGGGGAGTAGCCGATTTCCAGACTCCGGAAATGTACGCGTCAACATACTCGTTGCAAAACGTGGCGCGTACGGACCAGCCGCCGCTGGTCAGGCGAGACCATAGGCGCATCAACTGCTGTGTATTTCGTCACAGAATGGCGACATGCATGTTTGCTGGGGGCAGTGATGTGTTTAATGGATACCCCGGTCAGGACGCTGTCATGCACTTTACTGCTACTGTTCTTCTCGCTTTCGGCATGTCGATGGATGCTTTCGCGGCATCAATTGGCAAAGGCGCCACCCTACATAAACCCAAATTCTCAGAAGCGTTGCGTACCGGCCTTATCTTTGGCGCGGTTGAAACGCTGACCCCGTTAATCGGCTGGGGGCTGGGGATATTGGCGAGTAAATTCGTTCTGGAATGGAACCACTGGATAGCCTTTGTTCTGCTGATCTTTCTGGGCGGACGCATGATCATCGAAGGTATCCGCGGCGGTAGCGATGAAGATGAAACACCGTTACGTCGCCACAGCTTTTGGCTATTAGTCACGACGGCTATCGCGACCAGCCTCGATGCGATGGCGGTTGGCGTCGGTCTGGCGTTTTTGCAGGTAAACATCATCGCTACCGCATTAGCTATCGGTTGCGCCACGCTTATCATGTCCACCCTCGGAATGATGATCGGTCGCTTTATCGGCCCAATGCTGGGTAAGCGTGCTGAAATTCTCGGCGGGGTCGTACTGATAGGAATTGGCGTCCAGATCCTCTGGACGCATTTTCACGGTTAACGGTTACGCTGCCAGAGATGAAGGTTGAAATCCGTCTGGCAGCTAAGTCCGGCGCTGGCGGCCAGTTGTTCCCACACGTCTGGCCTGGCGCGCCAGGCAAATGGCGTCATTTGCAACAGTGCTACAGCCGCTTCGGCGGTGAGCTGCATGTGATAAGCAAGGCGGGTACTCTGCAGCAATGTGAATCCGTCGAGCTGCTCGGTATACGGCGCATGTAAACGCACCTCATCATAAATGAGCCCTTTTAGTTCCATCAGATGATGAGGCCCCGGCGTGGCGGTAACGACCCAACCACCAGGTTTCACCACACGCGCCAATTCCTGCGCCTTACACGGGGCGTAGATTCTGATCACCGCATCCATTGACGCATCGGCAAAGGGCAGTCGATGGCTTGACGCCACACAAAACTTCACCTGCGAATAGCGCTTCGCCGCCGCTTTGATCGCCGTTTTAGCAACGTCCAGTCCAAACGTGGTGACTCCCGGCAACGCCTCGGCAAAAGCATGAGTGTAATACCCCTCGCCGCAGCCGATATCCAGAATCGCCGTGGCCGACTGATCCAGCCGCTCGCGCAACAGGTTAATCACCGCATCGCGCAGCGGCTGATAATGGCCCGCATCAAGAAACGCTCTCCTCGCCTGCATCATTTCGGCGCTGTCGCCCGGATCGCGCGAACGTTTATGCTGTACCGGCAGCAGATTGATGTAGCCCTCTTTCGCCACATCAAACTGATGGCGCTGTGGACATATAACGCTGTTATTAATCTGCGTAAGCGGCTGATGGCAAAGCGGACAGGTAAACGACATGACAACTCCGGACTGGGGCGCTAAAGGGCGCAAGTGTAACGCGAATTGCGCCCCGGGAAAATCCTTTACGAGCCCGGAACCGCAACGTGGCTGCCATGCATCACCAGAAGGTGATCTGAATCGGCTGGCATACCGTCTGGCTCAACATTTTCCAGCCGCAGCACATCGCCCATGATCTGGCTGAATACGGGCGCAGATACCGCGCCGCCATAATAAGCCCCGTTTTGCGGATTATTAATCACCACCACCAGCGCAAATCTGGGGTTACTTGCCGGCGCGACGCCTGCGGTATATGCCACATACTTATCGACGTATTTACCATCATCGCCAATTTTTTTCGCCGTCCCGGTTTTGACCGCAATACGGTAGTCTCTTACTGCGGCTTTTGTTCCGCCGCCGCCAGGCAACGCGACGCTCTCCATCATATGTTCCACCTCGTGCACCAGTTCTTCCGGCATTACCCGCGTGCCGATCACGGGCGGATCAACTTTGGTGATCGATAACGGACGGTAGATACCAAAGCTGCCAATCGTGGCATAAACATGCGCCAGTTGCAGCGGCGTCACCATTAATCCATAGCCAAAAGCGAAGGTAGCGCGATCTAAATCACTCCAGTAACGGCGTTTCGGTAATAACCCGCTGCTCTCTCCGGTGAGACCCAGTCCGGTAGGCACGCCGAAACCAAAGCTTTTATAAGTATCCATTAATTTCTGCACCGGCATCGCCAGAGAAAGGTGAGAAACGCCGGTATCGCTGGATTTTTGCAAAATGCCGGTTAATGTCAGTTCCGGATAGTAACCGACGTCGCGGATACGGTGTCCATCGAGAGTAAAAGGATGGGTATCGATAACGCTGTCCGGCTGCACGATGCCCTGCTGTAACGCAGTCATAATGACCAATGGCTTCACAGTAGAACCGGGTTCGAAAGTATCGCTAATCGCGCGGTTACGAAAATCGTCCAACTGCGCGCCTTCACGGTTGTTCGGGTTGAAATCCGGGTAGCTCGCCATCGAGAGAATTTCACCCGTTGGGATGTTAATCAATACGGCAGCGCCGGATTCCGCTTTGTTCCAGATGACGGCGTTATCCAGCGCATCTTCGGTAACCGTTTGCAGACGTTCATCAATGCTAAGCTGAAGTTCATGAGCAGGAACCGGATTCACTTCCGTAATGTTCTCAATAACGTGACCAAATTTATCTTTACGCACCAGTCGGGAGCCCGGTTTTCCCGTCAGTTGCGCGTTAAAGCTCTTTTCAATACCTTCTATTCCCTGCCCGTCGATATTGGTAAAGCCGATCAAATTGGCCGCTACGTGTCCGGCAGGGTAAAAACGGCGCGACTCTTCCCGCAGGTTAATACCCGGTAGATTCAGTTTATCTATCCATTCGGCTTGCTGGGGTGAAACCTGGCGCGCGAGGTAGATAAAACGGCCAGCCGGGTTACTGTTTACCCGTTCCGCAAGCGTACTGAGCGACAGATGCAGGGCGCTGGCCAGCGCCTGCCAGCGCTCATTGTAGCCAACGCCGCCTTTGCTTATGATAGTCTTCGGATCGGCCCAGACAGCATTAACTGGAACACTCACCGCTAAGGGCCGCCCTTCTCTGTCGGTGATCATGCCGCGTGGAGAGGCCGTGGTCACTTCACGAAGCGAGCGCATATCTTCTTGTTTCACCAGTTTCGACGGCGTAACAATTTGCAACCATGCCACCCGCCCTAACAACAATGCCATACTGAGCAGAATGGCAATGCAAAGTAGTGCAAAACGTATGGGCGTAAAATTACGGGTATCGCCGTCGCTTTTCTTTTTCACCTGATCTCCAGCCGAATCATTTTTCAGGTGATTGATTTAACGGGAAACGGACGGAAAAACCAGAAAAAACAATGCTAATAACCTCGCGCCTTTGCAACAAATCGCTAACGAGAGCGCATCCAGACACATTTTGAAGGATATTGAATTAAAAAGCCCCGCTTTTAGCGAGGCTTTATATCTGAGGCTGACGCGACAAACGCATCAAATCAGTGGTGTCGATCAGATAGCTGTTACGTTAACAGCAGCCGGACCTTTCTGGCCGTCCTGAATTTCGAACTCAACGTTCTGGCCTTCCGCCAGAGTTTTGAAACCATTGCCCTGGATAGCGGAGAAGTGTACGAACACATCTTTGCTGCCGTCAGCCGGAGTAATGAAGCCAAAACCTTTGGATTCGTTGAACCACTTAACTTGACCTTTAATCTTTGCCATTTGCAAAATTCCTTAGAGTGTTTTCTTTGCCCGTAGGCATAACATAGATAAAACTGAGACATTACTGCTTGAGGCACTAATATAAGGTTCGGCAGAGAAGCGGTATTCAACGTCAACGTGTTTACTCAGGACTTCTTTACTGAAAATGCCACACATAAACAGAACTGTACCTCGTTTAACCCAAAGCCTGTTATCACATACAACGTTAATTATGGCAAGCCATTTTTAAACGTGTCTCGATCCGTCGCACAAATTACGAGAACCTTCACAAATTGACAGCACGTTTATGCAACAAAATTGCGAAAGATATATCCTCACGCGCTGACGGACTCCTGACAACGTCACTGCTGAAAAGCCATTTTTCTACCATAGCTCAATAACTTCGCTTCTTCCAGTGCATCAAATCACATTTAAAAGCTGTATTTTTCATATCACTTTTTATGCTGAGTTATGCATAAATTGTCACAATGATAAAAAACACCTTTTAATCAAAATAATAGAAAAGAAAAGCGATTTTCGACACCGCTTTTTGTGATGTTCTGCGTCTTTACAGAATGCCTTAAAATAATGAACAAACAATGACAATCCATAAAGAGAGAGAAACGTTTCGCTTTTAATAGAGAATGAGCGGTATCACAAAAATGCCATATGTCCATTTGTTATACATATAAAACTATGTTGCATATAAAGCCATATATTATGTAAGGTGTTGATGCTGTAGTATCAGTTGCAAACGGCAACGCGGAGAGATCCGACGGGGAAATGGGGCGTATGGCACTGGCGCCATTTGCGCCCCGGTAAGCATTATCGTTCTGCAACCAGACGAATGATGTCCTCATCCTCTTTTGGTTCGCTTGCCGCTGTTGCGGGTTCCGCTTCTTTTTCTGGTTCGTTTGCTTCGCAAAGGCGACGTAACAACGCGTTTTGCCGCTTCTGTTGATCCAATAACGCTTCGAGCAGTTCTATCTGCTCGTTGGCACGGGAACTTGCCCGGTTGACAAAGAACCAGAGCGCCAGCCCCACCACCAGAACCACCATTGATACTATTAAAGATGCAAGAGAAAACGCACCAGAGTTTAAAACGTCGTTCATTTCACCACCTCAATGTAGAGACGTCATTCTACCACTGCTACACGGGAAGGAAATCTCTGGTGTAAAACGTTTACCAGGGAATAAATTTATTGATGGCGCAAATACCGCTGAAAAATTGTACATCCTGATCGCACATGATATTAAACACCTGCGCCCACAGCAACAGGCATACTACCACCACGATGCCGAGAACGACCCATCGAAATTTTTTCACTCCACTCTCCGATCTTACATCTTATGTCGCTAAATTATCATGAGTTACTTAAACCAGGAGTAACTGTAGCGGCATTATATGTTTTTAGGAATGATTCACTTGTTTCAATCAATGTACACGCTACTCTTATTCTAACTAAAAAAGAAAAGAGGTAGTAATGCGTTTGATCATTCGCGCAATTGTATTGTTTGCCCTGGTGTGGATAGGCCTGCTGATGAGCGGCTATGGCGTCCTGGTGGGAAGTAAAGTGAACGCTGCGGGGCTGGGTTTACAGTGCCATTACCTGACCGCACGCGGCACCAGCACGGCGCAATATCTCCATACCAACAGCGGCATTATTGGCTTTTCCGACTGTCCCATTTTCAGAAAAATCGCCACCGTGGTGGATAATGGCTAAGCGGCAATAAATAATTTCACAGTGAAACTATCGCCAATAATTCCCCTATATTGGCTGTTGTTCATAAGTACTGTTAAATAATATTTTAATAACCGTTAAATAAGCCGACAGACATTATCTTCTTTTACGATTTCATCCCACCCGATGTTATAAAAAAAGCAGCTACATTTTTCGCAGCTGCTTTTTTTTTAACGTCATGCTAATAACGTTGCTTAGAAGGGATAATCGTTGTAACCCATTTGTTCAGAAATTTTACGCGCGGCGGCGTGTAACATAGCCACATATTCCTGTAGGCGTTCTTCTGAAAAACGCAGCGTCGGGAACGAAATGCTTAACCCTGCGATGACTACGCCAAAACGGTCAAATACCGGTACGCCGATACAACGTAACCCTTCTTCCTGTTCTTCGTTATCTTCACCGTAGCCTTGCGCACGCACTTCATCCAACAGCGGCAGCAACGCTTCAGTGCTGGTAATCGTGCGTCCAGTGCTTTGCTTATACTCTACACCGTCGAGAATCTGCTTAACCTCATCACGGTCGCGCCAGGCCAGAAGCACTTTACCGATGGCCGTACTGTACAGCGGATTACGACGCCCAATACGTGAGTACATCCGCAGATTGTACATAGAGTCAATTTTATGGATATAGACAATGCTGTCTTCATCCAGCGCGCCAAGATGGATAGTTTCTTTTGTCAGACGAGACAGTTCGCGCATCTGAATGTCCGCACTGCGGATGAGATCAACATTTTGCAAAGCTCGTGCGCCCAGCTCAAACAGCTTTAGCGTCAGAGAGTATTTTTCAGACTCCCCCTCCTGAGCCACGTAGCCCAGCGTTTTCATGGTTTGCAAAAAGCGATAAACGGTGCTTTTCGACATCATGACGCGCTGCGATAGCTCGGTAATCCCTATTTCACGCTCTTCACCCAGCGCCTGCAGAATGCCGAAAACTTTCAGCACAGAAGATACAGAATCAGGCTGCTTATCCAGATCTGCGTTTGCCATTTATCACCTCATTACGAGCGTTTTATAAAATTCAGAACGAGTTTTTATTATAATTTCACGCCAGGTCGCCCGCAATCCATCTTTGCTTACTTCGTTACAAATCTACGACATAACAACTCAGTATTAATGCTAACATTATTATTCAGCTCATAATTCCCCTTATTACAAAATACTTATGGAAAAAACACGGGCCGATGGCCTGCCCCTCCCGCAGAGATACGGCGCTATCCTGACGATTATTATCGGTATTTCGATGGCGGTTCTGGATGGCGCAATCGCTAATGTCGCGCTGCCAACCATTGCGACTGATTTACATGCCTCCCCTGCCAGCTCTATCTGGATTGTCAATGCATACCAAATCGCCATTGTCGTCTCACTGCTTTCCCTGTCTTTTTTAGGCGACATGTTTGGTTATCGCCGGATCTACAAATGTGGTTTAGTGGTATTTCTGCTTTCATCATTGTTTTGCGCGCTTTCAGACTCGCTGCAGATGCTGACGCTGGCGCGCATCGCGCAGGGATTTGGCGGCGCGGCGCTAATGAGCGTAAACACGGCGCTGATTCGTCTTATCTACCCCCAGCGTCATCTGGGACGAGGCATGGGAATTAACTCTTTTATCGTCGCAGTCTCTTCCGCCGCGGGTCCGACGATCGCCGCGGCGATTTTGTCCATCTCATCATGGAAATGGCTGTTTCTGATTAATGTCCCGTTAGGTATCATCGCGTTAATTCTGGCCATACGCTTTTTACCAGCAAACATCGCCCATGACACTAAGCCGCGCTTTGACTTACCGAGCGCGGTAATGAATGCGCTCACATTTGGCCTGCTGATTACCGCATTGAGCGGATTTGCCCAGGGACAGTCGCTAACGTTGATTGGCGCAGAGCTGCTCGTTCTGGTCGTGGTCGGGTTTTTCTTCGTGCGCCGCCAGCTTTCTTTGCCCGTCCCTTTGTTACCCATCGACTTGTTACGCATTCCGCTTTTTTCACTCTCGATCGGCACGTCAATTTGCTCGTTCTGCGCGCAAATGTTAGCCATGGTCTCGCTACCTTTTTATCTGCAAACCGTGCTGGGCCGTAGCGAAGTAGAAACCGGCCTGTTATTGACGCCCTGGCCACTGGCAACGATGGTGATGGCGCCGCTGGCGGGATACCTGATAGAACGTCTTCATGCCGGTTTGCTGGGGGCGCTGGGAATGGTGATAATGGCAGCCGGGTTGTTTGCGCTGGTCATGTTGCCAGCCTCCCCCTCCGATCTGAATATTATCTGGCCGATGATCCTTTGCGGCGCAGGGTTTGGCCTGTTCCAGTCGCCGAATAATCACACCATTATCACTTCCGCGCCGCGTGAGCGCAGCGGTGGCGCCAGCGGGATGCTGGGCACGGCGCGACTGTTAGGCCAAAGTACTGGCGCCGCGCTGGTAGCGCTGATGTTGAACCAGTTTGGCGATAGCGGTACGCATCTTTCTCTGCTCGCGGCGGCGATCCTGGCGACTCTCGCGGCGGTAGTGAGCGGTTTACGTATTACGCAGCCACGCGTTCAGGCGTAAAAAAAGCGCGTCATTCGACGCGCTTTTCATACTTGCCAGTGGGCTGATTATTTCAGGTACTCACCGCTACGTAGCGCTTCAATGCGTTTATCCAGCGGTGGGTGCGTCATAAACAGCTCGCTTAACGATTTCGATTTACCGTTAATACAAAACGCCATCATGCTGGTCGCTTCTTGCGGCTCGTAGCTGGTTTTCAGGCGCTGCAGCGCGGCAATCATTTTTTCACGGCCAACCAGCTTCGCCGATCCCGCATCGGCATGAAACTCACGGTAACGGGAGAACCACATGGTGATGATGCTCGCCAGAATACCGAAGACCAGTTCCAGCACCGTCGCAACGGCGAAATAGATTAGCGGATTACCGTTACTTCCTTCGCCTTCATCGCGGTTGCCGCCCAGAAAACCAGCGGCAATTTGCGCGATAATGCGCGAAATAAAGATAACGAAGGTGTTAACCACCCCCTGAATCAACGTCATCGTCACCATATCGCCATTGGCAATATGGCTGATTTCATGCGCAATGACGGCTTCCGCTTCGTCAGGGCTCATGTTTTGCAACAAACCGGTGCTCACAGCGACCAGTGAGGCGTCACGGCGTGCGCCCGTCGCAAACGCGTTAATGTCCGGCGCATGGTAGATAGCAACCTGCGGCATGGCGATACCGGCCTGGCGCGCTTGCGTTGCTACGGTGTTCATCAACCAGCGTTCTCTTTCATTGCGAGGCTGTTCAATAACTTCCCCTCCTACGGATTTTAACGCCATCCATTTGGACATCAGCAATGAAATAAAAGAACCGCCAAAACCAAACAGCAGCGCCATGATCAGCAAGCCTTGCACGCTGCTCGACTGTATCCCTGTCAGGCTCAGAACCAGCCCGAAAACGACCATCACGGCCAGGTTCGTCAGCAGGAAGAGCGCGATTCGCATCATAATTTTCTTTTAACCTCAATTTAACAAAGCGCACTATGCGATTACCCACATCGTATGGGTCTTATGGCTATTTTCAAGCATCACCAGGCGGTAAGTCACGAGAAAAACACAACTTTACATTTTGTAGCATTATCCTGACGACTTCTGCGCTTGTTAAAAAAAAACAGGCACAATTTTTTGTGCCTGTTTAGCGTTACTTATTGGCTGCCGCCTGCTCCGCTGGTTTTTCTTTTTCAAGATGCGCCAGGTCCAGAGCAATCTTCACCGTTTCATCAAGGTACGGGTCCGGCTCCTGGTAATCCTTTGGCAGATCGTCCAGTTTCTTCAGCAACGGTTTACCCTCACGTTTAAACCGATCGTTAATACGCGCCAGACGCAGAGCGTCTTCTTCATTGTTCTCTTTCTCACGCTGCGCATAATTCAGAGAGACGATGTTGCGCTTATCCTTCATGGCATTGAAACGTGCGATATCCTTCATGATGTACTGAAACTCAGGATCTTTGGCGATACGCGCGTTGTGTTCTTTCAATAATTCCGGGCCAAACGGGGCCAAATCGTCCGATTTCACGTATTTCGCCGCATCAATGCTATCCCACGGCAAGGCGTTATCTTCAAATTTTTCTCCGGTTTCCGTCTCTTCATTGCCAGTCGGCATGATGATATCCGGCGTGACCCCTTTACGCTGCGTACTGCCGCCGTTGACACGGTAAAACTTCTGAATGGTGTACTGCACCGAACCCAGCGCAGGCCATTCCGGGCGAAGCATCTGATCGTAAATTCGGTTTAGCGAACGATATTGTTGTACCGTCCCTTTACCGAAGGTCGGCTCACCGACAATCAGCGCGCGCCCATAATCCTGCATCGCGGCAGCAAAGATTTCCGATGCCGAGGCACTGAAACGATCGACCAGCACCACCAGCGGGCCTTTGTAGTAGACCACGCCGTCGGTGTCGCTATCCTCACGCACTTTGCCGTTATTGTCGCGCACCTGAACTATCGGACCAGAAGGGATAAACAGACCGGAAAGCGAAACGGCTTCCGTCAGCGCCCCACCGCCGTTTGAACGCAGATCGATAACGATGCTGTTAACGTTCTGTTTTTCCAGCTTCTGAAGCTGAACTTTGACATCATCGGTCAAGCCGACATAGAAGCCTGGAATATCCAGTACGCCAACTTTTTCCTTGCCGACGGTTTTCACCGACATTTTAACCGCGCGATCTTCAAGACGAATCCGTTCACGCGTCAGCGTGATAATACGCGTTTTCGTCCCTTTGCCAGCCGGCAGTATTTCCAGTCGAACCTTGCTGCCTTTTGGCCCTTTAATCAGCGCCACCACATCGTCAAGACGCCAGCCAATGACGTCGACCATCGGCTTTCCGGCTTGCCCTACGCCGACGATACGATCGCCGACGCTAATCGACTTGCTCTTCGCTGCCGGGCCGCCGGCAACCAATGAGTTAATGACAGTATAATCGTCATCCATTTGCAGCACCGCGCCGATACCTTCCAGAGACAGGCTCATTTCGGTATTAAACTGCTCGGTATTGCGGGGAGAAAGATAATTCGTATGTGGGTCGATTTCACGCGCAAAAGCGGTCATCGCCAGCGAGAACACATCTTCACTGTTGGTCTGCGCCAGGCGACGAATAGCGAATTTGTAGCGACGCGTCAGCGTTTCGCGAATTTCTTTGTCGCTCTTGCCGGTGAGTTTCAGACTGAGCTCATCGAATTTCACTTTACCATCCCACAGCGCATTTAGCTCAGCCTCATCTTTCGGCCAGGGCGCTTTACTGCGGTCCAGGTTAAACGTATCGTTTCCGGTGAAATCCATTGGCCGTTCCAGCACTTTTAGCGCGTACTGGTAACGTTCAAACCGGCGCTTTTGTGCCAGGTTATAAAGATCGTAAAAAACATCCAGCTTACCCGTGCGCAGCTCATCGCCCAACACGGTTTTCTTTTTCGCAAACTGCTCGACATCGCTCGCCAACAAAACGTTGTGGCTATAGTCGAGAAGATTCAGATAGCGATCAAAAATCTTTGCCGAAAATGCCTCATCCAGATCGAACTGGCGATAGTGGGAGCGGGTAAAACGCGACGTTACGCGCTCGCTCACCGTCGCATGTTGCGTCTCTTCCTTTAGTACGGGAATTTGATCGGCACGCGTAATATCTTCCACGGCGAAGGACTGGCCTGCTAATGCAAGCAGGCCAGCTAACGCGGTAAGCCTAAAAAAAGTGTTCATGCCAGGCCTGGCCTCCGTTTCAGAACACCAGGTGTTCTGCGCGTACAATCAAAGACATACCCGAATTCAGCTGTACACGGACACCATCTTTGGTGATTTCTAATACGGTGGCATCCATCGCATTATTACCCGCTTTCACCTTGAGGGACTGCCCTACGGTCAATACTGAAATATCAGAAACCGGCGTGTGCTTCTCTTCGCGAGGCGCACGCGGCGCTTTCGTCGTCGGTTTATCAGCGCGAGGTTTACGTTCAGCGCCTTCTTTACGACGCGCTACCGGGCGAGGTTTACGCTCGCGTCGCGGCGCGTCTTCTTTTTCGCCAGCCGCCGCGGCAGCTTCGCGTTTTTTCGCTTGCTGCTCTGCGCGCTGCGCCTGAACACGGGCTTTGGCTTCTTCAAGCTGCTTACGCGCATGTTCGACATGCTGTTCTTCCAGCTCGCCGCACGGATTGCCATCAAGGTCGACGCGCGTTGCGCCCGGCTTAACGCCGTACAGGTAACGCCAGCTTGAAGTATAAAGACGTAAAGCGGAACGAAGTTGCGTTTTGCTGAGGTTCATTTCGCCCCCAACTCGCTCTACCAGATCCTGAAAAATACCAATTTTCAGCGGGCGAGCTTCGCCTTCCGCACTAAAACAGTGAGGAAAACGCTCGGCCAGAAACGCGATAACTTCTTTACTGCTATTCAACTTAGGTTGATTTTCCATGAAATTTCCTGATTACAACGGACGTAGCCAACAAGCAGCAGGCATGAACAGGCGTCATTATAATGACGCCATCAGTAATTGCTACGTTATCCGTTGATTATCCTGCGACGCTCGCAAAGAATTTTTTGTAATCCGTCGTTGCAAGCACGGTTTCAAGCTGTGCGACCAGCGTACGCAGGCCGTGTTCATCTTCTTCGGTAAAACGGCCAAACGCCGTGCTATCTATATCCAGCACGCCGATAATCCGTTCGCCAACCGTGACAGGCAGCACAATTTCGGCGTTGCTGGCGGCATCACAGGCAATATGGCCGTCAAACGCATGAACATCATCAATACGTTGAACCTTATTCTGCGCTACCGCTGCGCCGCACACGCCGCGACCAACCGGAATCCGCACACAGGCGATTCGCCCCTGAAACGGCCCCAACACCAGCGTATCGCCTTCGAGGAGATAAAACCCTGCCCAGTTCACCTCGGTAAGACGTTCGAACAGTAGCGCGCTGGTATTCGCCAGCGTGGCCAGAAAACTGGTTTCACCTGCCATTAACGACTGAAAATCGCGGTTTAACGCCGCGTATAGTTCTGTTTTGCTCATTATATAATCACTTCGTGGTCTTACTCCTAAACACAGGCTATTAAAATAAGCATTAAATGCGTTCTTGCTCAAGATTATTCCTGTCATGAGTTAAGATTACATTATTCTAACACTTTGATTCACGATACATGGCTCTGAACACCTCACACGTCACGCCAACAAAAAAGCTAACGATCAGGTCAATTAGCGAAGCGCTGCCGCGCAGCCACTACCAGCGCTGCCCTGAATGCGACATGCTGTTCAGCTTGCCGGAGATGAGCGCTCATCAAAGCGCTTATTGTCCTCGTTGCCAGGCCAAAATTCGCGATGGGCGCGACTGGTCGCTGACGCGGCTGACCGCGATGGCGGTAACCATGCTGCTATTGATGCCGTTTGCCTGGAGCGAACCGTTACTCCATATCTACCTGTTGGGCGTACGCATTGATGCCAATGTGATGCACGGCATCTGGCAAATGACGCAGCAGGGCGATCCGTTAACCGCCGCAATGGTGCTCTTTTGCGTGGTGGGCGCGCCGCTTATTCTGGTTTTTTCAATTGCTTACCTGTGGTTTGGCAGCCTCCTCGGCATGAATCTGCGTCCAGTCCTGCTGATGCTGGAAAAACTGAAAGAGTGGGTGATGCTGGACATCTATCTGGTCGGTATTGGCGTTGCCTCTATCAAAGTGCAGGACTATGCCTTTCTGCAGCCGGGCATCGGGCTTTTAGCGTTCGTCTCGTTGGTGGTTCTTAGCATTCTGACTATGATTCATCTGAATGTGGAGCAACTATGGGAACGATTTTATCCGCAGCGCCCTGCTCAACGTGCGGACGAAAGATTGCGCGTCTGTCTTGGCTGCCACTTTAGCGGCTATCCGGATGCGAAAGGACGCTGCCCGCGTTGTCATATTCCGCTACGGTTACGCAGAAAACAGAGCATACAGAAGTGTTGGGCGGCCTTGCTGGCGTCTATTGTCTTTTTGCTGCCGGCAAACCTGCTGCCTATCTCGGTAATCTACATTAATGGCGGGCGTCAGGAAGATACTATCCTGTCGGGCATTATGTCGCTTGCCAGCAGCAATATCGCCGTCGCCGCCGTCGTTTTTATCGCCAGTATTTTGGTGCCGTTTACCAAAGTCATCGTGATGTTTACGCTACTGTTGAGTATCCATTTTAAATGCCAACAGGGACTGCGGACGCGAATTCTGTTGCTGCGTCTGGTGACATGGATAGGCCGTTGGTCGATGCTGGATCTTTTCGTTATCTCGTTAACCATGTCTCTGATTAATCGCGATCAGATTCTGGCTTTTACTATGGGACCGGCTGCGTTTTATTTCGGCGCAGCGGTAATTTTGACTATTCTTGCAGTGGAATGGCTGGATAGCCGCTTACTTTGGGATGCACATGAGTCAGGAAACGCCCGCTTCGAAGACTGAAGCGCAAATTAAAACCAAACGCCGTATTTCACCTTTCTGGCTGCTACCGCTTATCGCGCTAATGATCGCGGGGTGGCTGGTATGGGATAGCTACCAGGATCGCGGCAATAGCGTGACTATCGATTTTATGTCGGCGGATGGTATCGTACCAGGCCGGACTCCCGTTCGTTATCAGGGAGTAGAAGTCGGCACCGTGGAAGATGTCAGCCTGAGCAAAGATCTGCGCAAAATTGAAGTTCGCGTCAGTATCAAATCAGATATGGAAGATGCGTTGCGCGAAGAGACGCAATTCTGGCTGGTGACGCCCAAAGCCTCGCTGGCGGGCGTTTCCGGCCTGGATGCGTTGGTCGGCGGGAATTACATCGGTATGATGCCAGGTAAAGGCAAGCCCAGAGATCATTTCGTCGCCCTGGATACACAGCCTAAATACCGGCTTAGCAACGGCGATCTGATGATTCATCTCAATGCGCCGGATCTCGGTTCGCTTAATAGCGGTTCACTGGTCTATTTCCGTAAAATCCCTGTCGGACGGGTGTATGACTATTCGATTAACCCTAACAAACAGGGCGTGACGATTGACGTTCTGATTGAGCGACGGTTTACCGATCTGGTGAAAAAAGGCAGCCGTTTCTGGAATGTCTCCGGCATTGACGCCGATCTAAGCCTGAGCGGCGCGAAGGTGAAACTGGAGAGCCTCGCGGCCCTGGTCAATGGTGCGATTGCGTTTGATTCGCCGGACAATTCCAAACCCGCCGCCCAGGATGACACGTTCGGCTTATATAAAGATTTAGCCCACAGCCAACGAGGGGTAATCGTTAAACTTGAGCTGCCCAGCGGAGACGGTCTGAAGGCGGAATCTACGCCGCTCATGTACCAGGGACTGGAGGTGGGTGAGCTTTCTAAACTGACGCTCAACCCTGGCGGTAAAGTCACCGGAGAGATGACCGTCGATCCCAGCGTTGTTCCGCTGATGCGGGAAAATACGCGTATTGAGTTACGCAATCCCAAACTGTCGCTAAGTGACGCGAATATCAGTTCGTTGTTAACCGGAAAAACCTTCGAGCTGGTGCCGGGCGACGGCGAACCGCGCAGTGAATTTGTGGTGGTGCCGGGTGAAAAAGCCCTGCTGCATGAGGCGAATGCCTTAACCCTGACGCTGACGGCCCCGGAAAGTTACGGCATCGAACCGGGCCAGCCGTTAATTTTACATGGTGTAAAAATTGGCCAGGTCATTGAGCGCAACTTATCCAGTAAAGGCGTGTCATTCACCGTCGCGATTGAACCGCAGCACCGGGATTTGGTACAGGGCGACAGTAAATTCGTGGTCAACAGCCGGGTGGATGTCAAAGTCGGCCTTGACGGCGTAGAGTTCCTTGGCGCCAGCGCCAGCGAGTGGATTGACGGCGGAATTCGTATTTTACCCGGTACGAGCGGGAAGATGAAATCCACCTACCCGCTCTATGCTAACCTGGAAAAAGCGCTGGAAAATAGCCTCAGTGACTTACCGACTACCACCTTAACGCTGACGGCCGAAACGTTGCCGGATGTCCAGGCAGGTTCCGTCGTACTGTATCGAAAATTTGAAGTAGGCGAAGTCATCACCGTTCGCCCACGCGCCAATACCTTTGACATCGACCTGCATATTAAGCCGGAGTATCGCCACCTGTTAACCAGCAATAGTGTGTTCTGGGCGGAAGGCGGCGCGAAGGTGCAACTTAACGGCAGCGGCCTAACGGTACAGGCCTCGCCACTCTCCCGCGCGCTGAAAGGGGCCATTAGTTTTGATAACCTGAGCGGCGCCAGCGCCAGTCGGCGCAAAGGCGATAAACGCATTCTTTATGCTTCAGAAACCTCCGCTCGCGCGGTAGGCGGACAAATTACGCTGCACGCGTTCGACGCCGGAAAATTGGCGGAAGGGATGCCAATTCGTTACCTCGGTATTGATATCGGCCAGATCCAGACGCTGGAATTGATCACCGCACGTAATGAAGTGCAGGCAAAAGCCGTACTTTATCCGGAGTACGTACAGACATTTGCCCGCGCCGGGACACGTTTTTCCGTTATTACGCCACAAATTTCCGCGGCGGGCGTCGAGCATCTGGATACGATTCTCCAGCCCTATATTAACGTTGAGCCAGGACGCGGCGCGGCGCGGCGCGACTTTGAACTGCAGGAAGCCACGATTACCGACTCACGCTATCTGGATGGGTTAAGCATCGTCGTGGAGGCGCCAGAAGCTGGCTCGCTTAATATTGGCACCCCCGTCCTGTTCCGCGGTATCGAAGTGGGAACGGTCACCGGAATGTCCCTGGGGTCGCTCTCCGATCGCGTGATGATCACCTTGCGTATCAGTAAGCGTTACCAATATCTGGTGCGTAATAACTCCGTATTCTGGCTTGCCTCCGGCTATAGTCTCGACTTTGGTCTGACAGGCGGCGTGGTGAAAACGGGGACATTTAATCAATTCATCCGTGGCGGTATCGCCTTCGCTACTCCACCTGGTACGCCGCTGGCGCCAAAAGCGCAAGCCGGTAAGCATTTCCTGTTACAAGAGAGCGAACCGAAAGAGTGGCGTGAATGGGGCACCGCTCTGCCACGTTAAACACCAGGCTCCGGCGTACTCGCGCCGGAGCGTTTTATGCTACACTGCGCGCCTGTTTTTTTGCCGGCGATACACCTGTGGCTCAACACGCTGTCTATTTTCCTGACGCTTTTCTGACGCAAATGCGTGAAGCAATGCCTTCCACGCTCTCTTTTGATGAATTTATTTCGGCCTGCCAACGCCCGTTGCGCCGCAGTATACGCATCAATACGCTTAAAATCTCCGTGGCTGATTTCCTTGCCCTAATCGCGCCCTACGGCTGGTCGCTCACGCCAATTCCGTGGTGTCATGAAGGATTCTGGATCGAGCGCGATGATGAAGAGGCATTGCCGCTTGGCAGTACCGCTGAGCATTTAAGCGGCCTGTTTTACATTCAGGAGGCCAGTTCGATGCTGCCGGTCGCGGCCCTGTTCGCCGATGATAATCATCCGCAGCGGGTCATGGATATGGCAGCGGCGCCTGGCTCCAAAACCACGCAGATCGCTGCCCGCATGGGGAACCACGGCGCCATTCTGGCCAACGAATTTTCGGCCAGCCGCGTCAAAGTTCTGCACGCTAATATCAGCCGATGTGGAATCGCCAATACCGCACTGACGCATTTCGATGGCCGCGTATTTGGCGCTGCGTTACCGGAGATGTTTGACGCTATCCTGCTGGATGCGCCCTGCTCTGGCGAAGGCGTAGTACGTAAAGATCCTGATGCGCTAAAAAACTGGTCGCCAGAAAGCAATCTGGATATCGCGGCGACACAGCGGGAACTGCTCGACAGCGCTTTTCATGCTTTACGACCCGGCGGCACGCTGGTCTACTCCACCTGCACGTTAAATCGCCAGGAAAACGAAGCGGTCTGCCTCTGGCTGAAAGAGACCTACGCCGACGCCGTTGAATTTTTGCCGCTGGGTGATCTGTTTCCTGACGCTGACCGCGCCCTCACCCCGGAAGGCTTCCTGCACGTCTTCCCACAAATTTACGACTGCGAAGGATTCTTCGTCGCACGTCTGCGTAAAATGTCATCCCTTCCAGCCATGCCCGCGCCGGGGTATAAAGTGGGGACGTTTCCTTTTACCCCCCTCAAAGGCCGCGAAGCATTACACGTTACCCAGGCGGCCAACGCCGTCGGACTGCTATGGGATGAAAATCTCCATCTTTGGCAGCGTGAAAAAGAGGTCTGGCTGTTCCCGGCAGAAATTGAATCACTGATCGGAAAAGTCCGTTTTTCCCGGCTCGGCATTAAGCTGGCCGAAAGTCATAATAAAGGCTATCGCTGGCAACATGAGGCGACGATAGCCCTTGCCAGCCCGACTCATGCTCACGCGTTCGAACTTTCTGTGCAAGAGGCGGAGGAGTGGTATCGCGGTCGGGATATTTATCCGCAAACCCCCCCTGCCGCTGATGATGTCCTGGTGACGTTCCAGCATCAGCCACTTGGTCTGGCAAAACGTATCGGCGCCAGAATAAAGAACAGTTACCCGCGTGAACTGGTACGTGATGGCAAACTCTTTACTGGTAATAGTTAAAAGGCGCACAAAAAAACCGCACTTTTTGACTGGCGCTTTTGCGTACGTTGACTACGCTGAAAAATGGACGGCTAAACTGGTCGTACCACAATTAGCGTATTAACGGAGAGCACGATGATGAAAACCAGTGTGCGCATTGGCGCTTTTGAAATCGACGATGCCGAATTACATGGCGAATCGCCGGGGGAGCGAACGTTAACAATCCCCTGTAAATCCGATCCGGATTTATGTATGCAACTGGACGCCTGGGATGCCGAAACCAGCGTTCCCGCCATTCTCAACGGGGAACATTCCGTTTTGTTCCGTAATCATTACGATCCTAAATCTGATGCCTGGGTCATGCGTCTTGCCTGACTCAAAAAGAACCCGTCGCCAGGCGGGTTATTTATTCTTCCTTTTCTCATTTCCCCCCTGCGCTAACCTCTCCTACACTATCGTGTAAAGTAGTTAACATTGAGGATGTAATGTTCGCGCTGGTACTTTTTGTATGTTACCTGGATGGAGGATGCGAGGATATTGTCGTGGACATCTACGATACCGAGCAGCAATGTCTTTATTCGATGGACGATCAACGGATTCGCCATGGCGGCTGTTTTCCGGTAGAGGATTTTATCGACGGCTTCTGGCGACCTGCGCAGCAATATAGCGATTTTTAACCCTGGTCGCTGATACCGCTATTGTATCCGCGCTAACGTCAATTGCCCGCCAAATACCGCGCCCGTATCAATATAGTGTACGTTGGCAAAATCCATGCGCCGACGCAACGGCGTATGGCCAAACCAAAAATGATCGGCACCGCTAATCCCGCCGCGCTTATTTATGAGCCGTTCGCGGCTCCAGAGAACCTGATGTAAATCGACCTTTTTTTGCCATTGATAGGTTGACGCGGGGTAATCAGCATGAGCGATCACATGCGTGCTATGGCGGCAGCGAACTTCCAGTATCCAGGGCAGCCGCTGACAAAGAATAAAAAGCGCTTCAGCTTGCGCAGCGTGTTCAGCCGTCAGGCGGGTAAACCAGTCGCCACCATTCATCAACCACAGCGTCGACTGCGATGAGGCCCGCGCATCCAGCGCCATTTGTTCATGATTGCCGCGAACCGCCGTCATCCAGGACTCACGCAGTAAAGCCAGGCAACCCAGGCTGTCCGGGCCTCTATCAATGAGATCGCCCACAGAAACTAACAAGTCTTGTTGCGGATCAAATCGACACTCACGTAACTTTTTCATTAACATTGAAAAACAGCCGTGGATATCACCGACCACCCAGACATGCCGCCAATTCTTTGCCTCTATTCGCTGATAAATCTCTTCAGGCCGCATCATATTTTTCCTGTCGTTCATTATCCAGGACAGATATAAAAGGATAGCGTGTGCAGATTTTCTTGCTTAGTAAATGTGCTCTGTTGTAAATAGCGAATTTCATCAGTAGCGAGTAAATACTTTGTTATTATCGCAATAAAATATAACTGGCTGCGCCAGGGGAGTGTTATCCCCTGGCGCAGCGAGCTACTCACTATCGCCTGTTCACGTTCAATATTCTCCCTCCTTAAAAGCATGCCAAAAACATAAACCACATATCGACACCACAGGCTTCAGCACACTCTTGAGCTGAGTGAGTTGCAAGGCAAACCAGCGCCAATGCAGGTGTCGTTACCGTGGCGACCATCGCCCCCACAAACAGGAGCAGCATAATTTTTTTTAAAGGCGGCATAACCTCTCCTGACAGTTAACAGACCATTAATCCTTATCGAGACATCATCCGTGCGCGGGTATCATAGACTTAACAACACGCAGCGTTACAAAAAAAGCTGTCTGGTTATGCCGGTATTTAGAGTAATAACAATTATTTTAAGTTTTAAGGGTATCCATTTGATTTTTATATTAAAATAAAGATGACGACGTTTTGTTAAAAGCGTCGCCATAAAAATGAATATATACTTTCAGAAAATCTGCTATTAATTCATATGGTTAATAGCAGTATTGTGTTTGCTATCTTCAGGAGGCATTCTGAAGATGCTTATTCGCAATATTTTCTATAGTTAACTGAAATTGTTGTGGCGTTGGCATCGTCCCCTTATTAAACAGCGGCGTAACCTCTTTCATAACGATTTTCTCAGCATACGCTTTAAAAGACACCTGCTGATTATGATTTATAAACATATGCGGATATTTAATGCTTGCTGCAGCAATGAGGGGGACGACAAAAGGATTCGCCCCTGCCCCACCTGGAGTAAATACGCCGTTTTTTATCTCCCCAGGTAGCCCCGCATTCTGCGCAGCCTCTCCTATCTCTTTCAGAAAGGGGGTAATACTGACCCCTTTACTGATGAGTAATTTACAACAGTGATCTTTATTATTACTGTACACGGCTGATAACATGGCTTCGCATGTCTGACGAGCATAGGCCGGATCTTTACTCGCATTACCTTTGATATCCAGGCTATTGAGCTTTTGCAGCATAAAATCTTTAACAGTTTTACTGGTTAATACTGCCCTACCCTCAGAGGCGCTCCCACGATGAAAATGGCTAGTCGGTATGTCTGTTTGCAGATGCAGGCTCAAGCGATCTGACAGACTCGTCGACAGGCTGATAAAGCTATTTCTAACGGCAGTAATACTTTTTGCAAAAATGTCCTTCTCCGTTGTTTTTTCTTTTACTGGTTCAACGTCACTTCTATGGATTCTGTAGTGCTGGGTGGATAGTGTTATATTAGTCACGGTAGTTCTCCTTTTAGATAACTATGCATAGCTACACTTTATTTATATTTCTTGCTTTCAAAAAATAGCCACCTTCTCCACAACCATTTTTACTCATTGATCTGCATAAATTTTATTTTCCTGATGAATTTTGTTCTTCTGTCACTTAGCCTGTTTTTTTTCGGCACAAGGTGATCGACTTTTATCGAGGAACATTTTTATCGGGACAATCCTGAACAGGCAAAACATCACTTCAATTCAACTGCTGCGTCACACAAAACATTCATGAATATTATTATTTATGCTGATGTTGTTACGATTTTGCCCCCATTCAAACGCTGACTGTCAGTTATCCTGCCAGCGAGTTAGCTGCTTTTTCAAAACCTATAAAGTCGCCACGCCAAACCTCTCCACCACTGTAATCCTTATCTAAATATCAATTAATTAACTGATTTTTATATATTATGACTTTTCATGGCGTTCAGAAAAACTACAAATGAAATGGATTGACTCATCTATTAGTGGTCAAAAAAACGCGCTACGAGAAATAATCAGTAACAATTGCAACACTATTCCAATCATAACGTAAACTATATGATACCAGGCGATTATTATTGCTTTTAGGTAACATCTTTGTATGGCTGCTTTTAAGCAACAATACTCTAACACAACATATAACATTATAACTTACAATAGGTTAACAAATGGAATTACAGCTTATGCTTAACCACTTTTTCGAGCGCGTCAGAAAGGATGCAAATTTCAACGCATTTCTAATCGATCTGGAATATAATAATATCGCTTATTACATCTATTTTGTTGCTACCGGTAATGTGAAAATTATCACTCATGCAGGCCACTTCATTTCTATTAAAAGCAATAGAAAGCTGATTAAAGTCAATTCAACACCGAATACGCAATTAATAAAATTGACTTCAGCCAAACACTTTTCTGGGGAGCATTCCTATGAAAAATACTGTACCGATCTGGCAACAGCAGGCGTTTTTAAATGGATTGTGGAATTAAACCAAAAAACTCGACAATACTGGTCGAAAGACAACCAATTATTATATATAGAAAATGTGGTCATGCCGCTTTAACAAGCCAGGGTAATAATAGCGTCAGTCGTGACATCCGGCGTGTTGCGACTGCGGGTTATCCATTTAGAGACCATAATGAGAGTCTGACTGCGAGAGTTACCCTGTGCAGTCCGACCGACGCAGCAACGTTTGACACGATGCTCGACAATAGCATCTCCTGATGCAGGAGAAATGATATTCAAAGCGATATCGACTAAAAGCTCAAAATATTTGCCTGCTATTTATATTCTATCTAATTAATACCCTCCAGGAAGTGTGGCATAATTGCAGAATCTGTCAGGATTCCGGGAACATACCGGAGCGTAATCGAAAAACCATCTGGAGATGTATGAGCAAGGATGAAATCAGTTATCAAATTCTTTACCGGTACTCTCTGGAAAAGCTGTACAGTACTCTTACCAGAAGAGTAGATAACCTGCTGTCATTCGCCCTCGTTTTTCTCGGGGTCGGCGTCACCATAAACGTCGGGAGTCCCTTTATTCTGGGGCCAGGCATTGTGGGTATCGCCATACTAAAAAGAGTACTCCGCTTCGGCACGCGATCAGCACAGGCCGACCGGCAGTCCCGCGCCTGGCTGAAACTTTTTAATACTCAGCACCGCTTTCCTTCAGATAAAACACTGTTCCTTGCCTTCACATCGCTTGAGCAAGACGCGAGCGAAGTATGGTCCATGCTTATTGGTCCTGCCATCGTCATGACTGAGACCGCCCTCGGAAAAACGCCCATTGAGCCATTGACGGCGTGTGAAAAACTCTGCGCATTTTTGAGTGGCGCGACGAAATCCCAGCCAGCAGCTCGCAATTGACCTGTCTTCTAAACGTCTGTGCCATACCACAGAGATTTAGTATAAAATTAATTACGTTTATGTGGAGTGATCTCCTCCTAATATCGAACTGTACGAGCGCGACATACTGGCGAAGTTAAATCCTGAGCAGACGTGGAATGAGCTGCACCTGTTGATGGGGAATGTGGAGCCGGTGCTGCTGTGCTGGGAAAAGCCTGGGGAGTTCTGCCACCGGCAACTGGTTGCACGATGGTTCCGACGTGAGCTGGGAATTGCGGTTGAAGAGTACGATCCTCGGGCCACGCCGCAGTTTGATTTTTTTTGAGCCAGCCCCGTTTCGGCGGGGCTGGCTTTTGCGGGAATACCCTAACTTCAATTCAGGGTAATTTTTCTCGGTAAGTCACTCAATAGAAAAAAATCGACTGCAAATAAAAAATTATAATTCAATGAGCATTATTATAGATGAGATCAATGCCAACTCAGGTTTACTTACCTTACCTGCAACAAATTGGGCACCTTTAATTCGAAGGTTTTCTAACTCTTCTTTTAATTCTGAATTATTATGTTGCTTCAAATAAATTACACCTCTCATATCTACTTCAATACTTGCTTTCAAAAATTCTTTCCTATGCTTACACTCCGGATCTTTAGAAAGATCTTTTGGTAGGCTTATCAAACATTGTTGATAAGCCACCAATGTATCAATCAATTGAAGTCTTGAATTTTCCTTATATTGTGGCTTCCATTGATGTAATGATCTCCACGCTACACCTATACCAACAATCGTTGCAAAACACGATATACATGCAGCAATAGCGGCAACACCAGCCCACTTTGCTGCTTGCTGAGTCGCCACCAATGTGTCTAAGCTTATAAAATCAGTATCTACTTGCACTAAAAAACTCTCCCAAGTAAAAAGGCTTGAATTTACTTACTTTGTCTCAATATTGCAAGCTAATATAAACCTAAAAATATTTTATCCCTTACAGTCATTAAAATTCTAAATAGTTATTCGAAATAGCCCTATACCTTTTATTTCACTTGTAAATCGGAGGGTTGTTGCCACTCCATTAATAAACATCACAGCGTCTGCTCTGCTTTTTTACCATTGAGTTACTTCATGTGTCAATAAATTGAAAAATTTAACAACATTCAAATGAATCGCCACAGGTTTAACAGACACCTCAGAGTCATTTAAGATGACTTAAAGAGAGGTGCCCATGAGCGGTAAGCGTTATCCCGAAGAGTTTAAAATTGAAGCGGTCAAACAGGTTGTTGATCGTGGTTATTCTGTTTCCAGCGTTGCAACACGTCTTGATATCACCACCCACAGCCTTTACGCCTGGATAAAAAAGTACGGTCCGGATTCTTCCACTAATAAAGAACAGTCAGATGCTCAGGCTGAGATCTTCCGTCTCCAGAAGGAGCTGAAGCGGGTTACCGACGAACGGGACATATTAAAAAAAGCCGCGGCGTACTTCGCAAAGCTGTCCGACTGAGGTACGCCTTTATCCGTGACAACACCCGTTGCTGGCCTGTTCGCCTGCTCTGTCGGGTGCTGGATGTTCATCCCAGTGGCTTTTACGCCTGGCTTCAGCAGCCGCATTCACAGCGAGAGCAGGCGAACCAGATGCTGACCGGGCAGATCAAACAGTTCTGGCTTGAGTCAGGCTGCGTCTATGGTTATCGCAAGATCCACCTCGATCTGCGTGACACCGGGCAGCAGTGTGGGGTGAACCGTGTCTGGCGGCTGATGAAGCGGGCCGGCATAAAGGCTCAGGTCGGATACCGGAGCCCGCGGGCACGCAAAGGTGAAGACAGTATCGTGGCGCCTGACCGACTCCAGCGGCAGTTTAATCCGGATGCTCCCGATGAACGTTGGGTAACGGACATAACCTACATCCGAACCCACGAAGGCTGGCTGTATCTGGCCGTGGTTGTTGATCTGTTCTCCCGGAAAGTTATCGGCTGGTCAATGCAGCCCCGGATGACCAAAGAGATCGTCCTGAATGCGCTTTTGATGGCCTTGTGGCGGCGTAATCCGCAAAAGGCGGTGCTGGTTCACTCTGACCAGGGCAGTCAATATACAAGCTATGAATGGCAGTCGTTTTTGAAATCACACGGCCTGGAAGGCAGTATGAGTCGTCGTGGTAACTGCCACGATAATGCGGTCGCAGAAAGCTTTTTTCAGCTACTAAAACGTGAACGGATAAAGAAAAAGATCTACGGAACGCGGGAAGAAGCCCGCAGCGATATTTTTGATTACATCGAAATGTTTTATAACAGTAAGCGTCGGCATGGTTCGAGCGATAAGATGCCACCGACAGAATATGAAAACCGATATTACCGACGACTCGAAAGTGTCTAGATTATCCGTGGCAACTCAAAACTCGGTTATTTAATTGAAGTTCTGAAGAACATTCCTTATACCCATTTTAATTTTTTCTATTGCGGCTTCTACATTAGTAGCCTCCTTGTCAAAGATAGTTAAACCCTTATCCCGATCCAATGCCCCGTTGATTACCGCATGGTAAATTTTATGTCCTTCTGACAAATGTTCTCGAACTTCCTTCATAAATTTATCCAATGATGGGAAGTAGAGATATAACAATGCATCCATTCTGTCGTGAACATCGCCACCAGTTGAAAGCTCAGCCGCAAGCGAGTGTAACTGGTCCTCTGTTAATACTCCCTTAATCACTCGAAGTTGGTAAAGCTGGTAATTAATAGTCGCCTTTCCCCATTTTGAGACAAGGATGTGTAATTCCTCACCCTTTTCCCGAAGCATCGCGATACGCTCTTTCTCTTTTTCAAAAGAAACCTGTTTGTACCATCTGTTTTCGGCAAATTTATTTGCCAGAAATGCACCACCAAGTGCACCAGATAGCCCAGCAATAGCAGTAATCAACGCAGCCCAGGGAAACTGGACAGCAATAGAAGTAATCTCGGTAGCCATAAATCCCCCATATTATACAGGGATAATTTACCATTATCGAAGCCCCTCGTCGAAGAGCTTCTGTAATGCTTAAAAAACCATCGTCAAACTTAGCGGATGTTTATTATTCGGCCTGTTGTGCTGGCTGCTGCTCACACACTCCACCACCAGAATTAATACACCCACCGTTCGCTATAACCGCACTGGTTTCCGGCGCCACAGCAACATGCTTCACCGTTGTCCCGTTAGGGCCAGTTGCTTCGGTGTAAGTCGAGTACGCCGATAACGCGCACAGCGAAGCCGCCGCAAGTACAGCTAATACAATTTTTTTCATTTGGATTTCCTCAGTCAGAATTTACAAGATCACTTTTTCGCGATCATCGTCATTACCTTGTGCTCAACAACCTGAACGAACCGGCCACCGGCCCAGCCAGCGATTGAACAGACACTCCCCGCTGTTTCAGCGCTCCAGTTAAAGCGGATGGCAATGAGGATTGCCAGCAGCCCGGCGAACGACGCGACGATCAGTTGCAGAATGACACCAATGACAGTGACATCATCACCCACCAGCACACGAAACGCTGAATGCGCAATAGAGCCAAGCCAGATACAGCCGATCCAGAAGTATGCGGCCCAGGGCCAGTTAAGTTCAGGAAGTTTCATTGTCTGTCCGTTGATGGAAAGCGCCTCGCCCACGGTGTCAGGGTATGTGATATGTAGGTGGCTGATTGGGCGGGCGTGTAATTGAAGTGTGTTCAAAACCAAACCGTTCACATATTGTAAACGAAAAGCATCACTGGTATAATATTCACATAATGTAAACAGGCAGGTTTAACGCTTAATGCATGTCATATCAAAAGAGCCTTTTGATGAAGCGGCAAGACGATATCCCAATGACTCGTTAGCCATAAAAGCCCTGTATCGCTTAGTCCGCGAAAAAGATTTCTCTTCTCCGGCAGAGCTACGAAAGGTCATACCGAGTCTCGATAACTTTAAGTACCGTAACAAGTGGTGGGTACTGGATGTCGGAGGCAACAACCTGAGGGTGATCGCTTACATCAACTTTATAAACAAACGCTTTTATGTGAAACACATCGCCACTCACGCTGAATATGACAAGCTGACCCGCTACTACAGGGAGAATAAAGAATGATTGCCAACACCGCAAAAGCTATCGAAGCCACAAAGGCGCTGGTCGCCGCCGTTCCTTTCCTGGGTGGCAGCGCGTCAGAGAAAGATTATCGTGATGCGCTGGCGCTGGTTGATTATCTTATCGAAAATGACGATGAAAACCCGCTGATTGACTTCCTGGCAAGCAAAATTGCCGAGTACGAAGATAACAGCAAGCAGTTCGCCGAGTTCAACAAATCTGTTGCTGAAATGCCGGTTGGCGTTGCCCTGCTGCGCACGCTAATTGACCAGTACAAACTCTCATACTCAGATCTTAAAGAAGAAATCGGTTCCAAATCACTGGTAAGTCAGATCCTGTCCGGACAGCGCTCGTTAACGATTACGCACATCAAAGCGCTTTCAGCACGATTTGGCGTGAAACCTGAGTGGTTCTTATAAAACAACGCTTAGCAGTGGAAGCTGCTATTTGCCCTCACTTCCATTGGATGGTTTTGATGTGATCTGCAGAAAAAGATTGCCGCCAGGACATTTTCTGGCGGCGTATTACCTCGCCTGATATCGTTGCGATGCGAAAGTAACCAGATAAAAGGAGAGATAGATCATGAACGATATACCAGTAGATGGCCCGGTTATTCCTTTGAATATCGACGAAGTTAAAAAGGTAGAATTCTCCCCGGAAACAAAATCACTAACATGTTTTTGAAGAAGCATTATCAGGCGTACCTGCCGGATGCTGATATCGCTATCGTCCCTAATGGTATTGACCTGGAGGCCTATCAGAAAAACGCTGTACTACTGCAAAAGTCTGACCAGGGAATAACTCCGGAGAAAAAACGATTTTCTTTGCAGGCCGTATATCACCGGATAAGGGAGTGACTTTGCTTTTACAGGCGTTCGAACAACTCCTCAAGGAACGCAACAATATAGAGTTAGTTGTCGTTGGTAACTATATGAGTAAAAGTAAAGGTGAAAAAGCAACCTATCAGCGTGAGGTGCGGGAATTAGCAGTACGGCTAAAACCACACTGTCATATGGTTGGAGGTGTAACGCCTGAAGAGATATACAACTACTATTCGTTAGCAGATCTGGTTGTTATTCCCTTTCAATTCCAGGAACCGTTCTGCATGGTTGCAATTGAAGCAATGGGGGCAGGAAAGCCTGTACTGGTCAGTACACGCGGCGGGATGACTGAGCTCGTAAAAGAGGGGGATACCGGCTTCCATTTGCAGGAGCCAATGACCCCGGAGACCATTGCCAGGGACATTAATAAAGCGCTGGCATCCCCTGATTTAAACGATATTGCCTTACATGGACAACGTTGTGTGGAAGAGAAATTCCCGTGAGAAAAAGTAACCCAGCGGTTTGAGGAAGTGGTTAATAACTGGTTTAGATAATTAATGTGTATTAGCTCAAATGTGAGCTGACATATCTATGGCACAGCGCCAAACCTAATCTGACTGTCCGCCCTGTGCCAGAAGCGGACGCTGAACATGGTGTGTACAGGCCAACAGTACGATATATTTTAAAGCTACCTGATTGCAGCTTTCATAAAGCTATGGGTATTCAAATGCAGCAAAGCTATAAACCAGGCTTAATTAAATAATGCCTTTGCGAACCTACTTTAGGAAAGTCCGGTAGCGACATTTGAAGTATATAACCCTGTTTTTCATAAAAAGGGAGAGCCTGGAAGCTAAAGGTATCTACAAGTCCATGAACACAGCCTTTCCGCAAACCTTCTTTTTCGGCCATATCCATAAGTTTGCTCCCCAGACCGTTGCTCCTTGCAGATTCACTTACCCAAAGATAGTCGATGCAGAGCCACGGACCTTTTCTGTCAGCAATTAATCCGCCTACCATTTCGCCGCTTTCGTTTCTGCAGTAGACCCCAAGCTGCCCATTTTTACTAAAATCGACGAACTGAGCATTGTAGCTTCTTAATCCGGCTAATAGTTCTTCTTTATCAAATTCAGTAACTTGATGTGTAATTTGAATGTCCATACATATCCAATTGAACAAGTTTGCATTTGGAATATAACGTTATAAATAAGTTAATTAAATGTATCAATAGAAAGTTTGTTTTTACTCCTGGGGGCAGGCCACGTCCGCTACTCGCTTAAAGCAGACCGTCAGTTGGAGTCTGAGCTGGTACAATTAATGTGCCACTGGTTAGAAATCAGTAATACGATTTTATCAGGCTGATGCTCTGGCCTGTCAGGATTTGAGGTATCCACCCGGTTTACCAGCACCCTGTATTTGGCACCAGTGGAACCCACTTCCCGATCCAGGATATCCAGTACCCACCACCGAACCTTTTTCCCCAAAAGACATGAGCAACCTCAAGCGCCTTGTCTGGATGATAACCACGGCATGAAGTTTGATAACGCGTGGAATCAGGGCGTTTGGTACGCTCTCTGTTCAGCAACTAGACGCCCTTCTCCCCAGCCTTTCAGCGTTGAAAATTTGCCAGCGCTGGGTGAAAAGTGTAGGCGAATTATGAAAATCACTTCTGCCGTTTATACTTCGAAAAAGACGTTATCAAAAAGGTGGTTCGCAAGCACGGAGTTATTAAACCTTTACTTAACGAAATACGGTTTAAGTTGCTTGAATTGCAGCAGAAAGAAAACGACGGCTTGCTGATGCTGGACAAATTAAGCGAGCATGGCATCAATGGACTGATACGCCGTCAATAAAAGGAAGGGTGCATGGACGATCCCGTCACATCACCAATCACAACAGAAGAGCACAAAACAACATTTCACAGCGTAAAGGATAAAACACGATGCCATTTTCAATCAAAAACATATGTTCAGGTCCACAAGGACACTACCCAGAAATCTCCAGACCTATACAGAACAAGCCAGTACCGAGGAATTGCACACTGATCTCAACAACATGCAAAATACAGGAGTATACAGTATTCAGCAGATGTTCCTGCAGTTTTGAAATGCGCCCACCCGGTACAGAAGAAAGAACCCCACGACTAAAACTCTCAGCAACGGAGCTCTTATGGCTATCTAAAACAATAGAAACAGAGATGCGCAACACAAAAGAATGAGCCTATCAGTAATTCTGTGTAACTGCCCAGTTATTAAAGGTGATCGCTCAGGCGGTCACCGAACTCGATAATAAAACGGCTCATCGCCAGCCACCAGTTCTGGATCGGCATACTCCATTTTTTTGACGCATCCTTGATTGCCAGATAAATAACTTTTCGTACTGAGTCATCCGTTGGGAACACCTTGCGTTTCTTAATCGCGGCACGGATCACGCAGTTCAGGGATTCGATTGCGTTTGTCGTATAGATGGCCTTGCGGATATCCGGCGGATAACTGAAGAGCGTATTGAGGTTTTCCCGGTGCGCACGCCAGCTTTTGCTGATTTGCGGATATTTATCGTCCCGGACTTTCGCGAACGCATCCATCGCCATCAGTGCCGCCTCTTCGGTCGGGCCTGATAGACCATCTTCCGGCCGCTGGTGACGGCTTTGTAGTCTTTCCAGGCTACGTATTTCAGGCTGTTACGCACCATATGGATAATGCATAGCTGGATATGGGTTTGCGGGAAGACGCTGTTTATCGCATCCGGGCAGCCCTTCAGACCATCCACACAGGCAATCAGGATGTCCTTAACATCAGGAAGAAGCAGGTCTTCATAGCGGGTGGTGTACCGGGGCGAAAGCATTTCTCGCTTCATAGCCCACTGTTGCGGCATCCCCTGCCCGGCGAAGTACAACGTCCCCCATTCGCCTGGCGCGGTGAATATCATGTTCAGTTAAGGCGCTAGATAGCTACCCAGCATCTCCTCCACAAGAGGTCGCAGGCCATCCAAAAATGTCTTTTTCGCGCTCTCCATCGCTCTTGCTCCGATAGTGCGCTCTGCATCGGTATTACCGACAAGCCCAAACGGTCTCAGCTCTGTGTCAGACAGCATCCGGTACGTTTCCTCATAATCCGATATTTGCTTTTCACGAAGCGCGTTAACGCGTTCCGGCGCTTTGCGCTCCAGCACGCTGTGTAACGGCCCCCACTGCAGTATCCACTCCCTGAGCTCGCTTTTTTCAGCGGCTTTCACCTGAAGCTCCGCAGCCTGAAGGTCTGAAACCGTCACGCCGGATACGCCAAAGAAACGCATTTCTGCCGTCACGCTGGTCAGCCCGAGTGCTTTCTTCAGCTTATTCTGATACGCCAGATAGACTTCAACATCATCGGCCAAGGCCAGCGTTCCGGCCTTTTCCCGGGCAATCTGTTCCAGTTTTTCCAGACGGAACATCTCACGCCCCGTGGCAACCAGCGCCGCGAGATTGTTATCGTATTGCCCTTTTTCTGCATCATGTACCAGTTGCACGTTCTTCATCTGGTGCAGAGCAAGTGTGACCCGATCCTGGCAACTTGCTGTTGCCTCTGTTGCCATGGCAAAGGTTTTTGCTCTCAGCGCCTCATCTTCAGCCAGTTGTACCAGCCAGGACGATATCTGTGCCTTAAACCCCGCGTCCTTCATGAAGTTTTCCGTCTCACTCAGTCTGTCCAGGAAGAGGCTGAAGGCAGCAGCGTTATCTTCCTGTCCGAACATATGCCATCTGTCTGCAGGAGCCGGTTCGCCCTCCCGGGCAGGCACCAGCCAGCCAGCGGCCGCCAGGTGCAGTGCCCGGGCTTCCCGGGGGGCTGAGGCTCCCGCCATATCGAATAGTATCCTGGGGCCTGAATAGCCTGGCGCGCTGGTGATCTCCCGCAGCGCCTGCAGAGTGCGTTCAGACAGAGGATTGCCTTCCAGATTTACGCTTGCCTCTGAAGACAGACCCGTGATGCTTTCCGGCAGGCGGGTCAGTTGGTTATTGCGGGCATACAACCGTTGTAGGCCTGACGGCAGCGCCGGCAGGCGGGTCAACTGTGGGTTAGCATCAACCGACAGCGTCTGTAGTCCTTCCGGCAACGGCGGCAGGCGCACCAGTTGTGGATTGCGCTCGAGCGTCAGCAACTCCAGTCCTGCCGGCAACAGCGGCAGGCTGGTCAGTTGATTATCTGATACCGACAGCACCTGTAGTCCTGCCGGCAACGGCGGCAGGCTGGTCAGTTGGTTACCTGCTACCAACAGCCTCCGTAGTCCTGCCGGCAACGGCGGCAGGCGGGTCAGTTGATTACCTGCTACCGACAGCATCTGTAGTCCTGCCGGCAACGGCGGCAGGCTGGTCAGTTGGTTACGTGCTACCAACAGCATCTGTAGTCCTGCCGGCAACGGCGGCAGGCTGGTCAGTTGGTTACCTGCTACCGACAGCGTCTGTAGTCCTGCCGGCAACGGCGGCAGACTGGTCAGTTGGTTACCTGATACCGTCAGCACCACCAGTCCTGCCGGCAATGGCGGCAGGCTGGTCAGTTGGTTATCTTCGACAGTAAGTACCTCCAGTCCTGACGGCAACGGCGGCAGGCTGGTCAGTTGGTTATCTTCGACAGTAAGCACCTCCAGTCCTGACGGCAGCGTCGGCAGGCTGGTCAGATAATTATTATGAGGAATAACCAATGTTGTTATATGCGCTGGTAAACGGTCTGGTAAGGCGGTAAGGCCTGACTCTCCCACATTAAGCTCTCGACTGCCGTTATTCAGGCAGGTACATATTCTCTGTACCGTCGCAGCACGACCGCGTAACTCTTCTGCTGGCGCAGCCCCCTTCCATTCTGACCAGACAGCATCATACTCTGCTGGTGTCTGTGGAGCCGCCGGAGCCGGAAGGGGGGATACCTGGAGTGTCCCGGATGCCCCTTCCGCATGTTCTGTACATTCCTCTCCCTGTTCTATGTCCATGGTGAAGCGATATGTTTCATTGTGCCCCTGGCAATTCACGGTATAGTTCCCGGCGTCATCAAGGGTGACCGACAATATCTCCTGGTTGTCTGCATCCAGGATACAGAAGTGGCTTTCCCCGTGGCGGCCGGAGTGAATGCTTTCCTCGTATCCGGCATACACGAGCATCCTGAGCTGTTCAAATCTGCTGACTACATCCTCCCGCGTCGTTCCGACCGAAGGGTGGCAAATCGTCCAGATACATTCCTGCGCTTCAGTCTGGTGCGTTGAGCAGAAAAACTCCTTAATTTTTTCCCATAAGCTCATTTCAGGCGGGGTTGCAGATTGGGCTATACAGTTAATACGAAGATTAGTAATTGTGGCGGGAAGACATCCGCGTCCAACATGCAAGGGCATAATAAAAAACCTTTATAAATTTACAAATAATGTCTGTCTGGCGGACATCCTCTTTCCCTGGTCTTAATTTCACAATAAGGTTATCGACGGATTCATGGTCGTCCTGCCATGGCGGGCTTCAGTAGGTGCAGAAGAAAAATCCGTTATGATGACCGGATGGCGGGACTGTCATTTTGCAGCTAAAGGTGTCGATTTTTTCAGGGGCGCTTTCTACGATGACCAGATCATCCGGCATCAGCGCCCGGGCGTTCAATTTTGGCAGGCAGATCCCTGACCCTTGAGGTGCCAGGGTTACGTCCGGGAACGGTTATCGATCGCTGCCGGCTGGTAAGCAGAACTGATTTCATGATCAGTGCAGGAATCAGGAAAAATAGCCCGACCGGGAATATTCACCCGGATGGGCTGACAAAGAAATTTGTAAAAGCCAGAAAAATTTCAGACGTTAAATGTAGTGATAACCCACCGACATTTCACGAGATCCGTAGCCTGGCTGGTCGGCTGTACAAAGACGAACTCGGCGAGGAATTCGCTCAAAAACTCCTGGGCCACACCTCAGAGAACACCACGAAACTCTATCTCGATGAACGCGATAATAAAGCTTACGTGATGCTCTGATTTTGTTGTAAAAGAAATGTTAAACTGGATTTGGATGTGATATAACCAAAAAGACCGGAATACAGAAATTCGAGGAAATTTCGAGGAATTTCGAGGGGAAACACATAACCCATTGATTTATAATCTAAATAAAAAGAGACCGAATACGATTCCTGTATTCGGTCCAGGGAAATGGCTCTTGGGAGAGAGCCGTGCGCTAAAAGTTGGCATTAATGCAGGCTAAATCGCCTTGCCCTTTAAGAATAGATGACGACGCCAGGTTTTCCAGTTTGTGACGAAGGTGATTGAAAAAACCTGGCGTATTGTCTGTCATCAGAGATAAAAAAACCGTAAGCCTTTTCGTGAAGGTTTACGGTTTTTTATTAAAAATCAGTCAGCTATTGGATGGATCACAAAGCTTTTGCGCACGTTCGATAAACGGCGCCAGACTCATTTTCTCACCGGGCTTCGCCGGGTTATCGATTTGAATGACGGCAATAGGCTGAGCGCGCGTTTTACCCTCCGCTACTTGCTGTTCGGCAATGGCATTCAAGGGATACTGCACCAGCGTACTGGGGTTGATCACATAGAGCGCCTGGCCAGGCCGACAGGTCAACATGACCTCTTCCCGATTAAACGCCCACTTGTCTTTTCCTACTTCAAAACGACTTACGGTAATCACCTGCGGCGCCGCCAACGCTACGCCCGAAGTGGCCAGCAGAAGCGCCGGAAGGAGTATTTTTTTCATTCGTTATGCCAGTCCATCAGAAAGGTTCGAGGGTTGCAAACAGGCTGACGATCGCCAGAACTATGCCTCCAACTCCCCATTCAATTTGCGTCATCCTGACAAACCATAGGTCAGTCCGGGAATTTTCCTGTCGCATACGTGGTACGAGAACATACCGATTCGTCAGCGCAATTGCTACCATAAGCACCACCAGCGCACATTTTAACAAAAGCAACTGTCCATAGGTGGTCTGCCAGATGGCGGTAAATCCCGTGATAAATAGCGTGTTGCCAATGCCTGTGAGCAATACGCCCGCCACAAAAAAGTGACCATAACGAGAAAAACGCATCATGGCGCTAATAGCATGTTGACGCCAGCGTCCCTGAGCCATGCGCATACAATAAACCACTGGCAACAGCCCACCAAACCAGGCTGCGGCACAGAGTAAATGCAGAGCATGGTTAATCTGCTGTAATGTTCCCGCTACACCGTCGCGCATCGTCGCATGTCCAACGCCTGCCAGCAGGATAAACTGAGCAACGGTGAGAATAAGAAGCCGTCGTTGCATTTTTACCGGCGCAATGACTACCACCGCCAGCGTGACCAGCGCGAGGATAATTTGCCATATCCAGACCGCGCCAAAGCGGGTTTGCAGTACCGCGCCCCACACAGAGACGGAAAAAACATCGGGCCAGCCGCCACCCATCAGTCCGCCCTGAATTGCCAGCATAAAAGCCGCGCTGATAACGCTCCAGGCGGCGGCATGTCGTTGCAGATGTAAAAATCGACGCGTCATTAAACGACGAATTGATGCGGGTGCCAGCCAGGCGCCGTAAAGCGCGCAGCCGTAGACCAGCATCAAACTAGCAAAATGAATAAATCGGAGAGTTATCCAGACGAATGTCAGCATCATTTATTTCACGCTGAAGGTGTATTTCCCTTTTGTTTTATGTCCATCCACCGACACAACGTGCCAGTCTACCGTGTAAGCGCCAGATTTTAACGGCTGCTCAAGCGGGATAATCAACTGCGTTTTATCCTGTTCATTTCGCTTTGCCGGGCGCGTTTTGATGAGCTCTTGCTGAGGGCCAGTAATGGTTGCGCCGCTGAACCCTGGCTCAATCCCTTCAGAAAAATTCAGAGTCAGCGCCTGTGGCGAGGCCGTAACGGCAGCATTCGCCGCTGGATACTGATGCGTCAGGTGCGCATGTGCCCAGGCCGCTGGCGTCGCAAATGTCGATGCCAGCAACAGTAAAGCTAAACGTCGCGATGGTGCAGAAGAAGCCATATTCACTATTCCTTTTTGTTATGCCTACGTTACAAAGAATAACCTTCAACAATCAATGAGTCGAGGATCATCATTTCCACCTTGCCATTACCGCGGACTCTTAGTACCTTCTGGCGGCAACAAAAAAGGAGACGCGTATGAAAACGAATCTGGCTCAGCTTGAACAAGCGGAAATGGATAAAGTCAATGTGGACCTGGCGGCAGCCGGGGTGGCATTTAAAGAGCGCTACAATATGCCAGTTGTCGCGGAGGCGGTCGAACGTGAGCAGCCAGAGCACCTACGCGCCTGGTTTCGCGAGCGGCTGATTGCCCATCGTCTGGCTTCCGTATCACTATCCCGACTCCCTTACGAACCCAAAGTTAAATAAAAATTATATAACGTTACACTTCCTTACATGCAGACGACTACATTATAAGGCGATTCTTAACCTATGCTTTTTAGAATGGCTGTAGAGACTATGAAAAGGAAGTCATTATGTCCTCCTGGAAAATTGCTGCTGCGCAGTATGCGCCCCTGAACGCCTCGCCGGCGGAGCATGTCGCCCATCATCTGGAATATATTGAGCTTGCGGCTCGTCAACAGTGCGAACTGCTGGTCTTTCCGTCACTGTCGCTATTAGGCTGCGACGAAAGGAATAAATCGTTGCCCGCCCCGCCTGACGAGGCGCTTTTACAGCCGCTCACTCATGCGGCCGATACCCACCATATGACTATCATTGTGGGTATGCCTGTTGAGCATAACTGCCGCTTCGTAAAAGGCATCGCTATTTTTGCCCCATGGCTAACGTCGCCGCTCATGTTTCACAAAAGTCATGGCGCCTGTATTGCCAGGCAGCGAAGCGCTATCAACGTGGTGGATGAGCAGCCAGAAGGTGGTGATATAGATCCCTCATTTACGTTATTCACAACCAGTCAATGTCTTAACGAACCTGAACTACATGCTTCTACCTCACGCTTACAACGTTTTTCGCATAAATATGCGCTGGCCGTACTGATGGCCAATGCCTGTGGCAGTAGCGCGCTGTGGGATGAAAGCGGGCAACTTATTGTTCGTGCCGATTGCGGTTCGCTATTACTGACGGGTCTGCGCACAACGGAGGGTTGGCAAGGCGATATCATTCCATTACGCTAAGGTCTTTCGGTGAGGAATGAATCATGTTGCGGATTATAGACACGGAAACCTGCGGGCTGCAGGGCGGGATCGTAGAGATAGCCTCTGTAGATGTCATTGATGGCAACATTGTCAATCCCATGAGTCACCTGATACGCCCCGATCGCCCTATTACGCCGCAGGCGATGGCGATACACCGTATTACCGAAGCCATGGTCGCCGATAAGCCGTGGATTGAAGATGTCATACCGCTTTATTACGGTAGTGAGTGGTATGTCGCTCACAATGCCAGTTTCGACAGACGCGTATTACCTGAATTGCCGGGTGAGTGGATCTGTACCATGAAGTTGTCGCGACGCCTGTGGCCGGGAATAAAATACAGCAATATGGCGCTCTATAAATCGCGTAAACTAAGCGTACAAACGCCGCCGGGGCTGCATCATCACCGGGCGCTTTATGATTGCTATATCACCGCCGCCTTGCTGATTGATATTATGCGAACCACCGGCTGGACCGCGGAAGAGATGGTCAATATCACGGGCCGTCCTGCGCTGTTAACCACTTTCCCGTTCGGTAAATACCGCGGTAAGGCGGTATCTGAAGTCGCAAAACGCGATCCGGGCTATTTACGCTGGCTTTTTAATAACCTTGATAATATGAGCCCGGAACTTCGCCTGACGCTTAAACACTACCTGGAAGATGTTCAGGCTGGCGAGCAACGCAGCAATGGAACACCACAATAACCCGCGACGCTCACAAGCCATTGCGGGCGCACGTCTATGCGCTATGTAAGGTTCCCTGCGCCAGGCCGATTAAAAAGGCGAACTCCAGCGCGACGCCTTCGTAGGATTTAAACCGCCCCGACTTACCACCGTGCCCGGAGTCCATATCCGTACATAACAGCAGCAGACGTTGGTCCGTTTTTAGCTCGCGTAATTTTGCCACCCACTTCGCCGGCTCCCAGTATTGCACCTGGGAATCGTGCAATCCTGTCGTCACCAGCAGGTGCGGATAGTCCTGCGCTTTGACATTGTCATAAGGACTATAGCTTTTCATATAGTCATAATATTCAATATCCTGCGGGTTCCCCCACTCTTCAAACTCTCCTGTCGTTAGTGGGATCGACTCATCCAGCATCGTGGTTAATACATCAACAAAGGGTACCTGGGCAATAACGCCGTGGAAAAGCTCGGGGCGTTCGTTGATAGCGACGCCCATTAGCATTCCGCCCGCGCTCCCGCCCATCCCATAACACAGCGACGGTGAACCGTAACCCAGTTTTAATAAGGCATCGCAGGCATCAAGATAGTCATTAAAAGTATTCCGCTTTTTGAGGAATTTGCCATCTTCATACCACTGCTGCCCCAGCTCACCGCCGCCGCGAACGTGTACGATTGCGTAAACAAAGCCACGATCCAGCAAGCTCAGTCGGCTGCTGCTGAAGTCGGCGTCAATACTGGAACCGTAAGATCCGTAGCCGTAAACCAGAAGCGGATTTTGCCCTTTACGAAAATACTTCTGATGATAAACCAGCGATACCGGCACTTCGACACCGTCGCGTGCGGTGATCCACAGGTGTTCGCTCTGATAACAGCCAGAATCAAACCCAGGCACTTCCGTCTGTTTAAGTACCCGTCGCTCTCCGGTATCCATATCCAGTTCAAACAAGGTATCTGGCGTCGTCATTGAAGAATAGCCGTAACGCAGCCGGGAGGTCTCAGGTTCGGGATTATAGGCAAGCCACGTCACGTAGGCCGGATCGTCAAAGGCGATGCCTATCACTTCACGGGTTTTACGGTTAATTTGCCGCAGGCTGGTAAGCCCCCGTTGACGCTCTTCGACCACTAACCAGTCGGTAAACAGGGTAAACCCTTCCAGCATGATATGCTCGCGCGGAGGGATCAGCTCTTCCCAGGCGTTTTCATTGCGCACGCGGGTACGGTACAACCCAAAGTTTTTACCGTTCCGGTTAGAGCGCAGGTAAAACTTATGTTGATAGTGATCGAGACTATATTCGTGGTCTTTGCGGCGCGGTAAGAATGAAAACGGCTCGGCATCGGCCAGTTCCGCGTCAAGTAATAGCACTTCGCTAGTGGTGGCGCTGGCAAGATGAATTACCACATAATGCTGCGAAGTGGTTTTATGCAGGCTGACATAAAAGGTGTCGTCTTTCTCTTCATATACCAGTTCATCTTGCGATGACGGAGTGCCAATCGTGTGCCGCCAAACCTGATAGGGCAGCAGCGTCTTCTTATGCTTACGCACATAGTAAAGGGTCAGGGAATCATTGGCCCAGACAAATTCAGGCGCAACGTTATCCAGCAGTTCCGGATACCAGTTACCGCTTTCGAGGTTACGAAAACGCAACCCATACTGACGACGGGATAAATAATCTTCCGCCAGCGCCATGATGGTATTATCCGGCGTAATGGCAAGTCCGCCGAGCGTATAAAATTCGCTGTGCGCGGCCCGCTGGTTCGCATCGAGCAAGGTTTCCCACACATCCCACTCTTCGCTTAACGCCGATTGTCGTTGATAGATGGCATATTCGCAGCCGGGTTCATAGATATAACGGTAGCGATAGCCATTTTTCACATACGGAGCGGAAACTTCTCTGGGCGGGATACGATCGATAATTTCTTTTAGAATGCGGTCCTGTAACGCCTGCTGAGAGGTCATGACCTTCCGGCCATACTCATTTTCCTGATGCAGGTAATCAAGGACTTCCGGCTGCGAGCGAGTGTCATCTCGCAGCCAGTAATAATTATCAATGCGCGTATCGCCATGTACGGTCATGGCATAGGGAATTCGATTGGCTTTTGGCAACATGTCGTTTTTTCTTTTGCGTTAATATTTGTTATATATCACGCGGCAAACACAGCGGCGTAGCATGGTAGTCCCGGTCGCTCACCTCGGTAAGCGCCTGAGATGTCACTGCTTCGCCGCTATCCTGCAACATGAATGACGTAAACTATCCATCCTATAAGGGTGGCAAAAGACACGCATGATGCAAGCGAAACATGTTACTTAATGGCAGGTTATCAGCCTGGTAGCGCCTGTTTTTGCTGCTGCAAGTCCTGCTCGATACCGTCCCGAACCTCCTGAGGAATTTTTAGTGCGTCTCCTAACGCATTCAGATAGCTACGTTCCATAAAGTGGTCAATATCAATGGCGGCGCAGCTCAGGAAGTAGATTTCCAGGGCTTCTTCTTCATTGCGAACACCCTGTGCGAGACGTTGTGGATCAAGCGGCTGCTCAATAGCTTTTTCGATAAACACACGCCCTTGCTCTTCAACACCTGATTCTCGCAGTTGGTGCTCAATCGCCGCGCGTTCTTTGGCATCAATATGCCCATCGCTTTTTGCAGCAAAAACCAGCGCCAGGATCAGTCGCTCAGTGCGAACATCCAGCGGCGTACTTTGGCTGCCGAATTGCGGCTCCCCCTGATGCGCAGCGCGTACTTTATCTTTGTACTTATTCCACAATACGGAACCCGCTACCGCGCCGCCGCCCACCAGCAAAGCGCCAGTACCGTATTTAGTTAATAATTTGCGCGAAGACTTATTGGCGACCAACAGTCCAGCCAGACCGCCCAGCGCGCCGGGAACCAGCAGTTTATTTAACCCCTGTTCACCGGAAGGCGATGCAGAAGCGCCTTTTTGCCCAAGAAGTGATTGTAATTGGTTCAACCAGTTAGCCATAGTACCCCTCAAATACAGACCAATAATGGTCAAGCGTACCTGAGGGGATGTCAGGAATTGTCTGTTCCGGCAAAAGAAGCGCAAATTACGCTGCTAGCGGGGCTTATATTCCGCCTTGCCGGCTTTGCAATCAACGATGACCTGATAATGGATATCGGCGCTTTTACCGCGAACAGTTAGCGGAACTGTCCATTTATCATTTTGACCTACAACGTCCTGCACATTAACCCACGCGACCGGGTCAGCCTGCCCGACCTTTTTTTGGTCGTCTGCCCACCGCACGATACGATTTTGCTGGTAGTCGCGCTTCACGCTTGCCGCAATCCCCGCGGCATCCAGCCCTTCGCACTGCGGAAACTTAACCGATTTACTCTCGGTGGATGCCGCAAATGCCGATACGCTGGCGGATAACAACAGCAGGCTCAACAACGCTCCTCTTTTATTCATACTTTTCTCCTTAGCACAATGATTCAGGAAAAGCATGGTACAAAACGCCGGGAGCGCAAGTGTGGGTTCAGGCGGCTTGCTTTTTCGTTTTACTCGCGGCGTCCTTTTCAACCGCCTGCGGAGAAGGCAACTTACCGGTTTTGAGGATAGTGCTTAACACCTCTTTATGTTCCGCCAGCCACAGCGACAACGCCTCGCGCTGCCCATCTTCCAGCACGACTGGCGACTGCTCAAGCCAGGTATCAAGAAGATCGGCAGTATCGAGCATTTTGTCCCAGGCGTCGGCTTCCTTTTTACTGGTAAATGACATCTTCTCCTCACCCTCGCGAATGACTACGTATTTAACTTCAACCGCCATTTTGCAGCCCCTTATTTACCTGTGTTTATATACAGTATATTGCAAGGCGGCAAGAAAAGCAATCTATTCGAAAAGACATGCGCAAACGTTTTCGTATATACTGCGCGCAGGTAAATAAGGGGACAGAAATATGACGCTATTAGGCACTGCGCTGCGTCCGGCAGCAACGCGGGTGATGTTATTAGGGGCAGGAGAATTAGGAAAAGAGGTGGCGATTGAATGCCAACGCCTGGGGATCGAGGTTATCGCCGTCGATCGCTATCCTGATGCTCCCGCCATGCATGTGACTCACCGTTCACACGTCATTAATATGCTGGACGGCGAAGCGCTACGTCATGTGATTGCAGAGGAAAAACCGCATTATATCGTGCCGGAAATAGAAGCGATCGCCACCGATACGCTGCGCGAGCTGGAGGGCGAAGGGCTGAATGTCGTGCCTTGCGCCCGTGCAACGCAGCTCACGATGAACCGCGAAGGGATCCGTCGCCTGGCCGCAGAAGAATTAGGTCTGCCGACATCGACGTATCGCTTTGCCGACAGTGAGGCCAGTTTTCATGATGCGGTAGCCGCAGTGGGTTTTCCTTGCATCGTCAAACCGGTCATGAGCTCTTCCGGCAAAGGCCAGAGCTTTATCCGCTCGGCCGAACAACTCGCGCAGGCATGGGAGTATGCTCAACAGGGCGGACGCGCTGGCGCGGGTCGCGTGATTGTGGAAGGCGTGGTTAAATTTGATTTTGAAATTACGCTGCTCACCGTTAGCGCCGTCGATGGCGTGCATTTCTGCGCGCCGGTCGGTCATCGTCAGCAAGATGGCGACTATCGCGAATCCTGGCAGCCACAGCAGATGAGCGAACTGGCGCTGAAGCGGGCGCAAGAGATTGCTCGTCATGTGGTACTGGCGTTAGGCGGTCATGGTCTGTTCGGCGTTGAACTCTTCGTCTGTGGCGATGAAGTCATTTTCAGCGAAGTCTCCCCTCGTCCGCACGATACCGGAATGGTCACGTTGATTTCTCAGGATCTCTCTGAGTTTGCGCTGCATGTGCGCGCCTTTCTGGGAATGCCCGTAGGCGCTATTCGCCAGTATGGTCCCGCTGCCTCGGCCGTGATTCTGCCGCAGCTTACCAGTCGAAATGTGACGTTTGATAATGTACACGCGGCGGTAGGAGCCGGAGTGCAGGTACGGCTGTTTGGTAAGCCTGAGATCGACGGCAGCCGTCGTCTTGGTGTAGCGTTAGCGACAGGTGAAAACGTTGAAGAAGCGGTGATAAGAGCGAAAAAGGCCGCCAGCCGCGTGACGGTAAAAGGCTAATGCGCCATCGCCTGATGGCGACGTTAGCGCATTTTTATCAGACCTGCCTGATCGCCACTCGTAAGCCCGATAAGCAAGCGCCATCGGGCATTTAACTGTTTACTGCTTTGCGCCTTCTACCGCTTCGCGCGCCAGTTTGGTGATGCGATCGTAATCACCCGCTTCCAGCGCGTCGGCCGGCACCAGCCAGGAACCGCCGATGCACAACACGCTTTTCAGCGCCAGATAGTCACGATAGTTTGCCGGAGAGATGCCGCCAGTTGGGCAGAAACGTACCTGAGAGAACGGGCCGGCAATCGCCTGCAACGCTTTAGTGCCGCCATTCGCTTCCGCCGGGAAGAATTTGAACTCTTTCAGACCATAGTCCATGCCCAACATCAGTTCAGAAACGGTGCTAATACCGGGAATCAATGGGATAGTGCCTGCCGTCGCGGCTTTCAGCAGTGGCTCAGTCAGTCCCGGGCTAATCGCAAACTGCGCGCCCGCTTCCGTCACCTCCGCCAACTGCTGCGGATTGAGAACGGTTCCGGCGCCGACAATCGCTTCCGGCACGTCTTTAGCGATAGCGCGAATAGCATCCATCGCGCAGGCCGTACGTAAAGTCACTTCCAGAACGCGAACGCCCCCGGCCACCAGCGCTTTAGCCATCGGCACCGCGTGCTCCAGTTTATTGACTACAATGACCGGGACAACCGGGCCGGTGGTCAGGATTGCTTCTGCACTTGTTTTCCAGTTTTTCATCGGAATTCTTCTCTCGCCTGATTACTAGTGTGTCATCTTAAAAAGTGATACAGGTTGCGCCCTGCTCCGCACCCGACAGCTTTTCGCGCAGCGCGCCAAACAACTCACGCCCTGTTCCGACGCGCGACGCGCTCAGGTCCGGAATATGAGGCTGACGAGCGGCAAGTTCCGCCTCGTCGACCAGCAGAGTTAACTCACCTGTCTGCCCATTCACGCGAATGATGTCGCCATCGCGCACTTTTGCCAGTAAGCCGCCATCGTAGGCTTCCGGCGTTACGTGGATAGCTGAAGGCACTTTACCCGAAGCGCCTGAAAGTCGTCCATCAGTAACTAACGCGATTTTGAAACGGCGGTCCAATAATACACCAAGTGGCGGCATGAGTTTATGTAATTCTGGCATTCCATTCGCTTTTGGTCCCTGATGACGCACGACAACGACACAATCCCGGTCAAGCAGGCCCGCGTCAAACGCAGGCAGCACATCATGCTGACTTTCAAATACCATGGCAGGCGCTTCAATGATCTGGTTTTCAACCGGTACCGCAGACGTCTTCATTACTGCGCGCCCCAGATTACCGCTTAGCACCTTAGTACCGCCGTGAGGAGAGAACGGCTTATCAAAAGAGGCAATGACATCGTTATCCAGTGACCTTTCCGCGCCTTCACGCCAGTCCAGCTCGCCGTTGTTGAGCCAGGGCTCCAGCGTATAGCGTTTCAGGCCGAAGCCTGCGACAGTATTAACGTCTTCGTGCAGCAATCCGGCATTGAGCAGCTCACGCATCAATACCGGTACGCCGCCCGCCGCCTGGAAGTGGTTAATGTCCGCCGGACCGTTCGGGTACAGACGCGCCATCAACGGAACCACTTCCGACAAATCCGAGAAGTCATCCCAGTTGATCAGAATGCCCGCCGCGCGCGCCATTGCAACCAGATGCATGGTGTGGTTGGTGGAACCGCCGGTAGCCAGCAGCGCGACAATGCCGTTCACCACGACTTTTTCGTCGATCATTTTACCGAGCGGCATCCACGTATTGCCGTTGCCGGTAAGACGTGTTACCTGACGTGCGGCAGCGGCAGTCAATGCCTCGCGCAGCGGCGCATCCGGATGCACAAACGAAGAACCCGGCAACTGCATTCCCATAAACTCCACCACCATCTGGTTGGTGTTGGCGGTGCCGTAAAATGTACAGGTGCCCGGCGCATGGTAAGAGGCGGCTTCTGACTCCAGCAGCGCCATTCTGTCTACTTTTCCTTCCGCATATAGCTGACGAATACGGACTTTTTCTTTATTCGGCAGGCCGCTCGCCATCGGGCCTGACGGAACAAAAATCGCGGGTAAATGACCAAAAGAGAGCGCGGCCATCGCCAGCCCCGGAACGATTTTGTCGCATACGCCGAGGAATAACGCGCCGTCAAACATATTGTGAGAGAGGCCTACTGCTGCCGACATCGCTATCACTTCGCGGCTGAGTAATGACAACTCCATGCCATCCTGCCCTTGCGTAACGCCATCGCACATTGCCGGTACGCCGCCTGCGACCTGACCTACCGCATTCACGGAATGCAGGGCCTGACGAATAATCTGCGGATAATGTTCATACGGTTGATGCGCAGAGAGCATGTCATTGTAGGAGGTAATAATGGCGATATTATTGCGCAACATACTTTTCAGCGAGGCTTTGTCCTCTGGCTGACAGGCGGCGAAGCCATGCGCCAGGTTGCCGCAGGCCAGTTGAGATCGGTGGACCGTGGCGGTTTTCGCCTGCTCAATGCGGGCAAGATAGGCTTCTCGGGTCTGCTGCGAGCGTTCGACAATACGCTGTGTTACGCGTAACAAATTAGGATTCATAGAGGCTCCTGAAATTTATCTGTCCGGCTACCGGGTTTACCATGCGTTTCATCAATGTGGAAAGACAGTGAAATACATGATGTCCGGTGATAATGGGGCAAAATCGTTTCAGGCAGTGTAATAAAAAAAGCCTCGCAGGTGAATCCACACGAGGCTTAAAAGTGCAAAAATGATTCTACAATCTGTGTTAGATCATGTTACCGGTAAAATACCACCTAAGAGTGAGTGGCAAATTTACTCAAACTCATTCCACGAACGACCGTCACGGGTAATCATCGCCACGGACGCTACCGGTCCCCAGGTGCCCGCCTGATACGGCTTCGGCGCGTCGTTGTCCATCGCCCATGCTTCGGTAATGGAGTCCACCCACTTCCAGGCTTCTTCCACTTCGTCACGGCGGACAAACAGCGCCTGAATGCCACGCATCGTTTCCAGCAGCAGGCGCTCATATGCATCCGCCAGGTGCGTCTGATTAAAGGTCTCGGAGTAGCTCAGATCAAGCTTCGTGATCTGCAGATTATGCTTATGATCCAGCCCCGGTACTTTGTTAAGCACCTGAATATCTACGCCTTCATCCGGCTGCAGGCGAATCGTCAATTTGTTCTGCGGCAGGTCTTGCCAGGACTCTTTAAAGAGATTCAGTTCAGGCGTCTTGAAATAAACCACGACTTCAGAGCACTTGGTTGGCAGACGCTTGCCGGTACGCAGATAGAATGGCACGCCCGCCCAACGCCAGTTATCGATGTCGACGCGGATCGCGACGAACGTTTCGGTGTTGCTGCTTTTATTCGCGCCCTCTTCTTCCAGATAGCCCGGCACCTTTTGACCCTGCGCAAAGCCCGCGGTGTATTGACCACGAACCGTTTTTTCACGCACGTTGGAGCGATCAATACGGCGCAGCGATTTCAACACTTTGACTTTTTCATCGCGAATACTGTCGGCGCTCAGGTCAGACGGCGGTGACATGGCAATCATGCAGAGAATTTGTAGCAAGTGGTTCTGGATCATATCGCGCATCTGACCGGCCTGGTCAAAGTATCCCCAGCGCCCTTCAATCCCCACCTCTTCCGCTACGGTAATCTCAACGTGATCGATAGTGCGGTTATCCCAGTTATTAACGAATAACGAGTTGGCAAAACGCAGCGCCAGCAGGTTGAGAACCGTTTCTTTACCCAGATAGTGGTCGATACGATATACCTGGCATTCTTCAAAGTATTCGCCGACCCGATCGTTAATCTCACGCGAGGTCGCCAGCGAAGTACCCAACGGTTTTTCCATCACGACGCGCGCCGGTTTGGCGTTGAGTTTAGCCTCTCCTAACCCTTTGCAAATAGCGCCAAAGGTGCTGGGCGGCATCGCAAAATAGTTAATGGTGGTGCGGTTTTTTTGATCCAGCATATCGCCCAGGCGACTAAACGCAGGCGTATCGTTAACGTCAAGATTACAAAAATCCAGACGGCCGCTCAGCGTATCCCACAAGCCTTCATCAATTTTTTCCTTCATGAAGGTTTCCAGCGCCTCACGCACGACGTGGGTATAAGCTTCTTTATCCCAGTCCGCGCGCCCCACCCCAATGATACGGGTATCCGGATGGATCTGGCCGGCTTTCTCAAGCTGATACAGGGAAGGCAGCAGTTTCCGGCGCGCCAGGTCGCCTTTCGCGCCGAAAATGACCAGGTCACATGCCTGGGCTGTTTGCGTTACCGCCATGTCATTCTCCTCAGTTAATCTCCTGGTACTTTAGCCAGGATATCGTTGTAATTTTATTACACAGCACTGTACTGCTTTTACGAGATTACGGAAACCGTAAACGCCTTTTCATGGGTGAACCGGCGTTTGATTGGCAATATAATCGGCAAAACGCCTAATAAAATTGTCGCTTTTCCACACAAGCTGGAACTTAAAATCCGACGTCGGTCATGTAATGAAAAAAAACGACACCTTTTTTAGCCATTTTGCCCCCTTTGACAGCCGCCAGGAGTAATATCTAACAAAACGCGCTCGGTTTCGCGCATCATTGAAATCGCTAATACCCATGAGCCTTGCTAATCATGAATATGCTGGAAAAAGTCCAGTCTCAACTGGAACATTTAAGCAAATCTGAACGAAAAGTCGCCGATGTTATTCTGGCCGCCCCAGGCAGATCGATTCACTTAAGCATTGCCATGCTGGCCCAGGAAGCTAACGTTAGCGAGCCAACGGTGAACCGTTTCTGTCGCAGCATGAATACCCGCGGCTTTCCTGATTTTAAACTGCATCTGGCGCAAAGTCTGGCAAATGGCACCCCCTATGTTAATCGCAATGTGGATGAAGATGACAGTGTTGAGGCCTATACAGGAAAAATCTTCGAGTCCGCCATGGCCAGTCTCGACCATGTTCGTCAGTCGCTGGATAAATCGGCCGTCAACCGCGCCGTCGATTTACTGACCCAGGCAAAAAAAATCGCCTTTTTTGGTCTTGGTTCCTCCGCCGCAGTCGCGCATGACGCCATGAATAAGTTTTTTCGCTTCAATGTGCCGGTGATTTACTCCGACGATATCGTGCTGCAACGGATGAGCTGTATGAATTGTAACGATGATGACGTCGTCGTGCTCATTTCGCATACTGGCAGAACCAAGAGCCTGGTGGAACTGGCGCAGTTGGCGCGGGAAAACGATGCGATGGTGATCGCCCTGACCTCCGCTGGAACGCCGCTGGCGCGCGAAGCCACGCTGGCCATTACCCTCGACGTACCGGAAGATACAGACATTTATATGCCCATGGTCTCTCGACTTGCTCAGCTGACCGTGATAGATGTGCTGGCAACGGGATTTACTTTGCGTCGCGGGGCAAAATTCAGAGATAACTTGAAGCGTGTCAAGGAAGCGCTCAAGGAATCGCGTTTTGATAAAGAATTACTCATCAAGAGTGATGACCGCTAAAAGCAATAACAATGTTCTACCCTTTTCGTCATCCGGGGACGTTCATTTTATACCGTTAAGGTTTCGGAACGACCGGATCAATGTTCACGCAACACCAAGTTGTTTTAGTCAACGGAGTATTACATGTCCAGAAGGCTTCGCAGAACCAAAATCGTTACCACGTTAGGCCCGGCAACTGACCGCGATAACAACCTTGAGAAGGTTATCGCCGCGGGCGCAAACGTCGTACGTATGAACTTCTCTCACGGCTCGCCGGAAGATCATAAAATGCGTGCTGATAAAGTCCGTGAGATTGCCGCCAAATTGGGGCGTCATGTGGCTATTTTAGGCGACCTGCAAGGGCCAAAAATTCGCGTTTCCACTTTTAAAGAAGGCAAAGTGTTCCTCAATATCGGGGATAAATTTCTGTTAGACGCTAACCTGGGTAAAGGCGAAGGCGATAAAGAAAAAGTCGGCATTGATTACAAAGGGTTGCCGGCAGACGTCGTTCCTGGCGATATCCTGCTGCTTGACGATGGTCGAGTGCAGTTGAAAGTGCTTGAAGTCCAGGGCATGAAAGTCTTTACCGAGGTCACCGTCGGCGGCCCGCTGTCTAACAATAAAGGCATTAACAAGCTCGGCGGCGGACTTTCTGCTGAAGCGCTGACCGAAAAAGATAAAGCCGATATTCAAACCGCTGCGCTGATAGGCGTTGACTATCTGGCCGTATCCTTCCCGCGCTGCGGCGAAGATCTGAACTATGCACGCCGCCTGGCGCGCGACGCCGGCTGCGACGCGAAAATTGTGGCTAAGGTCGAACGCGCCGAAGCGGTATGCGATCAAAACGCCATGGACGATATCATTCTGGCCTCTGACGTTGTGATGGTCGCACGTGGCGACCTGGGCGTTGAAATCGGCGATCCGGAGCTGGTTGGTATCCAGAAGGCGCTGATTCGCCGTGCGCGTCAGCTAAACCGCGCAGTCATCACCGCAACGCAGATGATGGAGTCGATGATCACCAACCCGATGCCGACCCGTGCGGAAGTGATGGACGTGGCGAACGCCGTCCTGGATGGCACGGATGCGGTTATGCTGTCTGCCGAAACCGCAGCCGGTCAGTATCCTTCTGAAACCGTTGCCGCAATGGCGCGCGTCTGCCTGGGCGCAGAAAAAATCCCCAGCATCAATGTGTCTAAACACCGTCTCGACGTGCAGTTCGACAACGTTGAAGAAGCCATTGCCATGTCTGCGATGTATGCGGCAAACCATCTGAAAGGTGTTACCGCGATCATCACCATGACGGAATCCGGTCGTACCGCGCTAATGACTTCCCGTATCAGCTCCGGCCTGCCGATTTTCGCCATGTCGCGCCATGAACGCACGCTGAACCTGACCGCGCTCTACCGCGGAGTAACGCCAGTGCATTTTGATAGCGCGGCTGATGGCGTTGTCGCGGCGCATGAAGCTGTTAATCTGCTGCGCGATAAAGGGTATCTGGTTTCCGGCGACCTGGTTATCGTGACTCAGGGCGATGTCATGAGCACCGTCGGTTCAACCAATACCACGCGTATTTTGACCGTTGAGTAAAACTCCTCCACGCCTGTTCATCAGGTAGTACAGGGTTTGTCAGCATAAAGCCTCTCTTACGAGAGGCTTTATTTATTTGATGGGATAAAGATCTTTACGCTTATACGGCTGAATCTCGCCTGGCTTGCGGGTTTTGAGCAGCTTCAGGATCCAGGTGTACTGTTCCGGATGCGGGCCGACAAAAATTTCGACCTCTTCGTTCATCCGTCTGGCGATTGTGTGATCGTCAGCCGTGAGCAGATCGTCCATTGGCGGGCGAATCTGGATAGTCAGGCGATGCGTTTTACCATTATACACCGGGAAAAGCGGTATCACGCGTGCGCGGCACACTTTCATCAGCCGACCAATCGCAGGCAGCGTCGCTTTGTATGTCGCAAAGAAATCAACGAATTCACTATGCTCCGGGCCGTGATCCTGGTCCGGCAGGTAGTAGCCCCAGTAGCCCTGACGAACAGACTGAATAAAGGGTTTAATCCCGTCATTACGCGCATGCAAACGTCCGCCGAAACGCCGACGCACTGTGTTCCAGATATAGTCAAAAACCGGATTACCCTGATTATGAAACATCGCCGCCATTTTTTGCCCCTGAGAGGCCATCAGCATGGCTGGAATGTCGACGCCCCAACCATGCGGTACGAGAAAAATGACTTTTTCGTCGTTACGACGCATCTCCTCAATGATTTCCAGACCTTCCCAGTCAACACGCTGTTGGATTTTTTTCGGACCGCGCATCGCCAACTCAGCCATCATCGCCATTGCCTGTGGCGCGGTGGCGAACATCTCATCGACAATCGCTTCGCGCTCAGCTTCGCTACGCTGCGGAAAGCACAACGACAGATTAATTAGCGCCCGGCGACGAGAACTCTTCCCCAGCCGTCCGGCAAAACGCCCCAGCGTCGCCAGCAAAGGGTCGCGGAATGATGCCGGTGTTAGTGCGATCCCCGCCATTGCCGCAGCGCCCAACCAGGCGCCCCAATACTGCGGATAGCGAAAGGATTTTTCGAATTCAGGGATATACTCACTATTATTTTTTTTGGTTTCCATGCTTTTCCAGGGTCTGCTGACGCGAAAAGGAATTGTGAATAGTGTAGCGACGTCTGCGTCTCACACAAAACAAAAAAGCCGGCACACATCGCGTACCGGCTCTGTCAGCGCATTTGTTAATCGAAGCGCAGTTGCGGCAGAACCTCTTTCACCTGTGCCAGGTATTCACGACGATCTGACCCCGTCAGACCTTCCGTACGCGGCAATTTTGCTGTCAGAGGGTTAACGGCTTGCTGGTTGATCCATACCTCATAATGCAGATGCGGCCCTGTGGAACGCCCGGTGTTACCAGAAAGCGCAATACGATCGCCACGTTTCACTTTTTGCCCCGGTTTCACCAGCAGCTTACGCAAGTGCATGTAACGTGTGGTGTAGGTGCGTCCATGACGAATCGCAATGTAGTAACCGGCAGCGCCGCTACGTTTAGCGACCACGACCTCGCCATCCCCCACCGACAGCACCGGCGTACCCTGCGGCATCGCAAAGTCAACGCCACGATGCGGCGCAACGCGTCCGGTAACCGGGTTCAGACGACGCGGATTGAAGTTGGAGGAGATGCGGAACTGTTTGGCGGTCGGGAAGCGTAAAAAGCCTTTCGCCAGGCCAACCCCATTACGGTCATAGAATTTACCGTCAGCGGCGCGAATGGCGTAGTAATCTTTACCATCGGAACGCATCCGCACGCCCAACAACTGACTCTGTTCACGCTTGCCATCCAGCATCTCGCGCGACATCAGAACCGAAAATTCATCGCCCTTTTTCAGCTTCCGAAAATCCATCTGCCACTGCATGGCTTTTATCACTGCGCTGATTTCGCTGCTGGTTAAACCGGCCTCTTTCGCGCTGGCGACAAAGCTACCCCCTACCGTACCTTTCAGCAGACTGTTAACCCAGTCCCCCTGCTGCATTTCACTGCTCATTTTAAAACCGTTGGCAGTGCGATCGTAGGTACGCGTTTCACGGCGGGAGACTTCCCATGTCAGACGCTGTAAATCGCCATCGGCGGTCAGTGTCCAGGAAAGCTGTTGGCCAATTTTCAGATTGCGCAGCTCCTTATCAGAAGCGGCAAGTCGGCTAATATCGCTCATATCGATGCCGTACTGATTCAGAATGCTGCTTAACGTATCGCCTGTGGAGACGACGTATTCATGGACGCCGACTTCGCCTGCGGTTTTATCGTCCAGCTCATCCTGAGGAATAGCTTCATCTTCCTGCGCGGCCTGATCGATGGGTTCGCTGGCCTCCGGTAAGAGGGAACGAATCTCGCTTTTCTCCAGTTCAATAGTTTTAACGATTGGTGCGGATTCTGGGTGGTAAACATAGGGCCGCCATACGGCGACGGCCAGTGTCAGAACGGTAAGTGACCCCAGCATAACGCGGTGGGGTCGGGGCAGATTATTAAATGCCAGGGCGACAGAGCGGGCTATCTGTTGCACGTATTCACTTCCTCGTTAATCTCCTTTCAGGCAGCTCGCATACTGGTTGGCTAATTGGCTTAAAAACGCTGAATAGCTTGTTTTACCCAGTTTAATGTTCGTCCCGAGGGGGTCCAGTGTTCCCATTCGAACGGATGTCCCTCTCGCCACGGCTTCCACGACCGCTGGCCTGAATTGTGGCTCAGCAAAAACGCAGGTTGCTTTTTGCTCAACCAACTGTGTTCTTATTTCATGTAAACGCTGCGCGCCAGGTTGTATCTCAGGGTTCACGGTAAAGTGACCGAGCGGGGTGAGTCCGTAGTGTTTTTCGTAGTAACCGTAGGCGTCATGAAAAACGAAATACCCTTTCCCCTTGAGCGGCGCGAGCTCGTTACCGACCTGTTTATCGGTTGCGGCTAATTGTGCCTCAAAATCCTTCAGGTTGGCGTCGAGTTTGGCTCGACTTTGCGGCATAAGTTCCACTAATTTTTCATGGATTGCAACCGCTGTAGCCCGCGCTATCTCTGGGGAGAGCCAAAGATGCATGTTATATTCGCCGTGATGGTGATGTACGTCACCTTTTTCCTCATCGGCGCCCGTATGCGCATGTTCATCCTCATCATCATCCGCGCCCTTCATGAGTAACGGTTTTACATCGGCAAGTTGCGCAATGGTAACCTGCTTATTATCAGGGATATTCCTGACCGACTTCTCCATAAAGGCTTCCATTTCCGGGCCAACCCAGACGACTAAGTCCGCGCCCTGTAAGCGTTTTACGTCTGATGGACGCAATGAATAATCATGCTCGGATGCCCCATCCGGAAGTAATACTTGCGTATCCGTAACGCCATCAGCAATGGCGGAAGCGATAAACCCAAGTGGTTTAAGCGAAGCGACAACGGCGGCGTCGGCAGCCTGGGTTGCACTCCCCCAAAGCGCGGCGGATAATGCTGCGAAAAGAAGCGTATTTTTCTGTAACATAATGCGACTAATCATCGTAATGAATGTGTGAAATGTGATATTATAACATTCTATCACTTCTGCAAGCCTAAAATTAACATGACAAGTTTAGTTTCACTGGAAAACGTCTCGGTCTCATTTGGTCAACGCCGCGTCCTCTCTGACGTGTCGCTTGAATTGAGCCCCGGAAAAATTTTAACGCTTCTCGGCCCTAACGGCGCGGGGAAGTCAACGCTTGTACGCGTGGTTTTAGGACTGGTAGCCCCTGATGAAGGGGTGATCAAGCGCAACGGGCAACTCCGTATCGGCTATGTCCCGCAAAAGCTCTATCTCGATACCACGCTTCCGCTGACGGTAAACCGATTTTTACGTTTACGTCCCGGCACGCAAAAAACGGATATTCTCCCGGCGCTTAAACGCGTTCAGGCCGGACATTTGATTGACGCGCCCATGCAAAAACTCTCCGGCGGCGAGACACAGCGCGTACTGCTGGCGCGTGCTCTGCTTAACAGGCCGCAGTTGCTGGTACTTGATGAGCCGACGCAAGGCGTGGATGTCAACGGCCAGGTCGCGTTATACGACCTTATCGATCAGCTGCGTCGCGAACTCGATTGCGCCGTGTTGATGGTGTCACATGATCTACATCTGGTCATGGCAAAGACGGATGAAGTGTTATGCCTGAACCATCATATTTGCTGTTCCGGCGCGCCGGAAGTGGTGTCTATGCATCCGGAATTTATCTCTATGTTTGGCCCGCGAGGCGCGGAGCAATTAGGGATTTATCGCCATCATCATAATCATCGCCACGATTTACAGGGTCGTATTGTACTGCGCCGGGGAAATGGTCACTCATGATTGAATTATTACTGCCCGGCTGGCTGGCCGGGATGATGCTGGCGTGCGCCGCTGGTCCTTTGGGCTCATTTGTGGTCTGGCGTCGGATGTCCTATTTTGGCGATACGCTGGCTCACGCGTCGCTTCTGGGCGTGGCGTTTGGCCTGTTGCTGGACGTTAACCCCTTTTATGCGGTAATCGCCGTTACGCTGCTGCTGGCCGCCGGTCTGGTATGGCTGGAGAAGCGTCCTCACCTCGCGATTGATACCTTACTGGGCATTATGGCGCACAGCGCCTTATCTTTAGGACTGGTCGTGGTCAGCCTGATGTCCAACGTCCGCGTTGATTTAATGGCTTATCTGTTTGGCGATTTGCTGGCCGTCACGCCGGAAGATCTTATCTCGATCGCTATTGGGGTCGTTATTGTGCTGGCCATTCTCTTCTGGCAGTGGCGCAACTTGCTGTCAATGACTATCAGTCCGGATCTTGCCTTTGTCGATGGCGTGAAGTTACAGCGCGTGAAGCTGCTATTGATGCTGGTAACGGCGTTAACTATCGGCGTAGCGATGAAGTTTGTCGGAGCGCTGATCATTACGTCGCTGCTGATTATCCCCGCCGCAACCGCGCGTCGCTTTGCCCGTACGCCGGAACAGATGGCGGGCGTCGCCGTTGGTGTAGGTATGATAGCGGTTACAGGTGGACTGACCTTCTCAGCCTTATATGATACCCCAGCAGGGCCATCCGTAGTGCTGTGTGCCGCGCTGCTGTTTATCTTCAGTATGATGAAAAAGCAGGCAAGCTAAGCGTGTGTTGCCCGGTGACGCTGCGCTTACCGGGCCTACAAAATCGCCCAGGTCTGATGAGCGCAGCGACTTCAGGCGCTAAGGCATCTCTGGCGGCGTGATCCCGAAATGGTTCCAGGCGCGCACCGTTGCCATACGCCCACGCGGCGTGCGCTGCAAAAAGCCTTGCTGAATCAGATACGGCTCCAGCACATCCTCAATGGTTTCACGCTCTTCGCCAATCGCCGCCGCCAGATTATCCAGTCCCACCGGGCCACCGAAGAATTTATCAATAACCGCCAGCAGCAGCTTGCGATCCATATAATCAAACCCTTCCGCATCGACGTTCAGCATATCCAGCGCCTGCGCGGCAATTTCCGCTGAAATAGCCCCGTCATGCTTCACCTCGGCGAAATCACGCACACGTCTGAGCAGGCGGTTGGCTATACGCGGCGTACCGCGCGCCCGACGCGCCACTTCCAGCGCGCCGTCATCGCTCATCTCAAGCCCCATGTGCCTTGCGCTGCGCCCGACGATGTGCTGCAGATCGGGCACCTGGTAGAACTCCAGGCGCTGCACAATACCAAAACGGTCGCGTAGCGGCGAGGTCAGCGAACCTGCTCGCGTCGTCGCGCCAATGAGCGTAAACGGCGGCAGATCGATCTTAATTGAACGTGCGGCAGGCCCTTCGCCAATCATAATATCCAGCTGGTAATCTTCCATCGCCGGATAGAGTACCTCTTCCACCACCGGTGAAAGCCGGTGAATCTCATCAATAAACAGCACATCATGCGGTTCAAGATTGGTGAGCATAGCCGCCAGATCGCCTGCTTTTTCCAGCACCGGGCCGGACGTGGTTCGGAGATTGACGCCCATTTCATTGGCAACGATATTCGCCAGAGTCGTTTTACCTAACCCTGGCGGGCCGAAAATCAGCAAGTGATCTAGTGCGTCGCCACGCAGTTTTGCCGCCTGAATAAAGATCTCCATCTGGGAGCGCACCTGCGGTTGGCCGACATATTCCGCCAATAGCTTCGGGCGAATGGCGCGATCGGCGACGTCTTCTGCGATCGTGGCGCCTGCTGAAATCAGGCGATCTGCTTCTATCATCCTTTACCTCATAACGCGGCGCGTAACGCGTCGCGAATCAGTGTTTCACTGCTTGCATCCGGACGGGCGATCTTGCTTACCATCCGACTGGCTTCTTGCGGTTTATAACCCAGCGCCACCAGCGCAGCAACTGCTTCTTGTTCTGCATCTTCCGAGGTTGGGCTGGCCGGCGATGTCAATACCAGATCGACCGCTGGCGTAAAGAGATCGCCATGTAGCCCTTTAAAGCGGTCTTTCATTTCGACAATCAGCCTTTCGGCGGTTTTCTTGCCGATACCCGGCAGCTTCACCAGTGCGCCAAGCTCTTCGCGCTCAACCGCATTCACAAACTGCTGCGCCGACATGCCGGAGAGGATCGCCAGCGCCAGCTTAGGCCCGACGCCATTCGTTTTAATTAGCTCTTTAAATAGCGTGCGCTCTTGCTTATTGTTGAATCCGTACAGCAACTGCGCATCTTCACGCACCACAAAGTGGGTGAAGACGATTGCCTCCTGCCCGGCCTCCGGCAGCTCGTAAAAGCAGGTCATAGGCATATGTACTTCATAGCCTACGCCCCCTGTCTCCAGCAGCACGATCGGGGGTTGTTTTTCGAGAATAATGCCTCTGAGTCTGCCTATCACATGACGCTCCTGCGTAAAGGGCTGAAAAGATAATGCACTATCATAAAAAAAGACTGGATGTTTATCCAGATGAAAAACACGTATCCCGATATTTCTCTACTCCGACAACCCGCGATGGTTAACGACGGGTACGCTCCCCGCTGCGTACAAAATAAGTCGTACACTCATTGACAACTTTTTGCGTCCTACGCGAATAACTTTTTGCCAACATGCCGTGGCGCACGTTCGGTAGTCTTCAATAATGAGTATCCTGATAACACTAATAATGTATCCAGTACGAATGCCAACAGCGGAACATCGGGCCTCCCAAAAACAGACCCGAGAATAGATTTAATAATATTAACCACTAGCGCTGAATTTAATCGCATGTTGTTTTATCGTCGCGCGCAACAGATTTTAATTCGCCATGACACAATAAATATTGTACAAACTCATTTTTCATGCCATCGAAATTCACGGCTGGCATCCCTTCTGAATAACTATAATAAATATTCACATACTCTTCGCTACTAAAAAGTGCCTGTCGTTTTGCTGCTAACCCACGGCCTTTTGCTGCAATATACTGGAAGCAGTGGCCGCTGGCGCCACAGCTCCGCCCATCATCAACGATATATATATCGGCAGCGTTAAACAGCTGTTCCAGCCAGCACTGGCGAATCGTTCCGGCCGCACAAATCAAAAATAATGATGCGCTAATCATCCACCCGGATTTTTTTACCGATGTCATAGCCAGGAAAGCCATAAAGCACGCTGCCTGCACGCACAATACCAGTTTTTTATTCCCGGCAACCAAATGCCACTGGTTAAATACTAAGGTAATGAAAACTGAACTCAATGTTGCCAACAGTCTGGTTCTGAACCGCCTGGCAGGGAGAAGCAAAAATAATAATGAAATCGTCCCTGGCTTTAATAAAAAAACAACAGTATTAGCCTCTGCCATATCAATACTCAAACAATAACAAAAACTAATAAACAGATGAAAGATAATAGCAACAAAAATATAAGAAAAATAAAATACCCAACCTATTCTCATTGGTTTATCATCAACCACGTCATACTCCCTGTCAATATGAGAGATCAGATGATGAGAAATTTACCACCTTAATTCTCCCCCAAATATATTTGCGACATTAATTCCAATGAATGAAATATTCACCATACATATTTCGATGACACTAAGGCTTGTCATTTATCTGGTATAATGCTAACTACCCTGTAGAATAAATAAAAGGAATTTATTTCAAATAATGGAATGCAGAGATGAAAAAACATTATTCTGTCCAATATGAAACCGGGGATATCGTCTTTACCTGTATAAGTGCCGCGCTTTTCGGCCAGATATCCACCGCTTCACAGTGCTGGAGCAACCATGTTGGGATTATTATTGGTCATAATGGTGATGACTATCTGGTGGCGGAAAGTCGCGTCCCCCTCTCAACCGTCACCACGCTGTCACTGTTTATACAACGTTCAGCCGGACAACGTTACGCCGTTCGTCGCCTGTGCGGCGGTCTGACGGTCGAACAGAAACTCGCCATCATGGAGCAGGTTCCCGCCCGGCTGAATAAGTTTTATCACACGGGGTTTAAATATGAGTCATCGCGCCAGTTCTGCTCGAAATTTGTGTTTGATATCTATAAAGAAGCATTGTGTATTCCGGTAGGCGATATTGAGACATTCGAAGAATTACTTCACAGCAATCCTGATGCGAAACTCGCCTTCTGGAAGTTCTGGTTTTTAGGTTCAATCCCGTGGGATCGTAAGACGGTGACGCCAGCCAGCCTGTGGCAACATCCCAATTTAGAATTAATTAGTGCCTGTGGAATTGAAACCCCTCAACGCGAGGCTGAGGGAGAATGATTTAGCGCAACCTTCCCCGCGCCAGATTGAGTCGGCTCTCGCTCATTTGCATCGCGTTCTGGCTAACGTGGCAATGCGTAATGGCGATAGCCAGCGCATCTGCGGCATCGGCCTGCGGGTTAGCGGGGAGCTTTAGCAACGTACGAACCATATGCTGTACCTGGCTTTTTTCCGCGCTACCAATACCGACGACGGTTTGCTTCACCTGACGCGCCGCGTATTCAAACACGGGCAGTTCCTGATTGACCGCGGCGACAATCGCGACGCCGCGCGCCTGTCCCAGCTTGAGGGCTGAATCGGCGTTCTTCGCCATAAACACCTGTTCGATAGCAAAATAGTCCGGCTGGAACTGCGTGATGATTTCCGTCACGCCTGCGTATATGAGCTTCAAACGAGACGGCAAATCATCGACTTTGGTACGAATACATCCGCTGCCCAGATAGGTCAGTTGTCTGCCTACCTGGCGGATAACGCCATAACCGGTAATGCGCGAGCCGGGGTCAATACCGAGAATAATCGACACGCTATACCCCCTGCCCGCCGGCGTTTAACAGCACCATTACAGGGTCGCCGCCACCTCATCAGAGATCTCACCGTTATGGTAGACTTCCTGAACATCGTCACAGTCTTCCAGCATATCGATCAGACGTAGCAGTTTCGGCGCGGTTTCCGCATCCATATCCGCTTTGGTTGACGGGATCATGGACACTTCGGCGCTGTCCGCTTTCAGACCCGCCGCTTCCAGCGCGTCACGCACTTTACCCATCTCTTCCCAGGCAGTGTAAACATCAATCGCGCCATCATCATAGGTCACAACATCTTCCGCGCCAGCTTCCAGAGCGGCTTCCATGATGGTGTCTTCATCGCCTTTCTCAAAGGAGATGACCCCTTTCTTACTGAACAGGTACGCCACTGAGCCATCGGTACCCAGATTACCACCGCACTTGCTGAAAGCATGACGCACTTCCGCTACGGTACGGTTACGGTTGTCACTCAGACACTCAATCATAATGGCCGTGCCGCCAGGACCATAACCTTCATAGATGATGGTTTCCATGTTCGAGTCTTCATCACCACCCACACCGCGAGCGATGGCACGGTTCAGAGTGTCGCGGGTCATGTTGTTGGCCAGCGCTTTATCTACGGCCGCGCGCAGACGCGGGTTGGCATCCGGATCGCCGCCGCCCAATTTAGCTGCCGTTACCAGTTCACGAATAATTTTAGTGAAGATTTTACCGCGCTTGGCATCCTGCGCAGCTTTACGATGTCTGGTGTTGGCCCATTTACTATGACCTGCCATAAATATTTCCTCAAAAAAAGCGCGCCTTTTCAGGCGACGTTAATGACAAACTCTTCAATCGCTTGCCGGTTACTCCAGGACTTGGTAAGCGCCGCCGCGTCAGGCGCATCAAGCCACTGGTACGTCAGATGTTCAGTGAATATCACTTGCCGCTCATGCGGTAACGCAAGGCAGAACCAGAATTCTGTATTGTGCATGACGCCCGGCGCATAGCGATGACGTAAATGTGAAAAAATTTCAAACTCCACCGTACGTTGGCAGTCGATTAAGGTCAGTTGCTCTGCCGCAACATCAATCGTGACCTCCTCTTTGACTTCACGTACGGCGGCCTGCAACGCGGTCTCCCCTTCTTCTATGCTGCCAGTCACTGACTGCCAAAAATCCGGGTCGTCGCGTCGCTGCAACATTAGCACCCGTTTCGTATCCTGCGCGAAAATAACCACCAGGACCGAAACGGGGCGCTTGTACACTTTATCCTTCACGCGACCTCGTTGTTGGCTGTTGGGTGACGCCGCGCATTGATGAGACTCCCCCTTGCGGGCCGCCGCGATATCACGCGAATGATGTCGTGTACATTGTTCATATCAGTTATTCTCGGCTTTCTTCACAACCTGAATCCCCAACTCCGTCAACGCTGCCTGGTTGGCGAAACTCGGCGCTTCGGTCATCAGACACGCGGCGGCGGTCGTTTTCGGGAAGGCGATAACATCACGAATATTGTCGGTGCCGGTCAACAGCATGGTCAGACGGTCCAGACCAAACGCCAGGCCCGCATGCGGCGGCGTACCGTATTTCAACGCATCCAACAGGAAGCCGAACTTCTCGCGCTGCTCCTGCTCATTGATACCGAGAATACCAAATACGGTTTGCTGCATTTCACCGTTGTGAATACGCACCGAACCGCCGCCCACTTCATAGCCGTTAATCACCATATCGTAAGCGTTAGCGACGGCTTCTTCCGGCGCAGTTTTCAGTTCAGACGCCGTCATGTCACGCGGGGCGGTGAACGGATGGTGCATCGCGGTCAGACCGCCTTCGCCGTCGTCTTCGAACATCGGGAAGTCAATCACCCACAGCGGCGCCCATTTGTCTTCGTCGGTCAGGCTCAGGTCTTTGCCCAGTTTCAGACGCAGCGCGCCCAGCGCATCGGCAACCACTTTTTTGTTATCTGCGCCGAAGAAGATCATGTCGCCGTCCTGCGCGCCGGTACGTTCAAGGATAGCGTCGACAATGTCGGCGGTCAGGAACTTGGCCACCGGACTGTTAATCCCGTCCAGACCTTTCGCGCGCTCGTTAACTTTGATATATGCCAGGCCTTTCGCGCCGTAGATCTTAACAAAGTTACCGTAATCGTCGATCTGCTTACGGCTAAGCTGTGCGCCGCCAGGCACACGCAGCGCTGCCACGCGGCCTTTCGGATCGTTAGCCGGGCCCGCGAAGACCGCGAACTCTACCGATTTCAGCAGGTCAGCGACATCTACCAGTTCCATCGGGTTACGCAGGTCTGGCTTGTCGGAACCGTAGCGACGTTCCGCTTCGGCAAACGTCATGACCGGGAAATCCCCCAGATCCACGCCTTTCACTTCCAGCCACAAATGGCGCACCAGCGCTTCCATCACTTCGCGCACTTGTGGCGCGGTCATGAAGGAGGTCTCGACGTCGATCTGAGTAAACTCCGGCTGACGGTCAGCACGTAAGTCTTCATCACGGAAGCATTTTACGATCTGATAGTAGCGGTCGAAACCGGACATCATCAGGAGCTGTTTGAACAGCTGCGGCGACTGCGGCAGCGCGTAGAATTTACCTTTGTGCACGCGCGAAGGCACCAGATAGTCGCGCGCGCCTTCCGGCGTGGCTTTGGTCAGCATCGGCGTTTCAATATCAAGGAAACCGTGATCGTCCATAAAACGACGCACCAGGCTGGTAATTTTGGCGCGGGTTTTCAGGCGCTGCGCCATTTCCGGACGACGCAAATCCAGATAGCGGTACTTGAGACGCGCCTCTTCGGTATTAACGTGGTTAGCGTCAAGCGGCAGTGAGTCTGCGCGGTTGATGATAGTGAGAGAGGACGCCAGCACTTCAATTTCGCCGGTCGCCATATCCGCATTGACGTTTTTCGCGTCACGCGCACGCACGGTGCCCGTAACCTGAATGCAGAACTCATTACGCAGTTCAGAGGCCAGCTTTAACGCGTCCGCACGATCCGGATCGAAGAACACCTGCACAATACCTTCGCGGTCGCGCATATCGATAAAGATCAGGCTGCCAAGATCACGACGACGGTTGACCCAACCACACAGAGTCACCTGCTGCCCCACGTGGGACAGACGTAGCTGTCCGCAATATTCTGTACGCATGAGATATCCCTTAACTTAGCCGCAGGCGGATTGTTGCCTGCCATGCAGGCGACGAAGTCGCAGCTTTAGCTGTATGTCACAACTGGATGAAAAAAGGCGGCTATTATACTGGAAATTCTGCCGCACGATAAGAGTCAATCCAGCATGGGAGCGATAACTTGCCCGTTTCATGCGGTATCGACGCCTGGTTCATACTGACTGTACCCGGCTTTTTCACGCGGGTATTGCGTATGCTCACAAAAATTAACAATATTTGTCGCCGCTTTCCTCTTTAATCGCGCTTAAGGTGTAATGAAATCCGCTATTTTTAGGAGAGTGATTATCATGTTGAAACTCAACGCGACCACAACCGCCCTGGTGGTTATTGATTTACAGGAAGGAATTCTTCCGTTTGCCGGCGGCCCGTATACGGCAAATGAGGTGGTCGCCCGCGCCGCGCGGCTGGCGGAAAAGTGTCGTGCCAACGGCTCGCCCGTGGTTATGGTACGCGTCGGATGGTCTGATGATTATGCCGAAGCGTTAAAACAGCCGGTGGATGCCGCAACGCCTGCGCACGCGTTGCCGGAAAACTGGTGGACCTGGCCTACGGCATTGGGTAAAAAGGACAGCGATCTGGTAGTGACTAAACGCCAGTGGGGCGCGTTTTACGGCACCGACCTGGAATTACAGCTTCGCCGCCGGGGTATCGACACCATCATATTGTGCGGGATCTCAACCAATATCGGCGTCGAATCCACAGCGCGTAACGCCTGGGAGTTGGGATTTAACCTTATTATTGCCGAAGATGCCTGTAGCGCCGCCAGCAGTGAGCAGCATCAGAGCAGTATGACGCATATTTTCCCGCGCATTGGCCGGGTACGCAGCGTAGAGGATATTTTAAACGCCTTATGATCTACATTGGCTTGCCGCAATGGTCGCACCCGAAATGGGCGCGGCTCGGCATCACCAGTCTGGAAGAGTATGCCCGCCACTTTAACTGCGTGGAGGGCAACACCACGCTTTACGCGTTGCCGAAAGCGGAAATTGTCGATCGCTGGTATGCGCAAACTACGGACGATTTCCGTTTTTGCTTTAAATTTCCCGCCACCATTTCTCACCAGGCCGCGCTGCGTCATTGCGACGATCTGGTACAGGCGTTTTTTACCCGGCTGGCGCCGCTGGAAACGCGTATTGGCCAATACTGGCTGCAGTTGCCCGCCGCCTTTGGACCGCGCGATCTCCCCGCCTTATGGCAGTTTCTTGATGCGCTCCCCGCCACGTTTACCTATGGCGTAGAAGTTCGTCATCCGTGTTTTTTTGACAAAGGTGAGGATGAACAGCGGCTCAATCGCGGGTTACACGCGCGCGGCGTAAACCGCGTGATCCTGGATAGTCGTCCGGTACATGCCGCCCATCCCCACAGCGAGGCCGTCCGCGACGCGCAGCGAAAAAAACCCAAAGTTCCGGTACATGCGGTCGTGACGGCCAGCCATCCAATGGTGCGTTTTATCGGTAGCGATAATATGGCGCAAAACCGTGAATTTTTCGCCGCCTGGTTGCAGAAACTCCCGCAGTGGCGGCAGACCGCCACGCCTTTTCTGTTTTTACATACTCCGGATATCGCGCAGGCGCCGGAACTGGTGAATACGCTTTGGCATGATTTACGCAGCGTCTTACCGGAAATCGGCACTGCTCCGTCCATTCCACAGCAATCTTCTCTTTTCTGAAAATGCCCCCTATCATAGACAGTGCCATCAGCCATTTTAAAAGGGAGTTTGTATGGTAAGCGCGCTGTATGCCGTTTTGGGTGCGTTATTATTAATGAAGTTCTCTTTTAATGTCGTTCGCTTGCGAATGCAGTACCGTGTCGCCTATGGCGACGGCGGTTTTAGCGAATTGCAAAGCGCCATCCGTATTCATGGCAACGCGGTGGAATATATTCCTGTCGCGCTGGTGCTGCTGCTGTTTATGGAAATGAACGGCGCCGAAACGTGGATGGTGCATATCTGCGGCATCATTTTAATCGCCGGTCGGCTGATGCATTATTACGGTTTTCACCACCGCCTGTTCCGCTGGCGGCGGGCGGGGATGAGCGCGACCTGGTGCGCATTGTTGCTGATGGTGCTGGCAAACCTGTGGTATATGCCCTGGGAGTTGGTTTTCTCCCTGTATTAGCGCACAATATGCGCCTTTATTTTTCCCGGATGTATACGTTATGTCTCACCGCGACACGCTTTTTTCTGCGCCTATCGCCCGTCTCGGCGACTGGACTTTTGATGAACGAGTAGCCGAAGTTTTCCCCGACATGATTCAGCGTTCGGTACCAGGCTACTCCAACATCATCTCCATGATCGGCATGTTAGCTGAACGCTTTGTGCAGCCGAACACGCAGGTCTACGATCTGGGCTGCTCGCTGGGCGCCGCGACGCTGTCTGTTCGGCGTAATATCCGCCATGAGCATTGTCGCATTATCGCCGTCGATAACTCCCCGGCCATGATTGAACGCTGCCGCCGTCATATTGATGCGTATAAAGCGCCTACGCCGGTTGAAGTCGTTGAAGGCGATATCCGCGATATCACTATTGAAAACGCCTCGATGGTGGTGCTGAATTTTACCCTGCAATTCCTTGAACCTGCCGAACGCCAGGCATTGCTGGATAAGATTTACCTGGGGTTGAATCCCGGCGGCGCGCTGGTACTGTCGGAAAAATTTAGCTTTGAAGACGCGAAAGTGGGCGAGCTGTTATTCAACATGCACCACGATTTTAAACGCGCTAATGGGTACAGCGAACTGGAGATCAGCCAGAAGCGCAGTATGCTGGAAAACGTGATGCTCACCGACTCGGTGGAAACACATAAAGCGCGCCTGCGTCAGGCGGGTTTCGAACACAGTGAACTGTGGTTCCAGTGCTTTAATTTCGGGTCGCTTGTCGCGTTAAAAGCCGGAGTTGCCGCATGATCGAGTTTGGTAACTTTTATCAGCTCATTGCTAAAAATCATCTCTCCCACTGGCTGGAAACATTGCCCGCGCAGATTGCCGCCTGGCAACGCGAGCAGCAGCATGGCTTGTTTAAACAGTGGTCGAACGCGGTAGAATTTTTACCGGAAATTACGCCCTGGCGGCTGGATTTACTGCACAGTGTCACGGCGGAAAGCGAAACGCCGCTCAGCGAAGGTCAGCTAAAGCGTATTGATACATTGCTGCGTAATCTGATGCCGTGGCGTAAAGGCCCGTTCTCGCTTTATGGCGTAGATATTGATACCGAATGGCGCTCAGACTGGAAGTGGGATCGCGTACTGCCGCATCTGTCAGATTTAACTGGCCGGACGATCCTTGATGTCGGCTGCGGCAGCGGCTATCACCTGTGGCGGATGATTGGCGCGGGTGCACATCTGGCGGTCGGCATCGATCCTACACAGCTTTTCCTCTGCCAGTTTGAGGCGGTGCGTAAACTGTTGGGTAACGATCAGCGCGCGCATCTGCTGCCGTTGGGCATTGAACAACTCCCGGCGCTGAAAGCATTTGATACCGTCTTCTCGATGGGGGTGCTTTATCACCGTCGCTCGCCGCTGGAGCATCTGTGGCAGTTAAAAGATCAGTTGGTCAACGAGGGTGAACTGGTACTGGAAACGCTGGTCATCGACGGCGACGAAAATACCGTTTTGGTGCCGGGTGACCGCTACGCGCAGATGCGTAACGTCTATTTTATTCCTTCCGCGCCGGCATTAAAAAAATGGCTGGAAAAATGCGGCCTTGTTGATGTGCGTATCGCTGACGTTTGCGTCACTACCACCGAAGAGCAGCGCCGTACCGAATGGATGGTTACCGAGTCGCTGGCCGATTTCCTCGACCCGAACGATCGCAGCAAGACGGTGGAAGGCTATCCCGCCCCGCAGCGCGCGGTGCTGATTGCGCGTAAACCGTGATGGATTGTCGAATGATCGTTACGTATAGCACCGTTTCTCCAAAATAGTTCAAGTTGCAGCAAGGCGGCAACGCAGCAAATCCCCGGGAACGTAGGTAGCTACGTGACCGGGGTGCGCGAGGCGGCCAACGCTGCTGCGGCTTGAAATATGAAGGAGAAAAAAAGGCCCCTGTTGAATTGGCAGGGGCCTGGTACGAGCAAGCATCATATTGGGCGACATGATGCAACGGTAAAAATCATTTGGCCTGATGGCGAACAATGATTCCTTTCATTTCAGCGACCGCCGCACCCTCTACTCTATAGCGAGAATACTCGTCCGCCTGAATATCGGCAGACATCGATAACCCCTGATTGCGATAGCGCATCGGCGAAGGCAGTAAGACTCCGGCGGAACTGTGTACTTCCCGTACTCCGGCATCGAGGAAATTCTGCAGGTTATTTGCACGAACCCCCGCACCAGCCATAATGGTTGGAGCATCCCCCTGGGCAATAAGTTCCATAATTATTGATAAACCTTGCGCCGCATCGGCTTTTTGCCCGGAAGTCAGTACTCTTGCTACGCCTGCGTCAGCCAGATTCTTTAGCGCATTGAAGGGATTAGCGCACATATCGAAGGCGCGGTGGAATGTCACCGCCAGAGATCCGGCCGCCGCCATTATTTTTTCCATTCGCGACACATCGACATCCCCATCAACGGTCAACACGCCAGTAACCAGCCCGGGAAACCCCAACTCTCTGACGAGGCGGATATCTTCCAGCATGGCGGCAAATTCGCCGTCAGTGTAGTAAAAATCCCCGCCGCGAGGACGAATAATCGGATGTACGGGAATCGTAATATGCTCGCGCACGCTGCGTAAGACGCCCAGCGAAGGCGTAAGCCCCCCTTCTTTCGGCGCGGCGCACAGTTCGATACGATCCGCACCGTTTCGCTGCGCGGTGAGCGCGCATTCCATGCTGTAACAACAGATCTCAAGTAACGCCATATTCACTCCGCTCGGCAGGTTAATGGGCCGCCTGTTCGCTGGCGACAATCGCTTCAATCGACCATGGATGAAATTTTACCGTGATGCGGCCATCGGTCACGGCCAGCGTAGGGTTTGGCAAACGTTCATGCTCGCCCTGTGGCGAACTGGTTTTAACCACGATCCCCGGCTGACTAAGCCCCTCATCCGACAACAACGCCAGAGCCCTCGCGTTCAAGGTCTCCGGCTCGCCGGGCAGCACGATTTCAATATGCTCCCACCCTTCGTGTGGATAGCGTTTTTCTCCCGGCCACGGTAATTCAATAACAGAAAACCGCCAGTGTTCCACACATACCGGTTCATGCAGTTTAAACAGACAAATCGGCCTGCCGTTGATGATATTTTCCGACAGTAGCTCGCCGCATTGTTCAAAACCGCGACGCCAACGCTCCGCCGTCGTATTCTGGTGACAGCGCAATGAAATGTGATCGGCCTCAAGGGCGCTAATCTGCAGACCAAGGCGAGTGGAAAGTTCTCTGAACGCCAGAGTGAATCGCGGTAAATCTGCGGAAATATCATGCAGTTCATCAATGTGTTGCCAGTTCGCCATATCAGGACGCTCTTCTTGCTGTGAAAACCGCTAATTTACGCTGTTGCGCCCCGGTAACCAACCTTTGATTTGGTTGGGCGTTTATTGAATGCTTATGCAGATTATTGTTGCGTATATTTCAGGCGACGCGCCGCGCGCGCAATGCTGACGCCAACGGGCATTTGCAGTATACTCCCGCCCTAATTCTTAAACTGGCGCGGGCAATACAGCCCGCTTCATAAACGTAAGGTATTCCGGTGAATATTCAGGCTCTTCTCTCAGAAAAAGTTAGTCAGGCCATGATTGCTGCAGGCGCGCCTGCAGATTGCGAGCCCCAGGTTCGTCAGTCAGCCAAAGTTCAGTTCGGCGACTATCAGGCCAACGGCATGATGGCAGTTGCGAAAAAACTGGGTATGGCCCCCCGACAACTTGCAGAGCAGGTGCTGACTCATCTGGATCTCAGCGGCATCGCCAGCAAGGTTGAAATCGCCGGCCCTGGCTTTATCAATATTTTCCTCGAACCGGCTTTTCTCGCTGAACAGGTGCAACAGGCGCTGGCCTCCGATCGTCTGGGCGTTTCTCAGCCGACTCGTCAGACGATTGTCGTCGACTACTCCGCGCCCAACGTCGCGAAAGAGATGCACGTCGGTCATCTACGCTCCACGATTATCGGCGATGCGGCAGTACGCACGCTGGAGTTTCTGGGCCATCATGTTATTCGCGCTAACCACGTCGGCGACTGGGGCACCCAGTTCGGTATGCTTATCGCCTGGCTGGAAAAACAGCAGCAGGAAAACGCGGGCGACATGGCGCTGGCGGATCTCGAAGGATTCTACCGCGATGCGAAAAAGCATTATGACGAAGATGAAGCGTTTGCCGAGCGCGCGCGTAACTACGTCGTCAAATTACAGAGCGGTGATGCCTATTTCCGTGAGATGTGGCGTAAGCTGGTTGATATCACGATGACGCAAAACCAGATCACCTATGATCGCCTGAACGTCACTCTGACGCGTGACGATGTGATGGGCGAAAGTCTGTATAATCCGATGCTGCCGGGCATCGTCGCCGATCTGAAAGCCAAAGGCCTGGCGGTTGAAAGCGAAGGCGCAACGGTGGTTTTCCTTGATGAGTTTAAAAACAAGGAAGGCGACCCGATGGGCGTCATTATTCAGAAGAAAGATGGCGGTTATCTGTATACCACTACCGATATCGCCTGCGCCAAATACCGTTACGAAACGCTGCACGCCGACCGCGTGCTCTACTACATTGACTCCCGTCAGCACCAGCACCTGATGCAAGCCTGGACCATTGTGCGCAAAGCCGGTTATGTGCCGGATTCCGTTCCGCTGGAACACCACATGTTCGGCATGATGTTGGGTAAAGACGGTAAACCGTTTAAAACTCGCGCGGGCGGTACGGTGAAACTGGCGGACCTGCTGGATGAGGCGCTGGAGCGCGCGCGTCGTCTGGTGGCGGAGAAGAACCCGAATATGCCGGCTGACGAGCTGGAAAAACTGGCTAACGCCGTCGGTATTGGCGCGGTGAAATACGCCGATCTGTCAAAAAACCGCACCACTGACTATATCTTCGACTGGGATAATATGTTGGCTTTCGAAGGCAATACCGCTCCTTATATGCAGTATGCCTATACGCGTGTGCTGTCTGTTTTCCGTAAAGCGGACATCGACGAGCAGGCGCTGGCGAGCGCACCGGTTATCATTAGCGAAGATCGCGAAGCGCAGCTCGCTGCCCGTCTGCTGCAGTTTGAAGAAACCCTGACGGTGGTCGCGCGTGAAGGTACGCCGCACGTCATGTGCGCGTATCTGTATGACGTCGCCGGGCTGTTCTCCGGCTTCTACGAGCACTGCCCTATTCTCAGCGCCGAGAATGACGCGGTTCGCAATAGCCGCCTAAAACTGGCGCAACTGACGGCGAAGACGCTGAAACTGGGTCTGGATACGTTGGGTATCGAAACCGTAGAACGCATGTAAACGCGCCGTCGTTAACATCATCAGGCCTGATTCCGGGGAACGGACTCAGGCCTTTTTATTGCCACAGCGGTATATCTGTAACAAATCACAAGGAATGACACATTTCTATAGAGAGATGGAACATCTTTTACCTGTGCTGGCGCTGACCGCCCCGTATCATTAGGCGGCGGATTGTTCAGGTACAGGTAATGACTTTTAAAGACTTTGATGCGGAAGAGAAACTCTTCCTGAGACGTGTGATTGTGGCGTTTGGTGTAGTGGTTGTCTGCTTTGGTATCCTGATCTTCAACCTCTATAACTTGCAAATCCGCCAGCACCACTACTACACCACCCGTTCGAATGAGAACGATATCAAGATGCTACCCGTCGCGCCCACGCGCGGCATCATTTACGATCGCAACGGCATTCCGCTGGTGCGTAACGTAACCTGGTATGATATCGCGGTTACGCCCTATAAAATTGCCGATATGGATGCGCTGCTAAAACAGCTCACCCCTATTGTTGATCTCTCCCCCGACGATATCGCCGACTTTCGCCATGCGCTAAAATCCAGTAGCCTCTATCGTCCGGTGGTGCTCAAAAACGCGCTAACGGATGTTGAAATCGCACGCTTTGCGGTCAATCAGTTTCATTTCAACGGCGTCACGATCAATAGCTATCAGGATCGGCAGTATCCTTACGGCGCGGAGCTGGCGCATGTTCTCGGTTACGTGTCAAAGATAAACGATAACGACCTTAAAGCGCTGGATAAAAAAGGGCTGGCAGAGAATTACGCGGCGGACCATAACATCGGTAAACAGGGGATTGAGCGTTACTACGAAAACGATCTTCATGGCAAAACCGGTTATCAGGAGGTCGAGGTGGATAATCACGGGCGTATTGTCCGCCTGCTGAAAGACGTTCCTCCCATCGCGGGTAAGAACATTCACCTGACGCTGGATCTCCATTTACAAGAGTACATTGAAAGTTTGCTGGCCGGGCAGCGTGCTGCCGTACTGGTTGAAGATCCGCACGATGGTTCAGTGCTGGCGATGGTATCTATGCCCAGCTACGACCCGAACCCCTTTGTAAAAGGCATTAGCTATCAGGATTACGGCAAACTGCTGCACGATAAAAATCTGCCGCTGATCAACCGCGTGACGCAAGGGCTTTATCCCCCGGCGTCAACGGTTAAACCCTATATGGCGATGTCCGCGCTGTTATGCGGGATTATTACGCCGCAAACCACCTTCTTTGGCGCGCCAACCTGGACGCTTCCCGGCACGCAGCGTCATTACCGGGACTGGAAAAAAACCGGACACGGTATGCTGGATGTCACTAAAGCGATTGAGGAATCTGCGGATACCTTTTTCTATCAGGTCGCTTATATGATGGGTATTGACCGTATCGACACGATGTTGTCTCAGTTCGGCTATGGCAAACCGACGGGCATCGACCTTAATGAAGAGTATGACGGGCTGCTTCCCAGCCGCGCATGGAAACAGCGGGTCCATAAAAAAGCCTGGTATCAGGGCGATACCATCTCTGTCGGCATCGGCCAGGGTTACTGGATTGCCACCCCCATCCAGATGGTAAAAGCGATGGTGGCGCTCATCAACAACGGTAAGGTGATTGCCCCTCACCTGTTACTCAATGAAGAGAGCGGCAAAACGGTGGTTCCGTATCGTCCTTCCGGAACAGCGGCACAGATAGCCGATCCGGCGTCGCCATACTGGGGACTGGTGCGTCAGGCGATGTATGGCATGGCGAATGCACCCAACGGAACGGGCTATAAGTTCTTTCACACCGCGCCCTACGGCATTGCGGCCAAAAGCGGCACGTCGCAGGTATTTAGCCTGAAAGAAAATCAGACCTACAACGCGAAAATGATCCCCATTCGCCTGCGCGATCATGTGTTTTATACCGCTTTTGCACCGTATAAAAACCCTAAGGTCGCTATTGCCTTGATTCTGGAAAACGGCGGAAGCGACGGCGTTACCGCCGCGCCCATCATGCGAAAAATCCTTGACCACCTGTTTGATCCACAGGCTGATACCACGCAGCCGGGTCAGGCGCCATAGTCAAATAAGCAAAGCGCCATCAGACAAGGATACGGCCGGAATATCTGCATACATCAGAAATAGTTACGCAGATATTCCGTCAAACACAGCATTGCCATCGCCTGCCCGTAAGGCATAGAGGTCAACGGAATATGACGGTAAAAATCGAGATCGTGGCCCATGCCAGTGCCAAATGACGTTTGCAGCAGTTCGCCTTCCGGCGAGATATGTTTCACTATCCCCCGAATGGCTTTTTCCGCCACCTGCGCATAGTGCCGCCCGACATAGCGTTTGCGCACCGCTTTAAGAATACCGTAGGCAAAACCCGCCGTCGCCGACGCCTCAAGATAAGAGTGCGGATCGTCAAGCAGCGTATGCCACAAACCACTTTCATCCTGACATTTCGCCAGCGCGGCGATCTGCGCATTCAGTACCTGGACCAGGTAACGGCGCACGGCATTGTTTTCCGGCAAGTCCAGCAGTTCAAGAAAATCCGGGATCACAATGGTCAGCCAACTGTTGCCGCGCGCCCAGCGAGCGTTAGCGAAGTTATGATGACCGTCATAGCTCCAGCCGTGGAACCACAGCCCCGTCTCTTTATCCATCAAATTCTGCACGTGTAGCAGGAACTGATAGGTTGCCTCTTCCACATATTCCGGCCGGTTCAACAGCTTACCGATTTTCGCCAGCGGCAGCACCGTCATCATTAGCGTGTCGTCCCACATCTGCTGATGATTTTCCTCCGCCAGCGTGATGTGCTGCATTCCGCCGTGATCGGTACGGGGCATTTCATTCATCGCCCATTCGGCCCACGTTTCCAGCCACGGTAAATACGCTGGATTACGCGTCTCTTCATAGCGATACGCCAACGTTAAAAACGGCGCCATCGTATTAACGTTTTTCGTCGTCGCGCCTTCCGCAAAACGATCGGCAAACCAGTCATCAATGATCTTACGCATCGTCTGGTCGCCGGTCTGTTGGTAATAGTGATACATTCCGTACAGGCCCACGCCGTGCGTCCACTCCCATCCGGCCCAGCCTTTAGTATCGATCACGCGTCCGTCGTCCAGTCGCAATAAAAATTCGCCTGTCTCATCTTTAATATTGACCAGGTTATGCGTCACCTTTTGCACCAGGGCTTTTAGTTCATCTCTGGCGATAAAATGCTCAGGCTGACGCAATAGCGGACTGTGTTTGACTGGATAAACCATCATTTGCTTAACCTCTGTGTAATGTCGAATTCAGTACTGCGTGCAGTTTTACCGCCGACGCAGTCGATTCGCTACAGTAAAAGCTAAGCTGGGCGGAAACCTTTTTGTTTCTGCCATTGCCAGAGCGTAAATGGCAAAAACGCAAAGAGTCCGGCAACCTACCTCACTATTTTATAAAACGGCGTTTCTATTTATTCAAAAAGAGAGTCAGGTTTGCTATCTGGCAAAGAAAGGGGCGGTTAGCGGTAGTTCACAATCACCTGATTGCTCCGCACTTTTAACGCCGGGATAAGCCGGCCGCCGCCGGGGACTTCCCAGACAAAGCGGAGCGGCTCGACTGCGGGAACATGAGCAAAACCGTGGGTCGTGCCACTCTGACCATCAAGTTCTACGCAACGGGACTGGGAACATAAACGTACCCGTAAGCCCGCGGGAGTCGGGCCATTCAGTTCATAACGCCAGGCGACCAGCGTCATCACACCGGAAACCGGCTGGCGCGCCGACAATGGCGAAGACGATGCGGAAACACCCCGGTAATTTAAGGTTACGCCCATACCGCTATCCTGCCACGCGCCTTCGCCTGCGGCCTGAACCGTCAGGGGAAAGAGCAACAATGCCAGCCATTTACGCATTATTTTCCTCCAATGGTCGCCGTCATGCGGATATGACGGTTATCGGAAAGCTCAAGGTTCGACAACACCACCAGCTGCGGTAAACTGCGCCGCAAAAAGCGGGACAATAATGGACGTAGCGCATGGTTAACCAGTAATACCGGCGGCGCGCCCAGCATCTCCTGGCGAGAAAGCGCCTCTTGCGTCTGCGCCAGCAGGCGATCCGCCAACCCAGGCTCAAGTCCACCGCCGCCCTGCAATGCCTGAAGCAGCAAACGCTCCAGCGCGGTATCCAGGCCAATCACCTGCACTTCTTCATTACCGGGGAACCACTGTTGCGTAATCGCTCGCCCTAATGCCACGCGTACCACGGCGGTTAATTCATGCGGATCGCTTTGTAACGGCGCATGTTCCGCCAGCGTTTCCAGAATGGTGCGCATATCGCGAATAGGGACTTTTTCCGCCAGTAAGTTTTGCAGGACTTTGTGTAAAGTCGTGAGGGTCACGACGCCGGGGACCAGATCTTCCGTGAGTTTAGGCATCTCCTGAGAGACACGATCCAACAGTTGCTGCGCTTCCTGGCGGCCAAACAGTTCAGCGGAGAATTGGCCAATCAAGTGGTTAAGGTGCGTCGCCACAACGGTACTGGCTTCAACAACGGTAAAGCCCTGAATTTGCGCCTGCTCTTTCAGGGCGCTTTCAATCCAGATGGCATCAAGGCCAAAAGCTGGATCGACGGTTTTCTCGCCCGGTAGCGTTCCCGCCGCCGTGCCGGGGTTAATAGCCAGCCAGCGCCCCGGATAGGCGTCCCCGCTGCCGATCTCTACCCCTTTCATCAAAATACGGTAGCGCGCAGGCTGTAAATCCATATTGTCGCGAATATGGACAACCGGTGGCAGGAACCCCATATCCTGCGCGAATTTTTTACGAATGCTGCGAATACGTCCGAGCAATTCGCCATCCTGTTGAAAATCCACCATCGGGATCAGGCGGTAGCCTACTTCCATTCCCAGTGAATCCTCAAGCTGTACGTCATTCCAGGTGGCTTCGACCACCGAGTTATTTTCCGGCATTTTTACCGGCTGCGGCTCCTCCGGCGCTTTTTCTTCACGCCCGCGCAGCCACCATGCCAGGCCGAGCAAAGCGGCGGTAAAAAGTAAAAATACCAGGTTAGGCATTCCTGGCACCATGCCAAGCAGCCCCAGCACCGCCGCCGCCAGCAGCATCACCCTTGGATTACTGAACAGTTGGCCAACCATCTGCTCGCCTACATCCTGATCGGTACTGACGCGGGTCACAATGACGCCCGCCGCCGTGGAGATAACCAGCGCCGGGATCTGGGCGACCAGGCCGTCGCCAATGGTCAGCAGGGTGTAGCTTTCCGCCGCGCTGCCCATGCTCATTCCGTGCTGCAATACGCCGACCAGCAGCCCGCCGACCACGTTAATGACCATGATGAGAATACCGGCGATGGCGTCGCCGCGTACAAATTTACTTGCCCCGTCCATCGAGCCGTAGAAGTCGGCTTCCTGAGTGACTTCCGAACGCCGTTTTTTGGCCTCGTCTTCACCAATCAGACCGGCATTAAGATCGGCGTCAATCGCCATTTGCTTGCCGGGCATACCGTCCAGCACAAAGCGCGCGCCGACTTCGGCAATACGTCCGGCGCCTTTGGTGATGACCATGAAGTTGATAATGACGAGGATGATAAAAACCACAATCCCGATCGCGAAGTTACCGCCGACCAGGAAATGACCGAACGCCTCTACCACCTTTCCCGCCGCCGCCGCGCCGGTATGCCCTTCCATCAAAATAATGCGCGTTGAGGCAACGTTAAGCGCCAGACGCAGTAGCGTGGTAAACAGCAGAATGGTTGGAAACGCGGCAAAATCCAGAGTGCGCTGGGTAAACATCGCCACCAGCAGCACCATGATCGATAGCGCAATATTAAAGGTAAACAATAAGTCGAGGATAAAAGCAGGCAGCGGCAGCACCATCATCGACAAAATCAGCAGAATGAGGATCGGCCCGGCAAGAATTTGCCATTGCGTCGATTTCAGGTTGCTGGGCAGGCGCAGCATCGCGACCAGATTAGCCATCAGTAGTCTTCTCGTTCATAAAATCCAGCGCTTCTGGCACCGGAAGGTTCTCAGGTTGTGGAGGACGTTGCCCGCCCGCAAGCCGCCAGCGTTTAAGCTGCCAGACCCAGGCCAACACTTCCGCAACGGCAGCATATAACTGTCCGGGAATTTGCTGACCGATTTCGGCGTGGCGATATAATGCCCGCGCCAGCGGCGGCGCTTCTAAAGTGGGAACCCGATGTTCAGCGCCGATCTCGCGAATGCGCAGCGCTATTAATCCAGCCCCCTTCGCGACCACTTTCGGCGCGCTCATTTTGTTTTCGTCATACTGCAGCGCCACGGAATAGTGCGTCGGGTTAGTGACAATGACGTCCGCTTTCGGCACATCTTCCATCATGCGGCGCTGCGCGGCGGCGCGTTGCATCTGGCGAATTTTGCCCTTAACATGCGGATCGCCTTCGCTCTCTTTAAATTCGTCGCGAATGTCCTGCCGCGACATGCGTAATTTTTTCAGGTGGCTAAAGATCTGGAAAAACACGTCAAATCCCACCATCGGAATCACGCCCAGTACCACCAGTAACGCGCAGAGTCCAACCAGATCCAGCGCATTCCCCATTGCGACGATCGGCGACTCCGCCATCAGGCGCATCATTTGCGGCCAGTGATGCCAGAGATAAAAGCCGGTAACGCAGCCGACCAGCGTGGATTTCAACACCGCTTTTAGCAGTTCCGCGCCGGTCTGCGCCGAAAACATGCGCTTAATTCCCGGCAGCGGGTTTAATTTAGAAAATTTTGGCTGTAGCGACTTACCGCTAAAAATCAGGCCGCCAAGCATAACCGGCGAGATAAGCGCCACCAGCACCACGCCCGCGATGAGCGGTAGCAGTGCCATCATCGCCGCTTTAATCAGCAAAATTATCTGCCCCAGGATCAGGTTAGGATCGTTCACCATACGGTGATCGAAGTGCAGGCCTGCTGAGAGCATTCCCGCCAGTTGCCGCGCTAACGACTCGCCGCCGAACCAAATAATACAAACGCCCACCAGCAATATCAGCAGTGAGGTCAGTTCTCTGGAACGGGGGATCTGCCCTTCTTCCCGCGCTTTTTCAAGTCGGTGGGGTGTGGGGGCTTCTGTTTTGTCGTCGTCGCTCTCTTCTGCCACGCAGCAAACCCTGGATAGATTGATAAGCGAGAATGATGCCAGAACCGCTTTACGCCAATGGGCAGAGTAAGCGGTAAAAAAGGCGGGGTTTATGGCGTTAATAGAGATAGCCGGATACGATAAGAAAGTATCGTATCCGGCCGGGTTGACGGATTCGGACCCGATAAGCGCCGCGCCATCAGGTCAAAAAAGCTTAAAAGCCAAGACTGTCCAGCAGGTCGTCCACCTGATCCTGACTGGCAACGACGCCAGCTTTCGAGGTATCCACCTGCGGGCCGTTGAGCAAGCTTTCGTTCTCGCGTTTTGGTCGCGCGCTCTGTTCCGGGATGTTTTCCAGCAGCACCATTAACAACTGGCGTTCAATCTCCTGAATCACGTCCATCATGCGTTTGATCACCTGACCCGTCAGATCCTGGAAATCCTGCGCCATCATGATGTCCAGCAGTTGCGCGTTAGTAAAGCTGGTATGGCCCGGGACATCCCTGAGAAACTGGCGCGTATCCGTCACCAGTTCACGGGCGTCGGAAAGCTCGATCGGATTGTCAAACCACTCGTCCCAACGTTGGGTTAGCGCTTTCGCCTCTTTTTCCATCGCATCCTGATGCGGCTGCGAGGCTTCGACGCTGTTTAGCGCGCGTTCCGCCGCCTGCGCCGTCATCTGGACGACGTAATCCAGACGGTCGCGCGCATCAGGGATCGCCTCCGCCGCTTCGGCAATCGCCTGGTCCAGCCCCAGTTCACGCAGGCTGTCGCGCAGCATTCGGGTCAGACTACCGATGCGCGCAATGATGTCTCCTGCTGAGCCTTCATCAGCAGGCTTGATAGATGGTTGCATCATCATCGCATCCTCACATGCCCAGTTTCTCAAAGATTTTGTTGAGCTTCTCTTCCAGAGTCGCTGCGGTAAACGGTTTTACGACATAACCGCTGGCGCCAGCCTGTGCGGCGGCGATAATATTCTCTTTCTTGGCTTCCGCCGTGACCATCAACACGGGTAACGCCGACATGGCGCTATCGGCGCGAATGGTTTTCAGCAGCTCCAGGCCATCCATATTCGGCATGTTCCAGTCGGAGATAATAAAACCAAAGCCGCCCGCCTGGAGCTTGTTCAGAGCATCGACGCCGTCTTCGGCCTCTTCCACATTGTTAAATCCAAGCTCTTTTAAGAGGTTACGCACGATACGACGCATGGTCGAAAAGTCATCCACAACCAAAAATTTAAGCTCTTTATCCGCCATAAAATACTACTCCTGGTTCAAATACGTATCGCCTGTCCGGCACTGATTTTCGCCAGCATCTGCTGGCTTACCTGGCTAAGATCGACCACTTCGCTTACGCCACCCATATTGATGGCCTCGCGCGGCATGCCGAACACCACACAACTTGCTTCGTTTTGCGCAATGGTCCAGGCGCCAGCCTGGTACATCGCTAACATTCCAGCGGCGCCATCGTTGCCCATCCCCGTAAGAATGACGCCTACGGCGTTGCGCCCCGCGTGTTTCGCCACCGAATGAAACAGCACATCCACGGAAGGCCGATGCCGGTTTACCGGCGGGCCATCATGAATTTTGATTTGATAATTCGCCCCGCTACGCGCCAGCTCCATATGCTTGTCGCCGGGCGCAATGTAGGCATGACCTGGCAATACGCGTTCGCCGTCCTCCGCCTCCTTCACGCTGATTTGACAGAGTTTATTCAGACGCTCGGCAAACGAGCGGGTAAAGCCAGGCGGCATATGCTGCGTAATAATCACTGCCGGACTGGAAAGCGGCAGCGGTTGCAGCACATGTCGGATAGCTTCAGTACCGCCCGTTGAAGCGCCGATAGCAATCAGTTTTTCCGAACTGAGCAGCGGACCCGCTTTTAAGGTTGTCGGGGCCGCCATCGGTTTATGTGCGGCGATGCGGGCCCGCGCGGCGGTACGCACTTTTTCGGCGATCATCTCGCTATACGCCAGCATACCTTCACGAATGCCAAGCTGCGGTTTAGTGACAAAATCGATGGCCCCCAACTCCAGCGCCCGTAGCGTCACTTCGGAACCTTTCCCGGTCAGCGAAGAGACCATCACCACCGGCATCGGTCGCAGGCGCATCAGTTTTTCCAGAAAATCGAGGCCGTCCATACGCGGCATCTCAACGTCCAGGGTCAATACGTCCGGATTAAATTTTTTGATGAGATCCCTGGCGACCAACGGGTCCGGCGCAGTCGCCACCATCTCCATATCGCTATGGCTATTAATAATTTCAGTCATGATTTGGCGCATTAGCGCGGAATCATCAACTGACAATACCCTGATTTTACTCATGCTTTATCCTTACTTAGCGCATACACCGTCTGTCCGCGCAGGCTAAACTCGCGCACGAGGTTGCTAAAGTTTTCTGAGTGACCGGCAAACAACAGTCCGTCAGGTTTAAGGAGTGGAACAAAACGGCGCAGAATGTCCTCCTGAGTCGTTTTATCAAAATAGATCATGACGTTACGGCAAAAAATCGCGTCAAAGGGACCGGGTACGTTGTACTGCTTTTCCAACAAATTAACGGAGGAAAATTCAACATAATTGGCCAGTTCCTGACGCACGCGCACCAGTCCTTCATGCGGCCCCGTACCACGCATGAAGTAACGTTGTAGCTGCTGCGGCGATAACGTTTTCAGTTCGCTGAGGCGATAAATACCGCTTCTCGCTTTTTCCAGCACTTCAGTATCAATATCGCTGGCGAATACTTTCCAGCGACCGGGGGCCATCCCCAACGCATCCGCCAGCGTAATGGCGATACTGTAAGGTTCTTCTCCTGTCGATGCCGCCGCACTCCAGACGCGATACTCGCCGTGGCGGCGACGCGCATGTTCCGCAAGGATGGGAAAATGGTGCGCCTCGCGAAAAAAGGCGGTCAGGTTGGTAGTCAGAGCGTTGATAAAAGCCTGCCACTCAGCGCTGTTTTGATTAGCCTCCAGCATACTGAGATAACGGCCAAAATCATCCAGTCCCAGGGCACGCAGCCGACGGACCAGGCGGTTATAAACCATATCCCGCTTATGGTCGGCCAGCACGATCCCTGCGCGCTGGTAGATTAATTGACATATCCGACGAAAATGCGCGTCGGACAGCGCGAGGCGCTGTGTCATCTGTAACAATACTGACGTTTGCCCGGAGGGCAGAGATGATGTCATAGCGCCTTCTTAATCACATTCAAAGTACAACGGGCGCGCCCTGCGGCAGCGCCATGCTTCCCGTATTACACATTTTTTGCTTTTATCTATGCGAACCAGACGAAAGGTATCGGCGGGTTCGCAAATTAATCGAGAACCGACAGCGCACGTCGATCAGAAGGTTTCCCAGTTCGCATCATCCCCGGCGGCTAAGGGCCGCGGCGTATTGCCGGACTGAGCGTCCACTGATAAACGCATATCAGGTTTATTTGCCACCAGCGGTCGCGATGCCAGGCGGAAAGCCGATACCGCCTGGGTCAGACGGCTGGCCTGCTCTTCCAGCGCGGCGGCGGCCGCTGCGGATTCCTGAACCAGCGAGGCGTTCTGTTGCGTTACGCGATCCATTTCGGAAACGGCCAAAGCGACCTGATCGATACCCCGGCTTTGCTCATCCGAGGCGGAGGCGATTTCGCCCATGATATCCGTGACGCGCGTAACGGCATTGACGATGTCAGTCATGGTTTCCCCGGCGCTTTCCACCAGCACAGAACCGGTATCGACACGCGAGACGGAATCTTCAATCAACGCTTTTATTTCTTTCGCCGCCTGGGCGCTGCGGCTGGCCAGATTACGCACCTCGCCTGCCACGACCGCAAAACCGCGCCCCTGCTCTCCCGCGCGCGCCGCTTCTACCGCCGCGTTCAGCGCCAGAATGTTAGTCTGGAAGGCAATACCGTCGATAACGCTGATAATGTCAGCGATTTTTTTCGAACTGTCGGCAATTTCGTGCATGGTGTTTACCACGCCGTCGACCACTTTGCCGCCATGACGCGCGGTCTCGGAGGCGCTTTGCGCCAGTTGCGAAGCCTGACGGGCGTTATCGGCGTTTTGCTTCACGGTAGCCGTCAGTTGTTCCATGCTGGCCGCCGTCTCTTCCAGAGCGGATGCCTGCTGTTCGGTACGGGAAGAGAGGTCGGTATTACCGGCGGCAATTTCACTGGTGCCGGAATAAATCGCATCCGAACCTTCACGAACCTGCGTTACGGTGTCAATCAGCGAGCGTTGCATATGTTCAACCGTTCCCGCCAGTTCGCCAATTTCATTACGTCCTGAGACAGTGAGCGTTTTCGTCAGATCGCCGCTGGCAATTTCACGGATATGAGTAATCACTCGCGCTAATGGGTTAAGCAGGGCATGACGAATGCCGAACCAAACCACCATCAAAATCAGCACCAGCACGACCGCAAGCCCCCCCAGTTGCCATTGCGCAAAACGGTAGTCATGAGCGCTTTGATCAAATGTCTGGCGGTACAGGTTTTCGCTCACCCGGGCGTAATTGCCCAGCGCCTCGCCCAACGCGTTTTGCATTCCCTGGGTTGGCTGGGCGAAGTAGGCATCCATATTGCCATTGTCCAGAAACTGAATAAGTTCGGCTAATGCGGCCTGATAGCGCTGATATTTTTCATCGACGTTCGCGCTGGCCTCCGCCATCGCTGGCAATGGCGTCATGTTTTTGAAATTGGCGTAGTGCGCCGCCGCCTGTGCGAGAGTCGTTTTTGCATTCTGGAGTAAATCCGTTTTGGCGCTGCTCTGCTGGTTAGAAGCGTCCATCATCATGCGTGCGGCGGAGCGGCTCAGGTTAATGCGCGTTTGCAGCATTAAGTCCCATGTCGACGTGAGTTCGCTTTGTTGCTGACGTAATTCGTTAGAAATAACAAAACCTTGCTGGTTATGCTGTAATGAAGAAAACAGCAAACCACCGGAAACAAGCTGTAGCAGTGCGAAAACCCCCAGCACCATCATCAGCATTGTGACAACGCGGATACGGTTAAACATAAGGCACCTTCCTGATAACGAGTTATCAACGTTATCGGCACCTGCGGTGATAACTTTACTTTTGCAAAAAGGAAATACGCTGTTCCGGAAGACGATATTGACAATAATAGTGTCGCAGCGGCGATGCCGGCGCAAAATGCAGGGGCTGAGCGCGAGCGATGAACAGGCACTCTCACCGCTGGCGGAAGCATAACGGTGAATATTGCCGGATGGCGCGACGCCATCCGGCAACGTTATTACGCGACGTGTGATGCTGCGATATCCAGCAGCGCCATCTCTTCGCTGTTAAGCAGTTTTTCGATATTCACCAGAATCAGCATACGCTCGCCGAGCGCACCCAATCCCGTCAAATATTCTGTTGACAAGGTCACGGCAAATTCTGGCGCCGGACGGATTTGTTCCGCCGTTAATGACAGTACGTCAGACACACCGTCTACCACTATCCCGACGACGCGTTGCCCCAGATTCAGTACGATCACTACCGTATTGTCATCATACTCAACGTCGCCTTCGCAGAATTTCACGCGCAGATCGACAATGGGGACAATCACGCCGCGCAGGTTAGTCACCCCTTTTATAAAGGCCGGTGTATTGGCGATGCGCGTCACCTGGTCATAGCCACGGATCTCCTGCACTTTCAGGATATCGATGCCGTACTCTTCATTTCCCAGTGTAAACACCAGGAATTCCTGACCTGACGGCTCGCCGGCCAGTTTGCTTACATTACTCATACCGGTCATATTATTCCCTTCTCACTCAATCAGGCGGCTGTGATCGCCATACGTTGTTCGCGGTTTAAACCCTGCAATGCGGAAACATCAACAATCAGCGCGACGCTGCCGTCGCCCAGGATCGTCGCGGCGGAAATCCCCGGTACCTTGCGATAATTGCTTTCCAGATTTTTGACCACCACCTGGTGCTGACCGATGAGCTGATCGACCAGCAGCGCGTAACGGCGTCCCGCGCTTTGCAGGATCACAACAATGCCCTGCGTGGCTTCGGTTTTCGCCCCGTCCACGTCAAACACTTTCCACAATTCGACCAGCGGCAAATACTCGCCGCGAACTTCCAGAACCCGTTCGCCGCCCGCCAGCGGATGAAGATCCTCTTCACGCGGTTGCAGCGACTCCATCACCGCATTCAACGGCAGGATAAAAACTTCCCCCGCCACGCGAACCGACATCCCATCGAGGATGGCCAGCGTCAGCGGCAGCAGAATACGAATCGTGGTGCCGGAGCCTTGTTTTGACTGGATCTCAACGTGACCGCCCATCTCCTGAATGTTACGTTTCACCACATCCATGCCAACGCCGCGACCGGAGACATCCGTGACCTGTTCCGCAGTTGAGAATCCCGGCGCGAAGATCAACATGCCTACTTCATCGTCGGTCATGTTTTCATTCACCGCCATCCCCTGCGACATGGCCTTCGCCAGGATACGCTCACGGTTAAGCCCCGCGCCGTCATCGGTCACTTCAATACAAATATTCCCGCCCTGATGTTCTGCGGAAAGGATCAGATTGCCGACAACATTTTTCCCCGCCTCAAGGCGTTTTTCCGGCATTTCAATCCCGTGGTCGAGACTGTTGCGCACCAGGTGCGTCAGCGGGTCGATAATGCGTTCGATCAGGCTTTTATCAAGTTCAGTGGAGCTCCCCACCAGCGTCAGCTCTACCTGCTTGCCCAGTTTGCCCGCTAAATCGCGTACCAGACGCGGGAAACGGCTGAAGACGTACTCCATAGGCATCATACGAATCGACATCACCGACTCTTGTAAGTCGCGGGCGTTACGTTGTAACTGCCCCATACTGGTAATGAGATCGCCGTGGTTTACCGGGTCCAGCTCGTTAGAACGCTGGGCCAACATTGACTGGGTAATCACTAACTCGCCGACCAGGTTTATGAGCTGATCCACTTTCTCTACCGCCACGCGAATGCTGGTGGACTCGCGTTCACGCGCAGGTTTTTCGCGCCCCGCATGATGTTCATGGGCCGCGCTTTTGGCGGCTGGCGCAACGACTGCCGGAGACGCTACCGGTGCTACCTCGGTTTTCTCTTGCGCTTTTTCAACCGGCGCGGTGACCACTTTTTCAAAAGCGATCTGATCGGCCTCGATGACAAAACAGAGCACCGCGACAATGTCATCTTCCGCGACGCTGCCATCCAGAGTTGCCGACAGTGAATCCGCCCCCTTAACGACATCCGTCAGAGTAGCCAGATTGCCCAACTCTTCTTCAAGCAGATCGACCTCATTGGCTTTCAACCGTGAAAGTACAATGCGCAGTTTACTCTCGTCACGAGGCGATTCGGTTTCGGCTACGCTCTCTTCCTGGATCGCCGCGCTTAGTGCCGCGGTTTCTACGACCGCCGGCGTGGTTTCGCCTTTCGCCTCCAGCGCCAACTGGCGTAGCGCATTGCAGATATATTCGAAGCTTGCGGCATCCGGCTCTTCGGAGTTTTTATAGGCGTCGAGCTGTTCCTGCATAATATCTTTCGTTTCCAAAAACAGGTTGATAATGTCGGTATTGAGCTGCATTTCACCGCGTCGGGCTTCATCCAGCAGGTTTTCCATTAAATGCGTGGTTTCCTGCAGAATAGTGAAGCCGAATGTGCCCGCGCCGCCTTTAATGGAGTGCGCCGCGCGAAAAATGGCGTTCAGTTGTTCAGCGTCCGGGGATTCCGGCACCAAATCCAGCAGATGCTGCTCCATATCAGCCAACAGCTCGTCAGCTTCATCAAAAAATGTCTGATAAAAATCGCTAATATCCATGCTCACGCTATCACCTCGGTTCCGCTTTTGGCGATGTGGGTACGCTTGCCGGCGGGGCTGCCGCAGGCTGTTGTAATACACTTACCGGCTCATTCTGGCTTTCAGCGTTTTCATGCAAAATGGCCTGTTCCGCCTGTTTGTTTAACACCAGCAGGCTTATACGGCGGTTGATGGCGTCATCAGGACCGCGATCGCTCAGCCGCATCGTGGCGGCCATGCCAACCACCCGTAATACTTTTCCGTTATCCAGCCCGCCAGCGACCAGTTCGCGACGCGAGGCATTGGCGCGATCGGCGGATAACTCCCAGTTGCTATAGCCTTTTTCGCCGTTCGCGTAGGGAAAGTCATCGGTATGGCCGGCCAGGCTAATGCGATTAGGTATACCGTTTAACACTGGCGCAATCGCACGCAGGATATCGCGCATATACGGCTCAACTTCGGCGCTGCCGGTTTTAAACATCGGGCGGTTCTGGCTGTCGATAATCTGGATGCGCAACCCCTCCTGAACCAAATCAATTTTCAGATGCGGACGTAACGCGCGCAGTTTGGGATCGGATTCGATCAGTTGATCCAGATCGCCGCGCAGTTTGTTTAACCGACTCTGCTCCATCCGTTTTTTCAGCTCGTCGATATTCGGCTGCTTTTCCACTTCACCCTGCTGTTGGGTGTAATCATCGCCGCCGCCTGGTATCGGGCTCTCGCTATTGGCAATCCGATTCCCCCCCGTTACCGCGGTGGCCAACGGCGTACGAAAATATTCGGCAATCTGAATTAATTCTTTAGGGCTGGAGATGGAAATCAGCCACATCACCAGAAAAAAAGCCATCATCGCCGTCATAAAATCGGCGTAGGCAATTTTCCAGGAACCGTGCGCCCCGCCGCCGTGCGGTTTGTGCCTGCGGCGTTTTACGACGACAATGGGATGAGCCTGATTTTTCATGCTTCCTCAGTCGTCTGCTGCTGGTTTGGGTTTCTCACTGCGCGAACGTGTTCTTCCAACTCAATAAACGATGGACGCTCACTGGAATAAAGCGTTTTACGACCAAATTCCACGGCAATCGGCGGCGCATAGCCGTTCAGATTAGACAGCAGTGTAATTTTTACGCACTGCATCATCTTGGTGGTTTCGGCGCTCTTCTGGCGCAAAACGGTCGCTAACGGTGAAATGAATCCATAAGCCAGTAAAATACCGAGGAACGTACCTACCATGGCATGGGCAATCAGCGCCCCCAACTCCGCTGCCGGACGATCGGCTGAAGCCAGAGCGTGAACCACCCCCATTACCGCCGCGACGATACCAAAGGCAGGCAGCGAATCCCCCACCATCGCCAGACTGTTGGCAGGGACTTCCGCCTCGCTTTCATGGGTTTCAATCTCTTCATCCATCAACGCTTCAATTTCGAACGTATTCATGTTGCCGCTGATGATCAGGCGCAGATAATCGACAATAAAATCAAGCATTACCGCATCGGCCAGAATACGCGGATAACTGGCGAAGATTTCACTCTCTTTCGGATTTTCAATATCGCGTTCAAGGGAGAACATCCCCTGCTGGCGTGATTTGGCCATCAGGCGATAGAGCAACGCCAGCAAATCCATGTACATAGATTTCGTGTATTTCGAACGACGAAATAACAACGGGATCGCTTTCATCGTGCCTTTGATGGCTTTCCCGTTGTTGCCGACAATGAACGCCCCTATCCCCGCGCCGCCAATGATGACCAGTTCAGCAGGTTGATAGAGTGCCCCAAGGTGTCCGCCGGTCATGACATAACCGCCGAAAACTGTACCGATAACCACCAGGTAACCTAATAAGATAAGCACGACATCATCCTTCCGCTGTTGACTATGACAGGATGCGCAGTCGGGCGATTAACGCGAAGGCAAGGCAAAAAAAAGCAGCGGTAATGGCTTACCGCTGCTGGAGTGTTTGTCCACACCGTTTCGGTTAAACAGCCTGTTCGATCTGTTCATCCAGCAGTTGTGGAATAATATCGGCAGCATCTCGGGAAAGTTTACGTCTTTTTACTGCGCGGGATGGCGGCTGGCATAAACTACACGCAAAGCTGCCCACGGGCTGATGCGCATGGGTAATAAAGTTCCCACCGCAGCAGTTACAGCTCGACAATTCAAGCAACCCACTTTCAACAAAACGCACCAGCGTCCATGCGCGAGTCAGCGCCAACAACGGCCCTTCAGGCGGTTGCGGACACTGCTCAAGATAAAGCCGATAAGCTTTAATCACCGCATCCACACCGCTGCATAAGCCGGTCTTCAGTAAAAATTGCCAGGCGTTGCAGAACATGGAGGCATGAATATTTTGCTCCCAGGTCATAAACCAGTCTGTCGAAAATGGCAGCATCCCTTTAGGCGGCGGGCTACCGCGTAATTCTTTGTACAGCCTGATGAGGCGACCACGGCTGAGCTGTGTTTCGCTTTCCAGCATTTGTAGACGAGCGCCAAGATTAATCAACTCCATCGCCAACTGGATATCGCGAGCTTCCTGAACAATGCTTTTTTCACTCATTATCATGCCCTTTTCTTACGCGCCGTATCGTCCACTTCATTGAGCAGACGCGTTGAAAGCATGATACCTGTGTGAATCTGCTGTAAATCATCGACGCGCGAATCCTGAGTCAAACGGGTGATCGTCTGATGATCGTCAAACCGGAAATGACAAACTAACTGGTTCGTCTCCGCCAGTTTGACCATCTGCGGCAGGGTCAACGCGCCCAGTGTGTTTGCCATCTCTTCGTTGATACCGAGGCGGAACATCGCAGATGCTTTGTCCTGGACGATCAAACGCTGTGCAAGGAGTAAATATGACAAATTGATGTCATAAATGTGTTTTAGCAACTCGGATGTATGCATTGTTCCCATCCAGAATAACCAACTTTATTTTTGTGCGACGTAGCCGCACCCCGTGATGTCGCCGGGAAGGCCCGGTAAAAGAAGCAAAAAGGTCAAATGCATAGCAGCGCTCAGACATTGTGGACATTGTGACGTATAACGCAGCTTCCCACTGAGATTCGCCTTACACGTTTACATCAATTTTTACAAATGCCTAAGATTTTTCCTAATTCGACGCAACTCTACTCGTCAGCTTCGTGACATACAACGGAGCGGGACGGCGATTTTAGAAAATATGTGATGCAGATCACATAATTTAACGGAATACTTACGATAAAACCATCAGCATGGCTTTTACTTTGTTTAATTAATAACCTAATGTTCACTTTTTCTATTCCACACTGCTGAATAGGGGTACGTCAACACCAAATTCTTTTTTGTTTCTCTCTGTTAAAATAACACCAGGATAATAGATAACAGGCTATTATTTCTATTTTAGAAACGATTTTATTTTACCTTTAGTAAACAGTGGCTTAAATATTAAACGTTATTAATTAATCTCGTCACAGCATACGCCCTCCGCTGTTAAAAATAAGCTCATTTGATTTAACTTTTAGCTTTCATTGTTCACCCGTTTAAATGAAGCATCCTGGTGGTGTGTAAAAAGTGTCTTATGCCACGATTCTTTACATAAGAATAATTAATGATTAATTATGATGTCCTTCACATTAATGTGGCATTAGCGCATTGCAGAAATGCGATAAACAGAGTAAAGCTAAAGCACAATCTCATATTCTTGCAATCAAGGAGCGAGTTATGAGCTACACCCATATTCTTGTCGCCGTTGCCGTCACCCCGGAAAGTCACCAGCTACTGGCTAAAGCGGTCTCTATCGCCCGCCCTGTTCAGGCGAAAGTAAGCCTGATTACTCTCGCTTCCGATCCTGAACTGTATAACCAGTTCGCCGCGCCCATGATGGAGGATTTACGCGCGGTTATGCATGAGGAAACCGAGAATTTTCTTAAGATGCTGGGGGAAAAGGCGGATTATCCAATTGAACAAACTTTCATCGCATCAGGTGAGTTAAGCCAGCATATTTTGGCTGTGTGCCGCAAACACCATGTTGATCTGGTCATTTGCGGCAACCATAACCACAGTTTCTTTTCGCGCGCGTCCTGCTCGGCAAAAAGTGTCGTCAGCGCCAGTCAGGTAGATGTGTTGCTGGTACCGTTAGCGGGCGACTAGTCGCCGCTCGCGATATTTCAGGCCAGCTTAGGGAACGTCGCCACGTTGTTCTGCTGCTGACGCTCAGGGCTACGCGGCGTGACCTCCTTTAGGTCATGAATAAAACGCTCCTGCCAGCGGTTAATGTCATTTTTAACGATCACGTCCAGCATTTCCGCATGGCGCGAAATACGCTCGGCAAGGGGCATCGTTAACGCACGATTGAGCGCCGCCGCCACGTCATCCCGATCGTAAGGATTGACGATTAACGCCGACGTCAGTTCATTCGCCGCGCCGGCAAACTGTGACAGTACCAGTACGCCAGGATTAGCGGGGTCCTGCGCGGCGACAAACTCTTTCGCCACCAGGTTCATCCCGTCACGCAACGGGGTGACGAGCCCGACGTCTGAATAACGGAATATCTTCATTAACAGTTTACGGTCGAAATGCTGATTCAGATAATAGAGCGGCGTCCAGCCCAATTGTCCATATTTCCCATTAATCCGGCCTGCTTCCGTCTCAAGCTGGTGGCGAATATCCTGATATGCCTGTACTTCGCCGCGTGACGTAGGCGCAATTTGGGTATAACGAATTTTTCCCCGATGCTGCGGGTAGTTTTCCAGTAGTGCTTCATACGCCAGAAAACGTTCCGGCAGCCCTTTCGAATAATCCAGCCGCTCAACGGAAAAAATATTCTTCACATTTTTCAGTTCCGCCTTGAGCTGCGCCAGTTTAGGCGGCAACGGCCCGGCAGCCTGCAGAGCAATCTCATCGGGCTCAATACCGATAGGATACACTTCTGTCTGGAAGTCTTTACCCCACGCGATATGCTGCTTGCCACTGCGAGTCGTGACTCGCGTTTGACTCGAAAGGCTATCCAGAAAAGCCAGGCGATCATTTTCGGTCTGGAACCCTAGCAGATCAAAGTCACACAACTGCTCCAGCAGTTCATCATGCGGCGGTAAAGCGTTAAAAATCTCCGGGGTCGGGAATGGAATATGCAGGAAAAAACCAATTCGGTTGTTCACGCCGCGTTTACGCAGTTCGCTGGCGAACGGTAACAGGTGGTAGTCATGCACCCAAATGATGTCGTTCTCTTTAATGAGGGGCAATAACTTATCCGCTAATAACGCATTCACCCGCATATAGCCTTCCCATGCAGGACGCTGAAACTGTACCAGGTCCAGACGATAGTGGAACGCAGGCCAGAGAACCGCATTGGAAAATTGACAGTAATAATCTTCGTAGTCTTGTTCACTCAGGTTAAACGATGCCCAGGTAATATTACCTTTTGTCACCTTTTTTAATGGCTCATCCTCGTTACCTGTCTCGCCACTCCAGCCGAACCACAACCCGCCAGCCGCTTTTAGCGCGCCAAGCACGCCAACGGCGAGGCCGCCGGCGCCGCCTTTATTATCCGGGGGGGCAATTCGATTAGATACTACGACTAAACGACTCATAGCCATCTCTCCTGTTATTCATTACTTGTTGTTCTTGTTGTGGATAATTGATTTGTTCCAGCCAGCGCCAGACATCGGGTACGCTTTCCAGCCGCCATGCCGCCTGGGTTGCCCCGACGCCCACTTTTACGGAAATTCCGCCAGCGTGATTCACCACGCTAAAGCCAGCCTCATCGGTCAAATCGTCGCCCACAAAAACGGGAATCCGTCCCGCAAAGGGCGCCTCCTGCATAAAGGCGGCAATGGCTTCGCCTTTATTGGTTCCCTTAGGTTTGATTTCCACAACACATTTACCAGGCTGCAACGCCAGTTGCGGCCAGTGCTGCGTAACGTGTTGCGCAAGCGCCAACAGCGCCGCTTCATGTTCCGGAGCCTGACGGTAGTGCAGCGCAAACGCCATCCCCTTCGTCTCCAGCTCCGTTCCGGGCAGCGCTACAAGCGTCGAACGTAATAACGCCTCCACCTCACGGACTACCGCTTCAGGAAGGCGCACGATATGGGTTTTACCATTGATGTCACGACGCTCTGCCCCGTGAACGCCAGCGAGCGGAAAGCGAAAAGGCTTCGCCAAAGCATCCAGCTCAGTCATTGAACGCCCTGAAATCAATGCCAGTGCCCCTGCGTTGTGCGCCGCGAGACGGTCTAACAACTGAAGGATTTTATGCGGTACCACTACCTGATCGGGATGAGGCTTTATCTCTGCCAATGTGCCATCAAGGTCAAAAAAATACGCATAGTTCGCAGTGAGTTCGGGGGATACGGTTAACGGTTCTGCCACCCTGGTCTCCTCCTTATCATCATATTGAGACTCACAAACGGTCTCATTAGTCATGTAAGTATAGACAGTGTGACGCTGCTCGCCATTTAGAAAGACCATCGCCAGCCGGGGTAGCGGCTGGCGATGACGTGAAGCTATACTGTTTAGTTGAGTGTTAATTCATCAAATCGTACGCTTCGCTTTTTGCTTATAATGGTCGAAGATAACTGCTGCCAGAAGGATTCAGCCGCGAACCACGTACTGTGCAAAAGGTGAAATGTTGAACAGGTTCATCGCGTTCTCCACCGTTCCTGATATCAGTACGCTCGCCACCACATATGAGACTTTTCCGAGGCCGCCTTTCAGGAATACCCCCTAAGACACACGCAGAAATAACGATTAACTCATAACCCAGGGAAGTCATTGACCAGCATGACATAACCCAGAGCGAATTCATCAGCCAAAAGGCAGGAAAGCCAGCACATTAATCCATAACATCAGCCAGCTAATCCTTATGGCCCTGGGTGAATAACGATTACCAGGGATAATAGATATGTTCAGCCTGTTCGCGAACCGGCGCATCGTCTCCCAGCAGTCTGGCGGAAAGGGTTAGCGCGAAATCAAAGACATGACCCAAGCCTTTACCGCTAATTAAATTACCATCTTCAACAACGGGCGCATCCACATAGACACCTTCCGGAACCGCTTTCCACAGGTCGCCGGAACAGACATAACGACGCCCCTTCAGCAATCCGTGAGCACCCAGCACCCTTGCCGCCGCGGAACAGATAGGACAAATTAATTTGCCTGCCGCATCATGACGCGCAACGAAAGCGATCACCGCCGGATTAGCCGCCAGATTAGCGCTCCCCTGCGGACCGCCCGGCAGCACTACCGCATCGAAAAGCGCCTGCTGGCGTTCACTCAGCGTGCTGTCCGCAACCACAGGAATATCATGGTAACTCACCACCGCCCGTGATTCAGCACACGCCAGCGTTTCGACGTCGATATGCAAACGTCGCAGAATATCAAGAGTAACAATGGCCTCTGCTTCTTCAAATCCTGGTGCCAACAGCACCGCGACCTTTTTCATTGACTGCTCCTTGTTAACGAGTCACCCATCAAAACTGCGCTCAACCGAATAACGTGCTCGTATGATTAATGACATTAAAAATGATCTACCGCAAAATCGGCTAGTTTATAAAAACAGGCATATTTGCTCTCAACCGTTTATGCGTGTGATATCCAGACTGACTAATGTTTATTTTATTGAAATTACCATACTTGAAAGGCTCACCTCATGATCTGAAACAATGTTTCATAAATCAGAAAACCATATAATATCGTTTAACTTTCAAACGGTTGCAATTTCTCCACACTCAAAATCATTACACCTGAAAAAATCACACCGCTGAAAATGTAAAAAAAGATAAACAATTGCATTTAAGGATTTTCTTATTTTTATTGACGCGCTATTCTCATTACCGATCGATAAACAGGAAATGAGATCGCATAAGGGACTGGCGGAACGGAGTTCTTCTGCTAAGAGTATTTATTGTGCATAGAGGTAAGAATGTGACAACGGCCCGTTGCATTCTCGTCTGTCATGCACATCAACACTTTCTGGAAATAAGGATATTGTTATGGCAGCTGTAGGAATGGTTCAAAAGCTCAACACGCCAATGAACCTTGAGTTTTACGCATCAAATCTTTACCTCCATCTAAGCGAATGGTGTTCTGAACACAGTTTAACAGGCACCGCCACCTTTCTTCGTACCCAGGCGCAAGGCAACGTGACGCAAATGATGCGCATGTTTAATTTTATGAAAAACGCCGGCGCCACCCCTATCGTTAAAGCCATTGACGTTCCGGGTGAAGAGCTCTGCTCTCTGGAAGAATTGTTCCAGAAAACCCTGGAGGATTATCAGCAACGCGCCAGCACGCTGTCGCGTCTGGCAGATGAAGCGAAAGCGCTGAATGATGCCTCAACGCTTGATTTTCTCCATACCCTGGAAAAAGAGCAGCAGCAGGATGGCGTACTTTTACAAACTATTCTCGAAGAAGTTCGCAGCGCTAAACGAGCAGGGCTATGCCTGGCGCAAACCGATCAGCATCTCCTTAACGTCGTGACCTATCAGCATCACTGATAGCGGCACCCCGAGCGACAATATTGAGACGTTATGAGCCGGATAGCAACGCGAAGCAGCTTATCCGGCCTACACCGTTTCTGATCTGTTTGCCAGAGGTGGCGCCTGTCGCTACTGGCGTATTATCGGCACATCATGCCAGCCGACAGGCGCGAAACGCCTCTGTCTTGTCCGGGCATTACCCCAGCATCTCACGTACAAACGCTTCTATTTCTTTATTCTGGCCGTTTTCAAACAAACATTGCTGGAAACGCGGCCCTGAAACCGCCGTTTTAACCAGTTCAGGATCGATAGCCCGTAGTGTATCCAGATAATTCTCTTTGACGACCGCGGCCTTAACCTGGTTCAAAATGCCCGCATTGCGTACCTGCGGCGCTTTGCGCTCAGGCGGATACCCCTCGCCTTTACGCCCGGTAAACGCTTTTTCAAAGATGAAACGCACGTTCAGCTCAGCGCCCCAGCCAAAGCCTTTCGCAAATGGCAGGGACAACGCATTGCCGTTGTTGATCTGCGCAAACAGAAAAGCATCTGCCGGATCGATGCAATAGCCACAAATGACACCTGGATGAATATTTAACGACATCAGCGCGCCCTGACCGGTGCCACAGCCAGTAACCACAAAATCAACCGCGTTTGCATTAAGCAGAATACTCGCCATGATGCCTAAATGAATGTACGTCAGGTGATGGTCATTTTCGTCGCACATGCCGACGTTAAAAACGGGAAATCCCTTTTCATTGGCGACGGCGCTAAGTTCGTTATAAATGATGGCATTTTTGCTGGCCTGGCTATTTTCCATCATCAGTGCAATTTTCATCGTGTTCCTCCTGAATGCAGACGGTCGCGTCTGCGTAAATCATGACGTTTTGCCCACACTACACATTTGCGAACACGCATTCAAATTTAATGAAACCAAGTTTCATTAAATGAAGGGACGCTCACACATTTTCTGTTCCCGCTGTAAACCTCCTGCCGTTACCTTTAATCAAGGCGAATCCGTAAGTTATTCCAGCCATTGACGGTGCAAGACACGAGGTAGCATGGTCTGATACCGAACTGTCGGAGCGATTTTATGAAGCCTCTTATTTTTACTCTTTCACTGCTAGCCCTGACGGGATGCACCATTACTCGACAAGCGCAGGTCAGCGAAGCCAGCCCGATAAGCGGCATCGTGCGCCTGACGTATAACCAGCCGCTGTTTTTTACTTCACGGACAGATGACTATGTATCTCACGGGACCGCAACACGCGAATGCCAGCAGATGGGCTATGCCGATGCCGTTTCGTTTGGTCAGCCAGTAGGAACCTGTAGCATTTATGCGGGCTCGTTGTGTCTGAACACCCGATTTACCCTCTCCTGGCAGTGCCGGGGCGTTGCCGTCCCGCAAATCATGCCGCTTTATTATTAAGGCGGCTGGCTTAACGCCGACACCATGTACAATAGAGGAGAGTGCAGGGTCGCTATTGCCAGCATGAAGGTGCTGGCTTTCCTTTATTTTTATACGCTATACACTGGCGTTAATGCGTTTTATTCCCATTCGTATTTTTAATAATTAAATTTAATATTTTACCTTTTGCAAATAATAAAATAACAAATTATAGTGGCGCCACATTACTGTATATCTTTTGCTATTTGTGGAGCGGAACCATGCTGAAAACAGAAATGATCGACAAACTGAATGAGCAAATGAATCTGGAGTTGTATTCCTCCCTGCTCTATCAACAAATGAGCGCGTGGTGCAGCTATCACAGCTTTGAAGGCGCGGCCGCATTTCTTCGTCGCCATGCGCAAGAAGAGATGACGCATATGCAGCGCCTGTTTGACTACCTTACCGATACCGGAAGCCTGCCGCGCATTAATACCGTTTCTTCGCCCTTCGCTGAGTACACCTCACTGGATGAGCTGTTCCGCGCGACCTATGAGCATGAGCAGATTATTACGCAAAAAATTAATGAACTGGCTCATGCCGCAATGACCAGCCAGGATTATCCGACATTTAATTTCTTGCAGTGGTATGTGGCCGAGCAGCATGAAGAAGAAAAATTATTCAAATCTATTATTGATAAATTAACGCTGGCGGGAAAAAGCGGCGAAGGGCTTTATTTCATTGATAAAGAACTCTCCACCCTGGATACGCAAAATTAATCCAGCAAGTCCTTACACGGTGAGACGCGCTCTCACCGTGGCGTATTAATGGCGGCAGATTTTACTCTCATGCGTTGAAAAACCGTCCTCCACGGCAATAAACTTTCCTTTCGCCGCCAGAAACGCGACCAGTTCCGCCGCCGTCATATCTGACGCTGAACAGGTGTGAAATCGTGCCCGCTCGCCAAAGCGCGCTTTTATTGCCGCCTCCAGCGAGGTATGCGTGTACTGCTCGCCAGACTCAATCATCATGTTGAGTACTTCGTGACCGTGAATGGAATCCATAACCCCTCCTGAATAAAACTCGTAGCCTAATGTGTCCGTGTGCGAGCGACTTTGCGCTAGCGCAGGTTTGCGGCGGTTGTCTGCGTCTCCTCCCATATTCGCTTTTACGCCCGGAACTGTAAATTTTACAGTACACCCATTGTAACGACCATTTGACGAAAATAGCGTAATGCCTTACCCTGCGCCGCGGATATCACCGTTCTTTGTTACCGGGGTAGTAGAAAGCGTGAAAAACAGAACTCTGGGCAGTATTTTTATCGTGGCAGGCACCACTATCGGCGCCGGGATGCTGGCAATGCCGCTGGCAGCGGCTGGCGTTGGTTTCAGCGTCACGCTGGGATTGTTGATTGGCCTGTGGGCGCTGATGTGTTATACCGCGCTACTATTACTGGAGGTATATCAACACGTTCCGGCGGATACCGGGCTGGGCTCGTTGGCAAAACGCTATCTTGGACGTTACGGACAGTGGCTTACGGGATTCAGTATGATGTTCTTAATGTATGCGCTCACCGCCGCCTACATTTCCGGAGCCGGAGAATTACTGGCATCCAGTATTAATAACTGGCTTGGCGCCACGCTCTCGCCCGCTGCCGGAGTACTGCTGTTCACCTTTGTTGCCGGTGGGGTGGTGTGTGTGGGCACCTCGCTGGTCGACCTTTTTAACCGCTTCCTGTTTAGCGCAAAGATCATTTTTCTGGTCATCATGCTTGCGTTGCTCACGCCACATATTCATAAAGTAAATCTTCTTACGCTTCCTTTACAGCAGGGGCTGGCGTTATCCGCCATACCGGTCATTTTCACCTCGTTTGGTTTTCACGGAAGCGTACCGAGTATTGTGAGTTATATGAACGGCAACATTCGCCGGCTGCGTTGGGTCTTTATGACGGGTAGCGCCATTCCGCTAGTGGCCTATATTTTTTGGCAGCTCGCCACGCTGGGAAGTATCGACTCGCCGACATTCAGAGGGCTACTGGCCAGCCATGCCGGGTTAAATGGCTTGCTGCAGGCGCTCAGAGAAGTGGTCGCTTCGCCACATGTCGAACTGGCGGTCCACCTGTTCGCCGATCTGGCGCTGGCGACCTCTTTTCTGGGCGTAGCGCTAGGATTATTTGATTACCTGGCCGATCTCTTCCAGCGCCGCAGTACGGTGTCCGGACGCCTGCAAACCGGGCTGATTACCTTTCTGCCGCCGCTGGCGTTTGCGCTTTTCTACCCACGCGGATTTGTGATGGCATTAGGCTATGCCGGCGTAGCGCTGGCAGTGCTGGCACTGCTCATCCCTGCCATGCTGGTCTGGCAATGCCGTAAACAGAGCCCTCAGGCGGGATATCGTGTGGCAGGCGGCACGCCAGCGCTGGCGCTGGTGTTTATCTGCGGCATTGTCGTGATTGGCGTCCAGTTTTCGATCGCATTGGGGTTCCTGCCCGATCCAGGTTAACGCCAGGCAAAGATTACCGGGCCCGGACGCCGTCCAGGCTCGATAATCATCACGCTATGGCCGTTTACGAGCCATTAATGCAGGCAGCACTGCTTAAATTTTTTGCCGCTCCCGCATGGACAAGGATCGTTACGCCCCACTTTCACCTCTGCTTTTATCGGCATCTGTAGCGGCGTCGTGTGCGGATGCGCCATCCACCAGGCATGCAGCTCAAGCGCCGCGATACGGATAGCATCAACGCTTTTATCGAACGCTTCCGGGCTCATTTTATCCAACAGCGCAAAGTTTTCTTCCGTGCCGTGTAAGGCAATCGCTTCCAGCGCCGGTTTTAGCGTATCCGGCAAGTCAGACCAGTCGGACAGCGACACTCCGCGCATGTAACCAAAGCACCATTCTTCAACAATCGTTAATTCATGGCCATCAACTTCTCGCAGGCCAAACAGCGGCTCGAACTGTTCTGGATAGTCTTCAAGCCGGGCGGCTGTGTCCGCCATGTGCTGGAACACCAGATCCATAAATCGCGTCATTTCTTTTTCAGATGTCCAGCGCGGTACGTACGCGGGCCCCCCCCATATCGCGACCAGCCACTGTTCCGGCTCGATGGGACGCGGAGAACTTAGTACCGCAGTAATCAGACCGTCCAGCTCCGCGACATCCAAAATGGCCTGATCGGTATTGTATTTCGTCAGCACATCATCCAGCCATTCCAGCTCGTTCTCGTTTAATGGTTCCATTTTCATAACGCTTTTCCTCAGTGATAACTTCCGCCTGTAGGCCTCTTACATTGCAGCGGATAAAAATAATTTTTTTGCAGGCAGTTTGGATGGCAACCATCAGGGGCCAGATTAACACGAAATGAGGAGGATTCCGGAAGTTAACGCACAAAAGGAGGATCAGGGCGCAGATTTTCCGCCGGGAAGCGCTCGCCCCACACAAAAGCGAGAGATAGGTTTCTCGCTATATTATACTCATGCTAACTTATACCACCGCCGCGGACAGATAAAACCGCCCTCTCAAATAGAGCTTATTTTCAGTAAAAAAGTGTTTAATGAGTTCGTCTACCGCTTCTCTGTCAGCAGAAAAGGTTATTTCCATAAACAGCGTATCGTACCCTATTTTGATATTTTTTTTCTTACAGTAAACACGGATCTCATCCTGCACACTCAGCAACGGCAGGCTAAATGTGTATAGCGGTTGCGGTTCTTTTTTCGCCGCTTTCTCAAAAACTTTAGTGACCAGATCCCCAAGATCGCGCTCCGACCGGGCACCGTTATTAAAATGCAATAAATTACGTCTTTTTACCACCCAGCCTCCAGCCAGATACCGCCAACAATAACTCTCACTTCAATGTGTGAGGCAGATAATCACATCCAGAATCAGCTCCAGATAGTATTTCAAATAAACAGCCCGCACTATAGCGCATACTTTTTTCAGACACAGTTTACAGGGATACTCTCTTTATATCCACGCGCACGGCTGCCTTAATCATGTCTTCCGCGATAACACAGTTTGTCAACCTATTCTATATAACCAAGCTTAAACAGAACCTTACCAGCCAGCGATATCAGCTCAGGATTTTCAGGATAAAAACGCAGTAACGGCAAAAATACTGCCTCACCGATAATGCTCCGGCTATTAGCATGGTTTGGGCGCAATCCCCAGATATTCTGATAAGTCATCGGCACAACCTGCCCATTCATGGTTGTGTTACCGATATACAGCATAATATGCCCTGGAATATAGACCAGCGTAGTAAACGGCTTTCCGTATCTGGTGAGATAATCGATCCGCATTTGGGGATTTTTATGACTAAGATCGACCCCCCGTCCAGCAGACTCTACCTGCGCGGATGAATGTCTGGGCAGGAATATGCCAAACGGCATTAACAGGCTGCGGACTTCGGCTGAACAATCATTATAAAAGTTAAAATTTCCCCAACCGTAGGGGGCGCCGTGCATTGCTTTCATTAGCACGGCGATATTTTCCGGCGTCATTTTCCACGGCATAGCCGTAAACTCGTTACCGCTTAGCCAGACCCAATGGATAGACGCACGACCATTGCTATCGCGAACTGGCGCCGCAATCAGGAACTGGCCCGCCCGTTGATGTCGGAACGGTAAAATAGTGCCCGGTCGCCCGGTGAAATAATAGACGCCTGCGGCATGGACAGAAACCGGCGCGTTGATAAATGCCCCCAGTTGCTTATAAGCAAGCAAAACCCACTGTGTTATAAATTTCTGATCCGTACTGGCAATATCTTCACTATGAACCCAGCCAGTTACCGCTGGTGAAACGACATATTGCCAGCGTTGGTCTTTGCTCTTCGCCAGCGTATAGACCGGCGTACCGGGACGCAGCGAAGACATTTGTAAATTATCAAACGGGTACCCCTCGCCCGCCTGACGGGGATCGTTAAAGAGCGGGTCGTCCGTTGGCAGCGCTCTGACTAAACTTTCTCTGACCATAATGCCTCGCCGGGAGGCATGATAGATATTGTCAATCTGCGTATGCGTATTCCCTCTAACCTCCTCTTTCCAGCGAGAGGTATAAAGTCTGAAGTTTTCCCCCCAATAAGCACTGCCGTCGCTAAGAAACTGCTTAATACTGGCATCCCGGACCTGTGCTGCGTTTTTTTTCAGCAATGCGGTAATATAAAAACCATTCCACGGCGAGTGCGCTTCACTGTCCATTCCGAAATAATGAGATTTTAGTGCGTTAAAGTAGCGTTGTTGGGTAGCACTATCAATAACCGGAATAGTGTAATCAGCCGAGTCCGGAGGTATCCATTTATCAACCGACTGTGAATAATCCGCTAACGGAAAGCGTGTTTTTGTCGGGTCAATATAGCTCCCTGTGAGAATTTCATCTTTGGCTGTTGATCGGTTGGTCGTCTGGTGGCAAGCGGTGAGGCACAATGGTATCAATAAAACGGCCCAGGTTTTCTTTTGCATCATCATCTCCGTAAAGCGGGGAAAGCATAATATAGAGACTGACCAAAACCGCCATTCACGAAAACCCGAAATTATCTGTAGTTGACCTGTTATTAAGACAATATTGCAAAACGTGATTAAAGCATGAAGCGGATCACATTACCTAGTGATGAATATTAGTTCGCTATCTACCTTTAATTAAATTGTGCAGAAAACACCCCTGAACAGTTATATACTCGTTTAATTTGCATAAATACTCCACTGGCCCGCCCCTGTTTTTTTCAGACAATACATACTGTAGCGCGTCAGTTCTACTTTTTTTATATACTCTGCAAAGTCATTTTCATCGACGTTGCCAATAAAATTACGCGCATCACATGTCGAAGAGGAAAGCTCACCGGGAAGAGAGTAGGTTACGATTGCACTCTCAGGCTCATACAAAATAAAAAAAAGTAAAAAAGCGCAACCTACAATCCCAATATTAATGAAGCTAATAAATAATTTTGCATTATCGGTATATTTCACTGGCAGACCTACTCTCTTTAATAAAGCAGGCATAAAACATATCAGCATTTTTTATAGAGATTAATGGATTTTATCGGCTGATTTACCCGACGTTTAGTATTTACCAGCCATAAGTTCTTGCGGGTCGGTAGCACATAACTGCTGTACTGGCAGAAATGCCGCTACCGGTGTTTTTTTACTGTGTATCGCGCTGGAAAGTTCACGCTCGCGGTCGGCATACAAACTGAAGGCACAAAAAAACCACCCGTAGGTGGTTTCACGACACTGCTTATTGCTTTGATTATTCTTGTCTTTCCCATGGTACCCGGAGCGGGACTTGAACCCGCACAGCGCGAACGCCGAGGGATTTTAAATCCCTTGTGTCTACCGATTCCACCATCCGGGCTCGGGAAAAATTGGAGGCGCGTTCCGGAGTCGAACCGGACTAGACGGATTTGCAATCCGCTACATAACCGCTTTGTTAACGCGCCAAATTTTTTGGCTTTTCAGCCAGCATCCGCTTTACGCCAATGCTTTTAAACTGGAGCGGGAAACGAGACTCGAACTCGCGACCCCGACCTTGGCAAGGTCGTGCTCTACCAACTGAGCTATTCCCGCAGTATCAAGCAACTTTGTTAATCACTTGATTTTGTTATCGTCTGGCAATCAGTGCTGCCGTTCGATGCGTTGCATTCTACTTACCTGACGCACTGAGTCAACGATATTTTTCGTCACTCACGATCGTTTGCTGAAATTTGCGGCGAAACGATCACTGATCAAGCAAATCTCCGCGTGCAGCGCTCAAATATTGCAACATGGACCACAACGTTAGCACCGCTGCGACAAAGAAAAGCGCGATCCCGGCATACTCTACCCAGATATTCGGACGCCACAAGAGCCACGCCAGCGCCACCATCTGCGCGGTAGTTTTGACTTTACCGATCCAGGAGACAGCTACACTACTGCGTTTGCCCAGCTCCGCCATCCATTCACGCAGAGCAGAGATAATAATTTCGCGGGCTATCATCGTCGCCGCAGGTAACGTCACCCACCAGCTATGATAATGCTCGGTGACCAGCACCATGGCGATCGCTACCAGCACCTTGTCGGCGACGGGGTCGAGGAAAGCGCCGAAACGCGTACTCTGGTTCCAGCGTCGCGCCAGAAAGCCGTCAAACCAGTCGGTAATAGCGGCAATACAGAAAATCAGCGCGCTGACCATCGGCGCCCAGGCGAACGGCAAATAAAACACCACGACAAAGAATGGAATCAGGATGACGCGAAACAGCGTGAGCAACGTAGGGATATTAAATTGCATAGTGACGGGTAACTATCTGTTGTCAGTGAAATTACCCCTATGTTGCTACAGTGGCCTCAATGTTTCAACGACCAGAAGATCTTTTCTGCCAGACCTTGCGAAATACCCGGCACTTTTGCAATTTCTTCTACGCTGGCGTTACGTAGCCCTTGCAAACCGCCCATATATTTCAGCAGCATCTGGCGACGTTTAGGCCCAACGCCTTCAATGGTTTCCAGCGTACTGGTATTTTTAACCTTCGCGCGTTTTTTACGGTGCCCGCCGATCGCGTGATCGTGCGACTCATCGCGAATATGCTGAATAACATGCAGCGCCGGCGAGTCCGGCGGCAGGCTAAACCCCTCGCCTTCCGGTTCAAAAAAGAGTGTTTCCAGACCGGCCTTTCTGTCCGCGCCTTTGGCGACGCCGAGCAGCAAAGGGCGATGCTTATCCCAGGGGACATCGAGCTCAGCGAAAACGGCTTTCGCCTGGGCGAGCTGCCCTTTTCCGCCGTCGATCAGAATAACGTCCGGAATCTTACTTTCTTCTATGGCCTTGCCATAACGCCGACGTAGCACCTGATTCATCGCCGCGTAGTCATCACCCGGCGTGATGCCCGCGATATTATAACGACGATACTCAGCGCGTAACGGCCCGTTAGCGTCAAATACCACACAGGATGCGACCGTTTGCTCCCCCATGGTATGGCTGATGTCAAAACATTCCATCCGCTTGATCGCAGGAAGTTTTAATACCGCCGCCAGCGCAGTCAAACGCTGCGTGATGGTGGACTGCTGCGAGAGTTTAGTGATTAAGGCCGTTGCCGCGTTTGTCCGCGCCAGCTTGAGATAACGGGCGCGATCGCCGCGCGGTTTTGTCTGAACATGAATACGCCGTCCGGCAAGTTCCGACAACGAGTCGGCGAGCAGCGTTTTATCACTAAGATTAAAATCGAGCAGTATCTCGCCCGGTAGCGTGCGCATCTGGCTACCCTGCAGGTAAAACTGCCCGACAAAGGTTTCCACCACTTCGCCCAGTTCCGTACCGCCAGGCACTTTTGGAAAATAGCTGCGGCTGCCCAGCACCTTACCCTGGCGAATAAACAGCACATGCACACAGGCCATACCCGCATCAAAAGCCACGCCGATAACGTCGAGATCGTCGCCCGCATTGGAGACAAACTGTTTTTCCGTGACCCGGCGTACCGCCTGGATCTGATCGCGAATACGCGCCGCCTCTTCAAATGCCAGATCCTGGCTGGCCTTTTCCATCCGGGCAATCAGCTGTGTTAAGACCTGGTCGTCCTTACCGGACAAAAACAACCGGACATACTCCACCTGTTGCGCATACTCCTCCTCGCTGACCAGTCCTGCAACGCAGGGGCCTAAGCAGCGGCCAATCTGGTATTGCAGGCAAGGACGCGAGCGGTTGCGATACACGCTGTTTTCGCACTGGCGGATAGGGAAAATTTTCTGTAACAGCGCCAGCGTTTCCCGCACGGCATAGCCATTAGGAAATGGGCCGAAGTACTCGCCTTTCGCATGTTTGGCGCCACGGTGCATCGCCAGACGCGGATGGGTATCGCCGCTCAGAAAAATAAAAGGATAGGATTTATCATCACGCAACAACACGTTGTAACGCGGTTGATACAACTTGATGTAATTATGCTCAAGCAGCAGCGCTTCCGTTTCGGTATGCGTTACCGTGACATCAATGTGTTGAATTTGCGCAACTAGCGCTTCGGTTTTACGCGAAGCCAGGTTGCTGCGAAAGTAGCTGGAAAGACGCTTTTTCAGGTCTTTTGCTTTACCGACATAAATAACCGTACCGCCGGCGTCATACATACGATAGACACCGGGTTGGCTGGTAACGGTTTTCAAAAACGCCTTTGCGTCAAATATTTCACTCACTGGCTTGTTAACGTCTCCGCATTACACAGGCCATGGCGGATTGCCAGGTGAGTCAGCTCAACATCACCATGAATGTTTAATTTACTGAACATACGATAGCGATAGCTGTTCACCGTTTTAGGACTGAGATTCAGCTGTTCTGAAATCTCATTGACCTTCTGACCCTTGGTGATCATCAGCATAATCTGCAACTCGCGTTCAGACAAACTGGCGAACGGCGTTTCCGTTTTTGCAGGCTCGATCTGACTGAGCGCCATCTGCTGAGCGATATCGGAGGCGATATAACGTTGTCCGGAATACACCGAACGAATAGCGCTCACCACCTCCTGAGGCGCAGCGCCTTTGCTGAGATAGCCAGCTGCGCCAGCCTGCATCACTTTGGCGGGCAACGGGTTCTCCGTATGGACGGTCAGCATGATCACTTTGATATCCGCTGTCGATCGGGCAATTTTACGCGTCGCCTCAAGGCCGCCAATACCGGGCATGTTCATATCCATCAGCACGACGTCAACGGCGTTAGTACGGCACCATTTTACCGCATCCTCTCCGCAGCACGCTTCACCGACAACTTTAATGCCCTTTATATCTTCAAGAATGCGTCGTATCCCTGCGCGCACCAGTTCGTGGTCATCAACAAGAAGAACGTTGATCAAAGGAATATCTCCAGAATAGGGATAACGCTACTGATAGTTAATCGCCCTTATATTAGCTGGTTTTATCTCAACTTTGAAACGTAAAAAAACACCGGGTATTCGATTTTGCTCTCGTTTTTGGAAATTATGTTGTACGTCGTGTGGCAACTGCCAACGTTGTAGCCCCTTCTGACGGCGCTGTCCCGGGCTGCTATTTCATAATGGTGACAAAAATTTCACGTTCCGCTGTCTAAACACTAATTAGGGAATCAACTTTGTAACAATAATTAACGAGTAAAATACGCGTAATAAACAAAGAATGAAGAAAATATATGCATCACGCGGCAACGTTTATTTTGTGGGTAACCCCCTCCGCTTTTTGATCAAAAAACAACCACTGCTATTTTTAGCGTAGCTTATGGTATACTCCGCCGCCTTAACATCTGCTATCGCACATTTTCACTGAAACATAACGAGGAAAATAAATGAGTACGCCTGATTTTTCCACCGCTGAGAATAATCAAGAACTGGCTACTGAAGTCAACTGCCTGAAAGCCATGTTAACGCTGATGCTGCAGGCGATGGGCCAGGCCGATGCTGGGCGCGTGATTCTTAAAATGGAAAAACAGATCGCGCAGATGGATGATGAAGCACAAGCGGCGGTATTTTCCAGTACGGTTAAGCAAATTAAACAGGCTTACCGCCAGTAGTAAAAAACCGGCTGTTAGCATCGCTTTCAGCCGGTTTCGCGTCTGGCGCGAAGCATCGTCAGCACGTCATATCAGACCTGTCGCCGCAGCGTAGCAGGCAATCTGTGTTTTATTTGGCGCATTGAATTTCTTCTGCATGTTTTTCTGATGGAAGTTAACGGTATTTTCAGAAATCGACAGAATAATGGCGATCTCCGATGAGGTCTTCCCTTCCGCCGTCCACTTCAGAATCTCTTTCTCACGTTTACTGAAACGCATCTCAGGCGCCATCACCATGTCGTCTTCAAATCTTGTCAGCGCCGAAAGACTCTCCCGCGCCAGCAGTTGTAACCTCAGCTCCACTTCATCGTAGGTAAACGAGGAGCAGCGTAAACTGCTACGGGAGAAAGATAAAAAGCCCAGCGCCCGGTTCGGCAACATCACACATTGGGTTACGCCTCTGCGTAATCCGAAACGCTGGGCGGCATCCCACATCGCCTGCGCTTCATGAAATAGCACGTCATCCCAATGTAAATGACCTTGCCTGAAATTTTCCGGCTTTAATACCGGATCGATCGCGAAATAGTTTTCGGACTGGTAATGCGTTACCCACGCCGGAGGATAAGTGGTACGAAGCGATATTTTAGGCCGGGTAAAGGGGACGGGATGACGAACACACAGGGCATAATAATCAAATTCCAGCCGCTGTGTCTGATATTGCAATTCAGTATAAACATCCTCTGCTGCCGCCATCTCCTGAAAGCGTAACAACATTGCGCGTCGCCAGGTGAAGAAATCATTTTCCTGCATATTTTATGGTCACGCCTTTGATATTGATAATCATTATTATGAATGGCTTAAATTAACACATAAATAGTGTTTATATATAAGAAATATCGGACGAAACGTAGAATACTTGAGCGGCATTACAGTTTTTTGGTTTCCGCCTGAGAGCGAGGTTAATAATCTGGCAGAATGACTTCATAATTATTCATTGCGCTCGCCCAAGGCGCGGCTAATTCGGGCGAGCGTTGAAAAGGTATTATTTCACTAAAAATTTCTCAAGGAACTGGCGGGTACGCGGATGCTGAGGGTCGGCGAACAAGGTTTTCGCCGGCCCCTGCTCAACGATTTGCCCCTGATCCATAAATATCGCCCGATCAGCCACGTCACGCGCAAAGCCCATTTCGTGAGTAACGATCACCATCGTGCGCTTTTCCTGCGCCAGCTGGCGAATCGTATTAAGCACCTCGCCGACTAATTCAGGATCAAGCGCCGACGTCGGCTCATCAAACAGAATCACTTCCGGGCGCATCGCCAGCGCGCGTGCAATCGCCACGCGCTGCTGTTGCCCGCCCGACAGGCGGCGCGGATAACGGGTCTCTTTACCGGCCAACCCGACTTTGGCTAACAGTTCCCGCGCCAGCGCCGTCGCCTCGGCTTTCGGCTCTCCCTTTACAATCACCGGACCTTCAATGATATTTTCCAGCACGGTACGATGCGGGAACAGGTTAAAACTCTGAAAGACAAAGCCGACATGCTGACGCAACTGGCGAATCAACCCTTTTTGCTGGCTGAATGGGCGGGCGGTATCGATGATAATATCGCCCACTTTAATGGTGCCCGCTTCCGGTTGTTCCAGTAGGTTAATACAGCGTAATAACGTTGTCTTCCCTGAGCCGCTCGGGCCGATAATGGCGACGACTTCTCCGGGCTTCACCTCAAGGTCAATACCGTGCAGCACCGTTTGACCATGAAATTTTTTGACCAGGTTGGTGACTTCGATCGCACTCATTTTGGCTCTCTCTCCTGGCGGTTAAGTTGGTTTTCAAAATAGTTTTGCAGTGCCGATAAGACGGTCGCCATTACCCAGTAGATTAACGACGCGGCCAGATACATGGTAAACACCTCCAGCGTTCGCGAGGTAATTAACTGCGCCTGGCGGAACAACTCCGGCACCTGAATCGTCGCGGCGAGCGACGTATCTTTCACCAGGCTGATAAAGCTGTTGCTCAACGGCGGAAGCGCAACGCGAGCCGCCTGCGGCAAAATAGCGCGACGTAGCGTTTGCCACGGCGTCATGCCAATGCTCGCCGCCGCTTCCCATTGTCCCTTGTCGATAGCCGAGATCGCCGCGCGCAGCGTCTCGGACGTGTAAGCCGCGGTATTGAGCGATAAACCAATCATCGCCGCCGGGATAGGGTCCAGCTCAATCCCAAATTGCGGCAGGCCGTAATAGATCATAAATAACTGGGCGATAAGCGGCGTACCGCGAAAAATCGAGATATAAAAGCGCGCCAGCCAGCGAACCGGCCATAGCGGAGACATCCGCATCAGCGCCAGCACAAATCCCAGCAGCAGACCAAAAAACATACCGCCAATACTCAGTTGCAGGGTAAAGACGGCGCCTTTAAGCAAATACGGCAGCGATTCAATAACCAGTTGGATACTTTCTTGCATTCGCGTTGATTACCTGGAGGTTATACATGAGGATGGTAGGCAAACAGCGCAGGCGCCCCACCGGTGTGAATAAAGAGAATCGGCCCGTCATCGTTAAAGCGTTTCTGGCTGATGCCGTCTATCAGACCCGCCATCGCTTTACCGGTATATACCGGATCCAGCAGCACTCCCTCCAGGCTCGCCAGCAGTTTCACCGCCTCCATCCCCGCGTCATTTGGCACGCCGTAACCCGGGGCAAAATAGTCATCCCATAAATGAATATCCGCCGTCGCCGTCAGCGCCAGCTGACCGGCAATAGCCTGCTGCAAGGCAATCACTTTGGGTTTCTGCTCGGCGACAGAACGTGAAACGGTCACGCCAATCAGTTCGACATCCGGCATCAGATGTTCCAGCCCGACAGCTAACCCGGCGTGCGTTCCGGCGCTGCCGGAGGCCACCACCACCGAAGAGAGCCCGACGACCTCTTCACACTGCTGGGCGATTTCCAGGGCGCTCTCTACGTATCCCATTGCGCCCAGCGCGCTGGAGCCGCCGACCGGAATCACATAGGGCCTGAACCCTTGCGCTTCAATGCGCGTCGCCAGCGTTTGCAGCTGCGCATCCGGATCGGTTAGCGCATCGCACATCTCAATTTGCGTATTAAATAAATCCAGTAACAGGCGATTACCATTCGTCAGGTAATTTTCCGCGGTGGTACCGATTGGATTTTCCAGCAAGGCGACGCAATGCAGTCCCAATTTGGCCGCGACTGCCGCCGTCTGACGGACATGGTTCGACTGAATCGCCCCTGCGGTTATCAGCGTATCCGCCCCTTCTCGCAGCGCGTCGGCCACCAAAAACTCCAGCTTGCGCAGTTTATTGCCGCCCATTGCAATGGGCGTAACGTCATCGCGCTTAATGTAAATCTCACGGCCAAGATAATCAGACAATCGCGGCAGGTATTCGAGCGGGGTCGGCGCGCCAATAAGCTCCAGGCGAGGGAAGCGCGTTAAGTGATGTAGTGGCATTGAGCCTCCGGTAACGTTGTGGTGTGTTCTTTTTATTATGCACGTTGATCCAACGGAAATAAAAAAGGCGCCGATTCACGCGCCTCCGTTTGCTGACATAGTATGAGGTTGATATTGCCCGGCGGCGCACTGCCTGCCGGGCAACGTAGAGCATTATTGGGTCACGTCAGCGCCAAACCATTTTTCAGAGAGCGCTTTTAAGGTGCCATCTTTTTGCATTTCCGCAATGGCGTTATCTACCGCCTTCAGCAAGTCTTCGTTGCCTTTACGTAACGCAACGCCGGACTCCTGACGCGAAAACGCATCACCGGTGACGGCCAGCGTACCTTTGGTTTTTTTCACCAGATCCAGCGCCGCCAGACGATCGACTAAAATCGCGTCAATACGGCCTACGCGCAGATCCTGATATTTTGTAGGATCATCGTCATAGGTACGGATATCCACGCCCTGCACATGTTGACGTAGCCACTCTTCATAGTTAGTCCCCAGCCCAACGCCGACTTTTTTGCCCTGCAGATCGGCCGCCGTTTTGATCGTGCCTTCATTGCCTTTTTTCACCAGCGCCTGAACGCCGGAGACAGTGTAAGGCGTAGAGAAATCATATTTTTTCTTGCGGACGTCTGAAATCGTGACCTGGTTTATCACTACATCAATGCGTTTAGCGTCCAGCGACGCCAGTATTCCGTCCCATTTGGTCGGCTTCAACGACGCTTTAACGCCCAGATGTTTTGCCAACGCCTCGGCGAAATCGACTTCAAAACCGGTTAATTTGCCGTCTTCGCCCTGAAAGCTAAACGGCGGATAGGTACCTTCCAGCCCTACCAGCAGCGTGCCGCGTTCTTTAACTTTGTTCAGCAAACCCTCATCGGCAAAGCTCTTCGCGCTCATTCCCGCCACCAGCGCTACAGCCATTACTCCCATCAGTGCCTGACGTCCCAGCAGTGCTAATTTCATAGTAACCCCGAATATTGCCGTTAATGACCATAGACTGTGTCCCGCCATGGCGCATCGTCACGTCTCGCGAACCTTTGGGGGACTCAGCCTAATGTAGAAGGTTTGCCACGTTTCACCAACACGACTCTGCTACATCTTATGCTTTTTTAATATATATCAGAACTGGCGGTAAAGGGGGATTTCTGTCTGGGCGCAATCTGCTGATGCGCTTTATATTGCTGGTATTTACGTAGTGCGATACGGTAATTATTGGTGCTGGTTTCCGGCAACCATGGCGCCAGGCTTTCATCGAGAAAACCGTCCTGCAGCAGATCGTGGGAAATGTTTTGCTCGCTGAGGTAATTGCCAAGACGTCGTAAACGCACGACATATTCCCGCACCGTGCCATGACTCATCTCGGTTTGTTCAAACAAATACTGTTTGAAACCGATAATATCGAAAAAATCACTCTGCTTTTTGCAGTGCAAATCGCCGCAAAAGCGACATAGCGCCACCCACTCCTTCTGCTCCCGCTGCCAGGCAGCGTCGTCAAGTAGCATATCCAGCTGTGAAATAGCGATTTTATTAACGATCTTGCCACGGCGAACCAGCGTAATGCGGTCGAGCAGTTTGTGACAATGCGCGCAATGCGTCTGGCTGTGTTTAAAGTCTTTAAGATAGCGGCTCAAGGGCCGCCTTTTAGGTTGCTGCACCGTCATGAGAACTCCTGGTAGTCTATACGTTGTGCGGCACTTTTCGGGTGCGACCATGCGCGACCTATAACTTACCCAGTTTGGTGCGTAATCGTTTGATGGCCTGACTATGCAACTGGCTGACCCGCGATTCGCCAACTTCCAGTACCGCGCCAATCTCTTTGAGATTGAGCTCTTCCTGGTAATACAGCGTTAACACCAGTTGCTCGCGTTCCGGCAGCGATTCAATCGCGTCCATTACCCGCTGTCGCAGGTCGCCCTCCAGCAGTTGATGTAACGGGTTTTCCTGTTGATGTTCTTCAGTCACCAGTTCGATGCTATCGCCATGCTCTTCCCGCCACTCATCGTAAGAGAAAAGTTGGCTGTTGTTGGTATCGAGCAACATCTGACGATACTCCGCAACAGGGATGCCAAGACGTTCCGCCACTTCGGTTTCCGTCGCATTACGCCCCAGTTCCTGCTCCAGTTGTCCCATCGCCTGCGCCACTTCGCGGGCATTACGCCGGACGCTACGCGGCACCCAATCGCGGCTGCGTAATTCATCCAGCATCGCCCCACGAATACGCTGCACTGCGTAAGTGGTAAATGCCGTTCCTTGCAAAGCGTCATATCGGTCGACCGCATTTAATAACCCGATGCCGCCCGCTTGTAGCAGATCGTCCAGTTCCACGCTCGCCGGCAATCGCACCTGCAGGCGCAATGCTTCGTGACGCACCAGCGGTACATAACGCTGCCACAGCGAGTGTTTATCCATTACACCTTCAGCGGTATACAGTGAATTCACGATAAACAGCCCTGCGTTAAATGAGTTATCGGCATGATTATCCGTTTCTACAGAGGGTTCTATCGAAGGAATAAGGCTATAAAAGAAGGGTTATTTCACTTATGTAACCTGTAGCGCCTTTTTAGCGGCTCAAAGAGCAGAATAAAATCAGCCAGATAGGACAAACGGGATGCGCAAGCGCCCACCCCGAACAAAACTATGTCAGAAGATGAATCATCGACAGATCGTCGCCAGTACGCACCGTTTCTATATGGCGATGAAAATTCTTCGCCACCTCGCTGTTATGCTGGCTGCGGGAGTGAAAACTATACACAATATTGGTAACGTCATCCCACTCTATACGCCCGCGCTCATGCACGCTGGCTGCCGTTAATAGCTTAATAAAGGCATATTCCGCCACGATAATATACAGCGCGCGTAACGGGTCGACATTCGGCTGGTTGGGGAAATTATTTTCCCAAATTTTATAGAGAATTAAATTTCTGAAAGCCCAGTTCTTCTGCTGCTCATCCGCCTGTAAACAGCGCGCTAATGAGGACTCAATATCGCTCACCTTCTGCTCCATTGAAACGCCCTCTTCCGCCGTCAGCACCCGCAGAAGACACTGGATGTAGTGATCGAGGACATAGCTTCCTCTGCTCGGTGGGAGAGCCCTGAAATAATCCTGCATCAACAGTACCAGGGATGTTTTGAATTTCTTATCCGGCGTAATATTAGCGAGTTCCTGAGTTAACGAACCGGACTGCAGCTGGGAAACTAACGTGCCATACACTTGCTCAATCTCCCCTAATGCAGCGTCATCAATCCGGGGAAACTTCTGCACATACATTACAAACTTGATCAACGCGTATAATGCCGCATCCGGATTGCTGGCAGCATGGTTAATCAAACTCAGGCAAAACAAGTTAAGTAGTTTTTGCTGTGGGGAGAATAGCGGCGCGGTATTGTACTTCTGCTGTATGATCGCCTTTTCATTGAGTGCTACCGCATCAGCATCGTTTAAAATATGCGCAGTCACTTCCGGGCAGGCAAGGCTTAGAGAATGTCGTACCTCGTTTTTATAAGTATGGAACACCCGCGGAAACGTAGTGCAGGTATAACTTAATGCTTTAGCTCCCAGTGTTTTTTGTACCCTGCACAGACGATCGTCATCCAGATAAGGGCAGCTGCCTGTCCCAGATGGTAATTTAATCTCCCCCCAGTTATTTGGGTCTTTCTTTAAAAGAATAATACTATTTTTGGCAATCTCTCTGATGGTTACATCCTTGCTGGTAAGGTACTTTTTGACCGTCGTCTTATCCAGCGTGATTTTCCAGCCCTTACAACAGTGGTCGCGGCAGGCCGAGCCAGAACAGGAAAAGCGGGTGACAAAGGCAGGTTCAGTGACGGTGATTTCTTTCATTACACAGGCTCCGGAATTAAAAAAGGCAGCTTTCGCTGCCTTGATTGTGTACCACGTGTCGGTGAATCAATCGCCGGATTAACGCAGTAAAGAGAGGACGTTTTGCGGAACCTGGTTAGCCTGCGCCAGAACGGAAGTACCAGCCTGCTGCAGAATCTGCGCTTTAGACATATTAGAAACTTCCGTTGCATAGTCAGCATCTTCGATACGGCTACGCGCGGAGTTCAGATTGGTTACCGTATTGCCAAGGTTGGTAATGGCTGAATCAAAACGGTTTTGAATTGCCCCCAGAGAAGAACGAACTGCGTCCACTTTTGACAATGCAGAATCAATTGAAGCCAGTGGGTTAGCGGTACTTTTCTTAGCAGCGGCAGCGTCTTCATTGATTAATGTACTAACGCCAGAAGCTGTTTTGTCAATAAACATGGTTTTGCCTGCTAAGGTGATCTTATCACCCGTGGCGTTAGCAGTATATTCAGCCCCATTTACTGTAATTTTACTTTCGCCTTTAACAGCATTGTTTGCTTCCAAATCAGAAAGTTTCGCACTCTCGTTTTTGGTTTTATCATCAAAAGTAAACTGACCGTTCACTACAGATGTAAAAACATTTTTGCTTGATTGTAAGGTAGCAGCATCAACATTCGCCGCACCACCGGTAATATCAGCGACAGTTAACGTAACTTTTTCACCATTGATGGTAGTAGAAACCTTACCATTACCGTCATTACCAGTTTTTGTATCAATAGTAAAAGTCACGCCTTTATAATCAAAGGTATCTCCTTCCTTACCACCCTTAATGGCACCAGCTATCGCTTTGGCTTCAGCGGTACCAGCAGTAGATTTAGTGGTCTTAAAGAGGTCAACCGCAGTGTTATTTTCCGCATCGTCAGTTGTTAACTGACCGTTTGCTGCATTTACATATACTTTTTTCGGTGCTGCTGCATCAGTCACTACAGCACCGGAATTAATATCTACACGATATTTATCGGCACCCGCTGCATAGGTGTCGTAACCCGTAACATTCTTGAAGCTGGACTTCAGATCACCCACTGTCGCTTCTTTTGGCCCATTAACATTGAACCCATCAAGGCCAAGGCTTTTCACATCAATTTTTTGCAGATCGATGGTAATGGTTTCACCATCGTTAGCACCAACCTGGATTTTCATCTGGTTGTCCTGAGACAGGACTTTAACACCGTTAAATTGAGTCTGATTAGAAACGCGATCGATTTCTTCCAGACGTTGCTGAATTTCATCCTGGATAGATTTCAGATCGGAATCAGAGTTAGTCCCGTTAGTGGCCTGAACAGACAACTCACGCACACGCTGCAGGTTGTTGTTAATTTCGTTCAGCGCACCTTCAGTGGTCTGCGCAATAGAAATGCCGTCGTTAGCGTTACGGGAAGCCTGAGTCAGACCTTTGATATTAGACGTGAAACGGTTAGCAATCGCCTGGCCTGCCGCATCGTCTTTCGCGCTGTTGATACGCAGACCAGAGGACAGACGCTCAATAGCGGAACTCAGTGAGGACTGAGATTTGTTCAGGTTATTCTGGGTCAACAGCGACAGGCTGTTTGTATTAATGACTTGTGCCATGATCTTTTCCTTATCAATTACAACTTGATGTTATTGGGCTGTTGCCCACGGTTTCTCACCGTAACCCTTGTATCGGCACCTGAATTTCGAACTTTAGAAAATTTTTCACTTCCCCCGATCTTTTTCTTAGCCTGCGAAATAGCCGCTTTATGCATCATTATTCCACGCATTATTTTTGCAAAATTATCATTAAACTTTGCTTCCAGATTGCCGATAACGCGTTTAACTACTGTTTGCAATCGAAAGGAAGATGGCATGGCTTCAATTTCATCATTAGGTGTAGGGTCAAACTTACCTCTGGATTCACTGCTGACTAAACTGACCAACGCTGAAAAAGGACGCTTAACGCCGATCACACAGCAGCAGAGTGCTAATACGGCCCGTCTAACGGCATACGGTACTTTAAAAAGTGCACTGGAGAAGTTTCAAACAGCAAACACGGCGTTAAATAAAGCCGATCTGTTTAAAAGTACGAATGTCACCAGCAGTACAGAAGACCTGAAAGTCTCGACGGAAGCTGGGGCCGCACCTGGAACTTATGTGGTTAGCGTAACTCAGTTAGCACAAGCACAATCTTTGAGTACAGCAACCAAAATTACATCTACCAAAGAAGTGCTGGGAGATACCACATCTGACAGCCGTACCATAAAAATTGAACAGAAAGGCCGTAAAGAACCACTTGAAATCAAACTCACTAAAGATCAAACCTCTTTAGAGGGTATCCGTGACGCCATTAATGATGCTGACAGTGGTATTTCCGCCAGTATCGTTAAAGTTAAAGAAGGCGATTATCAGCTTGTACTGACCGCAGATAGTGGCACGGATAATCAAATGACTATCTCTGTGGAAGGCGATAGCAAACTCAGCGATCTGTTGTCCTATGATAGTAATACTGGCACGGGCAAAATGAAGCAACTGGTTGCTGCAGATAATGCTTTGTTAACCGTTAACGGCATTGATATTGAGCGACCGAGTAATAAAATCACTGACGCTCCACAAGGCGTGACGCTTGAACTAACCAAAGAAGTAAAAGATGCCCGTATTACCGTCACAAAAGATAATGAAAAGGCGACCGAAGCCGTCAAAGGTTGGGTTGATGCCTACAACTCACTGCTTGATACCTTTAGTTCATTAACAAAATATACAGAGGTTGATCCAGGGGCTGAAGAACAGGACAAAAACAACGGTGCACTACTTGGAGATACCGTGGTGCGAACGATTCAAACTGGAATCCGCGCTCAGTTCGCTAATGGTGCAAGTACAGGTACATTTAAGACCCTGAATGAAATTGGTATTACTTCTGATGGTACCACCGGAAAACTAAAAATTGATGATACCAAGCTTAAAAAAGCGCTGGATGAAAATACCGCTTCTGTACGTGAGCTGCTGGTAGGTGATGGTAAAGAAACGGGGATCACCACCAAAATTGCCACCGAAGTGAAAGGTTATCTGGCCGATGACGGCATTATTGACAGCGCCCAGGACAGTATTAACGCCACGCTGAAAAAACTAACTAAGCAATATCTGACCGTCAGCAGTAGCATTGACGACACCGTTGCCCGTTACAAGGCCCAGTTTACCCAACTGGATACCATGATGAGTAAGCTGAATAACACCAGTACTTATTTGACCCAGCAATTTAATGCTATGAACAAGTCCTGATAACAGAGGTTACCATGTACACCGCGAGCGGTATCAAAGCTTATGCGCAAGTCAGCGTGGAAAGCGCCGTGATGAGCGCCAGCCCGCATCAGTTGATTGAAATGTTGTTTGATGGCGCGAATAGCGCTCTGGTGCGCGCTCGCCTGTTTTTAGAACAAGGCGATGTTGTCGCGAAAGGTGAAGCGTTAAGCAAAGCCATCAATATTATCGATAACGGGCTGAAAGCCGGTCTCGATCAGGAAAAAGGCGGTGAGATTGCGACGAATCTTTCCGAGCTATACGACTATATGATTCGCCGTTTACTGCAGGCTAATTTGCGTAACGACGCTCAGGCCATCGAAGAAGTGGAAGGGTTACTCAGCAATATTGCAGAAGCCTGGAAACAGATTTCACCGAAAGCATCTTTCCAGGAGTCTCGTTAATGACCTCAACCGTGGAGTTTATCAACCGTTGGCAGCGTATTGCGCTGCTCAGTCAATCGCTGCTTGAACTTGCGCAGCGAGGTGAATGGGATCTCTTACTGCAACAAGAGGTCTCCTATCTGCAAAGTATTGAAACGGTGATGGAAAAGCAAACTCCACCGGGCATTACGCGAAGTATTCAGGATATGGTCGCCGGATACATCAAACAAACGCTGGATAATGAGCAGCTCCTGAAAGGGCTGCTGCAACAGCGACTGGATGAACTCAGCAGTTTGATCGGACAATCCACCCGCCAAAAATCACTCAACAACGCTTATGGCCGTCTTTCCGGTATGTTACTCGTGCCAGACGCGCCTGGCGCCTCATAATATTTTCCCGTCTCGTATGAAAATTCTTCCATACTCCAGAGGTCGGCTAAACGACTTCTGGAGCACGGAAGATGAAAAACCCCACGTTATTGCAGTACTTCCACTGGTATTATCCCGACGGCGGTAAACTCTGGTCTGAGCTGGCGGAACGTGCTGATGGGCTGAATGATATCGGTATCAATATGGTCTGGCTACCGCCCGCCTGTAAAGGCGCCTCCGGCGGCTATTCCGTAGGCTATGATACCTACGACCTGTTTGACCTCGGCGAATTTGACCAAAAAGGAACTATCGCGACAAAGTACGGCGATAAACGCCAGTTACTGACGGCGATAGACGCGCTAAAAAAAAATAATATTGCGGTGCTGCTCGACGTCGTCGTGAACCACAAAATGGGCGCAGACGAAAAAGAACGTATCCGCGTTCAGCGCGTGAATCAGGATGACCGCACGCAAATCGATGACAACATCATTGAATGCGAAGGCTGGACGCGCTACACCTTCCCTGCCCGCGCGGGCCAGTATTCCAACTTTATTTGGGACTACCACTGTTTCAGCGGCATTGATCACATCGAGAATCCCGACGAAGACTGCATTTTTAAGATCGTCAATGACTATACCGGCGATGGCTGGAACGATCAGGTTGATGATGAGATGGGTAATTTCGACTATCTGATGGGTGAAAATATCGATTTTCGCAATCACGCGGTTACGGAAGAGATTAAATATTGGGCTCGTTGGGTCATGGAACAAACCCACTGTGACGGCTTTCGCCTGGACGCGGTAAAACATATACCCGCCTGGTTTTATAAAGAATGGATTGAGCATGTACAGGCGGTTGCACCAAAACCGCTGTTTATTGTCGCAGAATACTGGTCGCATGAAGTGGATAAACTGCAAACGTACATCGATCAGGTCGACGGGAAAACCATGCTGTTCGACGCGCCGTTGCAGATGAAATTTCATGAAGCCTCGCGCCAGGGCGCGGAGTATGACATGCGCCACATTTTCACCGGCACGCTGGTAGAAGCCGACCCTTTTCATGCGGTGACGCTGGTCGCTAACCACGATACACAACCGTTACAGGCGCTGGAAGCGCCGGTAGAACCCTGGTTCAAACCATTGGCCTATGCGCTGATCCTGCTTCGTGAAAACGGCGTGCCGTCGGTGTTTTATCCCGATTTATACGGCGCCAGCTATGAGGATAGCGGCGAAAATGGCGAGATCTGTCGGGTCGACATGCCGGTGATTAACCAACTGGATCGGCTGATCCTTGCTCGTCAGCGTTTTGCGCACGGTATACAAACTCTCTTTTTCGATCATCCTAACTGTATCGCCTTTAGTCGCAGCGGTACTGAAGAGAATCCGGGCTGTGTGGTTGTACTTTCCAATGGCGACGACGGTGAAAAAACCCTCCTGCTCGGCGACAATTACGCTAACAAGACCTGGCGTGATTTTCTGGGAAACCGCAATGAGCATGTTGTAACTAATGATCAAGGCGAAGCGACGTTCTTCTGCAACGCAGGCAGCGTCAGCGTGTGGGTCATTGAGGACGTGTGATGAGCGTTCCCGGCGGCAGAGCGCTGCCGGGAAGCGAAATTACGGCAGCGGCGTCGGCAGCGGCGTTTTTTCTAACGCGGCGGCGCACTCCGGCGTCGGACGAGCGACCCGTTGCAGCGTCATGCCATCATATTCCAGGGTATTCCCGTCGCGCTCAATTTCATAGAGCTCACGCTTAACCGTAACATTGGTTAAGTCATCGGAGAGCATGGTCAGCTTGCCCGGCAGAGCAATAACGCGCTGCCATTGGCGGCAGTCCAGCGTATCGCCTTCTTTAGTCACTACCAGGCTGGCGATAGCTTCAGGGCTCACCAGCTTACGTTGCGGGCCTTTTGACTGCCAGTACCCTTCCAGACCGGCCGGCGCGGGCGTTTTCACCACATCATTATAGTTTTCCACCTCGGCGCATCCGGCCAGAACCAGCAATGCGCCAACGATCGCTACTTTTTTCATCATTCATCCTGCATCAGAAGAAAGAGGAATTGTGGCATTAAAGCCCTGACGCCGCCAGCCTTTCCAGGCGCTGGCCGCAATTTGATCCAGTCGGTATTACTGCTTATTAGGTGTAGGCAAATTCTGTGATCGGTGTAGTATGCGCACTTCTTGTTTCACACCTTCTGAGTTCAGAGGCTAAACACATGTCATGGCAACACTTCAAGCAAACCTGGTTAATTAAATTCTGGGCGCCGGCCCCTGCGGTGATCGCAGCCGGTATTCTCTCTACCTACTATTTTGGCATCACCGGCACGTTTTGGGCCGTGACGGGCGAATTTACCCGCTGGGGCGGGCAAATTTTGCAGCTTTTTGGCGTTCATGCCGAACAGTGGGGCTACTACAAGCTGATTCATCTGGAAGGTACGCCGCTGACGCGTATCGACGGAATGATGATCCTCGGCATGTTCGGCGGCTGTTTCGCCGCGGCGCTGTGGGCCAACAACGTAAAATTGCGTATGCCGCGCAGCCGAATCCGTATCGTACAGGCGGTGGTCGGAGGCATGATCGCTGGCTTCGGCGCGCGTCTGGCGATGGGGTGTAACCTGGCCGCCTTTTTTACCGGGATCCCGCAGTTCTCCCTACACGCGTGGTTCTTTGCGCTGGCGACCGCTATCGGCTCCTGGTTCGGCGCCCGCTTTACGTTGCTGCCGATATTTCGCATACCGGTGAAAATGCAAAAGGTCTCCGCGGCTTCGCCACTGACGCAGAAACCGGATCAGGCAAGACGGCGTTTCAGGCTCGGTATGCTGGTCTTTATCGGCATGATTGGCTGGGCGTTATTAACGGCAATGCATCAGCCGAAACTGGGGCTGGCGATGCTGTTCGGCGTCGGGTTTGGGCTGCTGATCGAGCGCGCGCAAATCTGCTTTACTTCGGCCTTTCGCGATCTGTGGATCTCCGGACGCGCCCATATGGCGAAAGCGATTATTTTCGGCATGGCGGTCAGCGCTATTGGTATTTTCAGCTACGTGCAGTTGGGCGTTGCACCTAAAATTATGTGGGCTGGCCCGAATGCGGTCATTGGCGGACTGCTGTTCGGTTTTGGCATCGTGCTGGCGGGCGGCTGCGAAACCGGCTGGATGTACCGCGCCGTAGAAGGCCAGGTGCATTACTGGTGGGTAGGCCTCGGCAATGTCATCGGTTCGACCATCCTGGCTTACTACTGGGATGATTTCGCGCCCGCGCTGGCGACCAGTTGGGATAAAGTTAACCTGCTGAATACCTTTGGTCCGCTGGGGGGGCTGCTGGTCACCTATCTGTTGTTATTTACCGCGCTGATGTTAATTATCGGCTGGGAAAAACGTTTTTTCCGCCGTGCGGGGCTGACGCCTGCTAAGGAATCTGTATGAAAAATATCGTCCCTGATTACCGTCTGGATATGGTTGGCGAACCTTGCCCGTACCCGGCGGTCGCCACTCTGGAAGCGATGCCGCAGCTAAAAAAAGGTGAGATCCTGGAAGTGGTGAGCGACTGTCCGCAGTCCATTAATAATATTCCACTGGATGCGCGCAATCACGGTTATACGGTGCTGGATATCCAACAGGATGGCCCGACAATTCGTTATCTGATTCAAAAATAAGCGCATACTCCCGCTGTACGTTACGGCGGGAGACCTTTTTACGGCATAACCGGCAAAAATCTACAACGCATAAAAGAAATCAGACAAGGTCGTCTTGTGCGCCGTGGCATAAATCTATTATATAACGTATACCGTTTTAATTTTGTCTGAGCCGATGAAAAACCCAGGGTTATTTTAATCAAAACATAAAACAATTATTATTTTCCGTCTACGCCATAAAAGACTATCAGGTATTTATATTTTTACTCACTGACACCATCAGGTGATGATTTATGCACAGCAGAAGCCCAAAAAATGATAAAAATTATTTTCATCTCCATTATTGGAGTCGTCTGTCTTGCCGCTGCCCGTTACTCACCCGTCACAGTGGTCAATGCACATCCGAGCGCCATTGCCCGCTGTCTCGCTGATAATCTGTCCCCGTATGGGTATATACTGGATCTCCATGAAACAGATATTCCAGGCATTAATAAAGAATTTACCGTGTATTATCGCAACGGCGCATATATTGCAGGAACATTCTGGATTGCAAACTCAATGACAATCGCGTCAGAACGAATAGTAGGAATGAATGGCGTCAGTAAACAGGCGTACCCTATTTTTAATAAGTCCCTGCAACAATGTGCAACCCGCTTATCAATAAAATGAGCGCGCCTCGCAAAAAACAAGCCCACATAATCACGCACTGGTTGCATGGGCGTCGCGTCCCCCGCCGCTGACTTAGGTAAGCGCCCGGGAGTTCGCTGCGGATGTGTTGTCAACCCTGGCTTAAACCTGCATGGACATGACTTCCTGATACGCGGCGACCAGCTTGTTGCGCACCTGAATCCCCATTTGCATGGAGACGGACGCTTTTTGCATATCGGCCATTACGTCATTAAGCGCAATGCCCGGCTCACCCAGAGTGAATTTTTCCGCCTGAACGCGCGCCGCCGTCTGTCTGTCGCTAATACGATCCAGCGCAGCATGTAGCTGGCCGGCAAAACTCACCGTCGACTGCGAGTGCGTGTCTTGCCCGCGCGCGGCCATCGCCGTCGCCTGTAACTGGCTAATAACCCCTTCAATCCCCTGTATTGCTGCCATGCTATTCCCCTGGATGATTTTTTACGCAGCAGAGATTACCAGTTTGTCAATAAGATAAAGGCGTTAAATAACGATAAAAAACCTCGGTTTTTAGCGCATAGAAAAATTCGAAACCACAAATAATGAGACCGTCAATTTTTCGAGTTTGCTGACCCGGGAGTGAGTCTTGTTCCACTTTGCAAAAAACGCCGTCCACGATCAGTCACGAGGTGCGAGATGAGTGCGACTGCATCGACTGCAACCCAACCTAAACCTCTCGAGTGGCTTAATCGCCTACGCGCGAATCCCCGAATTCCGTTAATTGTGGCGGGTTCCGCTGCCGTGGCGATCGTCGTTGCGATGGTGCTGTGGGCCAAAACGCCCGATTACCGCACGCTATTTAGCAACCTTTCCGATCAGGACGGCGGCGCGATCGTCGCGCAGTTGACCCAGATGAATATCCCCTATCGCTTTGCCAATGGCAGCGGCGCGATTGAAGTGCCCGCCGACAAAGTGCATGAGCTGCGTCTGCGTCTGGCGCAGCAGGGGCTGCCTAAAGGCGGCGCGGTAGGCTTTGAACTGCTTGATCAGGAAAAATTCGGTATCAGCCAGTTCAGCGAGCAGGTGAATTATCAGCGCGCGCTGGAAGGTGAACTGGCCCGGACGATCGAGACGCTGGGTCCGGTAAAAAGCGCCCGCGTTCACCTGGCGATGCCAAAGCCGTCGCTATTTGTGCGGGAACAAAAATCCCCTTCTGCTTCCGTCACCGTCACACTTGAACCGGGACGGGCGCTGGATGAAGGACAAATTAGCGCCGTGGTACATCTGGTTTCCAGCGCTGTCGCCGGTTTGCCGCCAGGAAACGTCACTCTGGTCGATCAATCCGGTCATCTGCTCACGCAATCCAATACCAGCGGTCGCGACCTTAATGACGCGCAATTAAAATTTGCTAATGATGTGGAAAGCCGTATCCAACGCCGTATCGAAGCCATTCTGTCGCCTATCGTCGGGAACGGTAATGTTCACGCTCAGGTAACCGCCCAGTTGGATTTTGCCAATAAAGAGCAGACGGAAGAGCACTACAGCCCGAACGGCGATGCGTCGAAGGCCACCCTGCGTTCACGTCAGTTGAATATTAGCGAACAGGTAGGCGCGGGCTATCCCGGCGGCGTGCCTGGCGCGCTGTCGAACCAACCAGCGCCGCCTAACGAGGCGCCGATCGCCACGCCGCCGACCAATCAACAAAACGCGCAGAATACGCCACAAACCAGCACCAGTACCAGTACCAACAGTAACAACGCTGGCCCGCGCAGTACACAACGTAATGAAACCAGTAACTACGAAGTGGACCGCACCATTCGTCACACCAAAATGAATGTAGGCGATATTGAGCGTCTCTCCGTGGCCGTCGTGGTGAATTACAAAACGCTGGCGGATGGCAAACCGCTGCCATTGACCGCCGATCAGATGAAACAGATCGAGGATCTAACCCGTGAGGCGATGGGTTTTTCTGATAAACGCGGCGATACGCTAAACGTGGTGAATTCACCGTTTAGCGCAGTGGATGACACCGGCGGCGAACTGCCCTTCTGGCAACAGCAGTCCTTTATCGATCAGTTGCTCGCGGCAGGTCGCTGGTTGCTGGTGCTGGTGGTGGCCTGGATTCTGTGGCGCAAAGCAGTACGTCCGCAGTTGACGCGCCGCGTTGAAGAAGCGAAAGCGGCGCAGGAACAGGCACAGGTTCGCCAGGAAACCGAAGAAGCCGTGGAAGTACGCCTTAGCAAAGACGAGCAGCTCCAGCAACGCCGAGCTAACCAGCGTCTGGGCGCCGAGGTGATGAGCCAGCGTATTCGCGAAATGTCAGACAACGATCCGCGCGTGGTGGCGCTGGTCATTCGCCAGTGGATGAGTAACGATCATGAGTAATCTTAGCGGTACCGATAAAAGCGTCATTTTGTTGATGACCATTGGCGAAGACCGGGCGGCAGAGGTGTTTAAACACCTCTCCACCCGCGAAGTACAGGCGTTAAGTACGGCGATGGCTAACGTGCGTCAGATCTCCAACAAACAACTGACGGACGTACTATCAGAGTTTGAGCAAGAAGCGGAGCAGTTCGCCGCGCTGAATATCAACGCCAACGAATACCTGCGCTCCGTACTGGTTAAAGCGCTGGGCGAAGAACGCGCCTCCAGCCTGCTGGAAGATATTCTGGAAACGCGCGATACCACCAGCGGTATCGAAACGCTCAACTTTATGGAACCGCAGAGTGCCGCCGACCTGATTCGCGACGAACACCCGCAGATTATCGCCACCATTCTGGTCCACCTCAAACGCAGTCAGGCCGCCGATATTCTGGCGCTGTTTGACGAGCGTCTGCGTCATGATGTGATGCTGCGTATCGCGACATTTGGCGGCGTACAGCCGGCGGCGCTGGCGGAGTTGACCGAAGTGCTGAATGGCCTGCTCGACGGTCAGAACCTGAAACGCAGCAAAATGGGCGGCGTAAGAACCGCGGCGGAAATTATCAACCTGATGAAAACGCAGCAGGAAGAAGCGGTTATTACCGCTGTGCGCGAATTCGACGGCGAACTGGCGCAGAAAATCATCGACGAGATGTTCCTGTTCGAAAATCTGGTGGATGTGGACGATCGCAGTATCCAGCGTCTGTTGCAGGAAGTGGATTCCGAATCGCTGCTGATCGCTCTGAAAGGCGCCGAACCGCCATTACGCGAGAAGTTCCTGCGCAATATGTCCCAGCGCGCCGCCGATATCCTGCGCGACGACCTTGCCAACCGTGGCCCGGTTCGTCTGTCTCAGGTGGAAAACGAGCAGAAAGCGATTCTGCTTATTGTGCGTCGTCTGGCGGAAACCGGCGAAATGGTGATTGGCAGCGGCGAGGATACCTATGTCTAATGAATTGCCGTGGCAAGTCTGGACCCCCGACGATCTCGCCCCGCCGCCGGAGACGTTTGTGCCGGTTGAGGCTGATAACGTGACCTTGACAGACGATACGCCGGAGCCCGAACTCACTGCCGAACAGCAGCTGGAGCAGGAGCTGGCGCAGCTAAAAATACAGGCCCATGAACAAGGTTATAACGCCGGGCTGGCGGAGGGACGGCAAAAAGGACACGCGCAGGGATACCAGGAAGGGTTAGCGCAGGGGCTGGAGCAAGGACAAGCCCAGGCGCAGACGCAGCAGGCGCCGATTCATGCCCGTATGCAGCAGTTAGTGAGCGAGTTTCAGAACACGCTTGACGCGCTCGATAGCGTTATCGCCTCACGGCTGATGCAAATGGCCCTGGAGGCTGCGCGTCAGGTCATCGGCCAAACGCCGGCGGTGGACAACTCGGCGCTGATTAAACAGATTCAACAACTGTTGCAGCAAGAGCCGCTCTTTAGCGGCAAGCCGCAGTTGCGCGTGCATCCGGACGACTTACAGCGGGTGGAAGAGATGCTGGGCGCCACGCTCAGTCTTCACGGATGGAGGTTACGCGGCGATCCAACGTTGCATCACGGCGGGTGTAAAGTCTCTGCCGATGAGGGCGATCTGGACGCCAGCGTCGCTACTCGCTGGCAAGAGTTGTGTCGCCTGGCGGCGCCGGGAGTGCTCTGATGACCACGCGCCTGACCCGCTGGCTTACCGCGCTCGACAACTTTGAAGCCAAAATGGCGTTATTGCCGGCGGTGCGTCGTTATGGACGTTTAACCCGCGCCACTGGCCTGGTACTGGAGGCCACCGGTCTCCAGCTTCCGCTGGGCGCCACCTGCATTATTGAGCGCCAGGACGGCCCTGAAACCAAAGAGGTGGAATCGGAAGTCGTCGGTTTTAACGGCCAGCGTCTGTTTTTAATGCCGCTGGAAGAGGTCGAAGGCATTCTGCCCGGTGCCCGCGTTTACGCCCGTAACGGGCATGGCGACGGTCTGCAAAGCGGCAAACAGCTACCGCTCGGCCCGGCCCTGCTTGGTCGGGTGCTGGATGGCGGCGGTAAACCGCTCGACGGACTGCCTGCGCCGGATACGCTGGAAACCGGCGCGTTAATCACGCCGCCGTTTAACCCGCTACAGCGAACGCCAATCGAACATGTGTTGGATACCGGCGTACGCGCTATCAACGCGTTGTTAACCGTAGGGCGCGGTCAGCGTATGGGACTCTTTGCCGGTTCCGGCGTCGGTAAGTCGGTTCTGCTTGGCATGATGGCGCGCTACACGCGGGCGGACGTGATTGTCGTGGGACTTATCGGCGAACGTGGCCGCGAAGTTAAAGATTTTATCGAAAATATTCTCGGCCCCGACGGCCGCGCGCGTTCGGTGGTGATCGCCGCCCCGGCGGATGTTTCGCCACTGCTGCGAATGCAGGGCGCCGCCTATGCCACCCGCATCGCCGAAGACTTTCGCGATCGCGGACAGCATGTGTTGCTGATTATGGATTCGCTGACGCGCTATGCGATGGCACAGCGTGAAATTGCGCTGGCAATCGGCGAACCGCCAGCCACCAAAGGTTATCCGCCCTCGGTGTTCGCAAAGCTACCGGCGCTGGTCGAGCGTGCCGGTAATGGTATCCATGGCGGCGGCTCTATCACCGCGTTTTATACCGTGTTGACCGAGGGGGACGACCAACAAGATCCCATTGCCGACTCGGCACGCGCAATCCTCGACGGACACATTGTCTTGTCCCGCCGTCTGGCGGAGGCCGGGCACTATCCGGCCATTGATATAGAGGCGTCAATCAGCCGGGCGATGACCGCGCTCATTACCGAGCAGCACTATGCGCGGGTACGGCTATTTAAACAGTTGCTTTCCAGTTTCCAGCGTAACCGCGATCTGGTCAGCGTCGGCGCCTATGCCAAAGGTAGCGATCCGATGCTCGATAAAGCCATTACCTTATGGCCGCAACTGGAAGCGTTTTTACAGCAAGGCATTTTTGAACGGGCCGACTGGGAGGACTCTCTGCAGGCGCTCGATTTAATTTTCCCGACGGTGTGATAAAGCAGGAGGGCGACGATCATGGCACAACATGGCGCTCTGGAAACACTCAAAGATCTGGCCGAAAAAGAGGTAGATGACGCGGCGCGTTTACTGGGCGAAATGCGTCGCGGCTGCCAACAGGCGGAAGAACAGCTCAAAATGCTGATCGATTATCAGAATGAGTATCGCAGTAATTTGAACACCGATATGGGCAACGGCATCGCCAGTAATCGCTGGATCAACTATCAGCAGTTTATTCAGACACTGGAAAAGGCGATAGAGCAGCATCGCCTCCAGCTTACGCAGTGGACGCAAAAAGTCGACCTGGCGCTGAAGAGCTGGCGTGAGAAAAAGCAGCGACTTCAGGCCTGGCAAACCTTACAGGACCGACAAACCGCGGCAGCGCTGTTAGCTGAAAACCGCATGGATCAGAAAAAGATGGATGAATTTGCTCAGCGTGCAGCAATGAGGAAACCCGAATGATCACCCTGCCCCAACTGATCACCACCGATACCGACATGACCGCGGGTCTGACGTCAGGAAAAACCACCGGTTCAGCCGAGGACTTTCTGGCGCTCCTGGCGGGCGCGTTAGGCGCAGACGGCGCACAGGGCAAAGACGCCCGCATCACGCTGGCCGATTTACAGGCGGCAGGCGGCAAGTTATCGAAAGAGCTACTGACCCAACATGGCGAGCCGGGCCAGGCGGTGAAGCTTGCCGACCTGCTGGCGCAAAAAGCGAATGCGACGGATGGAACGCTTACCGATCTGACACAAGCGCAGCATCTACTGTCTACGCTAACGCCATCGTTGAAAACCAGCGCTCTGGCCGCACTGAGTAAGACGGCGCAGCATGATGAGAAAACGCCCGCGCTGAGCGATGAGGATCTTGCCAGTCTGAGCGCCTTATTCGCCATGCTGCCCGGACAACCTGTCGCGACGCCTGTCGCCGGAGAGACGCCGGCTGAAAATCACATCGCCTTGCCGTCACTGTTGCGCGGCGACATGCCATCGGCGCCGCAGGAAGAGACACATACGCTCTCTTTTAGCGAGCATGAAAAAGGGAAAACCGAGGCGTCGCTTGCGCGCGCCAGCGACGATCGCGCCACGGGGCCATCACTGACGCCGCTGGTGGTCGCTGCCGCCGCGACCAGCGCGAAAGTGGAGGTGGATAGCCCGCCCGCGCCAGTAACGCATGGCGCGGCAATGCCGACGCTCAGCAGCGCCACGGCGCAACCGCAACCGCTACCTGTCGCCTCAGCCCCGGTACTCAGCGCGCCGTTAGGCAGCCATGAATGGCAGCAAACGTTCAGTCAGCAGGTCATGTTATTTACGCGTCAGGGACAGCAAAGCGCGCAGCTTCGATTGCATCCGGAAGAGTTAGGTCAGGTGCATATTTCGCTCAAGCTGGATGACAATCAGGCGCAGCTCCAGATGGTATCGCCGCACAGCCATGTCCGCGCCGCGCTGGAAGCCGCCCTGCCCATGTTGCGCACTCAGTTGGCGGAAAGCGGCATTCAGTTGGGACAAAGCAGCATCAGTAGCGAAAGCTTTGCCGGACAGCAGCAGTCTTCATCGCAACAACACTCTTCCCGCGCCCAACACACGGACGCGTTTGGCGCTGAAGATGACATAGCGTTAGCGGCGCCGGCCTCGCTTCAGGCCGCCGCGCGCGGCAATGGCGCAGTGGATATCTTCGCCTAACGCCAGAGGTAGCATGATTATCCGCGTCTTTTCCACGCTTTGTCGTGGACAGGACACGGGATAATCAGCCAATAAGCAGTACCGAAACAGGAAGCCCGTATCAGATGACTGACTCCGCGATTAACAAAAAGAGCAAACGCTCGATTTGGATACCTTTGCTGGTGTTGATTACCCTCGCCGCCTGCGCGACCGCCGGTTATAGCTACTGGCGTATGCAGCAGCAACCGACCACGAACGCTAAAGCGGAACCGGCTCCGCCGCCCGCGCCGGTATTTTTTGCGCTGGATACGTTTACCGTCAATCTGGGCGATGCGGATCGCGTGTTGTATATCGGCGTGACCCTGCGTCTGAAAGACGAAGCGACACGCGCGCGATTAAATGAATATCTGCCGGAAGTGCGCAGCCGTCTGCTGTTGTTGTTTTCCCGCCAGAATGCCGCCGAGCTCTCAACAGAAGCTGGCAAACAAAAACTGATTGCCGCCATTAAAGAGACGCTGGCCGCGCCGCTCGTTGCCGGACAACCAAAACAGGTCGTCACTGACGTGCTTTATACAGCTTTTATTCTGCGGTAACGATATGGGCGATAGTATTCTTTCTCAGGCTGAAATCGATGCGCTGTTGAACGGCGACAGCGACACCAAAGACGAACCCACTCCCGGTATCGCAAGCGATAGCGATATTCGCCCTTACGATCCCAATACCCAGCGTCGCGTCGTGCGTGAACGCTTGCAGGCGCTGGAGATTATTAACGAGCGTTTCGCACGCCAGTTCCGGATGGGATTATTTAACCTGCTGCGCCGCAGCCCGGATATTACCGTGGGCGCCATACGTATTCAGCCGTATCACGAATTTGCGCGTAACCTGCCGGTACCGACCAACCTGAACCTGATCCACCTGAAGCCGCTACGCGGCACCGGGCTGGTGGTGTTCTCGCCGAGTCTGGTGTTTATTGCCGTCGATAACCTGTTCGGCGGCGACGGCCGCTTTCCGACCAAAGTCGAGGGCCGCGAGTTTACCCATACGGAACAGCGGGTCATCAACCGTATGTTGAAACTGGCGCTGGAAGGCTATAGCGACGCATGGAAAGCCATTAATCCGCTGGAAGTGGAGTATGTGCGTTCCGAAATGCAGGTGAAATTTACCAATATCACCACCTCGCCGAACGATATCGTCGTCAATACGCCGTTTCATGTGGAGATCGGCAATCTGACCGGTGAATTTAACATCTGTCTGCCATTTAGCATGATCGAGCCGCTGCGTGAGCTGCTGGTGAATCCGCCGCTGGAAAACTCGCGCCATGAAGATCAGAACTGGCGTGATAACCTGGTACGCCAGGTTCAGCACTCTGAACTGGAGCTGGTGGCCAATTTTGCCGATATTCCGTTACGTCTTTCCCAGATTTTGAAGCTGAAACCCGGCGATGTACTGCCGATTGAAAAACCCGACCGCATTATTGCTCATGTGGACGGCGTTCCGGTACTCACCAGCCAATATGGCACCGTAAACGGACAGTATGCGCTACGCGTAGAACATTTGATCAACCCAATTTTGAATTCGCTGAATGAGGAACAGCCCAAATGAGTGACATGAATAATCCGTCCGATGAGAATACTGGCGCATTGGATGATCTGTGGGCTGACGCGTTAAACGAGCAAAAAGCGACCACCAATAAAAGCGCCGCCGACGCGGTTTTCCAACAGCTTGGCGGCGGCGATGTCAGCGGTGCTATGCAGGATATCGATCTGATTATGGATATCCCGGTCAAACTGACCGTAGAGCTGGGCCGCACGCGAATGACCATTAAAGAACTGCTGCGTCTGACGCAGGGGTCGGTCGTCGCGCTGGACGGGCTGGCGGGCGAGCCGCTGGATATCCTGATTAATGGCTACCTGATTGCCCAGGGTGAAGTGGTCGTCGTGGCGGATAAATACGGCGTACGTATCACCGATATTATTACGCCATCCGAGCGTATGCGTCGTTTGAGTCGTTAATGATGAAGACAGAGGCCACGGTTTCTCAGCCCACCGCGCCAGCCGGATCGCCGCTCATGCAGGTGAGCGGCGCATTAATTGGCATTATTGCGCTCATTCTGGCGGCGGCCTGGGTGATTAAGCGTATGGGATTCGCGCCCAAAGGAAATAGCGTCCGGGGGCTCAAGGTGTCAGCCAGCGCCTCGCTTGGCCCGCGCGAACGCGTGGTGATTGTCGAGGTCGAAAATGCGCGTCTGGTACTGGGCGTGACCGCCTCGCAGATCAACCTGCTGCACACCCTCCCGCCCGCGGAGAATGACACGGAAGCGCCCGTTGCCCCACCGGCGGATTTCCAGAACATGATGAAGAGCTTACTCAAGCGTTCCGGGAGATCCTGATGCGCCGTTTGTTATTTCTTTCTCTGGCGGGTCTGTGGCTTTTTAGTCCCGCCGCCGCTGCGCAACTGCCGGGGCTTATCAGCCAACCATTAGCGGGCGGAGGCCAAAGCTGGTCATTATCCGTCCAGACGCTGGTATTCATCACCTCGCTGACGTTTCTGCCGGCGATTTTACTGATGATGACGAGCTTCACGCGTATCATCATTGTTTTTGGCCTGTTGCGTAACGCGCTGGGCACGCCCTCGGCACCGCCAAATCAGGTGTTACTCGGGCTGGCGTTGTTTTTGACCTTTTTTATTATGTCGCCCGTCATTGACAAGATTTACGTGGATGCTTACCAGCCGTTTAGCGAGCAGAAAATTTCTATGCAGGAAGCGCTGGATAAAGGCGCGCAACCGTTACGCGCGTTCATGCTGCGCCAAACCCGCGAAGCCGATCTGGCGCTGTTTGCCCGTCTGGCCAACAGCGGTCCGTTACAGGGACCGGAAGCAGTACCGATGCGTATCCTCCTGCCCGCTTATGTCACCAGCGAATTAAAGACGGCGTTTCAGATCGGTTTTACGATTTTCATCCCTTTTTTGATTATCGACCTGGTGATCGCCAGCGTATTGATGGCGTTGGGGATGATGATGGTGCCGCCAGCGACAATCGCCCTACCGTTTAAGCTGATGCTGTTTGTGCTGGTCGATGGTTGGCAATTGCTTGTGGGGTCGCTGGCCCAAAGCTTTTACAGTTAGAGGCGCAAAATGACTCCTGAATCCGTCATGATGATGGGCACCGAGGCGATGAAAGTCGCTCTCGCCCTGGCTGCGCCGCTGTTACTCGTCGCGCTGATTACCGGCCTCATTATCAGCATCTTGCAGGCCGCGACTCAGATTAATGAAATGACGCTGTCGTTTATCCCTAAAATCGTCGCGGTATTCATCGCAATTATCGTTGCCGGCCCGTGGATGCTCAACCTGCTGCTGGACTACGTACGCACTCTGTTCAGCAATTTACCTTATATCATCGGATAAACAGAACGATGATTCAGGTTACAAGCGAGCAATGGCTATACTGGCTGCATCTCTATTTCTGGCCTTTGCTGCGCGTACTGGCGCTGATTTCAACGGCGCCCATTCTCAGTGAGCGCGCTATTCCCAAGCGGGTAAAACTGGGGTTGGGAATAATGATTACCCTCGTTATCGCGCCGTCGCTACCGGCAAACGATACGCCGCTTTTTTCTATTGCCGCCTTATGGCTGGCGATGCAACAAATTCTGATCGGTATTGCGCTGGGATTTACCATGCAATTCGCCTTTGCGGCGGTGCGTACCGCAGGTGAGTTTATCGGTCTGCAAATGGGGCTTTCCTTTGCCACCTTCGTCGACCCGGGCAGCCACCTGAATATGCCGGTTCTGGCGCGTATTATGGATATGCTCGCCATGCTACTGTTTCTCACCTTTAATGGCCATTTGTGGCTTATTTCGCTGCTGGTCGATACCTTCCATACTCTGCCCATCGGTAGTAACCCGGTGAACAGTAATGCATTTATGGCGCTCGCCAGGGCCGGTGGGCTCATTTTCTTAAACGGACTGATGCTGGCATTGCCGGTCATTACCCTCCTGCTTACGCTCAACCTGGCGCTGGGGCTATTAAACCGCATGGCGCCGCAGCTCTCGATATTTGTTATCGGTTTCCCGCTTACCCTCACCGTCGGCATTATGCTGATGGCCGCGCTAATGCCATTAATTGCGCCGTTTTGCGAACATTTATTCAGCGAAATTTTCAATTTGCTTGCTGATATTGTTAGCGAGATGCCGATAAATAATAACCCATAATTTTTATCCTGTTTTACTAAGGTTTATCCGAAAATAAATTTTAAAAAACATTCACCAGGATATATCCGCTGCCCCTTATTTGTTTTTACTTCACTCACATAACGCAACATTCACTTTACTTTAAGATGATTCCTGGCAAATTATATGTAACTTTACGGGATAGTAAGTTCGCCTGAAAAACCGCGTAAGCGTTGTCTAAGGTGACTATTCGTGTTCCGTCTGATTATGGTGAGTTATTCAGGTAAGGGGAATTATCGTTACGCATTGAGTGAGGGTATGCCATGTCAACGATTATTATGGATTTATGCAGTTACACCCGGCTAGGGTTAAGCGGGTATCTGGTCAGCAGAGGGGTGAAAAAAAGGGAAATCAACGACATCGAAACCGTTGACGAACTCGCTATCGCTTGTGGCGCGCATCAGCCTTCGGTGGTGTTTATTAATGAGGACTGTTTCATTCATACGCCTTCAGACAGTCAACAAATAAAGCAAATCATTAATCAACATCCTGACACGTTATTTATTGTTTTTATGGCAATTGCTAATGTGCATTTTGATGAATATTTATTAGTAAGAAAAAACTTATTGATTAGCTCGAAATCGATTAAACCTGACTCGCTGGATACCATTCTTGGCGATATTCTGAAAAAAGAGTCGGGTATTTCAGGAACCATAAATTTACCAACATTATCGTTAAGTCGAACTGAATCCAGCATGTTGCGAATGTGGATGGAAGGTCAGGGAACCATTCAGATTTCTGACAGAATGAATATTAAAGCAAAAACAGTATCCTCCCATAAGGGGAATATAAAAAGAAAGATAAAAACGCATAATAAACAAGTGATCTATCACGTAGTGCGGCTGACAGATAACGTCACTAACGGCATTTTTGTTAACATGCGCTGAGACATCCGGACTGGCAATGTACCTCCAGTCCGGCTCAATTAGTCCTGCTCCGCCTTCTCGACAAAAATACCATCCTGGTGACCTGACTCATTGAAGAACCAGATGCCGAGCGGGTAATCCTCCAGCGAAACCAGGTACATTGTGCCTTCACTAAATTCTTCCACTGCCAGTACCACGCCTGGTCGGCGGGGACCGCCGTCCGTTTTAACGGTTACCCGATCATTCACCTTCATCATTTTCCTCCTGTCGCTTTGTGCCAGTGTAGAACAATTTTCTGCGTCTGACAGCGCCTTGCTGGCGTGTTTGCTGGTTTTCTCAACGGTCTATACTTAGGCTGTCAGGAACCCGTGAGGTAGTGAAGATGAAAACGGCAAAAGAGTACAGTGATACGGCCAAGCGCGAAGTGAGCGTCGATGTAGATGCGCTACTGGCGGCCATCAATGAAATCAGCGAAAGCGAGGTTCACCGTAGCCAGGAAGATCCTGAGCGGGTGAGCGTAGACGGACGGGAATATCATACATGGCATGAATTAGCTGAAGCATTCGAGCTGGATATTCATGATTTTAGTGTAACAGAAGTAAACCGTTAAAAATGGCCGAAAAAAATCCCGGCCCTACGGGTCGGGATCAAACTTGCTTATGCAAGAAGCACTTGAAAATTCGTTACACCAGGAAATCTGATGTGAGATTTACCTTATCTGCAATTTTTTTGCATGACAAGTAAATATTTTTTACATGAATGATTAAGCGCGCTAATAGTTCGGTAGCAAAAGTGTGACAACGCATGTGCTGCCTGGAAGCGACGGGATCGGTTCCAGTTAGCGTTCGACTTCTTTCGGGTGTGCTTTAGGACTTTTCCTGGAAATAAGCCCGCCGTTGCAACGGAAAATGAGGAAAAAATGCTCTCAATCCATGACCCCTTGCTGATTTTTACCGATCTGGACGGCACACTGCTGAACAGCCACACTTTTGAGTGGCAGCCCGCGGCCCCCTGGCTTACTCGCCTGCATGAAAGCGGCGTGCCCGTGATCCTCTGTAGCAGTAAAACCGCGGCTGAAATGCTCCAGCTCCAGACGACGTTAAATCTACAGGGACTGCCGCTGATTGCGGAAAACGGCGCGGTGATCCAACTGGACGTTCATTGGGAAGACCATCCCAACTATCCCCGTCTGATAGCCGGTATTTCTCACAACGAAATCCGCCTCGTCCTGCATAAATTGCGTGAAAAGGAACAGTTTAAGTTCACCACGTTTGATGACGTTGACGATCAGGTGATAAGCGAATGGACGGGCCTAAACCGGGCACAGTCTGCCCTAACCCGTCTGCATGAAGCGTCGGTGTCGCTGATCTGGCGCGATAGCGATGAACGCATGGCGCAGTTTGTCACCCATTTAAATGACCTGGGACTGCAATTTGTCCATGGCGCCCGTTTCTGGCATGTGCTGGACGCCTCCGCCGGTAAAGATCAGGCTGCTAACTGGCTGATAGAAGCATATCGTCGGCAGTGGCGCGCGCGTCCTCTGACGTTGGGGCTAGGAGACGGCCCCAATGATGCGCCTTTACTGGATGTGATGGATTATGCGGTTGTCGTCAAAGGGCTAAACCGGGAGGGTGTACATTTGCGTAACGACGATCCTCAGCGCGTCTACCGTAGCCAGAACGAAGGGCCGGATGGCTGGCGCGAAGGAATGGACTATTTCTTTTCCCGCTCCTGAGTCGCGTCGCTGGCGCAAATACGGTTACGTCCGGACTGTTTGGCGTAATAAAGCCGTTTGTCGGCCAGTGACTGCAACTGCTCAAAATCATAGTCGCCGTATTCCTCCGCGCTACTGATCCCCATTGACGCGCTGATACGAAGCGTCGTGCTTTTCGTCACCAGAATCTCTTTGTCATTAATGCGCTGGCGTATGCGTTCGGCAATCTGCAGCGCCTGCGCTTTCGTCGCGCCGGGCAGCACGATACAAAACTCTTCGCCCCCTACCCGTCCGGCGATGTCGTGCGCTCGAATGGTGCTGCCAATGAGCCCAGCGGCATGGGACAACACGCGATCGCCTGCCTGATGACCAAAGCGATCGTTAACGCTTTTAAAATAATCTAAATCCAGCTGTATCACAGAAAATGGCTGGCGGGCTTCCCGATAGCGCTTTGCCAGCCTGGACGCTTTTTCAAACAGCGCGCCACGGTTATACAGCCGGGTCAGCGGATCGTGCCATGCCTGCCATTGCAGCGAATTTTGCAGAACAAACATGTTTTTGACCATATGTCGAATAACGCCCCAGGAGATCAACAGCATCGCCGTAAAAAGCACCCATAACAGCGTCAGCGCGATACTAATACTGCCAAAATTCCCTTGTATGCCTTCACGTAATGTATGCACGCGCAGCAGGACGCCATCAAAATGATCCAGCCGCTCCCAGCTTACATAATGCGTTCCTAAACGCAGCCCGCCCAGGGTATCTTTTTCTATTTCACGCGCCAGTAAGGCGCGCTCACGGTCATTTAACGTATTCGCGGTTTGTTGTTCCGGCGCGGAGTCCGTCAACAAACGGAGATGGTTATCGTATAGCTGATATTCCCCTTCAATATCCTTTTCGGCCGCATCGCGCAGGAACCGCTGTAATGACGCGACGGGAATATCCATTGCCAGTACGCCATACCAGTAATTATCGTGATCCAGCGGTAGACTGGCTGTCACTTTTTTCTGCTCGTCAGTAACATAGGGCTGTGCGGAGGTAAACCACCGCACGCCGCGCTGTGGGTTACGCCGTTGGCTTTGCTCGATAAACCAGGGCTGAGTCACGTACTGATAGTAACGGGAGACAATATCGCTACCGTACGCCGTAGGGAGAGTTGAGAGGTAAAACCCTGAGCGAGAAACATACATCGTCTCCAGCGTCAGCATGGCTGATGAGCGCGCCAGACGCGCCAGATACCCTAACTCCAGCGTGGCGGTTAATTCATTTGCCAGGTCACGACTCTCCCGCGAAAGAAGCGTCGTCCGGGCGACAAATTGATCGGAAACGCCATATAACGGCAATGTCCGCCGCTTATCCAGCTCCAGTTGCCAGAAATGTCTGACGCGTCGTTGCTCAAACTGCGTCACCGCGCTTTGCAATGCGGAAAAAGCCAGCGGCGCCACCAGTGCTTCATGCATACCGTTGCGTAAAAAGATCAACCTGTCCATGTTGAATTGCAGTTGGCGGTCAAGGACATTCGCGACGCTCCCCAGATGATTGCGCTGACTGGCGACATACGCGTCTTTCAGTATCATCACTTCCCGCCAGGTAAGTAGCGTCGAGAACAGCATCACGATCAGAAAACAGGTGTTGACGACATGACCGGGACCAAAACGCCGCGCCAGCTTTTTAAACCAGCCTTGATTGTCTAACAGTGTTTCGTGCGGCACCCTGGTAACTCCTGGTTATTGATACAACTCCCCCTGATGGCTTACGGTAGCCAGACCTCATCAAGGGATACCACTCAATCCTGGCATAACCAGGTAGCAGCATGTCGCAGCGCGACGACTCTTTTTCTCCACAGCAAAACGCCCGGCATTAACCGGGCGTTTTGTCATCGGGCTTCGTCCCGCACGCGCCTTTCCTTGCCTGGCACGAGCTCATTCTCATGGAATGCCTCCCGCTTTACGCCAAAACCATCATACCAGCGACACTCTACCATTCCGCTGGAATAACCGGTGACGATCATCCGGGGCCCACCCTCTTTCACGGTAACTTCCTCACTGACAGAAAAGACCATACCTGCCTCCTGTATCAGATGAAACGTTTTCACCTTAGACGAGGATGGACAATTTTGCATAATTCATTGTAGAAAATCAGTGCGAAACACCGCGAATTTTCGCCACACCTTTCACCAGCGCCACCACAATGGCGCCGATAATAAAGCCGAGCACCAGATTCAGCCCCGCAGGGATCGTATGCGCCATGAAAGCCCCCTGCTGCTGCGCAAAATGTTCAATGGCATGGTGTAGCGGCGCAATACCGTGTACGACAATCCCGCCGCCGACCAGAAACATCGCCAGCGTACCGACAATGGATAATGCTTTCATTAACCAGGGCGCGATAATCAGTAATCCTTTACCGACGCCCTGCGCCAGCACGCTACGCTTTTCCGCCAACCAGTACCCCATATCATCCAGTTTGACAATAATACCCACCAGGCCATACACGCCAATGGTCACAACCAACGCAATCCCCGCCAGCACCAACACCTGATTAAGCAGCGGCGCCTGCGCGACAATCCCCAGGGTAATGGCCACAATTTCAGCGGACAGAATGAAATCGGTACGGACCGCCCCTTTTACTTTATCTTTTTCAAAGGCCAAAGGATCTTGCGCAGCCAGCGCCTCAAGACGTTTTTGCCGCTCCGCCGGGTCTTCTTTGTGTTTTCGCGCCTCAAAGGTATGCAGGACTTTTTCTACCCCTTCAAAGCAGAGAAACGCGCCGCCTAACATTAATAAAGGCGTGATGGCCCACGGGATAAATGCGCTTATCAGCAGCGCCAACGGCACCAGAATAACCTTGTTGATTAATGATCCTTTCGCCACGCTCCATACCACTGGCAGCTCGCGATTAGCGCGAACGCCGGTCACCTGCTGCGCATTGAGCGACAGGTCGTCCCCCAGTACGCCCGCGGTTTTTTTCGCGGCCAATTTGCCCATTACCGAAATATCGTCCAGCAGCGTGGCGATATCGTCGAGTAATGTCAGTAAGCTACTTCCTGCCAAAATGATTTCCTCGGTCTTTTCTTCTAAGACGTTAAGTATGTAGCAAAACGCGCAATGCCGAAACCGGCGGCGCGGGTCAACGCCTTTTTATTCCAAAAGGACAATTATAATGCTCGCCAGCATAATAATTTTGACGTTTACTATATCCACCCTTTTTATTTCACCGTGAGTGATTATGCGTTTCCGGCAGTTATTACCTCTTTTTGGCGCGCTTTTTGCCTTGTACATCATTTGGGGGTCTACCTATTTTGTTATCCGCATAGGCGTTGAAAGCTGGCCGCCGCTGATGATGGCAGGTGTACGTTTTCTCTCGGCGGGGATGTTGCTCATGGCGTTTTTGCTGTTGCGCGGCGAAAAACTTCCGCCGCTGCGCCAGACCATCAACGCCGCGCTGATTGGTCTACTGCTGCTGGCGGTAGGTAACGGTCTGGTGACGGTGGCGGAGCATCAAAACGTGCCATCGGGCATTGCTGCCGTCGTGGTCGCCACTGTCCCGCTATTTACGCTGTGCTTTAGCTACTTTTTTGGTATTAAAACGCGCAAATTAGAATGGGTGGGGATTGCCATTGGACTTGCCGGGATTATTCTGCTGAACAGCGGCGGTAATTTAAGCGGCAATCCGTGGGGCGCGATTTTGATCCTGATAGGTTCGATGAGCTGGGCATTTGGTTCCGTTTACGGCTCGCGCATCGCCCTGCCTGTGGGCATGATGGCGGGCGCGATTGAAATGCTGGCGGCGGGCGTGGTATTGCTTTGCGCGGCGTTTCTTTCCGGCGAAAAGCTCGCCACGCTGCCTGGTTTATCGGGGTTTATGGCCGTCGGCTACCTGGCGTTATTCGGTTCTATTATCGCCATTAATGCCTATATGTACCTGATTCGCAACGTCAGTCCGGCGCTGGCGACCAGCTACGCCTATGTGAATCCGGTTGTCGCCGTGTTGCTTGGCACTGGCCTGGGCGGTGAGAGGTTATCGCCCGTTGAATGGGCCGCGCTGGGCGTGATTGTGTTTGCCGTAGTGCTGGTGACTCTGGGTAAGTACCTGTTTCCCGCCAGGGCGGTGATCACACCGTGTAAAACGGAAGATTCACGCCAGTAGATGAATCCCCTGGGTGTCGATCTGCGCGCTGGCGCCGCCGCCGCAGATCCACTCTTCCAGGCGCTCCGCCAACGCCGCGTCGCTCAATTTCGCTCGCCCGCGCAAGGCGCACTCCCAGACGATCAGTACCCGCCAGCCAAGCGCCTGTAAACGCTGAATATCGCGCTCATCGCGCTCAACGTTCTTACCGATTTTTTCCAGCCAGAAAGCCGTTCGCGTGGCCGGCACTTTGAACAGATAACAGTGGTGATGATGCCAAAAGCAGCCGTGAGTAAAAATCACACAATCATAATCATTCACCACAAAGTCCGGCTTGCCCGGTAATGTCTCGTCCTGAGTATGAAACGTAATCCCCTGCGCGCTTAACAGGCCAGCAAGACGTTTTTCAATAGCCGTATCGCGGGTCGCTATCGCGCGCATATTTTTACTGCGCGTGGCTTTATCGTGAACGTCCGCCATCTACCGTCTCTCTCTGACGCAACGTCACCGCCTGGTGAATTTTGGGTTCCAACAGCTTTGCTACCGCAGCAAATACCGGCACCACCACGGAGTTGCCAAACTGGCGATAGGCCTGCGTATCCGAGACAGGTATCCTGAACTGGTACGTTTGCGGCGCCTCAAATCCCATTAAACGCGCGCACTCTCTCGGCGTGAGTCGGCGGGGACGATGTTGTTGGTTGCCAGCATCGTCGAAATTCACTTCGCCTTTCGCCATATCCCAACCACGATCGATCAGAATTTCGGCACCATCTTTGTAGTAGCGAGCAGATAACGTGCGCGCCACACTTTCCGGATTGTCAGGATAAACCATGCCATAGCCAAAACCGTTTCCCCGCGCCTGGTGCTTTTTCGCGTAGCGATATAAATATTTCCACAGCACCGGCGTCAGGATATATTTGGCTTCGACGACGGGCTCCAGCAGTTCTGCCAGCGTCGGACGGCGCGGTGGATAACAACGGGCGATATTGCGTAACGTAAAATCGGTTTTCAGGTTTAAATCGCGACGGAATCCCACCAACACAATACGTTCCCGATGCTGAGGAAGAAAGTGCTGCCCGTCGATAATTTTCGGATCGTCCGGGCCATTGTCAGCGGCATCCGCCACGTCATATCCCAGTTCATCGAGCGTTTGCATAATAATGCGGAAAGTGTTGCCCTGGTCGTGACTTTTAAGGTTTTTCACGTTTTCCAGCACAAACAGCGCGGGGCGGCGAGCGTCGATAATTCTTACGACATCAAAAAATAACGTCCCCTGAGTCTCGCAGGCAAAGCCGTGGGCGCGGCCCAGCGCATTTTTCTTGGAAACGCCCGCCAGAGAAAATGGCTGACAGGGAAAGCCCGCCAGCAGGACATCATGTTGCGGAATATGCTGGCGAATGTGTTCCGCCGCCTCATCATCGCTGACCCCTTCCCGGTGGCTCAATGTGATATCGCGGATATCTTCATTAAAGCGATGTTGCAGCGGATCGCAAAAATAGTTCGCTTTATATGTCCGTACCGCGTGCTTATTCCATTCGCTGGTAAACACGCACTGTCCGCCTATCGCTTCAAATCCGCGGCGAATGCCGCCGATGCCCGCGAAGAGATCAATAAAACGAAAGGCGTAATGCGGATGATGCGCTGGCGGCGTCGGCAACCCTGTTTTAAGACAGGTGAGTTCATTGTCGCTCAAGCGATGCCATGCCGCGTTCATCATTACGCGCTTGAAGATGGCCGGGCTCCAGTGCTGCTCGCCCAGGCCGTTAAGGTGCGCCACCAGCGTTTTAACATCGTAGATTTCCAGCAATTGACTCAGCATCGCCTGGATCTCGCTTCCGGCGTCGTCGGCGATGAGGTTCCGGGCGTGTGTTACTGAAATATTTTCCTGCATACATTTAACCGGCCAAAAATAATTGCCGACAGACTAACATAAAATGACGCGGTTTACGTTTCAGCGGCAGGGGTTACTGATGCGTAGCAAACATCTGGATGACCGCCTCATCCCGTGTTTCATAGTCGCCTTTCAGCTCAGCGCTCAGTTTCGCCATGTACGACACCAGAAAATCCGCATTACGCTGCGCCAGGGACTTGCCCCGTTCGGTCTGCATCGTCAGCGGCAGTTTCAGCAGTTTGGTTTGAAAATGGTCGAGCGCGAATTGCTTATCGTTAAGAGGCCGTCTGTCGGCAAAGGGATCGTCGGCATCAAACAGCGCGACGCCCAGCGCGCCGGAGACCGCGAAGACCCGCGCCAGACCAATGGCGCCCAACGCCTCCAGCCTGTCTGCATCCTGCACGATTTTTGCCTCTGGCGTGGTAGGCGCAATTTTTGCGCTGAAGCTATGCGCTTCGATAGCATGACAAATGCCCGCCAGTTTTTCTGCCGGAAAGTCAGGAAAATCCCGCAGAAAAATACGCCGGGTTTCTGCCGCCGCCAGAATGGAAGAACGATGCCGCTGCGGATGATTTTTCGCCAGGCTGATGATGTCATGGAAATAACATGCCGATAGCACCACCAGCCAGTCGACAGGACTGTTTTTCCCGAGCGTTTGCGCGGTTGCCCAAACACGACGAAAATGGGAGATGTCATGGGCGGCATCCTGTTCCTGGTGGTGGTGACGTAGCCAGTCTTCAAACTGCGATTGCCAGTATCTTGAGTCCATACGCCCTCTCTTTATAGCAGACCATTTTTATTACATGCCTGAGCACAGGGTTCGCTATCCTGACATATCCGCCACCACTTTACATCCTTGCGTGCTTGCGCGTTTCTGGCTGAGTGTCGGCGGGATACCCCCTGTTTTTGCGAGGCCGGGTGTACCAGGCAATACTCCCCAGAATAAGCCAGACGACGCCCAGCGAAAGCGCGTTAAGCCATTTTTCCGTTGCGCTGCCAGGAGTGCTGATTGGGCCGAGAACCGGCTCGGTTTGTATGGCGGACATCAGCCACACGCAACGCGCCATCGCCCAGATGAAGTAGCCGCAAAAGGTATAAAAAACCCATAACGCTAATTTACCGCCCATGCTACGGGTGGCGTTCTCCTCCCTGGTACTCAAACTTTACTCCGCTTTTGTGATGTAAGTCATATGACATTAATTACATTATAATGTGATATTAGTCACATTTCGACCATGGAATACCTTATCCACCTGTTCTGATTATTCATTCCACAAATAGTTTATTCTCAGTTAATGTTGCATCTGGCGCTGAACCTGCTGTTAAATAAGGGAATGGTGATTGAATCGCACTCTGATGCAGAATAACCCATAACCAGAACAACTTATTTTTACGCACCGCGATAGCGTTTTATTTTATTAGCATTAAGTGTCAGAATGATTCGGTTATTAGCCTTTTATCATTTATTTTATCATTACCCACATTACCGGCATTTATGCCGGTTTTTTTTATGCTTTTTCATAATCAAAGCATCAAATACATATAAAAAACAAATTATATTCACTCCAACATCCATCAAGCCAAAACATATAACTCATTGATAAAAAATGATAATTATAGAATATATATTCTTAGTTATTTATATAGCCAGTATTATAAAAAACCAAACGGAAACAAATTGAAATATTTTAAATAGCTTTGTTACATGTTATTTTTTAAATTCCATGAACTTCATAGAATAGTATCAATTTGTAGTTTTGTTGAAGTGGCTACATATTCATATAAATTATTATCATAAGGGAATACATAATGAACAGAAAAGTTCTGGCACTGCTTGTCCCGGCGTTATTAGTGGCAGGCGCAGCAAATGCGGCTGAAGTTTATAATAAAAATGGCAACAAACTCGACCTGTACGGCAAAGTTGATGGTCTGCGTTACTTCTCTGACGATGCAGGCAGCGACGGCGACCAGTCCTACGCCCGTATTGGCTTTAAAGGCGAAACGCAGATCAACGATATGCTGACCGGCTATGGTCAGTGGGAATACAACATGCAGGCGAGTGGCACTGAAGGTAACAGGGATACATCCTGGACTCGTCTGGGCTTTGCCGGTCTGAAATTCGGCGAGTACGGCTCTTTCGATTATGGCCGTAACTATGGTGTTATCTACGACGTTGAAGCCTGGACCGATGTGCTGCCGGAATTCGGCGGCGACTCTTACACCCAGACAGATGTATATATGCTTCAGCGTGCTAACGGCCTGGCCACCTATCGTAACACCGACTTCTTCGGCCTGGTGGAAGGCTGGAACTTCGCGCTGCAATACCAGGGTAATAACGAAAGTGGCAATAACGGATTTGGCCAGGAAGGCTCCGGTAATGGAACTAACCGCGGTACAAATAAAGAAAACGGTGACGGTTTCGGCCTCTCTACCTCTTATGACTTTGACTTCGGGTTAAGCCTGGGAGCTGCTTATTCAAGTTCTGACCGTACCGATGCCCAAGTAGGTAATGGATATGGTGATGGTCATCGTTACTATGGCAACAATGATGCCGGCGGTGAAACTGCCGAAGCCTGGACCGTAGGTGTCAAATATGACGCCTATGACGTATACCTGGCGGCGATGTACTCTGAAACCCGCAATATGACCTCTTATGGAGACAGCGACTATCACTCTGCAGACGGTAAGTTGGGTGGCGGCGGTATCGCTAACAAAACCCAGAACTTTGAAGTGGTTGCACAGTATCAGTTCGATTTCGGTCTGCGTCCGTCCATCGCCTACTTGCAGTCTAAGGGCAAAGATTTAGGCGGCCAGGATATGGATAGCCATGGTAACTATCGTTACACCGACAAAGATCTGGTTAAATATGTTGACGTCGGTATGACTTACTACTTCAACAAAAATATGTCCACCTACGTTGATTATAAAATCAACCTGCTGGACGAAGATGATGACTTCTACACAAACAACGGTATTGCAACTGATGATATCGTAGGTGTTGGTCTGGTCTACCAGTTCTAAGACGCTTTATGTTATTCAAGCCCGTGCTTAGCACGGGCTTGTTATTATAGGGCAAGAATTAAATAACGGATAACGGCGCAAAGACAGGTGACCTGGCTTCATCGGATAGATGAAGACAACGTCGCTCTTTTCAGGCGCTGTCTGCAAGAGAAATAACACCTTTGGGGAAAGGTAAATGCCACTATAGATGATGAATGTCAGCGTCTATAGATGATAATCATCGGGCATAAAAAAGCTCCGATACGGAGCTAATATGAATTATTTTCTAAAATCTAGCGGAACCTGCCCTGAGCGAATGTATAATCCAACATTATCAAAAGTGATCATGGTTGACTTACAAAAAATACATTTCGCGCCAAACGGGTTTTGCTCAGTAACATCGAATGTCGATGTTCTGTATTGTGAACCATGGCAACATGGACACCGGAAGTGAATTTTATTAGTAATATCAGTTGCCTTAAAGCGCCACAACGTTAACCGCTGATGGACCTTTTGGTCCCTGCTCTACTGAAAACTCCACTTCCTGATTTTCATTCAGAGTGCGGAATTCATTACTTTGAATGGCGGAAAAATGCACAAACACATCTTTGCTGCCATCTTTAGGCGTAATGAAACCAAAGCCCTTTTCAGGGTTAAACCATTTTACTAAACCAGTGATTTTCGTCGTCATAATATTGTTACCTTTCGAATGAGCCCTTGGGCAAAATGGCCTGAAGAAAATTATCAGAGAGAAAAAAACCTAAAGGAGATCTCAAGAGGAACAAATGATGAGAAATATTACAATCACTACTTCAGATAAGTTTGTATCAAACCGCACAACCATTAACGCATGGTTAACTGCACATAGCAAGCTTTAGTTTTGTTAAAAAAATATTAATTGTTTTTTAGCATTATCACGCTGATTGCCATACTCTTTTTATCCATGCCCGTCGCTACGGCTGAAACCTGGCGTAAATAAGTGACGTCTCACAACGCCTACCTTGCAATAAACGCGCCACATTTCCTGATGTCGTAAACCAGGATACATGCGCCTCATCGTGAGAGGTTCCTGTGATCTTGTGTGACCAAAACCGGTTAGAGAACGGGGATGATTTGGCAACTATCTCAGGCATTGATCGCACAAGTTACTTAACACGCAGTAGATCAGAGTATCTTGTGGTGTACCGAGGCGAAAGCATTTCTCGCTTCATAGCCCACTGTTGCGACATCCCCTGCCCGGCGAAGTACAGCGTCCCCTTCCCGTCTTTTGCGTTAAGATGGTCCAGTACTTCCATCAACTTCGCACTACCGGCGCGCGGCGCGTTATCGTCGAAAAGGTTGAGTTGCGCTACGCCCTGACTGAAGAAGTCACCCAGCATCACCCCCGCTTTCTGGTAGCGATGGCCGTCGCGCCAGATTTTATCCAGGCATTTCACAGCCGCATTGATAATGTCGCGTGAATCCTGCGTGGGGGTGAGAAGCGTCACCGCGGCGCTGTTACCGTAGTAGGGCTCGTTCAGGGCAAAGGGGGATGTTTTGACGAATGTTGAGATGAAACGGCAGTACTGGTGCTCGCCGCGGAGTTTTTCTGCCGCGCGCGCAGCGTAGCTGTAAATAGCCTGGCGCATTTCCTCATAGTCTGTGACCCGCTCGCCGAAAGAGCGGCTACAAACGATTTCCTGCTTTGCCGGCGCAAACTCTTCAAGCTCCAGACATGGCTCTCCGCGAAGCTCTCTCACGGTACGCTCCAGCACGACATTGAAGTGTTTCCTGATGATCCAGGTACTTTGTTCAGAGAGATCGAGAGCAGTCTTGATGCCCAGGGCATTGAGCTTCTTACTGATGCGTCTGCCGACACCCCAGACATCCTCTACGGGTATCAGGGCCAGCAGCCGACGCTGGCGGTCGATGTTCGACAAGTCAACCACCCCGTCGGTCTGGCGCTGCCACTTTTTCGCAGCATGGTTAGCCAGCTTGGCAAGGGTTTTCGTCTGGGCAATGCCTACACCGACAGTCAGGTGCGTGCGCTTCAGGACCGTCGCTCTTATCTCGCGCCCGAAATCTGTCAGATCCCGGCAGTTTCGTACCCCCGTTAGATCACAAAAAGCCTCATCAATGCTGTAAATTTCTACCCGCGGCACCATCTCCTCGAGTGTGGTCATTACCCGGTTCGACATATCAGCGTAAAGCTCGTAATTACTGCTGAAGCAAACAACACCGGATCGCCGGAAGCGTTCTTTCTGTTTGAAGTATGGCTCACCTGGTGCGATACCGAGCTGCTTCGCCTCGGCGCTACACGCGATAACGCAGCCATCATTGTTTGATAACACCACCACCGGTCGGCCACATAAATCAGGACGAAAGACCGTTTCGCAGGAAGCGTAAAAGCTATTAACATCGCAGAGCGCGAACATAATCAACTGACCGCTTTAATGATAAAGGTCACCACCCCGAATATGTCGAGCGTGTCTTCACTGCCGACAGGTATGGGTCGATAGGCGCCGTTCATGGGGATTAACTGCACTGTCGGGCGCAACTGCAACCGTTTTACGGTGAACTCTCCTTCAATTGCCGCAATTACAATGTCACCGTGGTCAGCGTTCCGTGAGCTATCCACCACCAGCAGGTCGCCGTCGCTGATGCCTGCTTCAATCATTGAATCACCCGTGGCTTTGACAAAATATGTTGAGTTGGGATGAGAAACGAGCAACTCATTAAGATCGATACGCTGCTCAATGTAGTCCGCCGCGGGGCTGGGGAATCCACACGGCACTAAGTAACTGAAAAATGGGAGAGGAATAATTTCGCGCAACTCTGTAGGTCTGAAAAATTCCATAATCCATACCTCGAATACTGTTTTTATATACAGTAGCATTATTTGAACATGCGCGCAAGATACCGGAGTCGCTACGGCTGTTTAAATCTTCGTCGCTTCGTTTGTAAGTTTCTCTCTCAGTTCAAATTATGGGTTTTGTAAATTTTCCGGTTGTATTGTCATGTGAGCATATTTAAGCCAGTCTGGAGGCCAGATTTTCTGTACAGCGTCGACAGTCCCGCAGCGTAAGTTATCGCCACGCGCCAGCGCGTTTCCCTGACAGCAATTAATCTTCTGCCCAGCGCCCATGTCTACAGGGGAACATTTCGGGCAACAGGCCGGGTGCGATGATTACCGAGGACGACGGCGTTAAGTCGCCGCGAGTGACATCACTGTGAATCCCGATGGGGTACAGCGAGCTTCATGGATTTACTAAAAATATAACAGACACAAAAAATAGTTTTATTTTTCATTATGATTAATATCAGTTTGCATATTGGAAATAAGGATAACTGACCAGAACACCATGATAAACACTGACAACAAATTAAAAGCGTAGTATTTTTGATTTGCGGCAACAAAATTAATAAGAGTCATAGTAACTAAAAAAACTCTTTTTCTTTTCCTGTACAAATAAGATAAAAATCGCTTCATCCACCACCGCAAGAATATGTATATTATCTGTTATTACTATTTCGATCACACAATATCAAATTAAATATATCTCTATGACCTATCCATTAGTGTAATTTTCTTAAACTGAAAATTTATCATTTACAGCCCAAACTCTTACGCATTTTTTCTTTTAATGGCTCGGCTACTTCTGGACGTAATTTTGAGTATAAATTTTGTACATTTTCACAGCCAGCAGGTTGGCCTGATGATAAAGGTTCTATTTTCGTCAGGATATTCCACAAAATATAAATTGCAAATGCGATTAGCATTATACTTAAAAAATAAACACGGATACCCCGAGCATTAAACAACGCAGGGACATTTGATGTTTCTTGTTTAACGGATGGCACATAATTTACGACCGGAGCAGCAACCTCAGGAATAACAAGTTGTTTTCCATACGGAACGAAGTATGCAGAAATATGCTCTGGGCTATAACGCTGTTCAACACGTTTCCACTCATCTGACGGAATGAGTAAGAACGATAATGTATCACTAAAAGTGCTGTTCTGATATACCCGCAAACTATATCCACTATTAGCCAATATATGCTCAATGCGCACCAGTTCTGTATCAAAACCATCACTTCCCATTGGGTAGTGATGAAACACATACTGCGTATCAACCAAATTTATCGTTGCTGTTTCAATCTCACTGTCATAATCGAATTTGACCGTGACAGGCTTCTCTCCCTGATTATCTGAAAGTGCCTCAAGCAGGCTAAAAGTTCCCTCTTTCCAGTCAATATTAATTCCGTAGATACTCATAAACAGCGCCTGGTAGTCCTCTAATGCAGACTCAGACAGCCACGGCTCTTTATGTTTCTCCAAAAAAAACTTACGCCTTAAAGAGGCTTGTTCATCATCATTGGCAGCAAAAAAATCAAAAAACTCATCCTGTTCTGGTAATTGCATCGTGGTTCCATCCAGTATTTTATTAATCAAAAATCGATCCCAGCAGCTAATTTTCCCTGCTGTCTATGATAGAATAGAATATGTGATCTCAAAGCGTCAAGATGACAAAACCAAACGAGCACGCATCCATTCAATAAATGAATAAACCCTGTTAATACAAATAGTTTTAAAAATGATTTATCTGGACAACTGAAATTATCTTTATACTGATAGCAGTACAGCCATTTCTGTAAGTTTAAATGACAAATAAAAAACACGGACAAATCGTTTTACGTTATTTCCAATATTTTTCAATGTCTGCCCTCTGTTTTTTTACGTAATCTCTATGTTGTCGCGACGGGAACAATAATAGCGAATTCGCGTATGACGTTTTAGGGGCATCCATAAAAGAGTTTTTTGAAAAACATGAAGGGAGATGAACGGAAAAAGGTTCGTTAAGGCTGGATGCGATCACGTTCGCTTACGGCGAACGTAACCCTTTTTACCTGGCTGCATTTTTCTTCTTCTTTTCGTCCTCAACATGCTTATCAACAGGTGAGTCTTTTAAGCGATTGTTTTGCATGATGTCATCTTCAAGCGATTTTAGATAGCTTGCATCAGTCAGCAAGGCTATTGCCAGCGTTTTCGCATAAAATTGCGCGTGGCTTCGTGTCGTAGGATTTACCGCGTAGGTTCTGGCAAGCTCATGTCCAGGGGAGGCGGTATCACCACTGAAAAAGATTTCGCCTCTTTTCCTCCATCCTCCAGCAATCCATTTCCTTTAAGATACCCTTACAAGATCCGTGTGAAGCAACGGCAGTTAAACTGTTTTGTCACCAGAGATGTGAGATGGGCGTTGCAAAAGAGTGTGAGCTTGTGAGCTAAAGAAGATAAAAGTGGATGCCCGACGCGCAGCAAAATGGTAAAAAACAGCATCAGTAGTAAGAAAAATCGAGCGAGTGAAAGAAATTTTAATGCAGGGATTTATGTATGACGAAATCAAAAACGCTTTGTCAGTGATTGATTTTGTTGAATGATTGGCGGAGAGAGGGGGATTTGAACCCCCGGTAGAGTTGCCCCTACTCCGGTTTTCGAGACCGGTCCGTTCAGCCGCTCCGGCATCTCTCCGTATATTGCAATGATGCCAGGTAATTTGGCATTTTAACAGACCCTATTCGGGTAATTTTGTTCAAGTGACGAGTTTACGAGCAAAACGATGATTAAGTGGCCCTGGAAAGCACAAGAAATAGCCCAGAACGAAGACTGGCCGTGGGATGATGCGCTAGCTATACCTCTTCTGGTAAACCTCACCGCGCAAGAACAGGCTCGGCTTATTGCGCTAGCCGAACGTTTTTTGCAGCAGAAAAGACTGGTAGCGCTACAGGGATTTGAGCTCGACTCGTTAAAAAGTGCACGTATTGCGTTAATTTTTTGCTTACCGATCCTGGAGCTCGGTATTGAGTGGCTTGATGGTTTTCATGAAGTGCTCATTTATCCCGCGCCCTTTGTGGTAGATGATGAATGGGAAGATGACATAGGTCTGGTGCACAGCCAGCGTGTCGTACAGTCGGGGCAAAGCTGGCAACAAGGGCCCATCATTCTGAACTGGCTGGATATCCAGGACTCGTTCGATGCTTCGGGTTTCAACCTCATTATTCATGAAGTCGCGCACAAACTGGATATGCGTAATGGCGATCGCGCCAGCGGCATCCCTTTCATCCCGTTGCGCGATGTGGCTGGCTGGGAACACGATCTCCACGCGGCAATGAATAATATTCAGGATGAAATCGACCTTGTTGGCGAAAGCGCTGCCAGTATAGATGCCTATGCCGCCACCGACCCTGCAGAATGTTTTGCCGTGTTGTCAGAGTATTTTTTCAGCGCGCCAGAACTGTTTGCTCCACGTTTCCCGGCACTATGGCAGCGTTTTTGCCAGTTTTATCGCCAGGATCCTTCTCAGCGCTTACGGGTAAGCGCTGCCGAAGGCGACTACGGCGAGGAATCCGAACATTAATTCCTCACTTTGTGGGTTAATTAACCAATTGAATTGGCGCGTTAATTTTACTGTTGACACGTTATAGCCGGCCCAGTATTATGCGCCTCGTTGAAACAATTCCTCTGTAGTTCAGTCGGTAGAACGGCGGACTGTTAATCCGTATGTCACTGGTTCGAGTCCAGTCAGAGGAGCCAAATTAAGGAAAGCAGACGTTTACTGACGTCTGCTTTCTGTATTTATATCAATCGATTATCCCTTTCTTCAGGTTCACTCTCGTTCACTAAAAACCACTCGCAGCCATACCCTTTTGCTGATAAAGCTGGTTCGATTTGCGTTTTACCAGCACGCGGAGGGAACCGTCATGTCACTGACTGATACTAAAGTAAAAAATGCCAGACCAGCGGAAAAGGCCGTCAAGCTCGCTGACGGGTTTGGCCTCTATCGATTCAAAATACTGGCAGTCAGGCTATCGCTTCGATGGCAAACAGAAGGTGTTTTCTATTGGGGTTTACCTTGCTATATCGCTTGCTGATGCCAGACAACGCCGTGACGAGGCCAAAAGGCTGCTGGCTCAGGGGATTGACCCGAACGCAAATAACAGGCTGATGAAAAAATCCTTCAGGAAAAGCGCGATAAAACCCGCTCGTTCCGTGTCGTCGCCAAAAGCTGATGCGCCATAATTCTGCCTATGATATTGACGGAAATCTTTTCGCCTGCACCAGAAATTTATCTGCCATTTCCGCTACCGGCGTCAGACTGCCTGTATCAACCATTTTCACAAAATATCTCACGTCTAAAGTTCATTCTGCCCCCTGCCCTTAATCTCTACGGCGTTATGTCTCAGAATTATTTGCCAAGTGCCTGCCAGTTTTTCACGTTTCATCAGACGCTGGTACATAGCCATTGCGGTAAGGTCACAGCATTTGACTTGTGCAATTACAGACAAAGTTGCGCCATGCCGGGGCAAAGTAGAAATTAGATCAAAACTTCAACGCTTTGTTGTTTTTGTCAGCAAACAAACGCGCAATCTTATTTCCCCCTTTGACAAGCCGATCGCACATCGTTACTATGCGCCCCGTTCACACGATTCCTCTGTAGTTCAGTCGGTAGAACGGCGGACTGTTAATCCGTATGTCACTGGTTCGAGTCCAGTCAGAGGAGCCAAATTTTAGTTTCGGGATATCCCAGCGAGTCCGGAGACGTTTAAAAAAACAATAACTTATCTTTACCCGGTTGACCTGAGAAGGTTTACCGGTTTTTTTGACATCCATGGTTTTTGGGGGCTTAATCGGGGCCTCACGGTTCGTTGAGTAAATGGAGCCCCCTCCTATGGCATTAACCGATACCGCTGGCGGCACGCAGACCGATCCGGGTACAGGAAAATCGTCAGAAAATCCACCCGCCGATCCACCGTCAGATGGTCCCGCTTCTGAAAAACCACACGACCCACCCGCCGATCCCAATAAGCCCACTCCACCGAAAGAAGAAACGCCGCCCGGCGCGCCGGAGAAATACGCGTTCTCCGCCCCTGAAGGTCAGGAACTCGATACCAGCGCGCTGGCGCAGTTCGAACCAGTGGCGCGTGAACTGAACCTGACGCAAGAGCAGTCGCAGAAGCTGGTGGACGTCTATCCGAAAGTGCTGGCGGGAGTGCAACAATAGCAAGCGGAGTCATGGCAGAAGCAAACAGAAGACTGGGCTGCGGCAGTTAAAGCCGATAAAGACATTGGCGGTGACAAGCTGGCGTCTAATCTCGGCGCAGCTCAGCGGGCTATCGACACGTTCGGTACCAAAGAACTGAAAGAGTATCTCGATGGTACCTGCGCCAGATCTCTGGTCAATGCTGCACCGTGACGGAAGCGATTCCACCCGGCACCCGTTACCACATCAACGCCTTTTACTTTACGGGCTGCGGCCTGTAAAGACGTCCGGCTTTGCTGCCGCGTGACCGTAAAACAACACCAGAGTCTGCGATCTTTCGCGTACTGCACTCGACCAGTGCGTCACTTTCGTCGCGCAAAGCGACAAAGTGACGCACAACCACTACACCGCGCCATGCCCCTGTTTTCGGGGTTCCGGCGTTCATTCCCGAATCTGACACGCCTTTTTGGGGCCGCTGTCAGCAAGAAAGAAGAGAAAAAGATCGATACCGAGGGGGGGCATGATGCCCCGGAGAATTTCTGCTCATGCAGGCAGCCTGTACCGCGTACAGTCTGAAACTCCCTATACCTCAACAAACTGCCACTCCGGCGTAAAGGTATCGTTCTGGCGCAGCCAAAAAGCATACGCCGGAGACTGTTTGTGTTCTCAAAATCACAGGAGAAGTGTATGGGCAAGTTAGGTGGTGAAATGAAGGCACTGGCAAAGCACTGTGGCGGTAGCCATAAAACGGTGCACGATCGCATTCATATCGTGCAACGTTTCGATCACCACTTACGGGCTTTGAACGTCCATATCCAGCGGGTTGCGCAGATTAAGGTGCGCCACATTGAAAGCTATATTCATGAAAGGTTGGCGCAGGGGATCGGCAAACGCACGCTGCAAAATGAAATGGCCTCGTTACGAGCAGTGCTGCAACAGGCCAGACGTAAGCAGGTGGCAGAGCATGAGCGACTGACCAATAAATCGCTGGGGCTGTCTGGTGCATCGCGCAACGGTACGCGACAGGCGATCACGCCGGAACATTATCATCATGTGTTGGAGACGGCCCGCATGAAAGATCCGGGACTGGCGGCGGCGCTGGAACTGGCGAGGCTGATGGGCTTACGTTCACAGGAAGCGGTGCAGAGCGTGCAATCGCTGAAAACGTGGAAACAGGCCGTTGAACGCAGCGATACGCGCTTAACCGTGGTGTTCGGCACCAAAGGCGGACGGCCCCGCGAAACGGTGATTCTGGATACTATAGCTGTCAGAAAAGCGCTGGATAATGCGCTGGCTATTGCAGAAAGCTGTCATGGCCGACTGATCGACAAACCGGATCTGAAAAGCGCGATGGACTACTGGCACAACCAGGCGGCGCGTATTGGTCTGACTGGCGCATATTCTCCGCATTCCCTGCGTTATGCGTGGGCGCAGGATGCCATTAGTCACTATCTGGCGCAGGGGTTCAACAGGAAAGAAGCGCTGGCAATTGTGGCGATGGATCTGGGGCATGGGGACGGGCGTGGGCGGTATGTGGCGCAGGTGTATGGGCAAATTTGACAGTTGGCTAAGAGCGAGCAGCGGATGGAGCAGGTTACCACCGTTCACAGTTAGTGAAAGACTGGGCGGAGGTGGTAAATATCAGGCTGCATTACCTTCCCCCTTACAGTCCAAACCTGAATCCGATAGAACGAATGTGGAAATTAATGAACGAACATGCCCGGAATAATCGCTACTTCAGCAGTACGTGAGAGTTCAGGGACGCAATATCTGTCTTTTTTAACCAGACGCTGCCGGATATAGCGGACTCACTGACATCCCGAATTAAAGATCACTTTCAGGTGCTCACTCCCGCATCTTGAGGTTTATTGGGTATATAATCGTTAATAATCATCAGCGCGTTATTATCAAATTAAAAACAACGCGCTCGTGATACTTAAATTATTCTTACTGGTAACTGAAGCAAACTCTCTCCTGCCAGAATATGCTCCTCGCATCCTTTACATTAACTCTTTGTTTCTATAGCATGAAATAAGTTTCAGGGAGTTATTATTCATACAAGGAGAACATCTTGAAGAAAACATTCATAACAATTATAGTTTCATTATATTGCGCGAATATATGTGCAAAACAATCCCTCAGTACAGAACCCAAACCCGTTAATTTCATCGCCCAAATTGAAAATATCGATTTTAATAAAACCGCCATTAGCAGTGACCTGAAACTTTTACTCGCCGACCGTTATTATTTTAAAGATAAAACACCCTGTAATACTAATACCCTTTCTGCGCGCGCAGAATCAATGGGACTGACGACAGAAGAATATATTAATAAAATGCGCAGTTTAAGACCAGCTATTCTCGATGACCGTTATTTTTACCTGACGGTCGATCAGTGCGATGCTGGCGGCACGCCCATGCTGACTGGAATCGAGCTATGTACCGAAGCGCTGTGCGGTGCCGAATACATGAAAAGATCGTCTGACTTGTGGCTGGATGATGAACTGCAACCGACGGTTAAACGTCAGGCAACAACAGTAGTCCATATGCCCCTCCCCTATGACAAAGAGAAAAAATTATGGAAAGTCACCGGCTGGTATCTGGAATCCTCAGAAGAAACAGGGGAGGTGATGCAAAGTAAACAGATAGCCTTTGAAGGCTATACCAACGAAAAAAACTTCGCTAACCGACAACGTGTTTCTGTATTTAAATCTTTCTATGAAAGCGGCAATCTCAAAAGTATTTATCATTATAATGCGCAAAATAAGCGTGACGGAAAAGCTGAAACTTACTTTGATGAAAAAGACAAAATAGCGGAAACGCTGACGTTTAAAGATGGTCAACCCGAAGGGGAATATATCGTATACCATGAAAACGGAGCCGTTGAAAGTAAACGTTACTTTGCCCAAGGTAAAATTAAAGATGGCGAATGCCCACATTTTTATGATAACGGCGTTTTAAAACAAAAACACAGCTATTTAAATCAGAAACTGGAAGGCCCGGCATTTGAATATTTCCCTGATGGGAAAATAAAGGAGAAATATTCATACAGTAAAGGCGCCATTGTCGGCACCAGTACGGAATATTATTCTACCGGTAAAATTCGTGGTGTTTACCACAGAAATAACCAAGGTGAAAACGACGGAACGTTCGAACAATACAGTGAAGAGGGCAAACTCCTTTCTAAAGCGACCTATAAAAATGGCAAACAGCTTTCTGCTCAGAGCTGGTATGGAAATGGGCATCCCAAAGAAGAATCCTCTTTTGATAGTGAAGGCCGTAAACATGGTGCGGTCAAAGAATGGTTCAGCAACGGACAGCCTGCCTCATCCAAAATGTATAAACATGATGTGTTAGACGGGGATTCCGAAAAGTGGTACGAAAATGGTCACCGCGAATCAGTCTATCCCTATAAAAACGGTATGCTAAATGGGGACGCTAAGCACTGGAATGAACAGGGCAAACTCACCTATACCACCGAATATAAAGACGATAAAAAGCAGGGAGCCGATCGCCGCTGGAGCGAACGTACCGGTAAACTTGTTGAAGAGGTTATGTTTGCTAATGATGAAAGAAACGGCCTGAAAAGAGAGTTTAACGATCGTACGGGTAAGGTCTTAAGTGCGCTGCCCTATGTCGATGGCGACAAGGAAGGTACAGAAGAAGCCTATGATGAAGACGGCATAAAATACATCCGTTGTTACCACAACGATAAAGAGCTTTCAGAGCTATATGCGCCGACTGACGTCACCAATAAGGCAAAGCAGGGTGACAGCACTGCGCAATATCATTTAGGTAAGTATGAGTTTGAATGCACAAACTACGATGCGGCGATGAAATGGTTAACTCAGTCCGCAGAGCAAAATCATCCCGGCGCGCTTCTCTTTTTGGCCTATGCGTACAACGACGGTGATGGCGTAGCGCAAGACAGCAAAAAATATCTCTCCTATTTATTCAAAGCGGCAGAGCTTGGCGAAAGTGATGCGCAGTTAGAAGTGGGATATTTAAATCTTATCGGCGAAGGAATGCCGAAAAACCTGCCGGAAGCCTATAAGTGGATTAAAAAATCCGCTGACCAGGGAAATGCTCAGGCGCACTATAACCTTGGACTCATGTACAGGAATGGTGATGGCGTTGAGAAAGACCTCAACAAAGCCAAACTTCATCTTACAGCGGCGGTAAAAGGCGGCGTCAAACCTGCACTGGCAGCCTTAAAGGAATTAACGCCTCAAACTAAGTAAATATGACTTTGCTGTAAAGAGGCTATTCAAACGGAACTGAAAGGATACACGTTGCTATGAAATTTAAATTCGCCACATTACTCACAGCCGCCACGGTTTTTTACTCTTATCAGAGCGTTGCACAAAGTCAGCAATCGCCTGATGTCTGGTCAGTTGTCGAACAGAAACTGCAAAATGCCGTCCCTTTAAATGAAAACACCACTTTTAAATCGCAGGCAGCCTGGTTTGAATTACACAGGGAACTGTTTATGTACGGCCTGATGAGCCGTGCGGATGCATTACTGAAAAAGCTGGACACACAATCGAATGATGCGAAGTTTTCGCTAAACCATGAGGCCTCGTGGATCGCTGAAAATAATAGCCCGGATGCCGCGATGGTTTTCCTGTCCAAAATTGGTCTCGATAAACCGTCGAGCATTACCGCCTACGAGAGCTACGTTGATGGCTGGGTTAATCGCAAACAGCCTGAAAAAGCCTTAGCCCTTCTTAGCAAAAATGCCGACGCGAGGAATTTTTATTTAGCCACGGTTTTAGAATCCTGGCACTCAGAGCCTGATAAAACCGCCGCTATTTATAATGAAAATTACGCTGATAAAATTGTTGTTCCTTATACTCAGCTAAAAATGCTGCTTATTATTGCGAAGCAGTACCATGCCAAGGGCGACACCGCAAAGGCGTTGGTTTACGCAGATAGCGCGCTGAAAATGTTTGATACGGCTATTGCTCAACAACCGAGTGCTGAAGCCTACCGTTATCAGGAGTATCTCGATCTGATGGAGATCTATTACGCCACGGGTAATAAAGAGAAGGCGATGGCGTTGTCTGCGAGATTGCGCAAAGCAACCGGCAATAAAGGAAGCTATTTCCAGTATTCATTATCGGGATTGCTCTCTTTTTATAAGAAAAACGAGCTGACACAGAATTATCAAGAGACGCTTTCAACCTATGTGACGCAGGTCGATAAAATATTCAATTTTGCCCCTTCACCGCGCATTGAAAGGGAGCTGATTGATTTATTAAGCAAGCTTGATGATGTTGCGCTGATGAATAAGCGTATCGATTTGCTGATGAGCGCGCCGGAATATACCTGCTACGACGACAGGTATTGCTACGAGTACAAAATCAAAGCGCTGAAGAATCTCTTTCAGCATAAGCAGAATGCTGTGGCGGAAAAGCATATCGCAACCCTCTCCGCCGAGGCGCAAACCCTGACGTTCGCCGAATGGGAAGATGCAACAAATGAAATGGGTGAAGTACTCGAAGAAATTGGTCATCCTGAGGCAGCGCAAAAATTAGCCGTCAGCGCCGAGGCGATTTACCTCAGCCAGGCAAAAGCCTGGCCTGATGAAGATATGTCGCGTTCCTTTCAAAGACTTGCGGAGCTTTACGGCTATGGCAACGACACGGTGAATGCCAAACGGGTGTTACACCAGCACGTTCCCTCTCTCGAAGAGGAGGCGATGATCGACCACTACATGAATGCAAAACAGTGGAGTCAGGCAAGGGAATTGATGATTAACGCAGATAGGGTCGATAATAAAAACCTGATGCTGTTACGCCAGATTTGTGCTGAAAACACGCCCGAGTGTCAGGAACATATTACCTTTACGCTGAAAAAATTAACCACGCAGGCGTCGATTACCCGCCAGGACGACACCGGTAATCAGCAGCTTTATCAGATTGGGAATATTTTTCACAGATTGGGTATCATACCGGGAGCGGAACAGCAGGCGCTGATTCAGGCGTTGTATAACAAGGCCGCAGAGCCTAAAAAAGCCATGCCTTAATCGATTTACCCGCCCTGCCACCTTTCTCACATGCGGGAAGGCGGCGGGCGGGAAAAATCAATCGCGGAAGTTTTTGAACTGGAACGGCTGGCCCAGATTGCCGCCGCGCACCAGCGCCATCGCTGCCTGCAGATCGTCGCGGGATTTACCGGTCACACGCACTAACGTAAATTCGAATCCAAACCCACAGAGATTACCGCAAGATATTAATGTTGACCCAACACCGCCTGCCGGAAGACCCGCGCTGGAACGCCCTGCACGAGGAGTTCAGCTTTGACGACGACGACAACCTGCTGGGCATGAACATGCCGCCCGAAGGTGGCGAGCATCAGGCGAAAGTCAAAGGCGACCGCCTGCTGCTACAGGGCAGACCACCACTATGAGTACGGCGAGTTCGGCAATCCCATCGCTGACCGCTGGGGCAAGGCGCAGTGCCGGGAGCACCGATTTGAATGGAACGGCGAGCACCGGCTGGTGCGCTTTACCGACGTGCGCCAGCTTTGCGCGCCACTCGTGGCGCTATGAGTTCGATAATGACGTGACCACCCTATATCCCTGTCCAACGCGAAAATCCTCAGTATCAAGCCTTCTGACACCCCTTTAAGCTGACCGCTTCTCACGGTCGGTATCTGCTTGTTAATCCGGGCTTGTGGGTCAGGCGCTCAAGGAGCGTGAAGTGCGACGCAATGTTTTCGCCTTCCGGCGCGTTTCCTGGCGTAGACGCGATTATCGGCGGCAGGTATCCGGCGATGGTGATGAAGCTCGCGGCACAATAAGGCCTTGGCGGGATGCAAAATCGCCTCCCGCTAAGGCTTCATTCAGCCGCTTTTCATATCACATAAATACGCCTCTTCCACTCCTGTCCAACAGCAGGCGACAGCTCATTTCGTTAGCGAAACGGTGGCTCATTAAACGTGCGTAATTTACGTGAGTGCAAACGATCACCTTCTGCGCGTAGTAAATCAATAGCACGAATACCAATTTGCAAATGTTCTGAAATAGCCCCCTCATAAAACCGGTTTGCCTGCCCGGGCAGTTTAATTTCACCGTGTAAAGGTTTGTCAGAAACACAAAGCAGCGTGCCGTAAGGCACGCGGAAGCGATAGCCCTGGGCTGCAATCGTCGCGCTCTCCATATCAATCGCGACCGCGCGGCTAAGGTTGAATCGCAGCGCCGATGCGGAATAACGAAGCTCCCAGTTACGATCATCCGTGGTGACGACCGTTCCCGTGCGCAGTCGCTGTTTCACCTCTTCGCCGGGCATTCCGCTAACCGCTTTGGTAGCGTCGTACAGCGCACGCTGTACTTCCGCAATGCTTGGAATAGGAATATCAGGCGGCAGAACGGCATCCAGCACATGATCATCGCGTAAGTAGGCATGGGCCAGCACATAATCGCCAATCGCCTGACTTTCTCGTAACCCTCCACAGTGCCCAATCATAAGCCAGACGTCAGGCCGCAACACGGCCAAATGGTCGCAAATCGTTTTAGCATTTGAAGGGCCGACACCGATATTTACCAGCGTAATCCCCTGCCCATCTGCCGTTACCAGGTGCCAGGCGGGCATCTGATGCTTCTTCCAGGCCAGATCGGAAATAGCCTCTTCCGGCGCTTCCGTTTCTGCCGTGATCCAAATTCCGCCAGCACAGGAAAGCGCGACATAGGGACTGTCAGGATCAAGAATTTGGCTGCATCCCCAGCGCACAAACTCATCGACATAGCGGGTGTAGTTGGTAAACAAAACGAAGGGCTGAAAATGTTCAACCGGCGTACCGGTATAGTGCCGTAACCGGGCCAACGAGAAGTCAACACGACGCGCGTCGAAGTGCGATAACGGATAGAATTCGCCGGGGTGGAACAGACCGTCTGCTGTCTCATCGCCAATCTGCGCCAGTTCTGTGGTAGGAAAATGGCGCGTTAGCCCAGCGCTCATAGAACGATCCAGCGTCAGAGCCGAGCCATCGATCACGTAAGGATACGGGATCTCATGGTGCGAGGCCTCCACCGCAATATGCGCGCCATAATCATGGTAAACGAGATTAAGCTGTTCCAGAAGATAAGCGCGAAATAGCGCAGGCCGCGTAACGGTAGTGGTATAACAGCCAGGATGAGTAAAGCGTCCAAAAGCGCGTGTTTTAGGCGGGTTCGGTGTCGCGCCATCCCAGCTTACAGACAGCGAAGGATAAACAAACAGTCCGTTAAGCCTGGCGTGGGGATCGGGCAGCGTACCGTTATCAACATAGTCAGCGATGGCTTCACGGAGCGCGTTAACCGACTGCTCGTACAGCTCCTCCAGGCGCTCCAGCGCCTGCTCGGGCGTCAGGTTTGTGCCTTTATTTTCCATATTATTCTCCTTAGCGTTCACAGGTGAGGCACGTCATTCGATAGTATGACAGCAAAGGAGGAAACTAAAGGGGTTAGCGTAAGGGTGGCGGCAGTAAACATGAACCCTTTAAAAAGAAAAGAGAACTATCTTAGCGCCACCATCATCGCTCAAAAGAAGGGTACTGGTACAGCCATTTGTTAAGTTCATTACAATTAGTCATATAACCATTTCCCGGCTTTTGCTGACTCGATCAGCATGCTGATAGTGAAATCTGGGACGGGTACAGGCTCCGTTTTCTTGAACGGATGCCATGAAAAAGGGTGATTAGGAAAATAGGTTTCTATTCTGAAGTTACCTCGCTCGACATTGAGTTTCTCGAAGAATTTATTCATGAGATCTTCGGCTTCAAGTTCATCAATGCTCAGATCAGTATCAAGGTCAATCTCTGGTGTTAATTCCACTTGCTTAATGTTGAAAAGATATGTGCCAGCATAAGGCCGTACAAGCTCGTAAACTTGCTGTTCAATATTGTCTACCATAACTTATCATTGCCCCGAGCAATGGTATTGTAGTCGCGTATAGTGCGATATGTTATTTGTGACACATCTGCGGCAAGGATAATTTCCCCGATCAAAGGAATGGAACGTCCAACAAACGGCGCAATGTTACGAACCATAACACGTCTGGCTGTCCATGGGGTGTAACCGCCTAACCATGTCGGAAGGGATATTCCAAAGGGAAATTTTGACTTTTTAAACACTGCACGTGCAGTCCTGGACGCGTATGATGTGCCTTTAGTCGCTCCAGCGGGTTTCGCCCTTGTCCAGAGATTATTACGACCTGATAGCAGAGCAACAACGGCCCCGAAATCTGCAACACCAATCCCAAACTGGCTTGCGGTATTCTCACAAAAAATCATAAACAGAAGTTCGGCAGCAGTCAGATTGGATTTTCCTGCATAGAAGTATGTTCCATTTAGTTCTTCTACTGTATCCATTAGAAACTCTATAGTTGCTATTTTGGTTTACTTATTGTACAGCCTTGTTTCGAATGAAAGAAATCAATCTTTTGGGAAAGAACGGATCAAGATCACGGGAAATATCTGAAATCAGATGAAAGAGACAGTCGCGATTCCCACCAGGGGCATCACCTGGCAAGCTTGTGTGATCGCTCCGTTTGAACCGAACACATCTATATGTCAGCATACTGATACGGGTTTGATCTTGCGGATAGCGGTATCGGTTAATGCCATACGTGGGGGCTCCATTTTTCCAACGAACCGTGAGGCCCCCGATTAAGCCCCCAAAAACCATGGATGTCAAAAAACCCGGTAAACCTTATCAGATCAACCGGGTAAAGATAAGTTATTGTTTTTTTTAAACGTCTCCGGACTCGCTGGGATATCCCGAAACTAAAATCTGGCTCCTCTGACTGGACTCGAACCAGTGACATACGGATTAACAGTCCGCCGTTCTACCGACTGAACTACAGAGGAATCGTGTGAACGGGGCGAATATTAACGAGGTGCCCCTGGCTTGTCAAAGCCTGTTTTCACAAAAAAAGTTCGTTTGCTGCTTTATTCCACACTTCGGTTAAAATTCACCGTTTCCTGATGATTTTCACAGCAAAAAGCGCTTACTCCCTCTTTACGCGCGGGTATCTCCACAGCCAGCGCCCGCTTACCAGACGCCAGTAAAACAGTGCGCCGCGCACGGCCCAGTCAAGAAACATCCCCAGCCAAACCCCTACAACCCCCATACCCAGCACAATACCAAGCGTATACCCTGCCACAACGCGACAGCCCCACATCCCCAGCATCGATACCCACATCGCAAATCGCACATCGCGCGCGCCTTTAAAACCCGACGGCAGCACCCACGCGGCCGCCCAAATTGGCATAAAGGCAGCATTAAGCCAGAGCAGAACTTTCACTACCTCTTTTACGTCCTGCTCCTGGGTATAAAATGAGGCAAACAGACCCGCGAACGGCGCTGTCCCCCAGGCGATTGCCGTAAGTACGATAGTCGACATCCAGAATACATGGCGCAGTTGACGCTCTGCCTGACCAATTTGTCCGGTACCAAGACGCTTACCGGTGATAATAGTCGACGCCGAACCAAGGGCGTTACCCGGCAGGTTGATAAGCGCCGCCACGGAAAAGGCAATAAAGTTACCCGCGATAACGTTAGTGCCCATTCCGGCGACAAACATTTGCGTCAGTAGTTTGCCACCGTTGAACAGCACTGATTCAATGCTCGCCGGAATACCGATACCCATCACTTCCCAGATAATGCCGAAATTCAGCGGCTTCAGATAGCTTTTCAGCGGAATGCGCAGCGCCGGATTAAAACCAATCATCAGCACCCAAATAATCGCTACCGCGCCGATGTAGCGCGAAATGGTTAATCCCAGCCCCGCGCCGGCAAAACCCAGCCCTTGCCAGGAGAAAGCCCCGTAAATCAGGATGCTGCTGATGATAATATTGAGAATGTTCATCCCGCCGTTAATCATCAACGGGATTTTCGTATTCCCTGCCCCACGCAGTGCGCCGCTACCGATTAGCGCAATTGCCGCAGCCGGATAACTCAGCACCGTCAGTTCAAGGTACGTTAACGCCAGCCCCTTTACTTCTGGCGTCGCCTCGCCTGCGACAATATTAATAATTTCACTGCCGAAATAATGAATGACCACTGCCAGCACAACGGCAAATAGCGTCATAATCACCAGCGACTGGCGCGCCGCCGCCCTTGCCCGTCGCCTGTCGCGCTTGCCCAGGCTAAAGGCAACCACCACCGTAGTACCAAGATCGATAGCCGCAAAAAAAGCCATAATTACCATATTAAAACTGTCGGCAAGCCCCACGCCCGCCATTGCTTCCTTGCCCAGCCAACTGACGAGAAAAGTACTGAGCACGCCCATTAGCAAAACACAGGTATTTTCCAGAAAAATAGGGATAGCAAGTGGGGTGATTTCACGCCAGAACAACACTTTGTAGCTCTTGCGTTTGGCATACCAGGGCGTACGGACGACAGCCTGGCGTAAGGCAGTGGAGACGTTCAAAATGGACCTTAAAGAAGAGAGTTGAAACCACATTTCAATAATGAGCGAGAAATCGTAAGGCTGCAAAGCTTTTTGCAGAAAAAATGTCTGCAAATGCAACAAAGTGATGAGATAACCCGCAATCGAATCTGTAAGGCGTTAAATGGGGTTTGACAAAAATTTTTCCGCCGCTAATATACGACCCCACACGATTCCTCTGTAGTTCAGTCGGTAGAACGGCGGACTGTTAATCCGTATGTCACTGGTTCGAGTCCAGTCAGAGGAGCCAGATTTTAGTTTCGGGACATCCTGGTGAGTCCGGAGACGTTCAAAAAACAAGAACTTATCTTTACCCGGTTAACCTGATAAGGTTTGCCGGGTTTTTTGACACCCATAGTTTTTGGGAACTTAATCGGGGGCCTCGCGGTTCGTTGAGAAATGGAGCCCCCGCCGATGGCATTAACCGATACCGCTATCCGCAAGATCAACCCCCCCGAGAAATCCTTCAAGATTACCGACAGTTCAGGACTCTACCTGCTGATCAAACCTAACGGCTCGAAACTCTGGTACATGAAGTACCGCATTGACGGGAAAGAGAAGAAGCTGGCTTTTGGCCCCTATGCGGTGAAAAAACAGTTAATCAGGTCGAACCCTGCGCAAAATCTGGATGGTGAGTTCACGCCGCCTGAAACACAGCATTACCCGGCCCTGCCCCTTGAGAAACTGCCTGAATGTTTGCCGCGAACGGATAATTAGAGAGGGATAATATCTCCGCTAAGCTCTCTCATACCACCCTTTCGAACGATTCACCACCCGCACAACCAGCAGCATCACCGGCACCTCAATGAGCACCCCAACCACGGTCGCCAGCGCCGCACCGGAATGAAAACCAAACAGGCTGATTGCCGCTGCGACAGCCAGTTCAAAGAAGTTCGATGCGCCGATCAGGCTGGATGGACAGGCAATATTGTGCTTTTCGCCCACCAGTCGATTCAACCCATAGGCCAGTGCCGAGTTAAACAGCACCTGAATCAGAATTGGCACCGCCAGCAGGGCAATGACCAGCGGCTGTTGCAGAATGGCTTCGCCCTGAAACGCAAACAGTAACACCAGCGTTGCCAGTAATGCCGCCATTGACCACGGGCCGATTTTCGTCAGCGCATTATCGAATGCCGCTTGCCCCTTGCGTAGCAGGGCCTTACGCCAGAGCTGGGCCAGAATAACCGGCACAACGATGTACAGTACCACGGAGGTTAACAGGGTGGCCCACGGCACGATGATTGAGGACAAGCCGAGCAACAGCCCAACAATCGGCGCAAAGGCGAAAATCATGATGGCATCGTTCAGCGCCACCTGCGACAGCGTGAAATAAGGGTCGCCGTTGGTGAGTCGGCTCCAGACAAACACCATTGCCGTACAGGGCGCGGCGGCCAGCAGAATAAGCCCGGCAATGTAGCTGTCAAGCTGATCGGCTGGCAGCCACGGCGCAAATAAATAACGGATAAACAGCCAGCCGAGCAGCGCCATTGAGAATGGTTTAACCAGCCAGTTGATAAACAACGTTACGCCGATCCCGCGCCAGTGCGCTTTGACCTGCCCCAAAGCCCCGAAATCAATGCGCAGCAGCATCGGAATAATCATTACCCAGATAAGTAAACCGACCGGCAAATTGACGCGGGCAATCTCCAGACCGCCGATAACGCGAAAGACGCCCGGCATTACCTGCCCGAGCAGAATACCGATGGCGATGCAGAGCGCAACCCAGACGCTCAGGTAACGTTCAAACAGGTTCATGGCCGGAGCGGCCTGGGTTTGTGCGGACATGTCAGGCTCCTTTGGGTTTATTTTCCGGTAGTGCTCAGTTGTAGTAAACGCTCAACGCCGACAGGCTCTTCCGCCTGTAGCGGCACCAGCGCACAGCGTCGGGTATGGTGGGTACAGACGGCATCAATCTGCGACCGTTCGCGTTCGGCACGCTGGCGCAGCAGCGGCGATGTAGTCGGCGTATTGATCAGGCTGTTATTAATGACCCAGCCCCACGGTTCAATCCCCGCGCGACGCAGGTCGTCCTGCAAATGAGCGGCTTCCAGCACCGGCGTGGTTTCCGCCAGCGTGGCGATGAGAACTTTCGTCTGCTCGCTGTCCTGCAGGCGCATCATGGGCGTCAGTACGGGCTGACCGTGCTCACCGGCCAGTCGGGCAATCTCACGGTGGTAAGCGCCGGTGGCGTCAAGCAGTAGCAATGTATGGCCGGTTGGCGCTGTATCCATAACGACAAACTGCTTACCCGCTTCCTGAATGATGCGTGAAAAAGCCTGAAACACGGCAATTTCTTCCGTACAGGGAGAACGCAGATCTTCTTCAAGAACGGCACGCCCCTGTTCGTCGAGGTTTTTACCCTGCTCAGCCATCACCTGCTGCCGGTAACGCTCGGTTTCAGCCTGCGGGTCGATACGGCTGACGCTCAGACCGTCGAATGAGCCGTCCAGCGTGTCAGTCAGGTGCGCCGCCGGATCGGATGTGGACAGGTGAACAGGATAGCCGCGACGAGCCAGTTCAACGGCAATCGCCGCTGCCAGCGTAGTTTTCCCCACGCCGCCTTTGCCCATCAGCATGATCAGGCCATGTCCCTGCGACGCGAATCCGTCGATCAGTGATGACAACGAAGGAAGATCTACGGGGGAGATATCTCCGACTTCCGCCGGGGTGCCAGTTGAACTGTCGTCCAGCAGACCCCGTAATGCCGCCAGCCCCACCATATTGAACGGTTTTAACGGCAGGCGATCGCAGGGCAATGCGCGCAGGTTATCAGGTAAATGTTGCAGCGCCTGTTGTTCACGCTGATACAGTGCCTGCGCCAGCTTATCGCGTGCGGTTTCCTGCTCAGGCAACAGGCCGTTAATGACCAGATACTGCTGCGTCAGACCGATGGCGGCCAGTTCGTCATAGGTACGCGATACTTCTTTCAGCGTTGCGGTTTGTGCTCTGGCGACCAGCACCATCCGCGTCAGTTCCGCATTCGCCAGTGCGTCTACGGCGGCGCGATACTGGCTGCGCTGTTTTTCCAGCCCGACCAGAGGGCCGAGACAGGACGCACCGTGCTGGCTGTTGTCGAGATAACCGCTCCACGCGCCGGGCAGTTGCAGCATTCGTAGCGTATGCCCGGTTGGCGCGGTGTCGAACACAATATGATCGTACTCATCGCGCAGTTGCTGATTAGTCAGCAGCGCGGTGAATTCGTCAAAGGCGGCAATCTCGGTGGTACAGGCACCGGAGAGCTGTTCCTCAATACCCGCCACGATATCGTCTGGCAGGATCCCCCGTACCGGCCCGACAATGCGTTCACGGTATGCCGCTGCGGCAGCAGATGGATCGACTTCCAGCGCGGACAGTCTGTTAACCGCTGCAACCGAGGTTATCTGATGGCCGATGGTCTGTTCAAACACCTGCGCGACATTCGATGCAGGATCGGTACTGACCAACAGTACGCGTTTGCCGGAAGTGGTTAAATGAATCGCGGTAGCGCAGGCCAGCGATGTTTTACCCACACCGCCTTTACCGGTAAAAAACAAAAAGGGGGGCACCTGCCGAAGCATCAGCATAAAAAAGACTCCTTTAAATTAAATAAAGCGGGAAATCAGTCCATCAGCAGCACTTATCGCCACCGCAACAGGAGGAAGTCGCTGGCGTAAAACTCGAATAGACGGTAAGCCCCATCCAGCGCGCCAGTTCCTCTCTGCGAGGGTAACGACCAGCCAGTGCGACTTCACCATCCACCAGAATCAGCGGTAGCGCCTCTTTGCCGGAACGGGCCAGAAAGCCTTTAACGATTTCGTTCTGTGCGAAGAGCAATGGTTGCTGTGCCAGATTGAAACGCTCAATATTGACGCCCTGCGTTCTGGCCCACTCAAAATCAGCGGCGAACGCTACCAGCGCCGGATCGGTTTCCGGGCCACAGACACCGGAAGAACAGCATAAAGCGGGATCGAAAATCTGAATCGTCTTCATTTGACTCTCCATCAATTATTGAAATACAGGTCGTTAAAAAATTTCACCAATACGATCCAGTTCGACTTTCAGACGAGCGCGCTCGTGCAGCAATTCATTCAGCGGCAGCGCCAGAAAAGCTTCAATACGCGCACGTAATGTCTGGTAAGCAGTGACAAAAGCCGCATCGATTTCGGCATCGCTACCGGTAGCATGAGCCGGATCGTCAACGCCCCAATGGGTACGCATCACGTTACCGAGCCAGGCCGGACAGGTTTCTCCGGCAGCGTTTGAACAGACTGTCACGACAGTATCCGGCGTCTGCGGCAGATCGTTCCACGATTTGCTGAAATAGCCTTCTGTTGAAATGCCTTCCCGCGCCAACAACGCCAGTGCTCGGGGATGTACGTAACCCGCCGGGTGACTGCCTGCGCTCATGGCGCGCCATCCGGCTGGAGCCAGATGGTTAAACGTGGCTTCGGCCAGCACGGAACGGCAGGAGTTGCCGGTACAGAGAAAAAGTACGTTCATGATTTACTCTTTTTCGTGGTGTTGAGTGGTGGTAAAACGGCTTCTGAGCAGGAAGAAGCCGAACGAAAACCTGCGCATTGTTCCGGGTGGCCTGAGCAGCACTCCTCGGTCAGCCAGCCGATTAAATCCAGCATCAGTGGGATGTTGGCACGATAACGCTGGTAACGACCTTCCTGTTCTACCGTCAGCATCCCGGCTTGCGTCAACGCCTTTAAATGAAACGATAAGTTAGTCGGCGGGATATCCAGCGTTGAAGCGATCTCCCCGGCAACCATGCCCTCGGTACCCATTTTGATCAGTAGGCGATATACATCCAGACGCACGCCGGAGGAGAGGGATTCAAAGATGGTTGTGGCAGTTTGTTTGTTCATAATGTGGGGCGGCTCTCTATGATTCAATACTTCAATCATTATTGAATAATCGAATTAATTCAAGTATCCGTTAATAATATCTAGTGGAAATGGCAAGATGGGGGGAAATAATCCCACTTTTAAAATGTGATAAAAATCACATTCTTAGTGCATCATTACGATCGGGGCTTTTATAAGGGCCTTATTTTGAATTTAGAAAATAAATATTTTATTATTCAATGAGATAAAAAACGCACCCAGTCAGAGGAGTCAAATTCCTGTTTCCAGGCATCTCAGCATGTCTCAATAGTATTTTGATTCAGAGAGTTAGCGTAGAAAACTGTCTCAGTGCATATTGATTTATCTCTCCGCATCGGGACAAATTGGTGGTCTGCTTTGGGGTCATTTCAGTTAGATAAAGGAGTGATCACCACATGCCCCTTACTGACAGTAAAATCCGCGCTACTAAACCTTCACCAACTCCCTTTAAACTGACCGCTTCTCACGGTCTGTATCTGCTTGTCAGTCCGGGCGGTTCATGCCTCTGGTATCTCAAATATCATTTCGACCGAAAAGAATACTCGGCGCGGTGGATAAGAGAGCCTTGCAGACGCATATGAAAAACCTCCGGCGATGCCGGAGAAAAGATTTATGACTTTGAGCTTAATCGGAGGGCTAGCGGTTCGTTGAGAAAATGAAGCCCCTGCCATGACACTCACTACTAATACAGATACTCCAGCCCATGAAAACCAGCAATGCGACAGGATATTTAAAGGCCAGGCCTGCCCGCGCTAATGTTGACCGGCATTCCGGAACGGCGCTCCAGCACCTCATTAACCCGCGAAGTATCAACGTCATCCCCTTTGATAAACGTGCGCAGCACTGGCGTAACGGGCAATGGAACTTTTTTGTCTGACTCAAATTCAGCACGGTTGCGAGAAAGCGGTTCGTGTACTTCCAGCCAACGACTGCCATCCGGCTCTACCGAAAATTTAACGGGCCTGTCGATAATCTGAACGCGGGTTCCTACAGGAACATGGTCGAATAAATATTTAATATCGTCATTGCGTAAACGGATACAGCCCTGACTGACGCGAAGGCCAATGCCAAAGTTAGCATTAGTGCCATGGATGGCATATAACCTGCCGATATATATTGCGTATAGCCCCATAGGGTTATCCGGCCCCGCAGGCACCATCGCGGGCAGCGTTTTTCCCTCTTTAGCATATTCCCGACGCGTATTAGCCGTTGGCACCCAAACCGGGCCATCTTGTTTGCGTTCAACCGCAGTTACCCAGTTGCGCGGCGTTTCACGGCCAGCCTGACCAATACCAATGGGTAGCACCTCAACCGTATTCGTGCCTGCGGGATAATAATAAAGGCGCATCTCGGCGACGTTTACCACAATACCTTCACGAACGGTGTCAGGCAGAATCAACTGCTGCGGCACTACCAGTGTGGAACCAGACTGAGGTAAAAACACATCCACGCCGGGATTCGCTTCAAGCATATTACTCAGCCCCTGACCGTAGCGGGCGGCAAATGACTCTAAGGGCTGAGTATTGTTCTGTGGTACGGCGATTGTGACAGGCTGTCCTACCAGACGACTGCCTTCGGGCGGCAACGGATAGCTTATAGCCAGCGAGAAATGGCTTACCAACAAGACGAAAAACGGAAAAAAAGGTGTGATACGACGCATTATATCCCTTCCTTTGTCGCGGCAGGTGTGCGTTAAGTATAGCTTTTTTCTCACATGGCTGGTGTTGTGCGCCCGGGTTATGTTGCGTTTGCGTTCCCCTCCGGCAGGACAATATTACTGGCCGCTAACTCCCCCATATTGTGGAACATGGCGCACGCGGCTTCCACGATCGGCATCGCCAGCGCCGCGCCGCTTCCTTCACCTAACCGCATCGCCATATGCAAATAGGGTTCCATAGACAAATGCGCGAGCGCGATGCGGGCGCCCTTTTCCGCCGAAAAGTGCGACGGGATCAGATAAGGTCTCACCGCAGGCGCAATCTGACAGGCCGCCAGCGCTGCCGAGTAGGAAAGAAAGCCATCCAGCAATACGGGTAAGCCACACCTTGCCGCGCCAAGCATCACGCCGGTCATCCCGACCAGATCGAAACCACCCACCTTCGACAACACATCAATGCCATCGCGCGGATTGGGCTGATTAATCGCAATCGCCCGCCGCACGACGTCCACTTTATTATCGATGCGGGAAGGCGGAAGATTCGCGCCAATCCCCACCACCTCTTTTGCATCACTTCCTGTAAAAACGCTGACCATCGCGGCGGCTGGCGTAGTGTTCGCCATTCCCAGCTCCCCTACGCCAAATAAGGTCACGCCGCGTTGCGCCAGGTCGCAGGTGTAGCGGGAAACCTCCAGCAAAAGCGCCTCAGCCTGCGAGCGACTCATCGCCGGGCCAACGGCAATATTTCCGCAGCCGCGCGCGACGCGCATATCAACTACGCCAGGAATAGGTTCGGCATCAATACCGACATCAATGACATGCACCTTCGCACCGGCCTGAGCGGCAAGCACACATACGCCGGTTGTTCCCCGCGTCATATTCGCCGCCTGAATCGCCGTCACGATTTTGGGCGAAACCGCTACGCCTTCATCCCAGACGCCATGGTCGGCGCACATCACCAGCACCGCCTTTTCACCTACCTGCGGCGTACCGTTAAGACCCGGCATTCCCGCGAGCTGAACGGCTAAGGTTTCCAGTCTGCCCAAGCTGCCCGGCGGTTTGAGCAGGCCGTCAATATGTTGCTGCGCACGCGCCATCGCCTCGGCGTCCGGCGCAGGAATGTCACGGAGTAAAGCGTGTAGTGTCTGCATAAGATGTCTCGTCCGTAATAATCGGCTCATAATAGAGCCAGCAGAAAGATCAATTCGCCAAGTTCGATCGCCGCGCCCAGCGTATCGCCGGTTTGACCGCCAAGCGTACGTTTAAGCAACTGGCTAAGGATGAAAATCGCCGCGCATGTGACCACCATTGCGGCCAGTCCTTGCATACCAGGCAGTAATACCGTGGCGATGATTATCGCCAATCCCAGAGTAATGCAGGTTTGCCGTCCGCTGACTTTACCGATAAATACATTGCCAAGCCCCTCTTCACGGGCGTAGCGATGACGGTACATCAATAAAACGGCGCTGCCGCGCCCAGCCGCACAGGCCGCTGCCAGCGCCGCCAACATTGGCGTTCCACGTAACGCCAGTTCGCTGACCACCAGAATTTTTGCCAGTAGCACAAAAATAAGCGCCAGCCCGCCATGGGTTCCCAGACGACTATCACGCATAATCTCCAGCATTCGCTCACGGCGGCGCGCGGAAAAAATGCCATCGCAGGTATCGGCCAGCCCATCCAGGTGAAAACCCCCGGTCAGCAGCGCCAGCGCCAGAATACAGAACAACGCCGCTAGCGGAATACCGCACCAGGGTTGCAGGAGGATGAAAATCAGGCCGCTTACGCCCCCCAGAATCAACCCGATAAAGGGAAACATCACGATCCCACGCGAATATTGCTCGAAATCCAGTCCCTGCGACCAGCGTGACGGCACGGGCAAGCGGCTAATAAAAGCGAGCATGGCCCAAAACAGCTTACTCATTTAATTTTGACTCCAATACCTGAGACCACCAGCCAGACCTCATCCGCCGCTGCCGCCAGTCGTTGGTTGACCCGACCGGCAATATCACGAAAATGGCGCGCCAGACGGTTTTCCGGGACGATCCCCATTCCCACCTCATTTGTCACCAGTACCACTTTCGCCGGGCAGCGCTGGCAGGCTGCAATTAAAATCTGAATTTCATCGTCAATGGCGCGCTCCATCGCCGCGTAATCCCACTGTTCGGGATCGTTTTCGCCTCCCAGCGCAAACAGCAGATTCGTCACCATGGTGGTAATACATTCCAGCAAAATCGCGTCGTCAGGGGCAAGATCCGCGGTAATCAACGTATCAAGATGCCGCCAGCATTCTGCGGTCCGCCAGTGTGCCGGCCTGCCATCTTTATGATGCTGAATTCTCGCCGCCATCTCGTCATCAAGAATCTGCGAGGTGGCGATATACAGTACCTGCGGCGCATCGCCAATTAAGGTTTCAGCATGACGGCTTTTACCACTACGCGCCCCGCCCGTCACCAGAATCATCATACCGGCTCCTGATGTTGTTGCATGATGGTATAAATTTTATCAATATCAATATGTTGCCGCATCGCTTCCGCCAGCAGATCAAATTGCCGCGCTTTATGATCCGCATAACAAAAAGTCGTTTCCCACGGCGCAAACCCTTTTCGCGCCCGTAACCCATTGACCACCGCACGGGTAAACGCATCGCTGTCAAACAGGCCATGAAGGTAAGTGCCAAACGCCAGTCCGTCGGCGGTGACCGCGCCATCCGCCATAGAGCATCCATTTTTCTGTAACGTCATGGCCGTACAGCATCCTTCCTGCAGCACCGTTTCCCCCATGTGAATTTCATAACCGCGAACCGGTAGCCCCGCCGCGGCAGCCAGCCAGCCGGGCAGCTCGCCTGACATTGTCGCGTTAACCTGCGTCGTGGTTTTATCCTGTGCAAAGCGAGTGATCGTATTAAGCAGCCCCAGACCCGGCTGCGTACCCAGCCCCGACTCCACCTCATCCACAATGGTGTCGCCCAGCATCTGGTAGCCGCCGCAAATTCCCATCACCGGCACGCCCTGCCGATGTGTCTGCAATACCGCATCCGCCATCCCGCTTTCGCGCAGCCAGGCGAGGTCGCTCAGCGTATTCTTACTGCCCGGCAGGATCACCAGATCAGCGTCAGTCAACGCTTCCGGGCGGCGAATATAGCGTATGCGCACATCCGGCTGCGCCGCCAGAGCGTTAAAATCCGTAAAGTTAGAAATATGTGGCAGTTGCACAATGGCAATAGTGATATCACGGGGGGCGTTACCGCGATATTTATCGTTTTGCAGCGCGACGCCATCTTCATCTTCCAGATCCACATCCAGCCACGGCATCACCCCCAGAACCGGGACGCCGGTAAGCGATTCGATTTGTTCGATACCGGAATAGAGTAGCGCCACGTCGCCGCGGAATTTGTTGATAATGACGCCCTTTACTCTGTCACGCTCCTGTTTATGCAGCAGCGCCAGCGTGCCATAAATAGCGGCGAATACGCCGCCCCGGTCGATATCCGCCACCAGAATAACCGGACACTGGGCCATTTCCGCCATTCCCATATTGACGATATCGCGATCGCGCAGATTGATTTCCGCCGGGCTTCCGGCGCCTTCCAGCACAATAACGTCATATTCCTGCGCCAGGCTGTTATAGACCGCAAGGATTTGCTCACGCAAACGCGGTTTATAGTCATGGTAACTCACCGCATCCATATTGGTCGCCACTTTCCCCATCAGCACGACCTGCGCCTGGCGATCGCTGGTCGGTTTGAGCAGCACCGGATTCATACGCACATCTGGCGTGATCCCCGCGGCTTCCGCCTGAAAAATCTGCGCCCGCCCCATCTCTTTACCATCCGGCGTAATACCAGAATTAAGCGCCATATTTTGCGATTTAAACGGCGCGGTACGCAGACCATCCTGATAAAAAATGCGGCATAAACCCGCCGCCAGCACACTTTTGCCGACGTCGGATGCCGTCCCCTGCAACATAACTGCCTGCGTCATGACGCCTCCCTGAATGCGCACTTTTGCATTCGATGAAAAAACTCCGTTTCTGTTTTACACAGCGGCAGTCCCAGTTGAGTATGAAGTTTGACCAGCCAGGGCTGGGTTAGCCCCGCTTGTTCCATCGCTTCCGTACACGCGAAAACCTCGCCAGGCGCGCCATGCGTCAGGATCTGGCCCTGGCGTAATACGTATACGGCATCGCTAATTTCATAAATAAGATCGATATCATGGCTGGAGATAATGACATGATTTCCCTGCGCCACAATCCGCCTGATGATAGCAAGCATCTGAGTGCGCCCTGCGGGATCGAGACCAGCAGTGGGTTCATCCAGCAATAGATAGCGCGCCTGTAGCACCAGCGCTCCGGCGATAGCCACACGTTTTTTTTGCCCATGACTCAAACACTGAATGGGCTGATGGCGAAAATGTTGGGCGTCAACCAGCGTTAGCGCCTCGTCGACGCGGCGCGTGATTTCCGCCTCCGGCACCCCCAAATTACGTAAACTAAACGCAATATCGCTATCGATATCAGTATAAAAAATCTGCTGTTCAGGGTCCTGAAAAACCGTCGCAACTTGCTGGCGCAGAGCCAGTAGTCCGCGCTTGCTGTAATCCAGCGGTTTTCCCTGCCACAACACGGCTCCTTTTTGCGGACGCAACAGGCCGCTCAGGTTCATAAAAAGCGTAGACTTCCCACAACCGTTGGCGCCCACCAAACCGGTAACAGGCGAGAGCGAAAAATCCAGATTTAACCCTTTAAGTACCGGCTCATCCTGATAACGAAACCACAGGTCTGAAGTGGCAAGCATAATAGTCCTTACAGGTGAAAATCACCCTGATACAGTTTGATATCCAGCGTGGTGGTCATTTGCTGATAACGCATTAACACCCGCGTAAACAGGAGTCCAGTCAGCATTGCCAGAGATCGATAGCCGTTCGGCAGGCTGCAATAACCAAAACGCAGCGTTTGCGCGCGACGAATTGCCGCCGCCTCATCCAGAAGAATAAAGAGAAAGCGCCACGTTAACAGGATTTGCTCGGTAAGCAGGCGTGGAATATGCGCGCGCTTAAGCAAGCTAATTAACTGCGGAAACGGTAGGTTCATCACCAGCCACAACGTCGCGGACAGCGCCGTCAGGCTACGCCAGAACGTGTCATTCGCCGTGACCACGCCCGCACGGGTAATCCCGATCCAGTACGGCCCGACAGATATGCCAGCCAGCAGTATTTGCGGCTCGCGGCTGATGCTGAAGATAATCGTTATCACGCCGACCAACAAAAATCCAAAAGGTATCGCCATCCATCGACACCAGCGCCAGAGGGATATGCGCAATAGCCAACAGCTCAATCCGGCAATGATCAGCAGCTCAATGCCCTGCCCTACAGGCGGCAGAACAAACGCCAGTATCATCATCGCCAGCCACAGCAAAAACTTGCGCTGCGGCGCAACGTGTGCCCAGCGGCTTTGATAGCTGAGTCGATCAAGCCCGGTCATCACGGCGTTGTTTACCTTTGCAATACCCCAGGATATAAAAAATCACCGCCGCGCCAAGAGAGCCCTGAAGGGTAAACAGCAGGCTTTCAATTTCACCGCTGGCAGGTTCATATAACGGCTGAAACCAGGGTTTATACTGCGGCGCAATAGCCTGAATCTGGCTTTCCGCTTCGCCGTCTGAACCGCCATATTCACCGCCATGGTTAATAAAAAACGGCAGAATCACCAGCGCCACCACCATCGCTAACAACATCAACGTTTTTTTCATTTTAATGTCCTTGTACGGTAATCACTTGCCGTTTGGTTAACTGGTCATAAATCATGACGGTTAATAAACCTTCGGCAATGGCGACAGGAATCTGTGTGAGGCAGAAAATCCCCATAAACTTCACAACAGACCCTGTCGCTCCGGCATGGGGATCGGGAAACGCAACGCCAAGCTGGACTGAAGTCACAAAATAGGTCGCCAAATCCGCCAGCATCGCGCACAGAAAAACGGCGACATCGCGGCGCAGTCCGGCACGGCAGGCCATTTTCCACACCAGATAACCGACAACCGGGCCAATCACCGCCATCGACATTCCGTTTGCGCCAAGCGTCGTCAGGCCGCCGTGCGCCAGCAATAGCGCCTGAAACAACAGCACAACCGCGCCGAGAATCGCCACCACCCCGGGCCCGAACAAGATAACCGCCAGACCAACGCCGGTCGGATGTGAACAACTCCCCGTTACCGACGGAATTTTGAGCGCGGACAGGACAAAAATAAACGCGCCGCACAGCGCCAGCAGTACCTTCTGATGATTATCCTCCTGCACAATATGCCGTAAGCGCACCAGCCCATACCACAAGCAGGGTAAAAACAGTAGCCACCAGGCCAGCGCCCACACTGGCGGTAAAAAGCCCTCCATGATATGCATCGCAAACGCCTGTTGCGGGACAACCATCAGCAATAGCGCTGCAGCCAGTCCACTGAAAGACAACTGTCGAAGCTGCTGTTCAAGTTTCATTCTGCATACTCCCACTGTTTATTGACCAGAATGGTCGAAAAATAGGGCAACGGTCGATCATCGTTGACCTCGTGGAGATGGCGCCAGCACTGCTCGCCGGGCAGCGTGGCCTCGGACATCATTAAGGCGCATTCCAGCAGGCCAGCCTGCGCCAGCAACGCTTTAATACGAGCGAACCGGCCATACACTTTCATCAGCACCAGGCTATCATGCTGTTGTAGCGCCTGGGCTATTTCCGCTTCCGGCGCGGTACAAGAAATAACCGCCAGCGATTGCCGTTCTATGGCGAGCGGCATTTTCGCGCGGGCGGCTATCGCGGCGAAGGACGTGACGCCGGGGACAATCTCCAGCCACTCCGGGCAGCCGATTCGCTGGAGTAAAAAAATCCAGGTACTGAATAGCATCGCATCGCCCAGGGTAATAAAACCGACCTGTTTACCCGCTTCCACCTCTGCGGTAAGCGCGGCGGCAACCTCGTTCCAGACCGCTTCTTTCTCGGCGCCGTCAGCGCTCATAGGGAAATGGCAACAACGTACTTCCGTCTGCTCGCCGAGATAGTCGCGCACAATCGACAGCGCCAGACTATCGCCCCCCTTACGACCGGCGGGCGCATACAGAATGTCCAGCGAGCCAAGAATCCGCGCTGCGCGGACGGTTATCAGGTCGGGCGCGCCTGGCCCGGTACTTAATGCGTATAATTTACCGTTCATGCCGCCTCCTCTACCGCCATGTTCAGCGCCTGGTGCAAATGCGCGACAAACATCGCCCGGATAGCCGGGTTTTCTCCCAGCCCGCTCAGCCACGGCGTCGCCGGAATGCCCGCCGCGTTAAAGCGCATTTTCCATGAGTCGCCGTCGTCTGAAGCCATATCATTAATGGCGTGATCGCCCGCCACCAGCATTAATGGCATCAAATGTACGCCGGTGACGCCTTCGTCACGCAGGCTGTCGATCAGGATGTCGACCTCCGGGTAGCTTTCTACGGCGCCGACGCGCGCCGGAAAGCGCTGCGCGGTCATCATATGATCGAGACAGGCATAAGCTGCGAATGCGTGATGGCTGGCGCCGTGGCCCATAAAAACGACTTTCTCCGTTTGTCTGAGCGATGGCATCTGTTGTCGCAACGCCTGCATTAGCTGCACATAATCGTTATGGCTGCTCAGCAGCGGCACGCCCAGCGTCAGGCGAGTAAATAACGGGCGCAAGAGTTGTACTTCACGGACAATTTTTTCATATTCGTCGCCGTTAATAATGTGCAACGACTGAATCGCCACGTCCTGATATCCCTGTGCGGCAAGCTTTTGCAAAGCCTGTAATGGCGTATCGATGTCGATACCGTCACGCTGGCGAAGCTTGCGAATGATCATTCCGGAAGTGAAGGCGCGAAACAGGTCGCGATCGGGACAGGACGCCGCCAGATCACGTTCGCACGCCACAATGTTTTTTTCACAGGTGTCGTGATAGCTGGTGCCAAAACTGACTACCAGAAGCGCTTTTTTCATTTTTACTCCTTAGCTGCGGCCAGCCAGCGCGATAAACGCTGCGCAAAGGCGGCCTGGCTTTCCAGTAACTCATCACCCGTCACAAGCGGCGTCGGGCGCGCAATAACGATGCAGGGAATGCCCGCATCCAGACAGGGCTGAACTTTTTCCTGATATCCCCCCTCCGCGCCGGACGCTTTGGTAATGACTACGTCGGCCCGGCACTGGTGGTAAAACGCGGCGTTAAAATCAGCGCTGAACGGCCCACACAGTGCGAAAATTTCTCCAACGCCGAACCCCAGTTCGCTGCAGCGTTGAATCACCTCCGCCACGGGCAGTACGCGCGCCAGCAACGTTTTTTCCGCCAGCCCGGCACGCCAGACGGCCAGATCTTTACTGCCGGTCGTCAGTAACACGCGCGGACCAAAACGCCTCGCTATCTCGCAGGCATCGGCAATACTGCGCGCCGTATAGAGAAGCGGATGCGTCAGATTGCTAAGCTGCTCCGGACGCTGATAACGACTTAACAACACGCCTGCCGTTTCACAGGCGCGAAGGAGGTTATGGCTGACCATTTCTGCATAAGGATGCGATGCATCTATTACCCAGCGAGTACGGTTTTCTTTTAGCCAGGCGACCATCTGCCCGTACTCCAGACGACCACAGCGCACCTGTCCTTTAATGTCGCCAGCCAGCGCTTTTCCGGCTGGCGTCGCCACGGATAAGGTGTACGCGACGTTCGCCGCATCCAGTTGTCGGCATAACGCGCGCGCATCGCTGGTTCCGCCCATGACCAGCACTTCCCCGTAGCTCACAGCACATAGCCTCGCGGCGTGATCATCAGCCCATCCTGAACATAGGTCGTTTTATTACCGACGATGACCAGACTGGTCATATCTACCGGTTCAAAATCCATATCGCCGAGCGTAGTCAGCCATTTTTCCTCTTTCTTACGTCCGGCGGATTTCACCACGCCAACCGGCGTTTGCGCGCTTTTACTGGCGGCAAGCAGGTCAAACGCGCGCGCCAGATGCCCTTCGCGGCCGCGGCTGCGCGGGTTGTAAAAACAGATAACGAAGTCGGCTTCGCCTGCGGCAACAATGCGTTTTTCAATCACCGGCCACGGCGTCAGCAGGTCGCTGAGGCTGATATGACAGAAGTCGTGCATCAGCGGCGCACCCAGCAGCGAGGCGGCTGCGATACTGGCGGTCATCCCCGGAATAAGGCGAACCTCTACATCCAGCTTCTGCTTGCCGACCAGTTCCAGCACCAGCCCCGCCATGCCGTAAATTCCCGCATCCCCGCTGCTGATGAGCGCTACGTTATGCCCAGCCTGCGCCAGTTCAATAGCCGCCTGGCAGCGTTCAATTTCCTTACACATGCCAGTCTTGATCACCTGTTTGTCGCCGGTGAATGCTTTAACCAGATGGGTATAGGTTTTGTAGCCCACGACGATTTCCGCCGCCTGAAGCGCCTCAATCGCTTCCATGGTCATCATTGACTGTGAGCCAGGGCCAATTCCGATTACGCTTAACATCAGTGTGAAACTCCCAAAGTAATAGTGACGCCCTGTTCGCGCAGGGTTTCGCCTAACAATTGTCCCTGGCTTAATAACCACGCAGCCGGGCCGGATACGCTGCCAACGCCCACCGTTTTTCTGACGAAGCCAGAACCGGGAAAATGGTGTTCGAATTCGCGCAACGCTTCGGCGGTAAAGGTTTTAAAAGGCACGCGGCAGCAGGAGGCGAGCTGAATAAGCCCCGGCTCCCCTTTTTTGAGCGTGACGCTGCCAATCGCTTTTAACGCCAACGGATCGAGTTTCTGCGCTTCAAGCTGGCGCGCCAGTAATGTCGCTAACAGGGGAAATGGCGTATCGCGGCGACAGCCAATTCCCGCCACCACGCGCTGGGGCACCAGTTTCCAGTGCGGTACGGGAAGCTCAGGGAGGTCATTACGCAAAGAGACGCAGATAAGCGCATCCAGTTCAGGCAGCCGCTGCAAATCATCAACAGGGATAAAACCGCGAATATCACACTGGCCGATCTCTTCCGTTAGTTCGGCATCCCACCATAACCCCACACGTTGATGACTGACCAACATCTGGTTAACGGTTTTTACCGCCGTTCGAAGATCGGTCATGCGGGCGTTAAGCTGGAAAGCTAAGGTGTCCAACGCGGACATCTCATTGACATCCGTTGCCGTGGTAATCACCGGATCGGCGCCTAACATTCCTGCCAGGTAGCGCGTCAAGGCATTGGCCCCGCCCGCATGACCGGAAAGCAGGCTAATGACATGCTGACCACGTTCATCAATGACGACCACCGCCGGATCGCTGAACTTGTCGTTCACTAACGGCGCCAGGACACGAACGGCGATGCCGGTCGCGCCGATAAAAATAAGCGCGGTATAAGTGGTAAAAGCCTGCCGGGCGGTATTAGCGAATCCGCCATCGAAGGGAATAAATCCCTCTTCCCGCAGTTTTTCACTGGTAAAGCAGGTTAACGGCAGCATCGCGGCGAGTCTCTTTGCCAGCGCCACGCCGCCGGGCGTCAGGCAAAACAACGCAATGGATTCAGGCTTTACGGTATTCATGGCTAAAGTCCGCTGCATAAAGTCTTGAGTAGTGATACTCCTTACCCAGAAAATTCCCGACCAGGATTAACGCCGTCTTACGGATGCCAGCATCACGTACTTTGTCGCTAATATCCGCTAACGTGCCGCGAACGGTCTGGCTTTCCGGCCAGGTAGCCTTATAGATGACTGCGACAGGCGTAGTTGCCGGATAACCGCCGGCAATGAGACGTTCCGCCACCCGATGAATACGCTGAACGGAAAGATAAATCGCCATTGACGTCTGGTGACTGGCGAACGCCTCCAGTTGTTCGCGCGCCGGTACTGGCGTACGCCCTTCCAGACGGGTAATAATGAGACTCTGCGATACCTCCGGTACGGTATACTCCACACCCAGCTCCGCCGCAGCGCCGAGAAACGCGCTGACGCCAGGTACTACCTGCCAGTCGATACCACGGCGGGTTAACTCTTCGCCTTGCTCACGCACGGAGCCGTACAGCGAGACATCGCCTGTTTGCAACCGCACCACCGTTTTTCCCGCTTTCACGCCCGCCGCCATCAGCTCGATAATCTGCTCAAGATGCAGTTCGGCGCTGTCATAGCGTTCTGCCTGCGCGGGGCAGTAATCCAGCAGTTCGGTATTGATCAGCGAACCGGCATAGATAACTATCTGCGCCTGTTGCAGCAGGCGGTAGCCTTTAAGCGTGATCAGCTCGCGATCGCCCGGCCCGGCGCCGACGAACCATACACAGCGTGGATCAAATGTCTCTGACATGGTTTTCTTCCTTCTGACAGGCGATAACAAAAACAGGATTGTTCGGTTTAAAATAGTGTCCCGCCCCCAGCGGCGTTAACGATGAAAGCTGAAGCTGTACACAGTCCATTCGACATGCGCCGATGAGCGCAAGATGCGCCAGCGCACTATGAAGGTTTTCCTGCAAGATAAAGGTCATCACCAGACGGCCACCGGGATGCAGATGACCCATCGCCCAGTCAATCAGCGCCGTCAGATGCCCGCCGCTGCCGCCCATAAACACCGCATCGGCTTTCCCGGTTATGGTCATTGGCGCTTCGCCGGGGAGAATATCGATATTGCCGCAGGCAAAGCGCTGACGATTCTCATCAAGCAGCCGTAGCGCGGCAGGATTACGCTCGATAGCCGTCACCTGCAACGAAGGAAACTGCAGCGCCGCTTCAATTGAGACGCTTCCCGTTCCCGCCCCGACGTCAATCAGGTGACTGGCGCGGTGGAGCTCAAGTTTCGACAGTGCCAGCGCCCGTACTGCCTCTTTGGTCATTGGCACGTTCTCGCCGCGCAGAAAAAGCTCATCTTTCATCCAGGATCACCACTGCATTCATTTCATAGTCGGCGTTGACCGCACTGACGGGTAGCCAGTGGATCCGCTCATTTTCCATCGCCAGATTTTCACCAATCACCATTAAGCGATGCCCTTTACCGCGCGCGACCAGCTCCCGCGCGATTTCTCGCGGCCCGCAGCGGGCATCCGTGACCATCGCCACTTTGCGATGGTTCGCCAACTGCTCGAAGCTGACGCAACGACCGTGGCTACTGGTCAACCACATGTCATTCATATCAATTCCAGCCTGTGCGCACAGATACTGTACGGCGCTGATGCCAGGGATAATGCGAACCTGTTCGATACCAAAATGCGCCACCAGGCGTGTACCGATGCCATAAAACAGCGGATCGCCGGAGGCCAGCACCACGATCCCTTTATCCCGACGGGCGGCAATCCATGACAACAACGCGCCAATATCCGCGCCCAGCGTAAATCGTTCGCCGCCAAACGCCGGAAACTGCGCCAAATGCCGTTTACCGCCTGCCAGCGCATCGGCGTGGTCTATCGCTTCCAGCGCCGCAGGCGTCATCAAATGCCGTCCAGCGGGCCCCATTCCCACGACCGTTAGCATTGCAGCTCCTTAGCAATCTCGTCGACGGGACGATTACTGCCGAGAATATGGTTATCAAAAGAAAACAGGATGGCGTCGCAGACAGGCGGCGTTTTGGTAAAACGCAGCATCTGCATGACTCGCAAACAAATACGCCTGGCAAGATGGTTATAGATATGCCCGAAGCCATATGCTTCAATGTGCTCCATTGCCGCTTCGGTGGTATCGCAATCGCTGACCAGGGTGAGTAACTCCAGCGGCGCGCCCAGTAAAGCTAAATGCGCGACCAGCGTTTCCATGCGCGCATCGGCAATATGGCTATGGGTATGAAAGATCCCGGCGGCGATTTTGATCAATTTTCCAGGATGACCCACCAGCACTATCTGGCAAAATCCCAGCCGTACCGCCTCTTCAATCATGTAGCCGACAAAATTGCTCATGGTGACGACTGCCTGTGTGTCGACGCCCATTTGTTCGCGAACAAACCGTTCGCCGTGGTTGCCCGGCACGAGTATCACCCGCGTTAATCCTGACGCCCGTTTGATCTCCAGTTCCAGCGATAGCGAGCGTTTCCAGCTTTCTTCCGACATCGGCGTCACAATGCCGGTAGTGCCAATAATGGAAATGCCGCCAAGAATGCCAAGCCGCGAGTTATACGTCTTTTGCGCCCGCACTTCGCCTTCCGGGGCAAAAATCTCCACATCGGCCCCACGCGCCGGGCCTATCGCTTCGCGCACCGCAGACTCAATGGTATGGCGTGGCGTACGATTGATGGCGGCGCTCCCGAGCGGTAGTCCAATCCCTTTACGCGTTACCGTACCAATACCTTCGCCGCCAGTGAGCGTAATCTCACCGCTGTCGTTGAGCGTAACGCGGGCAAAAATCAGCATTCCGTGCGTGGCATCCACATCATCGCCGCCATCTTTACGAATTGCGGCTATCGCCTGCTGGCCTTCAATGTGCGGCGACTCCACGTTCAGGCATAGCGTGACGCCCGACGGCGTGACGATGGAGACCTGATGAATCAGATGTTGACGCAATACCATCAGCGCGGCGACTTTTGCCGCCGCCGTCGCGCAGGAACCGGTGGTATATCCTTTACGTAACGCTTTACCGTGGTGCCAGACCGGCGCGTCAAAAGAAAGCTCGCTCATCAGGCCTCCCGGAGGTGATAGAGCAGCGCATTGACGATAGCGGCAGCCACGTTACTGCCGCCTTTACGCCCTAACGCGGCAACCGCGGGGAAATGGCTATGGGTGAGCGCCTCTTTGGACTCCGCCGCGCCGACAAAGCCTACCGGTACGCCCACCACGCCGCTCACCGTCACGTTATGTTCAAGCAAACGGAACAGGGCCGTCGGCGCATTACCGAAAACAAAGAGTTTGTTTTTCTCCTCCTCGGCGATAGCGATATCGACAGCGGCCATTGAACGGGTAATCCCCTGCGTTTTTGCGGCGCGCACCACGCGCGGATCGCTGATATAACAGCGACACTCGCCGCCAAACGTCGCCAGTAATCTTTTATTAATGCCGGACAGCGCCATCGTGGTATCGGTATAAATAATGCACGGTTGGCGTAGCGCATCACAAAGCTGCTCCAGCGCATCGGCAGAGAACCACAAAATGTCCAGCCAGTCGAAATCGGCGGTGGTATGAATAACCCGCTTTATAATGGCCTCATGGAGCGGACTGGCGAAACGGTAATCAGGACGCGTTTCGCGAATAATGTCGCTAATAATGGTGAAACTGTTGGCCTCAATGGTTTGGGGCTGCTGGATATAATGCATACTGTCGTCCTCAGGCCACGCCAGATAACCCGCACCGCGCCGCAATAAACAGCGCCAGCGCCAGGGTTGAAGCGACCCACATCAATCGAATCGTTCGGGAAATATCGTCCACGGAAATATCGCGCTGCGCGTCGCCGATCCAGGGCTTGTCCACACGCTCGCCAAAGTAGTTATTTGGGCCACCGAGCTGGATACCTAAGGCGCCGGCCACACACGCTTCCGACCAGGCGCAATTTGGGCTACTGTGGTTATAACGGTCACGCCAGCCAATACGCAGCGCCCGCCAACCACTCAGGCGACACAGTCCTGCCGCAATGCCCAGCAACAGCCAGCTCAGTCGGGCAGGAAGATAGTTCGCTACGTCGTCCATACGGGCGCTGACCATACCAATCGCCCGGTATTTTTCATGTTTGTAGCCCACCATTGAATCCAGGGTATTGACGGCTTTGTAGGCCATCGCCAGCGGCGCGCCGCCGAGAAAGAGGAAAAAGAGCGGCGCGATAATGCCGTCAACGGTGTTTTCTGCAACCGTTTCCACCACGGCGCGATTGATCTGCGCTGGCTGAAGTTGCGACGTATCGCGCCCGACGATCCAGGAGAGTTTTATTCGGCTTTCCGCAAGGTCGTTCTTCCGTAACGGTCGTTCAACCTCCTGCGCGGCGTGGGCCAGAGAGCGTCCGGCCAGCGTGGTAAAGATCATCCAGACTTCGACGCTCCAGCCAAACCAGGGGTGAATCCGCTGCGCCAGCGCCAGTACGCCCCATGCCACGCCCCAGGTCGCCCCGACAACCACAACCCACATTACGCCGCCGCCAATCCGCAGCGCTTTATCGCCGGGACAATAGCGACGAACAATACGCTGCACAAACGTGATTAAACGACCTATCCAGCGTACCGGATGGGGCCAGTGTTGAGGGTCGCCGATGATAAAATCCAGCACCCAGGCGATACACCAGGCAAGAATCGTCATAATACGCGCCTCGCCGCCGCCAGCCAGTGCTGCAACATTTCCGGACGCTGGGCGAAATGGACGTGCAGATAGCTGGCAAACGTGTTGCCTGTCTGCCAGCCGCCAGTCCATTCCTGTAACACGCGGCCATCGCGAACCTTACGACAGGCCATAACGGCGGGTGTTTCGGGGATAAAATCTGAGTAGTGAAATTCATGGCCGCGCACTATCTCGCCAGGCGCCGCCAATAGCGTTGGCTGCATAGCCTGCGCCTCACAGTAGCCAAAGCGGGTAAGTCGCTTACCCATTTTGCTGTGACCGGGGATAATATTCGCCATCTGATGAATTTCCCCACCGCTATCCTCCAGAGTGCTCCCCAGATACATCAGACCGCCACACTCCGCGTAAATCGCCACGCCGCGCTGATGCGCCGCCCGCAAATGTTTTAACATCGCCGTATTTGCCGCCAGATCCGCGGCGTATAATTCAGGATATCCACCGCCCAGCCAGATCATCTGACAATCAGGCAATGCGCGGTCATGCAGTGGGCTAAAACGCACAATGTTAACGCCGGCACGCTCCAGCAAATCGATGTTATCGGGATAATAAAAGTTAAAGGCCTCATCATCCGCCAGAGCAAGCGTCAGCCCTGCCCCCGCTGTGTTATCGGGGCGCTCAGGCCACATTCCCGTCGGAAGCGCTGATAACACGCTCAGCGAGAGTAGCGCATCCACATCCACTGTTTGTTCCAGCGAGGCGGCAAAATCATGCCATGATTGCTGATTGACGAGGGATTCTCTGGCGATAATCAACCCCAGGTGGCGTTCAGGTAATGCGACGCCGTCGCAAGGAGGGACATACCCCAGTACCGGCAGTGAGCAATAATGTTCAATGGCATTTTTGAGGAGCTGATAGTGGGCGTCGCTAGTGACGCGATTCACAATCACGCCCGCGAGGTTGAGGGTCGGGTCGAAGTGCTGAAATCCCATAACGGTAGCCGCAAGCGACGTTGAAACAGCCTTGCCGTCCACCAGTAGGATGACCGGGCAACCAAGCTGTTTGGCCATCGCGGCTGTGCTGCAGTAATTGGGGTCGACGCCATAGCCGTCATACAGCCCCATGACCCCTTCAATGACAGCGATATCCGCCTGCCGCATTTGTTCGCAAAATAAGGCGTTGAGAACAGGAGGAGGAAGCATGAAACTGTCAAGATTACGGGACGCCACGCCACAGATAGCGGTATGCCAGCCGGTATCAAGGTAATCTGGCCCAACTTTAAACGGCTGTACGCGCAGCGCGCGTTTTTGCAGCAGCCTCAACAAACCAAGCGTCACCGTGGTTTTGCCGCAACCGCTTCCTGTGCCTGCAAGAATAAATGCGTGATGCCTTGCCGCCATTACCCTGATCCTGTTCAGGGTGGTAGGGGTATACAGGTACGCGCATGTTCAGTCTTTCGACTGTACGCGTCTTCGCAACCCACTTCCCACCGAAGTTGTTGGTTATCACCGACAGGCAGGTCTTCTGGCTTAGCGTCCTCCTCGCCCGTCCTTCCCAATCTTGCGATCAGTGGTCTTTACGGGGTCGTCAGCATCACAGCAGCGGGGGCTGCGGGGGATTTTCACCCCCTTCCCTACCACAAATGTGGCAAACCTGTTGGTTTACGTTATGGCTGTACGGCACACCCATAACGGCAATTAATAATGTGCTACGTTTTACATTTCTGTGAGCAATAGCCTGAGCGGTTGCTCATCTGACGTTAATCTACTCATCCTTATCGGTATATTGACGATAAAACGTATCGACAAAGCGTAATAAAACTTATCTTTCCTGACACTGTACTTCATCACAAAAATAAAAACTGGTGCAGTTTATGCCCTAAATTTTATTATTTTGTTGCGCTATGACAATTTATTGTTACACCAGATAAATTTTCTTTCTGAAATGATTAAGATACAAAAGACTATCAAAAATCGGCAATAGCAAAATATTGCTATTCATAACGATGGAGGATGAGAATTCTCATTTATCTGCTGGCGATAAGCCTGCGGCGTAACCTGATAGGTCTGGCGGAAGACTTTGCAAAAATAGCTGGTTTGCGAAAAACCTAAATTACGCGCAATACTGGCAATACTCCAGTCACTATGGCAAAGCAATTCTCTTGCGCTAACCATTCTCTGGCGGTTTACCCACGCATTAAATCCGATTCCCTGATATTTCTTGAATAGTTTACTGAAGTAATAGGGGCTGAGATAGACATGTGAGGCGACATCCTCAAGACGAAGATCGTCGGACAAATGCGCATCAATATAGCGAAGCGCTTTTTTCATTTTACTGTCATGCGGAGTGGGACCACGAGTGGTTTTATTTGCCTCCGATTGCTGCGGATTGTCTTTGATAACCACGAAATTGAGCTGTTTTTTCAGGCAATTCTCAACAATCAGTTTAAGAAGATCGGCGGAAGCGATAACGCGTGAATAGTCCATCTCTGGCACATTCCGAAATTCATTCAAGAGCTCAGGGTCAGCCTGCCAGCGATCGTCGACATTAAGAATGTTTACCAGCTCCACGTCATTACTTAAACGAACCTGCCCGCATAAAACAAAGCCAACTAAATGCCCTGCGATTACCAGCGGAATAGAAAAATCCGTTAGACCGGCATGACAACGATAAATACAGGGTTGATCGGACTTCGATGCCTCCAGTCCCCCGCAGCGATCGCTCATACGACAACGTGTACTATGCTGGGGATGCTGCCGCATCAACTGACAAAACGGCGTGAAATTGAATAGCTCAGATATTTCATCACCATGAATATTGACAACCACAACCGCCAGACCGGTGGCTTGTGCAAAATCCTGTGCGATTTTATTAATGAGTTCTGAGTTCAGAGCGCTCGCAGAAATCATGATAAAACCCCTCAGTTAATTTATTGTTATAAACAAAACACATTATTTACATTCACTTTTTATTAGCATTATCCTGGCCCTGATAAAAAGTACAATGACAATATCAAAAGTCTCCCATTGCTGGGAGACGTTTTGATCAGTTCGTGAAAGCAGATCACGAAATTATCTCACCTGTTTTTACGATACATCATTGCTGTGAATCTGGTTCGCATTTTCTTACAGTTCACAGCGGTTACAAGGTAAATTCTTACCAATAAAATAGCGATATATGGCTGCTCCGGCACAGGCGCCGATAACAGGCGCGACAATCGGCACGATAAAATAAGGGATCTCTCGCCCACCGCTCATCGCCATGTTCCCCCACCCCGCTAACCATGTGAACAGTTTGGGACCGAAATCACGCGCCGGATTCATTGCAAAACCGGTAAGAGGTCCAGTAGACGCGCCGATAACGGCAACCAGTATCCCAATAAGCAAAGGCGCAAGCGGCCCTTTAGGAATGCCATTGCCATCATCCGTCAATGCCATGATCATGCCCATCAGAATCGACGTAATGACCACTTCCACCAACGCAGCCTGCCATACATTTAGCGCTGCGGCCGGATAGGTACTGAAAATGCTGGCTAATTGCAAACTTTCGACGCTACCGCGCACCATATGATGCGCAGTCTCAAATTCAGTAAAAAGGCTACTATAAAGCACATACGCCAGCAGAGCGCCGCCAAAAGCGCCGGCAAACTGGGCAATAATATAAGGCAATACTTTCTGTTTGGGGAAGCAGGCAAACAGCCACAGCGCAATCGTCACCGCAGGGTTAAGATGTCCGCCGGAGATGCCGGCCGTAAGGTAAACGGCCAGTGAAATTCCAAGCCCCCAAATAATGCAAATCTCCCATAATCCGAGGCTGGCGCCTGCGACTTTGAGCGCGCTCAAACAACCGATACCAAAAAACAAAAAGAGTCCGGTGCCTAAAAATTCCGCACCACATTGCGCCTTTAGAGAATCATTCATGTGACACCTTCTGAGCAAAGTTCGTGTCCTGGCCAGCGCAAGTTTCGGCTGGCGGTAGAGTACAGCTAACCTCACTATAAAAAGTGCCGCCTGTAAATTGTTGGCAACCTGCGGGCCTGCCTCCCGGAAAAATCGTGTTGCGATAGCAAAATTTTGCTTTTCCGATATTTTTATCAGCCCATCACACGGGAAATTTGAGCTATAAAATACGCCTGTGGAAATAATAAAATATTGCACAAGCCAACTTATCAATTTCGAATAAGCATCACATTTTGCGTCTTTCGCCATATCAAATAAAAATACTCTCGTCACTAACAAAAATGTAAAAATGAAATAATAAAAACAAAATAATCATATAGGCAATAATAAATTAAATTTTAATTATCAATGAGTTATAAAAATAAAAGGCAATTTAATCATATTGCTTTCCCATTATTTTCTGATGCTCAACAGCAAGTCAGCCATTCTTTTTCCTCGCATCTTCTTATAGTCCCCACTATCGGAACACTCCATGCGAGGTCTTTATGCAACAAGAAGCACTAGGAATGGTAGAAACCAAAGGCTTAACCGCAGCCATAGAGGCCGCTGATGCAATGGTTAAGTCAGCCAATGTGATGTTAGTGGGCTATGAAAAGATTGGCTCCGGGCTGGTAACCGTCATCGTGCGCGGCGATGTTGGCGCGGTCAAAGCGGCCACCGATGCAGGTGCCGCAGCCGCACGCAACGTGGGTGAAGTGAAAGCCGTACACGTCATCCCACGCCCTCACACCGATGTAGAAAAAATCTTACCGAAGGGAATTAGCCAATGAGCAGCAATGAGCTGGTGGAACAGATCATGGCGCAGGTGATTGCCCGTGTGGCAACGCCGGAACAACAGGCCATCCCTGGTCAACCCCAACCTATACGAGAGACGGCTATGGCAGAAAAAAGCTGCAGTTTAACGGAATTTGTCGGGACCGCCATTGGCGATACCCTGGGCCTGGTTATCGCCAACGTCGATACCGCCCTGCTGGACGCGATGAAGCTTGAGAAGCGCTATCGTTCCATCGGCATTCTCGGCGCCCGCACCGGCGCAGGCCCGCACATTATGGCGGCGGACGAAGCGGTGAAAGCCACCAACACCGAAGTGGTCAGCATTGAGCTGCCGCGCGATACCAAAGGCGGCGCGGGCCACGGTTCGCTGATTATTTTAGGCGGTAACGACGTGTCCGACGTCAAGCGCGGTATCGAAGTCGCGCTGAAAGAGCTGGACCGCACCTTCGGCGATGTTTACGGCAACGAAGCCGGGCATATCGAGCTGCAGTACACCGCTCGCGCCAGCTACGCCCTGGAAAAAGCGTTCGGCGCGCCGATTGGCCGTGCCTGCGGCGTCATCGTCGGCGCTCCGGCTTCCGTCGGCGTACTGATGGCCGATACCGCCCTGAAGTCAGCCAACGTTGAAGTCGTGGCGTACAGCTCGCCGGCGCACGGCACCAGCTTTAGTAACGAAGCTATTCTGGTGATTTCCGGCGACTCCGGCGCGGTCCGCCAGGCGGTGACCTCCGCCCGCGAAATCGGCAAAACCGTCCTTGCGACCCTCGGTTCTGAACCGAAAAACGATCGCCCGTCCTACATCTGATACCCACGAGGCTGATTCATGAGATCGAAAAGATTTGAAGCACTGGCGAAACGCCCTGTGAATCAGGACGGCTTCGTTAAGGAGTGGATCGAAGAAGGCTTTATCGCGATGGAAAGCCCGAACGATCCAAAACCGTCGATTAAAATCGTTAACGGCGCGGTGACCGAGCTGGACGGAAAACCGGTTAGCGAATTCGACCTGATCGACCACTTTATCGCTCGCTACGGCATCAACCTGAACCGCGCCGAAGAAGTGATGGCGATGGATTCGGTCAAGCTGGCCAATATGCTGTGCGATCCTAACGTCAAGCGCAGCGAAATCGTTCCGCTGACCACCGCCATGACCCCGGCGAAAATTGTTGAAGTGGTTTCGCATATGAACGTCGTCGAAATGATGATGGCGATGCAGAAAATGCGCGCTCGCCGCACGCCGTCTCAGCAGGCACACGTCACCAACGTCAAGGATAACCCGGTGCAAATCGCCGCCGACGCCGCCGAAGGCGCATGGCGCGGGTTTGACGAACAAGAAACCACCGTTGCGGTAGCACGCTACGCGCCGTTCAACGCCATCGCGCTGTTGGTCGGTTCTCAGGTTGGTCGTCCGGGCGTACTGACGCAGTGCTCCCTGGAAGAAGCCACCGAGCTTAAGCTCGGCATGCTGGGCCACACCTGCTACGCCGAAACCATCTCCGTTTACGGCACCGAGCCGGTCTTCACCGACGGTGACGATACACCATGGTCGAAGGGCTTCTTAGCCTCTTCCTACGCCTCTCGCGGCCTGAAAATGCGCTTCACCTCCGGCTCCGGATCCGAAGTGCAGATGGGCTACGCCGAAGGCAAATCCATGCTGTATCTGGAAGCGCGCTGCATCTATATCACCAAAGCGGCTGGCGTTCAGGGGCTGCAAAACGGCTCCGTAAGCTGCATCGGCGTACCGTCTGCCGTGCCGTCAGGCATTCGTGCCGTGCTGGCGGAAAACCTGATCTGCTCTTCGCTGGATCTGGAATGCGCCTCCAGTAACGACCAGACCTTCACCCACTCCGATATGCGTCGTACCGCGCGCCTGCTGATGCAGTTCCTGCCGGGTACCGACTTTATCTCCTCCGGTTATTCCGCGGTGCCGAACTACGACAACATGTTCGCCGGTTCCAACGAAGATGCGGAAGACTTTGACGACTACAACGTTATCCAGCGTGACCTGAAAGTGGACGGCGGTCTGCGCCCGGTTCGCGAAGAGGACGTTATCGCCATCCGTAACAAAGCCGCCCGCGCGCTGCAGGCCGTGTTTGCCGGAATGGGACTACCGCCGATTACCGATGAAGAAGTTGAAGCCGCGACCTATGCCCACGGTTCGAAAGATATGCCGGAGCGTAACATCGTCGAAGACATCAAGTTCGCCCAGGAAATCATCAATAAAAACCGCAACGGTCTGGAAGTCGTTAAAGCGCTGGCGCAGGGCGGGTTTACCGACGTGGCCCAGGACATGCTCAACATCCAGAAAGCCAAGCTAACCGGCGACTATTTGCACACCTCCGCCATTATCGTCGGCGACGGACAAGTGCTCTCTGCGGTTAATGACGTCAATGACTATGCCGGTCCGGCAACAGGTTATCGCCTGCAGGGAGAACGCTGGGAAGAGATTAAAAACATCCCTGGCGCTCTTGATCCCAACGAGATTGATTAAGGGGTGAGAAATGGAAATTAATGAAAAATTGCTGCGCCAGATAATTGAAGACGTGCTCCGCGATATGAAGGGCAGCGATAAACCCGTCTCGTTTAATGCGCCTGCGGCATCCACAGCACCACAGACCGCTGCGCCTGCGGGCGACGGCTTTCTGACCGAAGTGGGCGAAGCGCGCCAAGGCACTCAGCAGGACGAAGTCATTATCGCCGTCGGCCCGGCATTTGGCCTGGCGCAAACCGTCAATATCGTGGGCTTACCGCATAAGAGCATTCTGCGCGAAGTCATTGCCGGTATTGAAGAAGAAGGCATCAAGGCGCGCGTGATTCGCTGCTTTAAATCTTCCGACGTGGCGTTCGTCGCCGTTGAAGGTAACCGCCTGAGCGGATCCGGCATCTCCATCGGCATCCAGTCGAAAGGTACTACGGTTATCCACCAGCAGGGGCTACCGCCGCTCTCCAACCTGGAGCTGTTCCCGCAGGCACCGCTGCTGACGCTGGAAACCTACCGTCAGATTGGTAAAAACGCCGCCCGTTATGCGAAACGCGAATCACCGCAGCCGGTCCCTACGCTCAATGACCAGATGGCACGCCCGAAGTACCAGGCAAAGTCGGCCATTTTGCACATTAAAGAGACCAAGTACGTCGTGACGGGCAAAAACCCGCAGGAACTGCGCGTGGCGCTTTGATAAAGGATAACTCCATGAATACCGACGCAATTGAATCGATGGTCCGGGACGTATTGAGCCGCATGAACAGCCTGCAGGGCGATGCGCCAGCAGCAGCTCCTGCGGCAGGCGGCACGTCCCGCAGCGCAAAGGTCAGCGACTACCCGCTGGCGAACAAACACCCGGAATGGGTGAAAACCGCCACCAATAAAACGCTGGACGACTTTACGCTGGAAAACGTGCTGAGCAATAAAGTCACCGCTCAGGATATGCGTATTACCCCGGAAACCCTGCGCTTACAGGCGTCTATCGCCAAAGATGCGGGCCGCGACCGGCTGGCGATGAACTTCGAACGCGCCGCCGAACTGACCGCGGTACCGGACGATCGCATTCTTGAAATCTACAACGCCCTTCGTCCGTATCGTTCAACGAAAGAAGAGCTGCTCGCTATCGCCGACGATCTCGAAAACCGTTATCAGGCAAAGATTTGCGCAGCTTTCGTTCGTGAAGCGGCAGGACTGTACGTTGAGCGTAAAAAACTCAAAGGCGACGATTAAGGATTTCGTATGCGATATATAGCTGGCATTGACATTGGTAACTCATCGACGGAAGTCGCCCTGGCGACTCTGAATGAGGCTGGCGCGCTGACAATCACCCACAGCGCGCTGGCGGAAACGACCGGGATCAAAGGCACGTTGCGTAACGTGTTCGGCATTCAGGAAGCGCTCGCCCTCATCGCAAAGCGCGCGGGGATCAATGTCAGCGATATTTCACTCATCCGCATTAACGAAGCCACGCCGGTGATTGGCGATGTGGCGATGGAAACCATTACCGAAACCATCATCACCGAATCGACAATGATCGGCCATAACCCAAAAACGCCGGGCGGAGTAGGCCTTGGTGTGGGTATCACGATTACGCCGGAGGAGCTGTTAACCCGCCCGGCGGACTCGTCCTATATTCTGGTGGTATCGTCAGCCTTTGATTTTGCCGATATCGCCAATGTTATCAACGCCTCAATGCGCGCCGGATACCAGATTACCGGCGTCATTTTGCAGCGCGACGATGGCGTACTGGTCAGCAACCGGCTGGAAAAATCGCTACCGATTGTCGATGAAGTTCTGTACATCGACCGCATTCCGCTGGGGATGCTGGCGGCGATTGAAGTCGCCGTGCCGGGAAAGGTTATCGAAACCCTCTCTAACCCTTACGGTATCGCCACCGTATTTAATCTCAACGCCGATGAGACAAAAAACATCGTCCCGATGGCGCGCGCGCTGATCGGCAACCGTTCCGCCGTGGTGGTTAAAACGCCATCCGGCGACGTCAAAGCGCGCGCAATACCCGCCGGTAACCTGGAGCTGCAGGCGCAGGGTCGTACCGTGCGCGTGGATGTTGCCGCCGGTGCCGAAGCCATCATGAAAGCGGTGGACGGCTGCGGCAAGCTCGACAACGTCACCGGCGAGGCCGGGACCAATATCGGCGGCATGCTGGAGCACGTGCGCCAGACCATGGCCGAACTGACCAACAAGCCGAGCAGTGAGATTTTCATTCAGGATCTACTGGCCGTTGACACCTCGGTTCCGGTGAGCGTCACCGGCGGTCTGGCCGGGGAGTTCTCGCTGGAGCAGGCCGTCGGCATCGCCTCGATGGTGAAATCAGACCGTCTGCAGATGGCGATGATTGCCCGTGAAATTGAGCAGAAGCTTAATATCGACGTGCAGATCGGCGGCGCTGAGGCTGAAGCCGCCATTCTGGGCGCGCTGACCACGCCGGGTACCACCCGACCGCTGGCGATCCTCGACCTCGGCGCGGGCTCCACCGATGCCTCCATCATCAACCCTAAAGGCGAAATCATCGCCACCCATCTCGCCGGGGCAGGCGACATGGTCACGATGATTATTGCCCGCGAACTGGGGCTGGAAGACCGCTATCTGGCGGAAGAGATCAAAAAATACCCGCTGGCTAAGGTCGAAAGCCTGTTCCACTTACGCCACGAGGACGGCAGCGTCCAGTTCTTCCCGACGCCGCTGCCTCCCGCCGTGTTCGCCCGCGTCTGCGTGGTGAAACCGGACGAACTGGTGCCGCTTCCCGGCGACTTAGCGCTGGAAAAAGTGCGCGCCATTCGCCGCAGCGCTAAAGAACGTGTCTTTGTCACCAACGCCCTGCGCGCGCTGCGCCAGGTCAGTCCAACCGGCAACATTCGCGATATTCCGTTCGTGGTGCTGGTCGGCGGCTCGTCGCTGGATTTTGAAGTTCCGCAGCTGGTCACCGATGCGCTGGCGCACTACCGCCTGGTCGCCGGGCGAGGAAATATTCGCGGCAGCGAAGGCCCAAGAAACGCGGTGGCCACCGGCCTGATTCTCTCCTGGCACAAGGAATTTGCATATGGACAGTAATCACAGCGCCCCGGCTATCGTCATTACCGTTATCAACGACTGCGCCAGCCTCTGGCACGAAGTGCTGCTGGGTATCGAAGAGGAAGGCATCCCTTTCCTGCTTCAGCGTCACCCGGCTGGAGATGTCGTTGACAGCGCATGGCAGGCGGCGCGCAGCTCGCCGCTGCTGGTTGGCATAGCCTGCGATCGACACTCGCTGGTCGTGCATTACAAGAATTTACCCGCATCGGCACCGCTTTTCACGCTGATGCATCATCAGGACAGTCAGGCCCATCGCAATACCGGTAATAACGCGGCACGGCTGGTCAAAGGGATCCCTTTTCGGGATCTCCATGCTTAATCACAGGAGAACGGCAGTATGAATAACGCACTGGGACTGGTTGAAACAAAAGGGCTGGTCGGCGCCATTGAAGCCGCCGATGCAATGGTTAAATCCGCCAACGTACAGCTGGTGGGCTACGAAAAAATTGGTTCTGGCCTGGTTACCGTCATGGTTCGCGGCGACGTCGGCGCGGTTAAAGCAGCCGTAGATGCAGGCAGCGCGGCGGCAAGCGTCGTGGGTGAAGTGAAATCCTGCCACGTTATCCCGCGTCCGCACAGCGATGTTGAGGCCATTTTACCGAAATCAGCCTAATCGATGGCGAATAAGGAGCACCGCGTGAAGCAATCACTGGGATTACTTGAAGTTTGTGGTCTGGCACTGGCTATCAGCTGCGCCGATATCATGGCGAAATCCGCTTCTATCACGCTGCTCGCCCTCGAAAAGACCAATGGTTCAGGCTGGATGGTGATTAAAATTACCGGTGATGTGGCCTCCGTGCAGGCGGCCATCACCACCGGTGCGCAATTTGCCGAACAGCGGAATGGCCTGGTGGCCCACAAGGTTATCGCCAGGCCCGGAGAAGGGATCCTGCTCGCAGAGACACCCCCACCCTCCGTCATTGAACCTGAGCCTGAAGAGTCAGAGATAGCTGATGTCGTTTCTGAAGCGCCAGCAGAAGAGGCCCCGCAGGAATCAGAACTGGTCAGTTGCAACCTGTGTCTGGATCCAAAATGTCCTCGCCAGAAGGGCGAACCTCGCACGCTTTGCATTCATCCCGGTAAGCGAGGTGAAGCGTAATGGATAAAGAGCTTCTGCAATCAACGGTCAGTAAAGTTCTTGATGAGATGCGCCTGCGGCCTATCCCGCTGGGCGTCTCAAACCGTCATATCCACCTGTCCGCACAGGATTATGAGCGGCTGTTTCCCGGCCATCCCATCAGCGAGAAAAAAGCGCTGCTGCAACCGGGACAATACGCCGCGGAGCAAACCGTCACTCTGGTGGGACCGAAAGGGCAGCTCAAAAATGTACGCCTGCTCGGCCCGCTGCGCTCGGTAAGCCAGGTGGAAATTTCGCGTACCGATGCGAGAACGCTGGGGATTGCCGCGCCGCTGAGAATGTCCGGCAACCTGAAGGGGACGCCGGGCATCCGCCTGGTCAGCCCCTTTGCCGAACTGGAGCTACCTTCCGGGGTTATCGTCGCGCAGCGGCATATCCATATGTCGCCGCTTGATGCGCTGATCCTGCGGGTTTCCCACGGCGATATGGTTTCAGTGGCGATTGAAGGCGACGATCGCGGGCTGATTTTCAACAACGTGGCGATTCGCGTTTCACCGGACATGCGCCTCGAAATGCACATTGATACCGATGAAGCCAACGCCGCTGGTGCCGATAACCCGCAGGCCTTTGCCCGGCTGGTAGGCCCGCGATGAACGGCGAAACTCTGCAGCGCATTGTCGAGGAGATTGTCTCCCGGCTGCAGCGCCGTGCCCGGAGCACGGCGACGCTGAGCGTTACGCAACTTCGCGATGCCGACTGTCCAGCGCTGTTCTGTCAGCACGCGTCGCTGCGCATCCTGCTCGTCGACCTGCCGCTGCTGGGTCAGCTTGCGGATGCAGAAACCGACGATGCCGCAGCCCGAAAAATTCACGACGCGCTGGCGTTTGGCATCCGCGTACAGCTCAGCCTGCACAGCCAGCTGCTGCCGGTTATCCCGGTAAAAAAACTGGCTCGTCTGCCGCTGGTATTCACCGACGAGCACGGACTGCCGCTGGTTCTGCATGCGGGTTCGGTGCTGAGCTATCGCGATGTCGCGCTGCTAAGCCGGGGGCGTGTGGTTGTCCACCGCAAATGCATCGTGACCGCCATGGCGCGTGACGCAGCCAATGCGCGGAATATTCAATTAATTAAGCAGGAGTAAATCATGCATCTGGCACGAGTCACGGGCGCGGTTGTCTCCACGCAAAAATCACCTTCTTTGATTGGGAAAAAGCTGCTGCTGGTGCGTCGGGTCAGCGCCGATGGCGAACTCCCCGCCTCGCCCACCTCCGGCGATGAAGTGGCCGTGGACTCCGTCGGCGCGGGCGTCGGCGAACTGGTTTTGCTCAGCGGCGGCTCCAGCGCCAGGCACGTTTTTTCCGGGCCAAATGAGGCCATCGACCTCGCCGTTGTCGGCATTGTAGATACGCTTTCGCGTTAAGGGGCGGTTATGGCGATTTATACCCGAACAGGTGACGCTGGCACCACATCATTGTTTACCGGCCAGCGGGTGAGCAAAACCCACCCGCGGGTTGAAGCCTACGGCACGCTGGATGAGCTGAACGCCGCGCTGAGCCTGTGCGCCTGCGCCGCTGCGGATGAAAATCACCGCACCTTACTCGAGGCCATCCAGCAGCAACTTTTTTGGTTTAGCGCAGAGCTGGCCAGCGACAGCGAGCAGCCGTCGCCCAAACAGCGCTACATCAGCAGCGAAGAGATTTCGGCTCTGGAAGCCGCTATCGATCGGGCAATGGCCCGCGTCGAACCGCTGCACAGCTTTATTTTACCCGGACGCTGCGAAGCCGCGAGCCGATTACATTTTGCCCGCACGCTGGCGCGCCGCGCCGAACGCCGTCTGGTTGAACTGGCAACTGAAGTCAACGTACGCCAGGTGCTGATGCGCTACATCAACCGCTTATCGGACTGCCTGTACGCCCTGGCCCGCGCGGAAGATAGCGATGCGCACCAGGCCAACATCATCCGTGAAGTTAGCAAGCGCTATCTGGCTGCCAGCCAGCCGACCCGCAGCAAGGAGACAACGCCCGTGGCCCTCTCATTCCACGATCTGCACCAGCTCACCCGCGCCGCCGTTGAACGCGCGCAGCAACTGCAGGTTCCGGTAGTCGTCAGCATCGTTGACGCGCACGGCACGGAAACTGTGACCTGGCGGATGCCGGACGCCCTGCTGGTCAGCAGCGAACTGGCGCCGAAAAAGGCATGGACCGCAGTGGCGATGAAAACGGCGACCCATGAGCTGAGCGATGTTGTTCAGCCAGGCGCCGCGCTTTATGGCCTGGAAAGTCATTTACAGGGAAAAGTGGTCACCTTTGGCGGCGGTTACGCCCTATGGCGCGACGGCATATTAATTGGGGGTCTTGGCATCAGCGGCGGCAGCGTTGAGCAGGACATGGACATAGCACAGACCGCCATCGCGGCTATTAACGTGGGAACACATCAATGAATACTTCTGAACTCGAAACCCTGATTCGCACCATTCTTAGCGAGCAATTAACCACGCCAGCGCAAACACCGGCCCAGCCTCAGGGCAAAGGGATTTTCCAGTCCGTGAGCGAGGCCATCGACGCCGCGCATCAGGCGTTCTTACGTTATCAGCAGTGTCCGCTGAAAACCCGCAGCGCTATCATCAGCGCGATGCGTCAGGAACTGACGCCGCTGCTGGCTGCTCTGGCAGAGGAGAGCGCCAATGAAACGGGAATGGGCAACAAAGAAGATAAATTCCTCAAAAACAAGGCTGCGCTGGACAACACGCCGGGCGTAGAAGACCTCACCACCACCGCGCTGACCGGTGACGGCGGCATGGTACTCTTTGAATACTCGCCGTTTGGCGTCATCGGTTCAGTCGCCCCAAGCACCAACCCGACGGAAACCATCATCAATAACAGCATCAGCATGTTGGCGGCGGGCAATAGTATCTACTTTAGCCCGCATCCGGGCGCGAAAAAGGTCTCTCTGAAGCTGATTAGCCTGATTGAAGAGATTGCCTTCCGCTGCTGCGGCATCCGCAATCTGGTGGTGACCGTGGCTGAACCGACTTTCGAAGCAACCCAGCAGATGATGGCCCACCCGCGAATCGCAGTACTGGCAATTACCGGTGGCCCGGGCATTGTAGCAATGGGCATGAAGAGCGGTAAGAAGGTGATTGGCGCTGGCGCGGGTAACCCGCCCTGCATCGTCGATGAAACGGCAGACCTGGTGAAAGCGGCGGAAGATATCATTAACGGCGCGTCATTCGATTACAACCTGCCCTGCATTGCCGAGAAGAGCCTGATCGTAGTGGAGAGCGTCGCCGAGCGTCTGGTGCAGCAAATGCAAACCTTCGGTGCGCTGCTGCTAAGCCCTGCCGATACCGACAAACTCCGCGCCGCCTGCCTGCCAGAAGGCCAGGCGAATAAAAAACTGGTCGGCAAGAGCCCATCGGCCATGCTGGAAGCCGCCGGGATCGCTGTCCCTGCAAAAGCACCGCGTCTGCTGATTGCGCTGGTTAACGCTGACGATCCGTGGGTCACCAGCGAACAGTTGATGCCGATGCTGCCGGTGGTAAAAGTCAGCGATTTCGATAGCGCGCTGGCGCTGGCGCTGAAGGTTGAAGAGGGGCTGCATCACACCGCTATCATGCACTCGCAGAACGTGTCGCGCCTGAACCTCGCGGCCCGCACCCTGCAAACCTCGATATTCGTCAAAAACGGCCCCTCTTATGCCGGGATCGGCGTCGGCGGCGAAGGCTTTACCACCTTCACTATCGCCACGCCAACCGGTGAAGGGACCACGTCAGCGCGTACTTTTGCCCGCTCCCGGCGCTGCGTGCTGACCAACGGCTTTTCTATTCGCTAACCGAGGTCGCGATGAATACCTTCTCACTACAAACGCGGTTGTACAGCGGTCAGGGCAGCCTGGCGGTGCTCAAGCGCTTTACCAATAAGCACATCTGGATAATCTGCGATGGTTTTCTGGCGCGCTCTCCGCTGCTGGATACCCTGCGTAACGCGCTGCCCGCAGATAACCGCATCAGCGTATTTAGCGAGATAACGCCGGACCCCACCATCCATACCGTGGTGCAGGGCATTGCGCAAATGCAGGCCCTGCAGCCGCAGGTGGTAATTGGTTTTGGCGGCGGCTCGGCAATGGACGCGGCGAAAGCGATTGTCTGGTTTAGCCAGCAGAGCGGGATCAACATCGAAACCTGCGTGGCGATCCCGACCACCAGCGGCACCGGTTCGGAAGTCACCAGCGCCTGCGTAATTAGCGACCCGGATAAAGGCATCAAGTACCCGCTGTTCAACAATGCGCTGTATCCGGATATGGCGATCCTTGACCCGGAATTGGTGGTCAGCGTACCGCCGCAGATTACCGCCAACACCGGTATGGACGTGCTGACCCACGCCCTGGAGGCCTGGGTGTCACCGCACGCCAGCGACTTTACCGACGCGCTGGCGGAAAAAGCCGCCAAACTGGTGTTCCAGTATCTGCCCACGGCGGTGGAAAAAGGCGACTGCGTAGCGACGCGCGGGAAAATGCACAATGCTTCAACGCTGGCGGGGATGGCATTCAGCCAGGCGGGACTGGGTCTTAACCACGCGATAGCTCACCAGCTCGGCGGACAGTTCCATCTGCCGCACGGGCTGGCCAATGCGCTGCTGCTCACGACGGTGATCCGCTTTAACGCGGGTGACCCGCGCGCCGCCAAACGCTACGCGCGGATGGCCAAAGCCTGCGGCTTTTGCCCGGCAGAAGCCAATGACGTTGCGGCGATCAATGCGCTGATTCAGCAAATCGAACTGCTTAAGCAACGCTGCGCCCTTCCCTCACTGGCCGTTGCGCTTAAAGAAGGAAGATCCGACTTTTCCGCACGCATTCCGGCGATGGTGCAGGCTGCGCTGGCTGACGTTACGCTGCGCACTAACCCGCGCCCGGCCAATGCCGAAGCCATTCGGGAACTGCTGGAGGAACTGCTATGAGTACCGCCGTCAACGTCGTTGAAATGTCTTATAGCGCTGATGAAATTCGCGAGCGCGTTCGCGCAGCGGGCGTTGTCGGCGCGGGCGGCGCAGGTTTTCCCGCTCACGTCAAACTACAGGCGCAGGTAGAGATTTTTCTGGTGAACGCCGCCGAGTGTGAACCGATGCTCAAAGTTGACCAGCAACTGATGTGGCAGCAGGCCGCGCGTCTTGTTCGCGGCGTGCAGTACGCGATGACGGCAACCGGCGCGCGCGAAGGGGTGATAGCCCTGAAAGAAAAATACCGCCGGGCCATCGACGCGCTCACCCCGCAGCTGCCAGCCGGTATCCGCCTGCATATCCTGCCGGATGTTTATCCTGCGGGCGATGAGGTGCTGACTATCTGGATGGCAACCGGCCGCCGGGTCGCCCCGGCTGCGCTACCGGCCAGCGTCGGCGTGGTCGTCAATAACGTGCAAACGGTGCTGAATATTGCCCGGGCGGTCGAGCAGCAATTTCCGGTCACTCGTCGCACGTTGACCGTGAACGGCGCGGTCGCCAGACCGTTGACCGTTACCGTTCCTATCGGCATGTCACTGCATGAAGTGCTGGCGCTGGCGGGCGGCGCAACGGTCGACGACCCTGGTTTTATTAACGGCGGCCCGATGATGGGTGGCCTGATTACCTCTCTTGATAACCCGGTGACGAAAACTACCGGCGGCCTGCTGGTGCTCCCCAAAAGCCATCCGCTTATCCAGCGGAGAATGCAGGACGAGCGCACGGTGCTTTCCGTCGCGCGCACCGTCTGCGAACAGTGCCGACTGTGTACCGATCTCTGTCCGCGACACCTGATCGGCCACGAACTCTCTCCGCACCTGCTGGTGCGGGCAGTGAACTTTCACCAGGCCGCCACGCCGCAGCTGCTGCTGAGCGCCCTTACCTGCTCGGAATGCAACGTTTGCGAAAGCGTGGCCTGCCCGGTGGGGATCTCGCCGATGCGCATCAACCGCATGTTAAAACGCGAGCTGCGGGCGCAAAACCAGCGCTACGTAGGGCCGCTGAACCCGGCCGACGAAATGGCGAAATATCGCCTGGTGCCGGTGAAGCGGCTGATCGCCAAACTGGGACTAAGCCCCTGGTACCAGGAAGCACCGCTGGTTGAAGAAGAGCCGTCAGTAGAAAAAGTCACTTTGCAACTGCGCCAGCATATTGGTGCCAGCGCAGTACCGACTGTTGCCGTCGGCGAGCGCGTGACGCGCGGACAGTGCATTGCCGATGTCCCGGCAGGTGCATTAGGCGCGCCGATTCACGCCAGCATCGACGGCGTTGTATCGGCCATCAGCGAACAGGCCATCACGGTTGTAAGAGGTTAACCATGTCTCAGGCTATAGGAATTTTAGAACTCACCAGCATCGCCAAAGGCATGGAGCTTGGTGATGCCATGCTGAAAAGCGCCAACGTCGATCTACTGGTCAGCAAGACCATCTGCCCAGGTAAGTTTTTACTGATGCTGGGCGGCGATATCGGCGCTATCCAGCAGGCCATTGAAACCGGTACGTCGCAGGCCGACGAGATGCTCGTCGACAGCCTGGTGCTGGCGAATATTCATCCCAGCGTACTTCCGGCCATCAGCGGCCTGAACAGCGTGGATAAGCGCCAGGCGGTCGGCATCGTCGAAACCTGGAGCGTGGCGGCCTGCATTAGCGCCGCAGACCGGGCGGTGAAAGGCTCAAACGTCACCCTGGTGCGGGTGCATATGGCCTTCGGCATCGGCGGTAAATGCTACATGGTGGTGGCGGGCGACGTTTCTGACGTCAACAACGCCGTGACGGTTGCCAGCGAAAGCGCGGGGGAAAAAGGGCTGCTGGTTTACCGCTCGGTGATCCCGCGCCCGCATGAAGCCATGTGGCGACAGATGGTGGAGGGATAATGGAAAGACAACCGACAACGGATCGCATGATTCAGGAATACGTGCCGGGGAAACAGGTCACCCTCGCGCACTTGATTGCCAATCCAGGGAAAGATCTCTTTAAGAAGCTGGGCCTGCCGGATGCGGTCTCCGCGATTGGCATCCTTACCATCACGCCGAGCGAAGCATCGATTATCGCCTGCGATATCGCCACCAAATCCGGCGCGGTGGAGATTGGTTTTCTTGACCGCTTTACCGGCGCGGTGGTGCTGACCGGCGATGTTTCCGCCGTGGAATATGCCCTCAAGCAGGTAACGCGCACGCTGGGCGAGATGATGCAGTTCACTACCTGCTCGATCACCCGGACGTAATCCAATGAAGCGTTTGATGTTTATCGGCCCCAGCCAGTGCGGGAAAACCTCGCTGACCCAAAGCCTGCGCGGCGAAGCGCTCCATTATAAGAAAACCCAGGCCATTGAATGGTCGCCGATGGCCATCGACACGCCGGGCGAGTACCTGGAGAACCGCTGCCTGTATAGCGCCCTGCTGACCAGCGCCTGCGAAGCCGACGTTATCGCGCTGGTGCTGAATGCCGACGCCCAGTGGTCGCCCTTTTCTCCGGGGTTTACCGTCCCGATGAACCGCCCGACGATTGGCCTGGTCACCAAGGCCGATCTCGCCGACCCGCAGCGTATTTCGCTGGTTGCGGAATGGCTTACGCAGGCTGGCGCCCGGCAGATTTTTATTACCAGCGCGTTGAATAATTCGGGTCTCGACGCCGTGCTGGATTTTCTGAATTCGAAGGAACCTTTATGTCTTACAAAATAATGGCCATTAACGCCGGTAGCTCATCGTTAAAGTTCCAGCTGCTGGAGATGCCGCAGGGCGACATGCTCTGCCAGGGGCTGATTGAGCGTATTGGAATGGCGGATGCGCAGGTGACAATTAAGACGCACAGCCAAAAATGGCAGGAAACCGTCCCCGTTGCCGATCATCGCGATGCGGTAACGCTGCTTCTGGAAAAGCTGCTGGGTTATCAAATCATTAACAGTCTGCGGGACATTGACGGGGTGGGCCATCGTGTGGCGCACGGCGGTGAGTTTTTTAAAGACTCGACGCTGGTCACGGATGAAACGTTAGCGCAAATCGAACGTCTTGCTGAACTGGCCCCGCTTCACAACCCGGTAAACGCGTTGGGTATTCACGTTTTTCGTCAACTGTTGCCTGATGCCCCTTCCGTAGCCGTGTTTGATACGGCATTTCACCAGACGCTGGATGAACCCGCCTATATTTACCCGCTTCCCTGGCATTATTACGCGGAACTGGGGATTCGCCGTTATGGCTTTCATGGCACCAGCCATAAGTATGTCAGCGGCGTTCTGGCGGAAAAGCTGGGCGTACCACTCAGCGCATTACGGGTGATTTGTTGTCATCTTGGAAACGGTAGCAGCATCTGCGCCATCAAGAACGGGCGTTCGGTCAATACGTCGATGGGCTTTACGCCGCAGTCAGGCGTGATGATGGGCACCCGTAGCGGAGATATTGATCCCTCTATTCTGCCGTGGATAGCCCAGCGCGAAAGCAAAACGCCGCAACAGTTGAATCAGTTATTAAATAATGAGTCAGGCTTGCTGGGCGTTTCTGGCGTGTCGTCTGATTACCGCGATGTCGAACAGGCAGCCAATACCGGTAACCGGCAGGCTAAACTCGCTCTCACTCTGTTTGCCGAACGCATTCGCGCCACCATTGGCAGCTATATTATGCAAATGGGAGGACTGGATGCGCTGGTATTCACTGGGGGCATTGGCGAGAACTCAGCGCGCGCCAGATCGGCGGTGTGCCATAATTTGCAATTTTTGGGCTTAGCCGTTGATGAAGAGAAAAATCAGCGTAATGCGACATTTATCCAGACGGAGAACGCCCTGGTGAAAGTCGCCGTCATCAACACCAACGAAGAGTTAATGATCGCACAAGACGTTATGCGCATTGCGCTACCGGCCACGGAAGGGCTTTGTGTACCAGCCTGAGAGGGTTAAACGACGCATTGCGGCAAGTCATGGTAATAATGCTTTTACCATGACACTATGCGCGCACACTATTCGTACCTGAAAGGTGATAACGTGGCTGTTGCGCAATGCCCCGCCTCATGCGGGGAACTTATCCAGGGATGGATTCTGGGCAGTGAGAAACTGGTCTCCTGCCCCGTTGACTGGTACAGCACCGTAGCAGTCACGGCTGCGCCGCCGTTGGTAAACGAACGCCCATTGTCGCGGGCGATGGTGGAGCGCGTTCTGGCGCACTGGCAGTATCCTGCGCACTGGAGTAACGAGATTCGCGTCGATGTGCGTTCGTCAATTCCTGTTGCCAAAGGCATGGCCAGCAGCACCGCAGATATTGCCGCTACGGCGGTGGCAACGGCGCATCATCTTGGCCATTCGCTGGATGAAACCACCCTTGCACAGCTTTGCGTCTCAATCGAACCCACTGATAGCACCGTTTTTCATCAGTTAACGCTGTTTGATCATAATAATGCGGTCACGCAAATCGCCTGCGAGCCACCGCCGCCAATCGATTTGCTGGTACTGGAAAGTCCGGTCACACTGCGCACGCAAGATTACCACCGTCTCCCTCGCCAGCAGAAATTAATAGCAAGTTCAGCAACCTTGCAGCAGGCCTGGAATCTGGTGCAGGAAGCCTGTATAACGCAAAATCCGCTCCGACTGGGTGAGGCGGCTACGCTTAGCGCTATCGCCAGCCAGACGCTGTTACCTAAGCCAGGATTTACCGCCCTGCTGTCGCTGGTCGAAGAGTGTGATTTATACGGATTGAACGTGGCGCATAGCGGTAGCGTGGTGGGTCTGATGCTGGACCGGAAACGTCATGATATTACGCGCCTGAAAGATAAGCTGGCAGAGAAAAAACTTACCCGACACTGGCCAAAACAACATTTACTCAAGATGGTCACTGGCGGGGTCAAACTGCAGTGAGAGCCTGATATACGCTCCCACTGCCGTAGCGCATTATTCGGCTTTTACATCGGCGTGTTTCATTTCGCCCATCGCTTTCAGCTTTTTGGAAATGTCGCGACGCTCTTTGGAGATTTCGGCATTTTTAATGATGTAGTCATCAACGCGATCTTCATAGTCGCTTTTCATACTGGCGATGATACCCTGAATCGCCTCAACGCTCATACCTGGCTTGATGTAGTCGCTCAGGTTGTCCAGCAGCAGCACACGCTTCTGGTTGTCACGGATCTTCTTCTCAATGTCCTGAATTTCACGCTGCAGTTTATTTTTACGACGGAACAGACGAACAAACTCCAGCACGTCCTGGAAAGAAGGCTTGGTTGTTTCCATTTTTACACCCCTGATAATGTGAGATTCGGATTCGTTAAGCAACTGCTAGTGGATAAACATTACGTTTATCCCCGTCATACTTCAAGCCGCCAGAGGAAACACCGTTACGTCGCCGTCTGGGGAAACCTGAAGGTTCGGGGATAAAATCGTTGCCAGTAGCACTCATTTTATCCTTATATTAGTATCATACTCTTAATCTTTGCTGAATCGAAGCAGCAACAAATTCATTCGCCCCATCTGCTTTTTATTTGCGCAAAGCCCGGCAGATCAAGTGTGAAAGCAGTTCCAACTGTCGGGCCGTTTCCATACTTAGCCAAACATAGCCGTGGATGGGGGTTTCAGCCACCGCGTCGCCCTGCTGCTCGTTCATTAGCTGTCGCAACTCGGCAGCAATATCATTCAGTTTACCGGTATTTGCCAGTACCGGCTGCGGGTTGCCTTCAAACAACGCGTGGGCGATCGTTAGCAAGGTTTGCTGCGTCATCTGCTGGGTTTCACGCAATGTGTGCGCGTTAAGCATCACAAAATGGCTGGCGCGCGTCGCCCAGTGGGCATTGATTTGTAATTCAAGCATACAAACCAGATTGCGGTTGATGGTCTGAATGGCCTCGAAAATAGATTTTTGTATCCGGGTTTCTTTACTGGCAGGCGTTATCAGCCCGCGCATTTTGACGACATCGTTCAGCAACCGTTGCAAATGTTTATCCAACCGGGGGCGCTCCAGCAAATTCGGCGACAGCGCTGCCTGATACACCCGATTATACGCCGTGACGCAATGCGCCAGTTGGATGCGCCAGTGCAAAAAGGCGCGCTGGGGCCAGATGCCGGTAAACAACATCGCCAGTAGCGACCCCAAAATCACATCCCCGCCACGCCATAATGCCGTATCCATATCACCAGCGGGAGCGCCGACAACAACGGCGAGCGTTATGCCTATCAGTAGCGCCTGATACGGTTTTTTCCCTAAGGCCAGCCAGCCGCACAAAAACATCGCTATCGCACACCACACCAGCATCAGCGGTAAGGAAAAGAGCTCCAGGCGTAGCGCCACCAGCCCTAACGCCGCGCCCAGGATCGTACCGCCTATGCGCTCAAAAGCACGAGGCACTACATTTCCCCAGAATGAGATGGGCCCCATAATCACCACTAACGTGATTAGCGGCCATGTGCCCTCGGGAATAGAAAACAGACGAACCAGCAGAAAGGTAAGAATGAACGCCAGGGCGATACGTATGCCATGCACGATGCGATAATGACGGTACAACCGTATTTCAAAAGGGCTTAATGACTTATCGGCACGCACGCTTGCGCTCCTTACGGGAATGGCAAAAAATGCATTGTACCTGCTTTATAGCAAAAATAGCGCACTGGCGGACGGAACACATTATCCGTCCGCTCTTTTCAGCCAGGAAACCAGTCGATCACTTCCGCTGTACCGGAATATACATTTCAATATCCCAGTATCCATCTTCCATGCCGTTATTCAGATAGGTTTCAAAACAGGGCGCAGAGGCTATCTGATAAGCGCTATCCTGCTCGAGGACGTCAAAAAACCGTTCCCACGGCTTCGCAAAGTCACGGTCTTCCACTCGCGCGACAGCAGTGGCATATTCGCCGCCTTCAATGGCGGTCACGATTACGCCTTCGCTATTGTCCGGCAGGATGAAATTCTCTGCCACGGACACCACGGTATCGCAGCGGAGTTTTTCCGCAGGTACGACATCTGGATTGTCGTAATAGACGGCAATCCATTCAACTGGCACGATCCGCTGTCGATCCACCCACGTCATCAGTTGTTCAAAACCCTGCTTCACGGTGTGTTCCCATGGACCGACCATGTGGAAACCGGCTATCTTGCGTTTTTGTTCCTGCCTGATTTCGTAATCCATGCTGCCTCCGTCACTTTACTATACTGTATGAATGTACAGTATAATTACAGCCTTTTACGGTCACAAGGACAGCGTGATCATTTTGTGAGCAACCTCGCAATCCCGCCCTTTTGACACCTCAGATGACGGTGAACGGTGTGTGACAACGGCTTACGCTTTATGCTGAAAATAGTCGCTCAGACGAGAGAACATACCGCCTTTACCCACCGATTCCAGAGTGACCAGCGGCCACTGAGCGATCAGTTTATCCCGATCGTAGAGCTCTATTTTACCTACCCGTTGATGAGCGGCGATTGGCGCCTCCAGCTCTTTTCTATCCAGCACATATTTTGCTTTGATATGCGGAATTTCCGCTTTGGGCAGCGCCATCCAGAAATCCTGTTCCGTACCCAGCGCAATCTTTTCTTTGTCTCCATACCAGATTCGCTCGCTGCCCACTTTTTTACCGCTGTGCAAAATCTGCACCGTCGCAAAGTTTTGCTGGCCCCACTGCAACAGTTTTCGCGCCTGTTCCTCACGACCTTTCGAACTTTTCGCTCCCATCACGACGGCGATAAGTCGACGCTGCCCGTCCACCGCCGATGCGATAAGATTAAATCCCGCCCCCGATGTGTGTCCGGTTTTAAGCCCATCGATATGCATGGTCTTATCCCATAACAAGCCGTTGCGGTTCTGCTGCGTGATGCCGTTCCAGGTCAGGCTTTTCTCGCTGTACATGTGATAAAATTCAGGTTCGCCGTGAATAATCGCCCGGGAGAGTACGGCCAGATCATACGCGGAGCTATGTTGTCCCGGCGCATCCAGACCGTGGACGGTTTCAAAATGGGTATCCTGTAAATTGAGTTTTTTCACATAGCTGTTCATCATCGCCACAAACTGCGGCTGCCCGCCCGCGATATAATCCGCCAGCGCCACACAGGCATCGTTACCGGAATCCACAATTAAGCCACGGCTTAAATCACGCACCGACACGCGATCCCCTTCTTTTAAAAACATCAACGAGGAGCCGACAAACACCGGATTATCCTTCGCCCAGGCGTCGCGCCCAACGGTGACGATATCGTCAGGGCTGATACGATGACTATCGATGGCGCGATCGACGACGTAGCCCGTCATTAGCTTGGTAAGGCTGGCGGGATTACGTTGCTGGTGTTCATTACCGGCGGTAAGAACCTGTCCCGTAGTGTAATCCATCAACACCCAGGCGCCTGCATCAATGGCTGGCGGTTGGGGAGCAAAACTTACGGCATCGGCCGCAAGCGCAGGAGAAAGGTGCATCGCGAATAAAGAAGCGGCAATAAACAAACGGCGTTTCAACAGCATGTCCTCAGGATGGTCTCTATTTGCCGTTCTTTTTACGGAAGTTCAGTTAAACAAACATGGATAAATTGCAAGAAAATGTGACACAAGGCACATTTTCTTGCTGACATTATTTTATGGATACGCTCAGACGGCGGACTTATCCCCGCGCGGCGCGGTACGATGACGATGATAGCCGTCAACCATGCTACGGAAAATTTGTCCCGGCGTGTCGCCAAGAGTACACAGATAGAGATGCGCGCAAATAAACAGTAAGCCGATGATAGCAAGCGCCATATGCAGCACCAGCATCACAGGGCCCAGACCCGCAACCTGCGGATAGAGACACAGCAAACCGGTGATGATTAACAGTGGTACCAGCGCGTACATAATCGCCAGATATGCCAGTTGTTGCAGTGGATTGAACTTATTCTGCTCTGTTGCCGCGAACGGATGCGCTTCCCCTTTCATAATGCCAAAAAGGTAAAAACGCGTCTGGCGTATGCAGCGCGTTACCAGTCCGGAAAAATTTACCCGATAGTGACGCCCGTTACCTGTGGTGAGGTTGATCAGCACAAACCCGACCCAGAAAGCCAGTAAGGCAAAACCACACCAGGTATGCACTTGTACCATTAGCGCTACAGGGCCGAGAGAAAAATGACCAAATAAACCGCTTAACAGTAATAAAACAAACAGTAACGCATTTCCCCAATGCCAACGGCGAATCGCCAGCGAGTAGAGATAGTCACGATGCTCTTCGCCGCCCGCCGTTTTTGGCGCCAGCATCCGGCGCAATAACGCATGGATAACCAGCCCAACAAGCATGAGCAGCACCACGACGCCTGCGTAAATTAACCACAGCGGCCAATAATCTGGCGCATAATGTAGTTCCGCTCCCCAGATAGTATTCATGCTTTACCCTCCTGATGGACTTCTTTACGACGGTACAGACTGACCGCGCCGCTACGCGCCTCCTGCTGGCGATAGACCTCTTTCTGACCGACCCAGCGCTGGATCTCGCTCTCATCCAGTCTGCCGAATTTCAGCGCGTCCGTTGGGCAAACGGATACGCACGCCGGAGACTGGCCAGCCGCCAACCGCGTGTCGGCACAGAAGTTACACTTGTCGGCGACACCGGTTTGCGGATTCAAATAGCGCACATGGAAAGGACACGCGGCAACACAATAATCGCAGCCAATACAGCGCGATTTATCCACCTGCACGATCCCGTTTTCATCACGATATGACGCTCCGGTAGGACAAACGCTGACACATGGCGCATTTTCACAGTGCTGACAGGAGACGCGGACAAATTGAAAATGGGTTAGTGCGTTGGATGCCTGTTCAGGGGCGCGAATTTGTACCTGTACGCGGCTAAATCCCTCCGGTACGTCATTAAGCACTTTGCAGGCAACGGTACACGCCTGGCAGCCGATACAACGTTTTTCATCATGCAGCATGACGTACTGATTCGTTAAATGATTCATGGTTCCCTCCTCCCTCATCCCCGGCTCAGAGTCACGCCTGCGGTATGCACTACCGTACCGGATACCGGACTCGTCACGTGCGGCAGTAAATTGCCACAGTGGATACCGTGTGTCGTCGCCGCCGTTTTGGCCCCAGCTTTAGCGCCAAATCCCATATAGACAAAAAGCGTGTCCGGACGGATACCGGGCGTCACCAGCGCCTTACCTTTCTCTTTACCCGTAGCATTTTCCAGCCAGATCTCATCTCCGGTCTTAATGCCTTTTTCTTGCGCCGTTTGCGGATGGACCCAGACCGCGTTATCCCACATTAGCTCGCTGAGTAAAGGTACGTACTGCGTCGCGCCATTGGTGTGCACGGCCACCTTGCCCTGAATGAAGTAAAGCTCATTCTCTTTTTTAAGCGCAAAGTCACGAACGCGCGGAACGCCGTAGCCTGGGAGCAATTCCTCCAGGGTTGCGGAATAAAGTTCGATTTTGCCGGAGGGCGATTTGAAGCGAAGCTGTTCGCCATAGGTGTTGTCACTGTCCGTCGAGATAGCGCCGGGGTAACGCGCCGTAAACTGGCGAACGGATTCTGGTTCGCGTAATAGCAGCGGAACGCCCCATTCGAGATACCCTTTCTGTCGCAGTTCCTTCGCTAAGGCATGGTCGCCGTTCAACTGATAGAGTTGGCGCGTCTGCATATCCTGCCACGGATAGTACTGCCCTAATCCCAACTGCTCGCCAAGCTCTTTCCAGATTTGCCAACTCGGACGCGCCTCGCCAATCGGCTCTACGACCTGTTGGCGCAGAGCGTAAGCCGGGTGCAGTCCCGACATATCCGATACCTCTTCGTCCCGTTCGAGATAAGTGCATTCCGGCAGCAGATAGTCGGCATACGCCGCGCTCTCGCTCAAATAGACATCGCAACTGACCACCAGATCCAGTTGCTCAACGGTTTTTACCAGGTCCGAACGACAGGTGACGGTCTGGAAAGGATTATGCCGCGACATAATCCACGCCTTTATCGGGTAAGGCTTCTGGGTTAACACCGCGTCAATAATGCTTTGCACCACGCCGCCGCCAGCGGCGATATATTTAAACTGCGGTGCGATCAAATCGATGCGTTGCGCCGTCGGTTTCGGCATATTTTTAATGTTGAGTTTCGCCAGCGTTGGCGCGACCTTTTCTCCGGCCAGTTTATTGTAAACAGACGCGTTTTTTTTCTGATATAGCCCACCTTCGCGCTCAATATTACCGAGCAGTACATTAAGCGTAAAAATCATACGCCGCATATCGATCTCTTCCTGCGAGAACGTCGCGCGATGACCAGGACTGACAATAGCGTGAGGCGCGCAGGCGGCCAGTTCGCGTGTCACCCGGACAATAACGTCGGCTGGGACATCGGCCTGCGCGGCGGCCCATTCCGGCGTCGTCTCTTTTACCGCCTGTGCTAACTGTTCAAATCCGCTGGTATAACGCTCAACAAAAGACGCATCGTAGAGTTGTTCATCAATCATGACGTGGCACATCGCCAGCAGAACCGCTAAATCCCCCCCGGGACGAATAGCGTGCCACTCATCCGCCTTGCTGGAAAATATCGACAAACGCGGATCGAAGCTCACCATTTTGGCCCCCTTCTCCTGCGCGGTCATTAACTCATGGGTATCGGCAACTTCAATCCCTTCATACAAATTGTGGCCAAACGAAACCAGATAGCGCGTGTTAGCGATATCCATCGCCAGATCGCCGCCCATCATCACTTTTGCCGCAATGGCTTTCCCGGCAGGGCATGTTGAGGCGTGAGTAAAGGTATTAGGCGAACCAAAGGCCGTAGCCAGATGGAAAAGATGGCTGGAGAGCGAGCCCGATTTGGAAGAGAAAGCCACGGTCTCGGGGCCATGCTGCGCTTTGATGGCATTCATTTTCGCCGCGATTTCCTGGTAAGCCTGTTGCCAGCTAATCACCTGCCATTCACCGTCGCCGCGTGGCCCGGTGCGTTTCATAGGTTTTACAATCCGTTGCGGGTCATTGACCAGGCTGACGCCGCTCCCGCCCCTGGCGCATATGCGCGTCCCCTGCTGCGGCGCAGAAGGATTGCCCTGGATAAAAACGGTCTTGTTATTGACTACCTGCGCCTGAATAGGGCAACGAAAGGAACACATTTCGCACAAGCTTGGCGTTAGCGTGGTTTTACCGTTAATGCCGGCAATCGGGTTGCGCGCCAGCGCCCCGGGCGGAAAAGCGCCCAGTGCGCAGGCAGAGCAGCCGATGCCTACCCCCTGCAAAAAAGAACGACGACTAATGCTCATATAACCTCCTGTTATTAGATATAGCTGAAGATTATATTTAATTTGTATTATGAAATGTCGGCTTCAATCACAATTTGAAATAGTTGTTAAAATGAACACGCCAACACGATAAAACCTTTTATTTTATAAATATTTTACATTTCCTGAACACGCACATGGACTGTCATTGAATAATCAGCAGAATTACCAAACAACCCGCTGTTAATTATAAAAATGATACAATTCCAATAACACGTAATAATATTTAAAAGAAAACGATTATTTCCTGAAAAGCGATTTCACGCGCTTTACGCAGTTCTTTCTCATACGCGCCGGAATGTCCGCCGACGATATCCCGAATGCCGGTGAAAAACGCTGGTTGAGCATCGAAGCGGGTTTACTTTTGCGTGCACACGGGCTTCGTTACCCGACCCGCTCCCTTATGCCTTGATTTTTCCGCAGATACGTCAGCGTCCCACAATACGGTGACATGATGACAGGATGGACACTTTCTGAAAGAAACCTGCCAGATAACATGGTGAATTGTGATCTCCATCGCCATACCGACATATGAAGCTTACTTTTAAGGCGTTAAAAATCCAGACCGTTTTTCCATAATGATGTTGATAAGGAATTCTAATGAAGATATCATCAGGCGCAATTAATTTTTCTACTATTCCTAACCAGGTTAAAAAATTAATTACCTCTATTCGTGAACATACGAAAAACGGGTTCGCCTCAAAAATAACCAGTGTTAAAAACACGCATGCTTCTTTAAATGAAAAACTTAAAACAGGAAAGAGCTCATCGATTGAGTTCGCGTTACCACAAAAAATAAAAGACTTCTTTCAGCCGAAAGATAAAAACACCTTAAACAAAACATTGATTACTGTTAAAAATATTAAAGATACAAATAATGCAGGTAAGAAAAATATTTCAGCAGAAGATGTCTCAAAAATGAATGCAGCATTCATGCGTAAGCATATTGCAAATCAAACATGTGATTATAATTACAGAGTGACAGGTGCGGCCCCACTCCCCGGTGGAGTCTCTGTATCAGCCAATAACAGGCCCACTGTTTCTGAAGGTAGAACACCACCAGTATCACCCTCCCTCTCACTTCAGGCTACGTCTTCCCCGTCATCACCTGCCGAATGGGCTAAGAAACTCACGGATGCACTTTTACGACAGAAAGCCGGAGAAACCCTTACGGCCGCAGATCGCGATTTTTCAAACGCAGATTTCCGTAATATTACATTCAGCAAAATATTGCCCACCAGCTTCATGAAGCGAGACGGCGATATTATTAAGGGGTTCAACTTTTCAAATTCAAAATTTACTTATTCTGATATATCTCATTTACATTTTGACGAATGCCGATTCACTTATTCGACACTGAGTGATGTAGTCTGCAGTAATACAAAATTTAGTAATTCAGACATGAATGAACTGACTTTACAGTATTCAATTACTACACGACAACAGCCCTCTTTTATTAATACAACATTAAAAAATACGTTTATACGTCACAAAGCCAACCTCTCCGGCGTTATTTTAAATGAACCGGATAATTCATCACCTCCGTCAGTGTTAGGGGGCGGAAATTTTATTCGTCTAGGTGATATCTGGCTGCAAATGCCACTCCTTTGGAGTGAGAACGCTGTGGATGGATTTTTAAATCATGAGCACAATAATGGTAAAAGTATTCTGATGACCATTGACAGCCTGCCCGATAAATACAGTCAGGAAAAAGTCCGGGCAATGGAAGACCTGGTGAAGTCATTGCGGGGTGGCCGCTTAACAGAGGCATGTATCCGGCCAGTTGAAAGTTCGCTGGTAAGCGTACTGGCCCACCCTCCCTATACGCAAAGTGCGCTTATCCGCGAGTGGCTCGGGCCTGTTCAGGAACGTTTTTTTGCCCACCAGTGCCAGACCTATAATGACGTTCCCCTGCCGACTCCTGACACATATTATCAGCAGCGCATACTGCCTGTGTTGCTGGATTCGTTTGACAGGAACAGCGCCGCCATGACCACTCACAGCGGACTCTTTAATCAGGTGATTTTACACTGTATGACAGGCGTGGACTGCACTGATGGCACCCGCCAGAAAGCTGCAGCGCTTTATGAACAGTATCTTGCTCACCCGGCGGTGTCTCCCCACATCCATAATGGGCTCTTCGGCAATTATGACGGCAGCCCGGACTGGACAACCCGCGCTGCAGATAATTTCCTGCTGCTTTCCTCCCAGGATTCAGACACGGCGATGATGCTCTCCACTGACACGCTGTTAACAATGCTAAACCCTACTCCTGACACTGCATGGGACAACTTTTACCTGCTGCGAGCCGGAGAGAACGTTTCCACCGCGCAAATCTCTCCGGTAGAGTTATTCCGTCATGACTTTCCGGTGTTTCTCGCCGCATTTAATCAGCAGGCCACGCAGCGACGCTTTGGGGAGCTGATTGATATCATCCTCAGCACTGAAGATAACGGGGAGCTGAACCAGCAGTTTATTGCCGCCACGAACCAGAAACATTCCACCGTGAAGTTGATTGATGATGCCTCAGTGTCGCGTCTGGCCACCATTTTTGACCCCTTGCTTCCTGAAGGCAAACTCAGCCCGGCACACTACCAGCACATCCTCAGTGCTTATCACCTGACGGACGCCACCCCACAGAAGCAGGCGGAAACCCTGTTCTGTCTCAGTACCGCATTCGCACGCTATTCCTCCAGCGCCATTTTCGGCACTGAGCATGACTCTCCGCCGGCCCTGAGAGGCTATGCGGAGGCGCTGATGCAGAAAGCCTGGGAGCTGTCTCCGGCGATATTCCCATCCAGCGAACAGTTTACCGAGTGGTCCGACCGTTTTCACGGCCTCCATGGCGCCTTTACCTGTACCAGCGTTGTGGCGGATAGTATGCAACGTCATGCCAGAAAATATTTCCCGAGTGTTCTGTCATCCATCCTGCCACTGGCCTGGGCGTAGTCCAGCCTCAACCCGCATGGAATTAAGGGACACAGCGTTGTGTCCCTCTGTAAATAGACCCGTTTTAGTCCATGCATTTTTGAGATCCCGGCCAGATTGACCCTGGCCTAAATTCCATACAGTACTAAATCAGAATCAGTAATTTCAGATGGGCCGGAATATGGTTTACCATAGAGGGAGCGTAGCTTAGTGTCGCTGATGGTCATTTTAGTATTTTGTACTCAATGATTTTAATGTTTATGTACTCACCATCGCATGTACGAACATTAGCAACGATATCAATTGGTGTACAAATACAATCAATCAACGACAAAATAAAAGAATAAAATATTTCATATACAGATAACATCAGGCGTGTACATCAAGTGACAGTTAAAAACGACAGCATACAGAGCACATTCCTCTTCCACGATTACGAAACCTTCGGTACGCATCCGGCCCTCGACAGACCAGCGCAATTCGCCGCGCTCCGTACGGATAACGACTTCAACGTTATTGGCGAGCCGGAGGTGTTTTATTGCAAACCCGCTGATGATTATCTACCGCAGCCCGGCGCGGTGCTGATTACCGGCATCACGCCGCAGGAAGCGCGTGAGAAAGGAGAAAACGAAGCCGCTTTCGCCAGACGCATTCATGCGCTGTTTACCGTTCCTAAAACCTGCGTTGTGGGCTACAACAATGTGCGTTTTGATGATGAAGTCACGCGCAATATTTTTTATCGCAACTTTTACGATCCCTACGCCTGGAGCTGGCAGCATGATAATTCACGTTGGGATCTATTGGATGTCATGCGCGCCTGTTATGCGCTGCGCCCGGAGGGAATTAACTGGCCGGAAAACGACGACGGCCTGCCCAGCTTTCGTCTGGAACATTTAACCCAGGCGAACGGGATCGAACACAGCAACGCGCATGATGCGATGGCGGATGTCTACGCCACTATTGCGATGGCGCAACTGGTGAAAACACGCCAGCCGCGACTGTTTGATTATCTTTATAGCCACCGCAGTAAACATAAACTGGCGGCGCTGATTGACGTTCCGCAAATGAAGCCGCTGGTGCATGTCTCCGGCATGTTTGGCGCGTGGCGCGGTAATACAAGCTGGGTCGCGCCGCTGGCGTGGCATCCTGAAAACCGTAACGCGGTGATCATGGTCGATTTAGCAGGCGATATTTCTCCTCTTCTTGAGCTGGACAGCGACACCCTTCGCGAGCGGCTTTATACGGCCAAAGCCGATCTTGGCGATCACGTCGCAGTGCCGGTAAAGCTGGTGCATATCAATAAATGTCCGGTACTGGCGCAGGCGAATACCTTGCGCCCGGAGGATGCCGACCGACTGGGAATTAACCGCCAGCATTGCCTGGATAACCTGAAAGTGCTACGTGAAAACCCGCAGGTCCGCGACAAAGTGGTGGCGATTTTCGCCGAAGCCGAACCTTTTGCCGCCTCGGATAACGTTGATGCCCAGCTCTATGATGGTTTTTTCAGCGATGCCGATCGCGCAGCCATGAAAATCGTACTCGAAACCGAGCCGCGTAACCTGCCCGCGCTGGATATTACCTTTGTCGATAAGCGCATTGAGAAGCTGCTGTTTAATTACCGCGCACGCAATTTTCCCGGTACGCTGGATGACGCAGAGCAGCAGCGCTGGCTGGAGCATCGACGTCAGGTGCTGACGCCGGAGTTTTTACAACAGTATGCCAATGAATTGCAGATGCTTTCTCAGCAGTATGCGGAAGAGAAAACGAAGCTGGGGTTGCTGAAATCACTGTGGCAGTACGCAACCGAGATTGTGTAATTGACCAATGCCTGACGGGCATTGTTAATCCAGAGCGGATAAATAGTGACATCGCCATCCGGCAAGCGTGCTGGATGGCAGATAAAAAACCGGAGGCACTGCCTCCGGTTTTACTATTGCCGATAATACGTGCGATTACGCGACGTCTTCGTACTGTGGAACCGGGTTGCGGAAGCTTTTAGTTACGCACGCCAGATAAATCAGCCCGATACCTGCCCAGATCAGGCCCAGTACCATTGAGCTCTCTTCCAGGTTAACCCACAACGCGCCAACCGTGAGCGCGCCGCACATCGGCAGGAACAGATACTGGAAGTGATCTTTCAACGTTTTATTACGCTTCTCACGGATCCAGAACTGCGAAATCACCGACAGGTTAACAAAGGTAAACGCGACCAGCGCACCAAAGTTAATCAGCGCCGTCGCCATCACCAGGTCAAAATTAATCGCCAGCAGCGCGATCGCCCCGACCAGGATGATGTTCATCGCTGGCGTACGCCATTTCGGATGAACGTAACCGAAGAAGCTTTTCGGGAATACGCCGTCGCGCCCCATTACGTACATCAGGCGCGCAACGCCTGCATGCGCAGCCATACCGGAAGCCAGCACGGTGATAGTAGAGAAGATCAGCGCGCCCACCTGGAAGGTTTTACCCGCCACGTACAGCATGATTTCCGGCTGAGACGCATCCGGATCTTTAAAGCGAGAGATATCCGGGAAGTACAATTGCAGGAAATAGGTTGCAAAGATGAAGATCAGGCCGCCAATCAGCGCGGTCAGGAAAATCGCACGCGGGATCACGCGCTCAGCATCTTTGGTCTCTTCCGACAGGTTACTGATGCCGTCAAAGCCGGTAAAGGAGAAGCACAGGATCGTCGCTCCCGTAATCATCGGGATAACGTGCGCATCGCCGGACCAGAACGGACGGGTGCTCGCCAGCGTACCGGCGCCTTCGCCTTCAAATACGCCATAAACCACCATGCCCAGAATGACCGCAATCAGCACCACCTGTAGCACTACAATCACGGTGTTGAAGTTAGCGACCGATTTGAGGCTGCGCAGGTTAAAGGCCGTCATAAAGGCCACCAGCGCCACGACAAACACCCATGACGGAATGGAGGGCACCAGCGCTTCAAAATAAATTTTCGCCAACAGAATGTTGATCATCGGCGCGAACAGATAATCGAGCAGAGAAGACCAACCCACCATAAAGCCAACGGTCGGGCTGATGGATTTCTGGGCATAGGTATACGCCGAACCCGCGGAAGGGTAGCGACGCACCAGTTTCCCGTAGCTCAACGCCGTAAACAGAATCGCGATTAACGCGAATGCATACGCCGTCGGTACGTGACCGTCAGTGAGGCCTGAAACGATACCAAATGTATCGAACAGCGTCATCGGCTGCATATAGGCAAGACCCATCATTACAACCGGAACTAACGTAAGCGTTTTACGTAATTCCACGCGAGAGGTGTTTGGAGTAACGTTATGCGACATGGTCATTCTCCTTTACGGCGAATGCCGTCGCGTAAGCAAAAAATTGCCCCATTTTCTGGATTCCTCAGCGACAACAACTGTCGATTTTTAAGTAAGTATCTATCCGGTACGAAGCCCGGCCTCTTGGTATTGAATGATGTGTTTGAAGCAAAAAAATAACCGACGCGTATTAAAACGTCGGTTAGTGTCATTTTTTGCAAGCGGCGTATTCTGCCCTAAATTGAAGTGAAATGACAAGAGAATGCGAGCGCGTTCAAAAAATTATTTTTCATAAGCGATTGATTTTTAAACCGGCGATTTTGCATACACCCCAGCAATAGCATTATTTGCTAAAATTTCATCCCGCCACCAGCCGCTGGCCAGCCCGGCGGTCTGTTCATTCCAGCCAACCCACACCGGTTCATAGACGATTTGCGCCACAACTTTCTTCTCTATAAGCGCGCCGCTTTCCAAAAATCGCTGCGCCAGATAACGCGGTAAATAGCCGCATCCCAGGCCGCTAATTTGCAGCTCCAGCTTGGTTTTAAAATCAAACACGGTAATCGCTTCCTGAGCGTCGAGCAGTTCAGACCCTATTGATCGCGAGGAATGGACGCTATCGCCAACCACAATCGCGCGAAAACGTTTGATCGTCTGGCGGCTAAGCGGTTCCTCTTCATGAACCAGCGGATGATGCGGAGCGACAGCAAACACCAGTTCAAGATCGCCCAGTCTTGCAAAGCCAAAGCCGGTGTCAGGCGGCGGCGCGCGCATGGCGCCAACAATAATATCCGCCCTTCCCTGCGTCAGCGTCTCCCATGAACCGCCGAGAACGCCATTGACAAATTTAAGGCGCGTCACGCTGTGGCGTTGATAAAAAGCGTCGATAAGCGGGGCCAGAAGAGAAAAGGGAAAGGTATCATCCACACCGATGACCAGTTCGTTCTCCCAGCCTTCATGCAGTTTAATCGCCTGCTTTTCCAGCTCGCGAACGGTGTGCAGCACTTCACGGCCTTTTTCCAGTAGCATTTTACCGGTTCGCGTAAATCGCGCGCGATGCCCGCTACGGTCGAGCAGTTGGATATTAAGATCGTTTTCCAGCTTATGAACGGTATAACTGAGGGCGGACGGCGTTTTAAATAATTTTGCCGACGCCGCCGCGAAGCTGCCTTCTTTTTCTAACGCATCAAGAATAATCAGAACGTCCAGCAGTGGTTTCATACTCGTCCCCTTGCGCTATATGGCGACCACCTGCTGGACAGCGACTCACTCCATCGGCATCACCAGCGGATCGGGATATTGATATTCAAATCCCAGCTCATTACAAATCCGGCTACCGTCGATAATCTTCCCTTTGCCGTTGTCCGGTGCGTCACGAAAATGCGGCGGCGCCATTCCCAGCAAGCGCGTCATTTGCGGATAAAACACGTTGCGGGCTGGATGCGCCGGCGCACATATATTATAGATGTGCCCCCCTTTTGGCGCCTGTAGCAAGAGGGTAATTGCGCCAACCACGTCTTCAAGATGCACCAGATTGACCCCGTGTTGACCATCCGGCGCGGTTTTTCCGGCAAAGAAACGACCGGGATGGCGTCCAGGCCCGACCAACCCCGCCAGCCGCAGAATATCTACTGACGTGCCCGGCAGATTATGCAGCCAATCTTCCAGTTCCTTCAGGGTACGCCCGCTGGCCGTGACCGGATTACGCGGCGTATTCTCTTTCACCACGCCTTGCGCCTCGCCGTAAACAGACGTCGAACTGGTAAAAATAATACGCGGGATACGATAAGCCAGCGCGCTGTCGACCAGCTCCTGCATTGCCTGCAGATAAAAATCCTCTCCCGGACCGCTACGGCGCGCGGGCAGTGTTATCACCAGCGCATCGACATCCAGCAGAGCGTCAAGATCGTCCGCCTCACAGACCAGCTCCGGCTCCAGACGCAGCGGATAGCTTTCAATTCCACTCATACGGGCCGCTTCCACCCCGTCAAGGGTGGTTTTGCTGCCGGTAACCTGCCAGCCTCTCGCTGCCAGCGACATTGCCAGCGGCATGCCTAACCAACCTAAACCGACAATTGCGACCTTTTTCATCCATTTTCTCCTGACTTTAACGCCTTATACATAAGGCTACGCCAGCCCGCCGTGACTGACAATTCATACTATAAATGCGAAATGAAAAAAGCGCTTGCTTTAAGGCGTAAAAGTGGTTTAGGTTAAAGGTATCAAATGAATAAGCATTCATCGGAATTTTTATGACACGCGTTCAATTTAAACACCACCATCATCACCATCATCCTGACTAGTCTTTCAGGCGATGTGTGCTGGAAGACATTCAGATCTTCCAGTGGTGCATGAACGCATGAGAAAGCCCCCGGAAGATCATCTTCCGGGGGCTTTTTTTTTTGGCGCGCGATACAGACCGGTTCAGACAGGATAAAGAGGAACGCAGAATGTTAGACAACACCCGCTTACGCATAGCTATTCAGAAATCAGGCCGTTTAAGCGATGATTCACGAGAATTGCTGGCCCGCTGCGGCATAAAAATTAATTTACACACTCAGCGCCTGATTGCGATGGCGGAAAACATGCCGATTGATATCCTGCGCGTGCGTGATGATGACATTCCGGGTCTGGTGATGGATGGCGTGGTCGATCTCGGCATTATCGGCGAAAACGTGCTGGAAGAAGAGCTACTCAACCGCCGCGCGCAGGGCGAAGATCCGCGCTATTTTACCCTGCGCCGTCTTGACTTCGGCGGCTGCCGTTTATCGCTGGCAACGCCGGTTGACGAAGCCTGGGACGGCCCGGCCGCGCTGGACGGTAAACGTATCGCTACCTCTTATCCGCACCTCCTCAAACGCTACCTCGACCAGAAAGGCGTCTCTTTTAAATCGTGTCTGTTAAATGGTTCTGTCGAAGTCGCGCCGCGCGCGGGGCTGGCCGACGCTATCTGCGATTTGGTCTCTACCGGCGCGACGCTTGAAGCTAACGGCCTGCGTGAAGTCGAAGTTATCTACCGCTCTAAAGCCTGTCTGATTCAGCGCGACGGTGAAATGGCACAGAGCAAGCAACAGCTGATCGATAAATTGCTGACCCGTATTCAGGGCGTGATTCAGGCGCGCGAATCGAAATACATCATGATGCACGCGCCAAGTGAACGCCTGGAAGAGGTTATCGCCCTGCTGCCAGGCGCCGAAAGGCCGACAATTCTGCCGCTGGCGGGCGAGCAACAGCGCGTGGCGATGCACATGGTCAGCAGCGAAACGTTGTTCTGGGAAACCATGGAGAAACTGAAAGCGCTTGGCGCCAGCTCGATTCTGGTACTGCCGATCGAGAAGATGATGGAGTGATCTGACGCCTGATGGCGCTGCGCTTATCAGGCCTACGTAATGCGTTGATATTTTGGGTTCAGTAGGCCGGATAAGGCGGAACCCTGTGATGGAGTAAAGACCATGAGCTTCAATACCCTGATTGACTGGAACAGCTGTAGCCCTGAACAGCAGCGTGCGCTGCTGACGCGTCCGGCGATTTCCGCCTCTGACAGTATTACCCGGACGGTCAGCGATATTCTGGATAATGTAAAAACACGCGGTGACGATGCCCTGCGTGAATACAGCGCTAAATTTGATAAAACAGAAGTGACAGCGCTACGCATTACCCCTGAAGAGATCGCCGCCGCCGGCGCGCGTCTGAGCGACGAATTAAAACAGGCGATGGCCGCTGCCGTCAAAAATATTGAAACGTTCCATTCCGCGCAGACGCTACCGCCTGTAGATGTGGAAACCCAGCCAGGCGTGCGTTGCCAGCAGGTTACGCGTCCCATCGCGTCTGTCGGTCTGTATATTCCCGGCGGCTCGGCTCCGCTCTTCTCAACGGTGCTGATGCTGGCGACGCCGGCGCGTATTGCGGGATGTCAGAACGTGGTTCTGTGCTCGCCGCCGCCCATCGCTGATGAAATCCTCTATGCGGCGCAACTGTGTGGCGTGCAGGAAATCTTTAACGTCGGCGGCGCGCAGGCGATTGCCGCTCTGGCCTTCGGCAGCGAGTCCGTACCGAAAGTGGATAAAATTTTTGGCCCCGGCAACGCCTTTGTAACCGAAGCCAAGCGTCAGGTCAGCCAGCGCCTCGACGGCGCGGCTATCGATATGCCTGCCGGGCCGTCTGAAGTGCTGGTGATCGCCGACAGCGGCGCAACACCGGATTTCGTCGCTTCTGACCTGCTCTCCCAGGCAGAACACGGTCCGGATTCGCAGGTGATCCTGCTGACGCCTGATGCTGACATTGCCCGCAAGGTGGCGGAGGCGGTAGAACGTCAACTGGCGGAGCTGCCGCGCGCGGACACCGCCCGGCAGGCCCTGAGCGCCAGTCGTCTGATTGTGACCAAAGATTTAGCGCAGTGCGTCGCCATCTCTAATCAGTATGGGCCGGAACACTTAATCATCCAGACGCGCAATGCGCGCGATTTGGTGGATGCGATTACCAGCGCAGGCTCGGTATTTCTCGGCGACTGGTCGCCGGAATCCGCCGGTGATTACGCTTCCGGAACCAACCATGTCTTACCGACCTATGGCTATACTGCTACCTGTTCCAGCCTTGGGTTAGCGGATTTCCAGAAACGGATGACCGTTCAGGAACTGTCGAAAGCGGGCTTTTCCGCTCTGGCATCAACCATTGAAACATTGGCGGCGGCAGAACGTCTGACCGCCCATAAAAATGCCGTGACCCTGCGCGTAAACGCCCTCAAGGAGCAAGCATGAGCACTGAAAACACTCTCAGCGTCGCTGACTTAGCCCGTGAAAATGTCCGCAACCTGGTACCGTATCAGTCCGCCCGCCGTCTGGGCGGTAACGGCGATGTCTGGCTGAACGCGAATGAATTCCCGACAGCGGTGGAGTTTCAGCTCACCCAACAAACGCTTAACCGCTACCCGGAATGCCAGCCAAAGGCCGTGATTGAAAACTACGCGCAATATGCTGGCGTAAAGCCGGAGCAGGTGCTGGTCAGCCGCGGCGCGGATGAAGGGATCGAACTGGTGATCCGCGCCTTCTGCGAACCGGGGAAAGACGCCATTCTCTACTGTCCGCCCACTTACGGTATGTACAGCGTCAGCGCCGAAACCATTGGCGTAGAGCGCCGGACGGTTCCCGCGCTTGAAAACTGGCAGCTGGATCTACAGGGGATTTCCGACAACCTTGACGGCACAAAAGTGGTATTCGTTTGTAGCCCCAATAACCCCACCGGGCAACTTATCAACCCGCAGGATCTACGCACGCTGCTGGAGTTGACACGCGGTAAAGCGATAGTCGTCGCCGACGAAGCTTATATTGAGTTTTGCCCGCAGGCCACGCTGGCAGGCTGGCTGGTTGAATATCCTCATCTGGTTATCCTGCGCACATTGTCGAAAGCTTTTGCGCTGGCGGGTCTGCGCTGCGGCTTTACGCTGGCTAATGAAGAGGTGATCAACCTGCTGTTAAAAGTGATCGCCCCTTATCCGCTTTCTACGCCAGTGGCGGATATCGCCGCCCAGGCGCTGAGTCCGCAGGGAATAAACGCAATGCGCGATCGCGTGGCGCAGACAGTGCAGGAACGTCAGTATCTGGTGAATGCCCTGCAACAGACCGCCTGCGTAGAACACGTCTTTGACTCTAAAACCAACTATATTCTGGCGCGGTTTACCGCCTCCAGCAGCGTGTTTAAATCCTTATGGGATCAGGGCATTATCTTACGCGATCAGAATAAACAACCTTCTTTAAGCGGCTGCCTGCGGATTACGGTCGGCACCCGCCAGGAAAACCAGCGCGTCATTGACGCCTTACGTGCGGAGCCAGTATGAGTCAGAAGTATCTTTTCATCGACCGGGACGGAACCTTGATTTCCGAACCGCCAAGCGATTTTCAGGTAGACCGCTTTGATAAACTGGCCTTTGAGCCAGAGGTGATTCCCGTATTGCTGAAGCTGCAAAAAGCCGGTTTTAAGCTGGTGATGATCACTAACCAGGATGGACTTGGCACGCAAAGCTTCCCGCAGGCGGACTTCGACGGACCGCACAACCTGATGATGCAGATTTTCACCTCTCAGGGCGTACGCTTTGATGAGGTGCTGATCTGCCCTCACCTGCCCGCAGACGACTGCGACTGCCGCAAGCCCAAAGTGAAGCTGGTGGAGCGTTATCTTGCGGAACAAGCGATGGATAGCGCCAACAGCTATGTGATTGGCGATCGTGCGACCGATATCCAGCTCGCTGATAATATGGGCATTACTGGTTTACGCTATCACCGTGAAACGCTGAACTGGACGATGATTGGCGAACAGCTAACGAAACGCGATCGCTATGCGCATGTGGTCCGCAACACCAAAGAAACACAGATTGATGTCAGCGTCTGGCTGGATCGCGAAGGCAACAGCAAGATTAATACCGGCGTCGGCTTCTTTGACCATATGCTCGATCAAATCGCCACCCACGGCGGCTTTCGCATGGAGATTACCGTTAAGGGCGATCTCTATATCGACGATCACCACACGGTAGAAGATACCGGACTGGCGCTCGGTGAGGCATTAAAACTGGCACTCGGCGACAAGCGCGGTATCTGTCGTTTTGGCTTTGTCCTGCCGATGGATGAATGTCTGGCGCGCTGCGCGCTGGATATTTCCGGTCGTCCGCATCTGGAATATAAAGCTGAATTTACCTACCAGCGTGTGGGCGATTTGAGCACAGAGATGATTGAACACTTTTTCCGCTCACTCTCTAACACGATGGGCGTCACTCTGCATCTCAAGACTAAAGGTAAGAACGATCACCACCGTGTCGAAAGTTTGTTTAAAGCCTTTGGTCGTACGCTACGCCAGGCTATTCGCGTGGAGGGCGATACATTACCGTCCTCTAAAGGAGTGCTGTGATGAACGTCGTCATCCTTGACACCGACTGCGCCAATTTAAGCTCGGTAAAATCCGCCGTGGCGCGCCACGGTTACACCCCGGTGGTCAGCCGCGAAGCGGAAATCGTATTACGCGCTGACAAACTCTTTCTGCCCGGAGTCGGTACGGCGCAGGCCGCTATGGATCAACTGCGCGAACGTGAACTGATCGACTTAATTAAAGCGTGTACTCAGCCGGTACTGGGTATCTGCTTAGGGATGCAACTGCTGGGTCGTCGCAGCGAAGAGACGCGCGGCGTGGATCTGCTGAACATTATCGAACAAGACGTGCCGAAAATGACCGACTTTGGTCTGCCGCTGCCGCACATGGGCTGGAATCGCGTGTATCCGCAGGCGGGCAACCGGCTGTTTCAGGGTATTGAAGATGGCGCCTATTTTTACTTTGTTCACAGCTACGCGATGCCGGTCAACCCGTGGACTATCGCCCAGTGCAATTACGGCGAGCCGTTTACCGCGGCGGTACAGAAAGATAATTTCTTCGGCGTACAGTTCCACCCGGAACGTTCGGGCGCGGCGGGCGCACAGTTGCTGAAAAACTTCCTGGAGATGTAATGATTATTCCGGCATTAGATTTAATTGACGGCACCGTGGTGCGTCTCCACCAGGGCGACTACGCCCGGCAGCGGGATTACGGTAACGATCCCCTACCCCGTTTGCAGGATTACGCCGCCCAGGGCGCCGGGGTGCTGCATCTGGTAGATCTGACCGGCGCTAAAGATCCGGCTAAGCGACAGATACCGCTGATTAAAACCCTGGTCACGGGCGTGAACGTGCCTGTTCAGGTCGGCGGCGGCGTGCGTACCGAAGAAGACGTTGCGGCATTACTGAAAGCTGGCGTTGCCCGTGTGGTCATCGGTTCAACGGCGGTGAAATCCCCTGACGTGGTGAAAGGCTGGTTTGAACGTTTTGGCGCGCAGGCGCTGGTGTTGGCGCTGGACGTTCGCATAGACGAACACGGCACCAAGCAGGTGGCGGTTAGCGGCTGGCAGGAAAATTCCGGCGTCTCGCTGGAACAACTGGTGGAGACCTATCTCCCCGTCGGCCTGAAACATGTACTGTGTACCGATATTTCTCGCGACGGCACGCTGGCGGGCTCTAACGTTTCGCTGTACGAAGAGGTATGCGCCAGATATCCGCAGATCGCCTTTCAGTCCTCCGGCGGTATTGGCGATATCGATGATATTGCCGCCCTGCGCGGCACCGGCGTGCGCGGCGTGATTGTCGGGCGCGCTCTGCTGGAAGGGAAATTTACCGTTAAGGAGGCCATCCAATGCTGGCAAAACGTATAATTCCGTGTCTGGATGTTCGTGATGGTCAGGTGGTGAAAGGCGTACAGTTTCGCAACCATGAGATCATTGGCGATATCGTTCCGCTGGCCAAACGCTATGCCGACGAAGGCGCGGACGAACTGGTGTTCTATGACATTACCGCCTCCAGCGATGGCCGCGTAGTCGATAAAAGCTGGGTGGCGCGCGTTGCCGAGGTGATCGACATTCCGTTTTGTGTAGCGGGCGGTATCCGGTCAATTGACGACGCCGCCAAAATTCTTTCTTTCGGGGCGGATAAGATCTCTATCAACTCCCCGGCGCTGGCTGACCCAACGCTGATTACCCGTCTGGCTGACCGTTTTGGCGTACAGTGCATTGTCGTCGGGATTGATACCTGGTTTGACGACGCCACGGGGAAATACCATGTTAACCAGTATACCGGCGATGAAAACCGTACCCGCGTGACGCAGTGGGAGACGCTGGATTGGGTGCAAGAGGTACAACAGCGCGGCGCGGGGGAAATCGTCCTGAATATGATGAACCAGGACGGCGTGCGTAACGGTTACGATCTGACGCAGTTGAAAAAAGTCCGTGACGTTTGCCGCGTGCCGCTGATCGCCTCCGGCGGCGCAGGTACGATGGAACACTTTCTTGAGGCATTCCGTGATGCCGATGTCGACGGCGCGCTTGCCGCCTCCGTTTTTCACAAGCAAATCATCAATATTGGCGAATTAAAAGCGTACCTGGCAGGCCAGGGCGTGGAGATCAGGATATGTTAACAGAGCAACAACGCCGCGAGCTGGACTGGGAAAAAACCGATGGCCTGATGCCAGCCATCGTGCAACATGCGGTATCCGGCGAAGTATTGATGCTGGGCTATATGAACCCACAAGCGCTGGACAAAACCATTGAATCCGGCCATGTCACGTTCTTCTCACGCACGAAACAGCGTTTATGGACCAAAGGCGAAACCTCAGGCCATGTGCTGAATGTCGTCAGTATTGCGCCAGATTGCGATAACGATACACTGCTGGTGCTGGCAAACCCTGTCGGGCCGACCTGCCACAAAGGTACCAGTAGCTGCTTTGGCGACGCCGGCCATCAGTGGTTATTCCTGTATCAACTGGAGCAGTTACTGGCAGAGCGCAAAACCGCCGATCCGGCCAGCTCTTACACGGCGAAACTGTACGCCAGCGGTACTAAACGTATTGCGCAAAAAGTTGGCGAAGAAGGTGTGGAAACCGCGCTGGCGGCCACCGTTAACGATCGTGTTGAGCTGACCAATGAAGCGTCTGATTTGATGTACCACCTGCTGGTGCTGTTGCAGGATCAGGATCTCAACCTCACCACCGTGATCGACAATCTTCGTAAGCGTCATCAATAAGCGTAAAAAAACCGGGCAATGCCCGGTTTTTTAATGAGAAATTTTACCTGTCGTAGCCGACCACCATCCGGCAAAGAAGCTTACAAGACTTTTGGCTTATAGCTACGTAGCGCATTGCGTCCCAGCACAATCCCGGCACCGATCATCCCACCCAGCAATACAGCCAGCACAAGGGTAATGGCTGTTTTCGGGCTATCGCGACGGACCGGCAGCGTCGGCTTCATCACATAACGATAGACGTGCACCGTATCGGCAGTCACTTTCAGATTTTTAATGTCCAGCAGTGTCTGCTTCGTCTGGTAATAGGCCGGAGAAAAGACCAGTGGACGCGTCGCTTCGTTCTGTATCATCGATTTTAGCGCATCGCTCCCCAACAGGAACATCGTGTCCTGGGTAACATCCTGGGTTTGCTGAATCTGCGGCTGCGTGATTTTGGCCTCATCCGCATAGCGCAACGCTTCTTCGATTTGCTTAATACGCAGATCTTTTTGCTCCTGCGCCACAACTTCCTGCGTCTCAAGGGACTCCTGCAACGTTTTGGTTTGCAGCGTGATGTTATCTTTCAGGTCAACTTCCAGTTCCTTAGCGACCTCTTCATCCACCTGTTGGATATATTCCGCCAGCCGACGCTGCGCCCCTTCAGCGGTAGTACTCACATAAGAAACCGAGAGCGGCAGCGTCTGCCCCTTTACCGACTGTTCAATGGTGAGCTTTTCCCGCTCTTTCTGATTATCCAGCGCTTCCGATAATGCGGAAAACGCAGAACTAAAGCGGCTTATAAAATTCGCCTGCACTTCAGAGATTTTGGGGGCATTCCCGCCATACAAGACGTTGAGCGCGTTGGTATAGGTGGCAACCTGCGCGGCATCAGGTTGGGTAATAATCGCCGTGGATGTCCATTTTTCTTTAGCTATCATCAGGTAGCCTACGGCCAGCAAAATGGCGATAATAACGGCTACAATAATGGTCATCTTCCCACGCCATAACTGTAGCAATAACTCAATCAAATCAATCTGTTCCGGATCGTTCCCACGCCCGGAAGACGTATTACTATCCACTGTCATAGATACCCTAACTAAAAAAAGGATGAAGCTGGAGACAGTGTAGTCATAAAGCAAATATATGCCATAGGATTAATGATAAAAATCAGACATTATTTCCATATGGTCAATAAATCATCGGGACTCATCAGCCCCGATTGCCTTATTAATCACTACCGAAAAGATCGCGGGTATACACTTTTTCAGCAACATCCAAAAGCTCTGCCGCCATCCTGTTGGAAATAATGACATCCGCCTGCTGTTTAAAGCAGTGCAAATCACGTTCAAGACGTGAGTTAAAGAAAGTATCTTCTTCCATTACCGGCTCATAGATGATGACCTCTACGCCTTTCGCTTTAATGCGCTTCATAATCCCCTGAATCGATGAGGCGCGGAAGTTATCGGAGCCACTCTTCATAATCAGGCGATAAATGCCCACCACTTTAGGCTTTCTGGCGAGGATAGCGTCGGCAATAAAATCTTTACGCGTACGGTTTGCTTCAACGATAGCGGAGATAATATTATTAGGCACCGACTGATAATTAGCCAGCAACTGTTTGGTATCTTTTGGCAAACAATATCCGCCATAACCAAAAGAGGGATTATTATAATGATTGCCAATACGCGGGTCGAGGCACACCCCTTCAATAATTTGTCGGGTATTTAATCCTAACGTTTCAGCATAGCTGTCTAATTCATTAAAATAAGCGACTCGCATAGCGAGATAAGTATTGGCGAAAAGTTTAATAGCTTCCGCCTCAGTGGAGTCCGTAAACAGCGTTGGAATCTCCTGTTTAATAGCGCCTTCCTGGAGTAATGCGGCAAATTCTCTGGCGCGTTCAGACTGTTCCCCAATCACGATACGGGAGGGATAAAGGTTATCGTAAAGGGCTTTACCTTCACGTAAAAACTCCGGAGAGAAAATGATATTTTCTGTCGCAAACTTCTGACGCATTGCCGCCGTGAAGCCAACCGGCACCGTAGACTTAATAATCATCACGGCTGCGGGGTTGATGCTGATCACATCCTGAATGACCGATTCCACACTGGACGTATTAAAATAGTTGGTTTTGGGATCGTAATCCGTAGGCGTAGCAATGATGACGTAATCTGCATTCTGGTATGCATCAAACTTATCCAGCGTTGCCCTGAATCTGATGTTATCTTCCTTTAAAAATTGCTGAATTTCTTTATCAACAATCGGAGATATCCGATCATTTAACAGTTCAACACGGGAAGGAACAATGTCTAACGCCACCACTTCATGGTGTTGTGCAATAAGCAAACCATTAGACAAGCCAACATAACCCGTCCCGGATATCGTGATTTTCATTATTTGCTCTCAGAATTAACTTAATTATGAATCATGATGTATTTCGCATCCTGATAAGATATTAAAGTTTTAACGCCTGAGTATATAAAGTGCAACGCAGACGAAAACAATTCAGATTATCTTCATTACGATAAACACAGATTATTAAGTTAATATTAAGCAAAAGCGATAAATCAATAAGAATAGAGATAAAAAAAAGCCCGGTATTAAACCGGGCTTAAACATTTTGCAGAAATTATTCCAACCATTCGGTATGGAAAACACCTTCTTTATCAGTACGTTTATAGGTGTGCGCACCAAAGTAGTCACGCTGCGCCTGAATTAAGTTAGCTGGCAGTACTGCGGCGCGATAGCTGTCATAGTAAGCCACTGCCGCAGAGAATGTCGGCACCGGAATGCCGTTCTGCACCGCGTAAGCCACAACATCACGCAGCGCCTGCTGGTACTCATCAGCAATTTTCTTGAAGTAAGGCGCTAACAGCAAATTGGCAATACCAGCGTTTTCTGCGTAAGCATCGGTGATTTTCTGCAGGAACTGAGCGCGAATGATACAACCCGCACGGAAAATCTTAGCAATCTCGCCGTAGTTGAGATCCCAGTGATATTCATCAGACGCGGCGCGTAGCTGCGAGAAGCCCTGCGCATAGGAGACGATCTTGCCAAGATACAGCGCGCGACGCACTTTCTCGATAAATTCCGCTTTGTCGCCTGCCGGTTGCGCTTTCGGGCCGGAGAGCACTTTAGATGCGGCAACACGTTGTGCTTTCAACGAAGAGATGTAACGCGCAAAGACGGATTCGGTAATTAGCGACAGCGGTTCGCCCAGATCCAGCGCGCTCTGGCTGGTCCATTTACCGGTCCCTTTGTTGGCGGCTTCATCAAGAATGACATCCACCAGGTAGTTTCCGTCTTCATCTTTTTTAGTGAAGATGTCTTTAGTGATGTCGATCAAATAACTGCTCAGCTCGCCGTTATTCCACTCGGTAAAAGTGTTCGCCAACTCTTCATTGCTGAGGTTCAGGCCGCCTTTCAGCAGGGAGTAAGCTTCAGCGATAAGCTGCATATCGCCATATTCAATACCATTGTGGACCATCTTGACGTAGTGACCAGCACCATCGGCGCCGATATAGGTCACGCACGGTTCGCCATCTTCCGCCACAGCAGCAATCTTCGTCAGGATCGGCGCCACCAGTTCATAGGCATCTTTCTGACCGCCAGGCATGATAGATGGCCCTTTCAGCGCGCCCTCTTCACCACCGGAAACACCGGTACCGATAAAGTTAAAACCTTCCGCAGACAGCTCGCGATTGCGACGGATTGTGTCCTGGAAGAAGGTGTTACCGCCATCAATAATGATATCGCCTTTTTCCAGATACGGTTTCAGCGAATCGATAGCTGCATCAGTACCTGCGCCCGCTTTCACCATTAACAGGATACGACGAGGCGTTTCGAGGGATTCAACAAACTCTTTCACCGTGTAATAAGGCACCAGCTTTTTGCCGGGATTATCGGCAATCACTTCTTCGGTCTTTTCACGGGAGCGGTTGAAAACGGAGACGGTATAACCACGGCTTTCGATGTTGAGCGCGAGGTTGCGCCCCATCACTGCCATACCGACGACGCCGATCTGTTGCTTGGACATTACATACTCCTGTCAGGTGTGGAAGTTACATATATTTCACCATTATGTGCTACAAATTTTACAGCGTAAAGCATATTAAATACTTATCCATTAATAGCACATTATGGTTCGGCGGATATTTTCCCGCCTGGTTAACTTAAAATACCACGCGTAAAATTCTTTTAACAAAAGACCTAAAGTTAGCATCTGCATAAAAAACCGCAAAAACTATAATCATACTTACCAGTGATACAATAGTAAGCTTACTCATAAAGTCAAACCAGTTGGAAGCTTTAAAGAAAATTATTTGTTCCCTTGCAAAATAAAAAACAGCAAAAATAACAAATGAGAATATTAAAGGTTTCAGTACAAAGGACAGGTACTTTTTCAATGCATTAAATCTACCAAACATTTTACCATATAGATATAATGGTTTTGCAATTAATGTAATTAATACATTGGATATAATCGTGCCTATAATAATACCAGGAAGACCAATATAAAAAGCTAAGAGCGCGGAAAAAAATAAATTACTCCCCCCCTCAAGCAAAGGATAATATACGTCCCCAAAAAAGCCAGTTGCGTTTTTAAAAATATCACAAGGAATCCTAATGACACTTATAAATACATTAACAAGCATTAATATAACAATACCATTACCTAGTATGAATTTTTCGCCTATCCAGTTGGTAATAAAGTCATTAACCAAAAAATACATATTCAAAGAAATGAAGGTAGCCAATGCTATAAATACTGTGTTAAATTGTTTTGCAATACTGGTAACTTCATCATCATTTTGATTGATTAAAAAATTACCCACACTAGCTGTAATGGCATTAACAAAACTGGACATAAGCACAGTCACAACCTGGAAGACCATCATATAACTTCCATAAATCGTGACGTAGCTTAAATTAAGAAATTTTGAAACTAGCAAATAATCAGTATTTAAAACTAACACACCACCAATCTTATGAAAAAACATGTTTTTTATTTTTATTTTTAATTCATTTTTTAATGTTGTTTTTTCATCATCGCTAATAGATTGTGGAACTACCTTAAAATGGATGTCGTTATTAATAATATTTTTAAATATAAAATACTGTACTATCACGCCAATAGTTTCAACGAGCAAATAGAGTAAGAAATTATGTGTGGTGACTAATAGCAATATTTGCAGCGCAATAATTAATATTTTCCCGCCACCCTGTATTTTACGGACTACTGAATATTGCTGATTTGCAGTTAATAGAGTTGAATGCTTTGCATAAGAATAAGTTAAAGATGTATTTATTACAAAAAATGCCCAATAAATAAAAACGTGACTTACTGCATTAACAGAATCGATGAAAAAGTAAATACCAAAGCCAATTACTATACCTATCAATAAAACTAAAAACGAGATATATCTATAGATTGTAGACAGTAATAAAGTTAAGTATTTTATTTTTGCATAATCCCCCTCACTCAGCGGCTTGTATAAAAGGCTTGCCGCAGCTACCCCTATGCCAAGCTCGGCGAGATTTAAATAAGCAGTCAGTTGTGTAAATAACAACATCACACCTGTTAAATCAGCGCCCATCTTAGAGACAAATATAGTTCGAAGATAAAATCCTAGCGCAATAAGAAAAAAAGTAATAAATAAATCAACTTTAAAGTTGTTAATCGCTTTTATAGTTCGCATTTTTACTTTCCGGATGTAAACTTAAAGTAAATAAATATTCGTGGGAAGTTACAGGATGACATCAATTATTATTAGCCCCATAATAATTAATATTACCAGGAAGGTAAAATAAATAATCATATCAATGATTATTTATACTGTCCGAAAAGAACATAGCGAAAACCTTATATCTATTAGAAATGGAAACCAACAACAATCAAACACACTTAATATTTATTGGCTTTATACTACGAATTGGTTAGAGAATATCCGAAAAGTTAGCCCTCCATAAAGAAGGGCTGCTTTTTATGAATTGAGTAGCTGAAGAATTTCTTTCGTTCGCGCTTCCATCAGCGGTATATCGCCGCGTGATTCCACATTCAGGCGCACCACCGGTTCGGTGTTTGACGAGCGCAGGTTGAAACGCCAGTCGGCGAACGACATGCTGAGGCCGTCCGTGCGGTCCACCGCCTGCGCCTCTTCCGCGAAGTGCGCTTCCACCCGCGCGATGGCCGCCGCCGGCTCCGCCAGCCTGCTGTTGATTTCCCCGCTCGCCGGAAACGCCGCCATCCGGTCGCGGACCAGCTCACCCAGCGACTGCCCCTTCAGGCACACCAGCTCCGCCACCAGCAGCCACGGGATCATCCCGCTGTCGCAGTAGGCAAAATCACGAAAATAGTGATGCGCGCTCATTTCCCCGCCATAAATGGCATCCTCCGTACGCATCCGCTCCTTGATAAAGGCGTGCCCGGTTTTTGACATCACCGGCGTCCCGCCCGCCGCCGTCACCACTGCCTCCGTGTTCCAGGTCAGGCGCGGGTCGTGGATAATCTTCGCCCCCGGGTGTTTTTCCAGAAACGCTTCCGCCAGCAGCCCGACGATGTAGTACCCCTCGATAAACTGCCCTTTCTCATCGAACAGGAAGCAGCGGTCGAAGTCGCCGTCAAAGGCGATGCCCATGTCCGCCCCGTGTTCAATAACGGCCTTGCGGGTGTCGTCGCGACACTCCGGCAGCAACGGGTTGGGAATGCCGTTCGGGAAGGTGCCGTCCGGGGTGTTGTGGATTTTGATGAACTCCACCGGCGCGCCCAGCGCCTTCAGGCGCGCTTCGATGGCGTCAATGACCGGCCCCGCCGCGCCGTTGCCGGCGTTAAACACCAGCTTCAGCGGGGTGAGATTGTTAACACTGATATAGCCGAGCAGGTGGTCGATGTAGGCGTCGCGCAGGCTGATTTGTCTGTAGCTGCCGCGCGCGGCCTCGTTCACCGGCGGGAAGTCGCCCGCTTCCGCCAGACGCTGAACGTCGCGCAGACCGGTGTCGCCGCTTATCGGGCGGGCGCCCTCGCGTACCAGCTTCATGCCGTTGTAGTCCATCGGATTATGGCTGGCGGTCACCTCAATACCGCCGTCCACGCCGAGGTGGAAGGTGGCGAAGTAAATCTCTTCTGTGCCGGACATACCGATATCCAGCACGTCAACGCCCGCGTCCTGTAACCCTTTCGCCAGCGCCAGCTTCAGCGCCTCGCTGGTCAGGCGCACGTCGCCGCCCAGCACGATGGTTTTCGGTTTTAAATATTCGCCATAGGCGCGGCCAATCCGCCACGCGATATCTTCATTGAGCTCTTCGCCCAGCCTGCCGCGAATGTCGTAGGCCTTAAAACAAGTTAAATTATTCATTATTACGTTATTCCTTAATTACGACCATACTTATCTGAAAAACGAACAATATCATCCTCCCCTAAATATGCACCGGATCTTACTTCAATAAGCTCAAGTGCAATTTTCCCTGGGTTTTCAAGGCAGTGCTTAACACCGACAGGGATATATACGGATTCATTTTCAGTTAAAATTTTCACTTCACCTTTTATGGTTATTTTTGCGGTACCTGCAACGATAATCCAGTGTTCCGCGCGATGATAATGTTGCTGCTCTGAAATTCCTTCTCCGGGTTTTACAGTGATTCTCTTTACCTGATAACGCTCACCGAAATCGATTGAATCGTATTTACCCCATGGTCTATAAACTTCCCGATGAGTTATATGCTCATGACGATTTTCTAATTTAATTTTTTCAACAATTTTCTTAACATCTTGAACACAGTTTGTGTTTGCAACCAAAACGGCATCTTTCGTTTGCACGACTATAAGATCTTTGACACCAACAGCGGTTACCAAACCCGTTTCTGCATGGAGATAGCAATTATCTGCATTGTGGCTTAATACATCGCCTTTAGTCACATTACCATTACTATCTTTATCACTTATCTCCCAAAGAGAAGACCACGAACCGACATCACTCCAACCCGCATTTAAAGGTACGACAACCGCGTCATTCGTCTTTTCCATCACTGCATAATCAATTGATTCATCCGGGCAAGCGCAAAATGAATCTTCATCCACTCGAATGAAATCGAGATCCGTAACAGCAGATTCCATCGCTAATGAGCAAGCTTTATAAATATCAGGGCGAAATTTTTTTAACTCTTCAATATATCGATCTGCCCTAAATAAAAACATACCGCTGTTCCAGTAATACTCACCAGAATCAAGATAACTCTGAGCCGTTTCTAGATTGGGTTTTTCGACAAATTCAGCCACCCTAAACGCCAAAGAACAATCATTTTCTGCAGAGAAAAGAGCTTGCCCACGCCGTATATAACCATAACCTGTCTCTGGCATGGTAGGTACAATACCAAACGTAACTAATTTTCCTGCTTCGGCATATTTTCTAGCGTCTTGTATAGTCTTACAAAACGTTTCTTCGTCCTTAATTATATGGTCAGCAGCCAATACTAACAGTAAAGCGTTTTTCTTAAGGCATTTTAAAGCTGCCAAGGCTACTGCAGGGGCCGTGTTACGTCCAACAGGTTCTAAAATTATATCGCCAGATGATTTAGATAATTCTTTAAGCTGTTCTGCAACAATAAACCTGTGCTGCTCATTACAAATAACAATAGGATCTGAAGCATTCAAATTATTAATTCGCGTAATTGTGGTCTGAAGCATACTTTGAGAGCCATCTAAACATAAAAACTGTTTAGGATATAACGTTCGAGAAAGTGGCCATAACCGACTTCCATTTCCCCCAGCCATAATTATTGGTGTAATCATTTTCCTGTTAACCTCTCAATATTTTTCACCAAAACTGATAAACGCGTTGACCAATTAAATTTCTCCGCAACAAAATTTCGCGCATTCTTAGCAATCATTTGATATACAGAATTTTCACTCAAAGTTTCTAATGACTTCAAGTACTCATCACTATTATCAGCAATTAATATCTCTTCACCAATATTTGCTTCTATACCCTCATAACCCATTCGGGATGTGATAGTTGGAAGTCCAAGAGCCATATATTCTAATATTTTATTTTGTACACCTGCACCAAACCGAACTGGGCAAATTCCGATATGTCCTATTTTAGCCGCATCAGCCATATTTGTAACGCTGCCACTCACCACAACATTTTCAAAACCTTGTAAATATAGTTTATCACTTTTGTTTATTTTACCTAAAATGTGGAAAATATATTTCTTACCGTTATTATTTTTATTTATTGATGGTAGAATATTTTTTACGAACCATTTCACTCCGTCAAAATTTTGGAATGAACACAAGTTCCCAATAAAAATAAGATTAATTATATTGGTATTTTCAATGACTCTCTTTGTAAAAGGATAATCCTCAAGATCAACGCCATTATTACAAACCAAAATGTTATCATTCTTATTCCCAAAAAGGAATTTTTTGTCAACCTCTGATATTAACGATATGAGTGAATAGCGACCATAAACTTCTTTTTCATATTTTAATAATCGTTCTTGCTCGATAGAGTAAATGATGCTTTTTAAAGAATTTTTCGGAGCTTCTTTTTTTATACGCGAATAATTTAAGGAAATTGCATCAGTCATTTCAAGAATATGCAAGCCAGGCTTATTTAAAGTGTAATCACCAACACGAATGAGATGAGAAAGAGTCAAATCATAATTCCCAATTATCTCATTAAGTTTATTTTCAAATTCAGTGTTTTTATAATAAGCTATCTGAAGTGGTTTTCTACCAGGTAATGCTTTTAATACATTAAAATAACTTTTTATTTTAGGATGATAGATCCGGAAAATTTTATCAAAGACATGATCATTTTTTACTATAAAATTTAAGTCTTCGATACTATCGCATAAACTTAGCAAATCTAATGTGTAGTATTTAGACAATTCCTTACAAATGCGATATATCCTTAACCTATCCCCTCCTACCACTGGATACGGAAATCGTGGGGTGAGGATGAGTATTTTACTTTTTTCCATATAAAAACTCGAGTTGGGATTTAAAAATTTCATGTTCTATCAATTGTTCATGGATATCTTTATACTTGCTAGCTAACACAGCTTTATATTGGATGTAAAAGTCATTTTGATTAGTATAAAGATATACATTTTCATCTTTTTGTTCCATAAAGGCTGATATTTGTGTACATAAAATCTTTTTATGGGACAACTTAGCCTCTGCTACAGCTCTTCCATAACCCTCATATTTCGAATGTGCCCAAATAAAGGTAGAGTTACAATAAAGACTTACAACATCATCAAGATCCAGGAAAGGAATAACTTCAATTTCACTTTTGACTTTATGGTCATCAATTATTTTTTTTACCCTCTCTATGGCATTTCCACAGCCTAATATTTTAAGCGGCAATCGTTCATCCTTGCTAATAGATGAATATAATTTCAAAGCACCATCGAGATCTTTATTATCACCCACCCCTGTTACCAGTAATATATATCCAAGATCAAGAATCGTATTTTTTTTCGCAATTTCCTCGAAACGAAAAAATGTGTTTGGGAAATAATAGCCTTTACAATTTTTAAAGAGTTCAATGCTATCTATAACACGCTTAGTTGTTTTTGATATATATATATAATCGGCTTTTAATTGTGATGCTTTGAGCATACAATATGAGACATATTTCGCGGATAAAGAATGATTCTTTTTTCTTAAGCTTATTAGATCATGAATAATAACCACTGATTTACCCAAGTACGCGTCTATAATTGATGTACTATTATATGGATAGATATTAAATTTTGACTTTAATATAATTCCAATAAGCGGAGTAAGTATTTGTTCATAGAATATGAATAAAAAATTATGTATAAAAGCAGGTAAAGGGTATAGGACTTTTGGACAAGTTAATTCACAGACTTGCATAGAGTCCTTTTTCATTTGAAGAACTAACTCTTCAGTATAAATCGGTATTCCTCTTTTTAAAACACCACTAAAATAATTATTTATTACTATCATTGTTTATTAGTCCTATATACAGTTGAGCGATCGACTGCCAATTTCTTTTTTCAGAGTACTCATAGGCACTATCATTAATTTTGGCAAAGCTATCTGTATTATTTATATAATATAAAACCTTACTCAAAAGATCATTTTTATCGTTCCCTAATACGGCAATATTTTCAAATTCAGACGAAAACTGCCCCCTTAGGGAAAATACTAACACTCGATTAATCATCGCAGCAAGGGCAGTACCTCTCCGTTCTGAGATGCCATCGGGATATGGTAATATAGCCATGTCAGTTTCAGCTAGCAGAGTTGATATTTCGGCTGCTGATTTATTTAAAAGTAACTCGCACTTTTGTTCTGTACACTGTTCTATAATTAAATTGGCATAACTATTGTCAGCGCCAGGAACATAACCAATCAAGGCAGAGCGGAATTTAATATTTTTCTTATTAAGCTCTTTAATAATCCAGATAAATTCTTCTATTCCCTTTCCTTTGGAAATTATACCAAAATGGACAAGATCAAATTTTTTTTCTTTCTTTTGGCAAGAAGGTATGTTAGATGCGATAGGAATTAGTCTTGTTTTTACAGAATTAAATAATGTTTTTTCACCTATATTCTTCTCATACTGAGTTGTAAAGATTATATAATCAGCAAGCTTAAAAATTTTTAGGAAATATTGAGCTCTCTTTGATAAACTACTAAATTCGTGTAGCGTTATCGAGGTTTTTAAGCCAACTAACTTAGCTAAGATAAATGCAACATGAGGTTTAAAAGCCGCAATTTTGTTTGTCGAAAATCCAATCGATGGATATTGAATATTAATAAGTTTGATAATTTTTCTATTAGAAACTATTTTATAGATTAATTCGAATAAGGATAGTTTGACAACGTTAACTGTATAATTCTTTTTAATTTCTTGGTTTAGGTTATAAACATAATCACCTACTCCACATTTATCATCTGGATACGAACCCGTATATATTAATAACATTAGTAAATACCTTGACGCTGAATTTCTGAAAATACTGATATGTAAGGATAGAAAAGTTCAGGATAAGACCCTAGTATAGAGTACACTTGATAGCCAAAATAAAAAATCACTATAAAAATTAGAGCAGGAATCCGTGTAAAAATTCCTACACGCACTAATACTGCAGGAATCAACAATATTTCGACTATAGTAAAATATATACTAATTACTGAGAACATGGCTGAGATCGGAGATAAAAATAAATATATGATAGTTCCAAATAAATATGTTTTTACCAAAAATAAATTTGCCTTATTATTTTTTATATCAAAAGATAATGTGTAAATAAAAATAGCAGAAATTACCACCCTTTTTAAAATTCCAGATATACTTATGGAACCATATTCTTGTGCATTTTGAGTATAAACAGTGAGTTTATAGCGAACAATTTCGACAGGAATTAGACTAATAACGGAAGAAATTATATCTGATAAATAATGTGACAAAGGCAATGATAGAATGGCACCAAGCACAAGTAATATTTTATATAAGTTTAAAGATAACTTATTGATTAAAAAAACAGATAAGGTAACTAAAGACGAGATATGAAATGTCGATGCACATAGAATAAGAATAAGCGATTGCACCTTTTTATTACTTTTATATTGGATTAAAGCGAAAAAAGATAACCCAATTGCAATAATTCTTCTTTCAGCCCCAAAAAAAGACCCTAGATAATAATAACTATAAAAAACACAAACAGACAGAATAGTTAATGATATATTTTTTTGTGTTTTCAGGCATCCCCAGAATATTAACGCAATAGGAATAATTGATGTAGTGAATAGAAACAATGTATAATTATCTGTCAAATATCTTATTAATTTGACGTATAATACATACCCGATTTCAAAGTCATGTCGATTCCCTGGACTCATGAAATCATCGTAATAGGGGAGCCAATCAGTACCAGTCTGCCAACGTAAAGAACAAAACGAGACAAGAAATAAAAAACTTAGCATCAAGCCGTAAATTTTTATATTTTTATTCTTAACAAATGAAAAAAACGGAAAAATTACAATAAAAATATAATATATCATGCTAAGTCTCTCAAATAAAAAAATTATTCTTATTGTTTTCTAAAAATAATCTTTATAAATACGATATTATAATTATTCAGGACACGCTACCGCCCCTGGCTCATCAGCTACCAGTGCACTGCGTACATATCGACTTGTTACAAACCTCGCCCGGCAGGGCAAAGCTCACTAAAACTTAAACGCTAATTGTCTTATTAATTGCATCCGGAAACAAGGATTAATCTTATAAAATCAGCATTAAAATGCTCCAGATAACCCCTTGTTACTTAAGCCCTTTATACAAAACTAAAACGGCAGTCAACACTCGTTTCAGCCAACTTGCCGCTTCGAATGTTCACTGCCGTTATTATGTTTATCACCAACCATTTATCACGGTTGTTAATACTTATTCATGCAGAAGCTGCTCTATGCTCTTACGGAACTTCGCTCCTTCTTTCAGGTTGCGCAGCCCGTACTTCACAAATGCCTGCATGTAGCCCATTTTTTTACCGCAGTCATAGCTGTCACCCGTCATTAGCATCGCGTCAACCGACTGTTTTTTCGCCAGTTCTGCAATGGCATCGGTGAGCTGGATGCGGCCCCAGGCGCCCGGTTCGGTTCTTTCCAGTTCCGCCCAGATGTCGGCTGAAAGCACATAACGGCCTACCGCCATCAAATCGGAATCCAGCGTCTGCGGCTGATCCGGTTTTTCGATAAACTCCACAATCCGGCTGACTTTGCCTTCATTATCCAGAGGTTCTTTCGTCTGGATAACGGAATACTCCGATAAATCACCTTTCATGCGCTTCGCCAGCACCTGGCTGCGACCCGTTTCATTGAAACGCGCCACCATCGCCGCAAGGTTATAGCGTAGCGGATCGGCGGTAGCATCATCAATAATAATATCCGGGAGTACCACAATGAAAGGGTTATCGCCCACGACCGGACGCGCGCACAGAATAGAGTGCCCCAGCCCTAACGGCTGCGCCTGGCGAACGTTCATAATCGTCACGCCCGGTGGGCAGATAGATTGCACTTCCGCCAAGAGCTGACGCTTAACGCGCTGTTCAAGAAGTGATTCAAGTTCATAAGAGGTGTCGAAGTGGTTCTCAACGGCGTTTTTAGACGCGTGAGTCACCAGTACGATTTCTTTGATCCCTGCAGCCACAATCTCATCGACAATGTACTGAATCATTGGCTTGTCGACGATCGGTAGCATCTCTTTTGGGATTGCCTTGGTGGCAGGCAACATATGCATACCCAAACCCGCTACCGGTATAACTGCTTTCAAATTCATCATTGTTTCTTCCACCTGTAAAATGGTTGCTGAATTATAGCTCTTTAGCTTGTTTTCGCCAGCATGAATTACTCTGCTGCCAGGGATAATGATGGCACGCTCTACATTACGTCTTAGTCGGCACCATAACATTAAGTATGAACAACTTTTTCCCAGGAATTTTCGTAAAAATAACGGTACTTACCCTCCCCGCTTCGGCAGCGGAAAATTCACTGCTTCGACATTCACGGTTTGGTGATTAATCCTGTCGATATCCACGGAACTCTGCCCGTTTTCATTGATGGCATGAACATTAGCGAGGGAAAGCAGCGTGTCCTGGCGGGCCATAAATTGACCACGGACATCTTTACGCAAATCGAAATGCATTTTTAATGCCGGGCCAATCGCTGAAGTTTGCATCACGTTGATATTACGCAGAAAGAGGTGCTGCGGTTGATTATGCAGTTCCAGCGTAGCACGCGTCATCCGTACGTTGGTGATGGCGACAAAAGAGGGGGTGTTACCGGAGGAAATTTGAATGCCGCGTAATTTATAAGCAACCTGGCGATTATCCAACCGAATAGCGTTTAATTTAAAGTTTTGCGGAATTGACAGGTATTTTCCTTTAACGACGCCATAGCCGATGAGCATCCCAGCACTATTCGTCATATCAATATTATCAATGACGAAATTATCACAGCCATAAATTGCGATCGTTGCGTTATCAATACCCGCATTTTTACTGAAATCGGGCGTGATGTTTTTGGCTTTCACATTGCGAATGACGAAATGTTTGCCATTTTCTACGTGCACCAGCTGTCGGCAATCAGATCCGGTAATATTGGCCACCACAAAGTTTTTTACTGCCTGGTCTTCAGGATAACTGTTGTCATAGGTACTACCCGCCAGCCCGATGCCGATCCCCCAGTTGATTTTGCCATTGGTACAATCAATGCGTTCGATGACATGATCGGAAATCAGGATGTCGCGGTCGTGAATCGCGACATTCCACTCAATGGCGTCCCCCTGCAAATCGCTAAAGCGGCTATGCGTAATCCGCGCGCCGTCCATTTGGTTATGAAATCCCTGGCGGAGAATGGCGTAGTTGGCGTGGGTAACAGTGATGTCATCGATAATGAGATTACGCATCACCTGCGGTTCCTTACCACCGATGAAAATTTGCGCGACGGGGCCAAAGCCGCTCATCGTCACGCCTTTAATCACACAGTCCGACCCGCGAACATCCAGCGTCACATTGTGCAGACTGCCGCCCTGCTCCCCCACCACCTGACACCCGTCCTGCAAAATAAACCGTCCCCGGCCATTCCCACGCACCGCGCCCTGTACCCGCAGCGTTTTTCCCGCCGGAATCGTTATCGCCGCATTGATATTTTCACACACCCATCCTGGCGGTACGACCACGGTCTGTCCGTCGGCGAAGGCCTGTTTGAACGAGGCGATACCGTCATCCGCCGGATAATCCTTAATATCGACGGTCTCGCGAGGTTCACGCGCCTGTACCGGCAAGGTGCGCAGAAAAGGAAGAACAGCAAGCGCAGAACCTGCCGTCAGGAGGGTACGTCGGGAGAATTTAGTCGCGGGCATACCACCTCTTTTATATCGTTTGTAGCAGGCTGGCTAACTGGCGATTAATCGCCTGCTGATTAAAATCTTGCGCCACTTTTTCACGGGCGCGCGTGATCACCGACTCCAGCGTGTCGTGGTCAATCCGGCTGAACTCAGCGAGTCGGGCCGCCAGCGCCTGCGCATCGTTTTCCGGCACCAGCCAGCCGGATTTGCCGGCCTCCACCAGTTCCGGAATACCGCTATGCACGGTAGATACCACGGGAATCCCTACCGCCATCGCCTCCATCAGCGCTACCGGAATACCTTCCATATCGCCATCCGTACCGGTAATCGACGGCAGCAAAAAAACATCGGCGTCATCCAGCATCGCCTTCACTTCATGGCTCGGTTTAAACCCCGGCATCTCAATGACATCCTCTAGCTGATACTGCTCGATGAGCGTGCGCAGCCGACGTTCCCACGGGCCAATCCCCAGAATGCGGTAGCGAAACGCCACGCCCTGTGCTTTCAGTTGCCGACAGGCTTCAATCGCCACATGCAGGCCTTTTTTCTCGGTCAGGCGCGCGACGGAAATCATCTCCAGCGGCATCCCTGGCGCTTTCACCGGACGATGGGTAAAACGCGTCATGTCGACGCCCATGCGCGAAACGGCAATCTTTTCCGGCGGACAGCCCATACTTTTCAGGCGACCGGCCCACAGTTCGCTGATGGGCAGCATCAGATCGCCACGACGAAACAACTGCTGATACTCCGGCGTGTAATGACTGAGCACTTCGCGGCTGGAAATATCAATCCCGTGGAAAATAGTCGCTATTTTGCCGCGAAGCACGCCCAGTTCGCGTAGTTTGGCCGCCGTCACGCCCGCCGGACCAAAGTGTGCGATAAACACATCCGCCACAAAAGGGTGGCTCACCTGCGCGCAAATCGCGGAAAGGATCAAATTGCGTGATTCATCGCCATAGCGGGTAAAATTGAGCGCTTTCCAGGTCGCCGTCCGATGCAGCCCCGGCAGCGTTTTACATGCCCGGTAGCGCAGTTTCGCCAGCCGTCCCTGGGGCTCATCCTGTAACCAGCGGGTTTTCGCCGCCAGGCCATACTTCTCCCAGGCGGCGTGAGTATGTTGGGTATCGCCTTTTTGTAACGCGACAATCTCCACCTCATGGCCCATATCAATAAACGCAGTAATCTGATTCAGCACAAAGGTTTCCGATGAGAGTGGAAATTTCAGCAGAAAAAAGCTGACTTTCATTGCGCCTCCCGAATTCTGTCGAGAACGGATTTGATCATCGTGAACCCTTTCGCCCGCTCCTCGGTGACGGCGTTAGCCACTTTTGCCTTTAGCGCAGGCAGTTGATTGAGCGTATCGGCCACCACGCTTTGTAATGAACCGTTCAGCAAGTGACGGATATCAATAGCCAATTCCGCCAGGCCTAGCTGCTGCATAATCCCGGCGGATTTATGTTCATAATTAATGGCGATAGCGGGCGTGCCAAAATTCATGGAGATAATAGCGGAATGCAGGCGCGTCCCGATGGTCAGTACGCAGGAGGCGAGGATCTTTCCGATTTCCACGTCATTGAGTTCGTCCATCGCGATATGGAAATGTTCTGAGTCGTTTACATACTTAGCCATCCGTAACGCAACCATCCGGTCATCGCGGTTATAGCGATCGATACTGGTGCAGGTCGACAGCGCCAGTACCTGATAACCGTCCGCAATCAGGCGATTCACGACCTGGGCAAATGCCTGCTCATAGGCCTGCTGAGTGGTGCCCAGGCGTTTATCAAACGGCTCCAGATCGCGCAACGTAATCGCGACGGTTTTGCGGCGCGCGGTGACGTCCAGCCAGTGCTGGACAGCATAACTGGCAACAAACTCGTCGTGACGGCGTTCGACTAACCAGGCGGTATCCACCCCCTGCTCCACTTTCCGGGTATCGATCTGCGCAGCGGTCATCAGATCGCGGCTGACGGTTTCACGCAGGATCAGCGCACTGGTGCGCCCAAAAACATAATTGGCGAGCTGGTTAAAGTCAGGGTTCTGGAAAGGGCCGACGCTATGTCCCACCATATAAATTGGTTTGTTCGCCATAAACGCGCACAGCGGATATTCAAAGTGAGTCAAACCGTATAAGTCGACATAGTTTGAACCGCCCACCTGAATGACGGCGTCATACTGCGCAATAAATTGTGCGAATTCGGCAAATTCCGGCGCGATAGCAAAATTACGCAGCGATCCTTCCTGGGCGACTTTAGACAATAAAATTTTATGCTGAAAACGACGGCGTAATACTTTTTTCACCCGACCGTTAAGTCCTGCCGCCGCCTGCTGTTTCTGACTTAACTGATACAGCGGGTCGGCAATAATCGGGCGCCCCTGCAACCAAGCGGAACTCACCGGGAAACGGCTCATCACATCCATCTCCGCCTCTGGTGCCTGTTGACGGATGGCATCAAGCAAACCGCGCATAATGGCGCTATCACCACGGTTGCCGCATGTGTGGTTGCCTAAAATTAATAATTTCATAAATAGCCTCTTATATCCCCGTCATCCGACACGTAATAACTTTTTCATTTTTGCACTGCCAACAAGCTGATTTTTAATTTCCATCACCAGCGCATTGCGTGAAAAAATAATCATTAAAATAAAACTCAAAATACCGACTACAACCTGTAGTGCGAATACCCCTGACAACGGTAAATAGCCGTCGACCAGCTTTCCTGCGCCGTAGCTGGTAATAAATGTTGGCAATGAGAGATAAAACGGTAGCCACAGGCTGAGAATATACTGACGATAGCTGGAGCCGAGTACTGGCTTAATCATCACGAAATAGCTCAGAATGGTGTTGATGATTTGCACCACCAGGAACCCCAGCGTCACGCCAATCGCCCCCGCCAGATGGCCGCCAATGAGAATTGCCGGGATAAACAGAAACGTTTTAAAGACGTTGAATTTAAAGCTGATATCCACGCGCGCTTTCGCCATCAGCAGCGAACCAATCGGGTTGCCGACCGAGCGCAACAGCCCCACCACGCACAGCAATTGCAGGATCGGGATAATGCTGTTCCACTTCTCGCCAAACACTAACGGCACAAAATTGTTCGCCACTACCATCAGGCCCAACAGCGCGGGAAAATTGATAATTCCCACCACGGAAAGCAACTTATAGAAGTTGACGCGCAGCTTCTCGGTATCGTCCTGGATTTTGGCGAATGCCGGAAATAGCACGCGAGTAATGATGGGGTTAAGCTTCGCCGGCGGCACAACCGCCACGTTGTACGCGAGGTTATATCCCCCGGCGACGCTTGCGCCGAGAATTCTCGCCAGTACCAGCGTCGATAAATTCGTGTTGATGTAATTGACGATACTGTCCGCCGTCAGCCACGCGCCAAAACGCAGGTTCGTGGACACCGATGCCAGCGAAAAATGCAGCCCCGGACGATAAATCTTGCGGCCAAAGTAACCAAACAGCAGCGTTCGCACCGCGCTGTTCACCAGATAGCCGAGAATCGCGGTTAACGCCAGCGGCCAGTAATGGGCGCTAATCACCGTAAAGGTGAACCCCGCCAGCACTGAGGTCGTTTCGATCATGCCGATCTTATTGAACTCCAGCTCTTTTTGCATCAGCGCGCGGAACTGCTGCCCGTGAGGGATCACGATGAACGCCAGCGACAACGTTTTGATTAACGGCGCGAGATCCGGGTTATGCAAAACATGGGCAATCGCATCGCTCAGCCAAAAGACCACCGCAAATACCACAATCCCAAGCCCAACGTTTAGCCAGTAGAGCGTGGTCAGCTCCAGATGCCCAATCGTTTTACGCTGGATAATCGAGTTCGCGATGCCAAAGTCCGAGATCGTGTCGGCCAGCGCGATAATCACCAGCGAGACGGTCAACAGGCCAAACTGGTGGTTGTCGATGATCCGCGCCAGCACCGTCATCTGAATTAACCCCAGACCGATAATCACTATCGTGGCGATAGCCGACCATTTAGCGCCGCTGATCGTTTTTTGTCGTAAACTCATTCTTTTCTCCAGAACCTGTTCACAAGGCGTCATTGGCGCCGCCAGATTGAACACGGACAGCGCGGGAAAACCGGAGCGTACACGCTGCCCTGGTTCGATATGGCAAGTAAATAGCCTTGTGGATCAGGTTCTTAATACGCCGCTTTATTAACAAACCCTTTAAAAATCGTCAGAAAAACGATTTTGATATCGAACCAAATACTCCATTCGCGGATGTATTCCAGGTCGAACTCCACGCGTTTTTCCATTTTCTCCAGCGTATCGGTCTCACCGCGCCAGCCATTAATTTGCGCCCAGCCGGTGATGCCCGGCTTCATCTTGTGGCGTAGCATGTAACCTTCAATCAACTGACGATACTGTTCGTTATGCGCCACCGCGTGCGGGCGAGGACCGACGATAGACATCCCGCCGGTTAATACGTTGATAAACTGCGGTAATTCATCCAGCGAGGTACGACGCAAAAAGTTACCTACCCGGGTGACGCGCGGATCGTTTTGTGTCGCCTGGGTAACGACCTTATCGTTCTCCATTACCTTCATTGAGCGGAACTTCCAGACTTTGATCGGCTTGCCGTCCATCCCGTAGCGCGTCTGACGGAAAATCACCGGCCCGGGCGAGCTCAATTTGACCGCCAGCGCAATGCAGCACAGTACCGGTGAGATGAGCAGCAGAATCAGCGACGCCAGCACGATATCCTCTGCCCGTTTAAGCAGACGGTTAATCCCTGATAGCGGCGTGTCATACAGCGGAACGACCGGAACGCCGCTCATCTCCTCCACGCGCGAGTGGAGAATATTAAAGGTGAACACATCGGGAATAAGGATCACCGAGCAGGTGGTGTCGGCCAGCTCGCGCACCAGTTTTTTCACCATGGCGCCGTCGCTCATTGACATGGCGATATAAACATTGTGAATTCGCGAGGCTTTCGCATCGTCAATTAACTGCTCGAAGTTCCCGGCCCAGTCAGCAGAGACGCCGCCCGGTTTGGGATCGTGATAGACGCCCACCACCTCAAAACCCAGCCACGGCTCATTACGGAAGCTATCCAGCAACGCCTGGCCCGCAGGCAAATCTCCGGCGACGGCGACCCGGCGAGTGTTATAACCACGATTGCGTAGCCAGCCCGCGCCGAAACGAATAAATGAACGGCATAACACTAAGCCCAGGCTGGACAGCGCATACCAGGCCAGCCAGGTGGCGAGGCGGTTGTCAAAGTCATCATTAAACGCCACCAGACCGGCGCTGAAGATCAGGCTCAGCGTCCAGTTTTGCAGTAACAGCGTTAACTCTGTCGACATTTTGACGCCGCGCCAGGAGCGATAAAAATCGGTTATCCCGCCCAGCATTTGAAAAACAACCAGCGTAATCAGCGCCACCAACAGGTGCATGTACAGGAATGGCAGTCCACTGACTTCACAGATGAACCACAGCCCGCCAAACATGATGGTGATATCTGAAAAGCGTTGCACCATAGAGATTAACGATGCATTGGTTTTGGCTCGTTCGCGCTTTTTTAGATTTGTCATCGTTGTTCCTGTGATTGGCCCCTTACCCGCAGGCGGTAAGGGGAGATCTGACGTTACTGATTCAGCAGCGCCAGCAGAGTGCGTGTTCGCGCTTCCATCAGCGGAATATCGCCGCGTGATTCCACATTCAGGCGCACCACCGGTTCGGTGTTTGACGAGCGCAGGTTGAAACGCCAGTCCGGGAACGACATGCTGAGGCCGTCCGTGCGGTCCACCGCCTGCGCCTCTTCCGCGAAGTGCGCTTCCACCCGCGCAATGGCCGCCGCCGGCTCCGCCAGTCTGCTGTTGATTTCCCCGCTCGCCGGAAACGCCGCCATCCGGTCGCGGACCAGTTCACCCAGCGACTGCCCCTTCAGGCACACCAGCTCCGCCACCAGCAGCCACGGGATCATCCCGCTGTCGCAGTAGGCAAAATCACGGAAATAGTGATGCGCGCTCATTTCCCCACCATAAATGGCATCCTCCGTACGCATCCGCTCCTTGATAAAGGCGTGCCCGGTTTTTGACATCACCGGCGTCCCGCCCGCCGCCGTCACCACTGCCTCCGTGTTCCAGGTCAGGCGCGGGTCGTGGATAATCTTCGCCCCCGGGTGTTTTTCCAGAAACGCTTCCGCCAGCAGCCCGACGATGTAGTACCCCTCGATAAACTGCCCTTTCTCATCGAACAGGAAGCAGCGGTCGAAGTCGCCGTCAAAGGCGATGCCCATGTCCGCCCCGTGTTCAATAACGGCCTTGCGGGTGTCGTCGCGACACTCCGGCAGCAACGGGTTGGGAATGCCGTTCGGGAAGGTGCCGTCCGGGGTGTTGTGGATTTTGATGAACTCCACCGGCGCGCCCAGCGCCTTCAGGCGCGCTTCGATGGCGTCAATGACCGGCCCCGCCGCGCCGTTGCCGGCGTTAAACACCAGCTTCAGCGGGGTGAGATTGTTAACACTGATATAGCCGAGCAGGTGGTCGATGTAGGCGTCGCGCAGGCTGATTTGTCTGTAGCTGCCGCGCGCGGCCTCGTTCACCGGCGGGAAGTCGCCCGCTTCCGCCAGACGCTGAACGTCGCGCAGACCGGTGTCGCCGCTTATCGGGCGGGCGCCCTCGCGCACCAGCTTCATGCCGTTGTAGTCCATCGGGTTATGGCTGGCGGTCACCTCAATACCGCCGTCCACGCCGAGGTGGAAGGTGGCGAAGTAAATCTCTTCTGTGCCGGACATACCGATATCCAGCACGTCAACGCCCGCGTCCTGTAACCCTTTCGCCAGCGCCAGCTTCAGCGCCTCGCTGGTCAGGCGCACGTCGCCGCCCAGCACGATGGTTTTCGGTTTTAAATATTCGCCGTAGGCGCGGCCAATCCGCCACGCGATATCTTCATTGAGCTCTTCGCCCAGCCTGCCGCGAATGTCGTAGGCCTT
>NZ_JBEUJY010000005.1:0-287340 GCF_043356775.1 Salmonella sp. SJTUF15581 | reverse complement strand
TGCAGGAGGGGAAGAGCCGCCAGGAAATCATCGATTACATGGTGGCGCGCTACGGCAACTTTGTCACCTACGACCCGCCGCTGACCCCGCTGACGGTGCTGCTGTGGGTGCTGCCGCTGGCCGCCATCGTGGCGGGCGGGTGGATAATCGTCGCCCGCACGCGCCGGCGGGTGCGTATCAGACAGGACGTCCTGGCTGACGCCATTCCGGCGGCGGGACCGCGCGCAGGGGTGGGGGTGTATCTTCCGGGCGTGGTTATGGCGCTGGTCGTGGCCGCCATCAGTTACTCACAGACCGGCAGCTATCCGCAGGTGAGGGCCTGGCAGCAGGCGACGGCGCAGACGCCGGGGCTGCTGGCGCGGGCGCTGGACCCGCAGGCGCAGCCGCTGAATGAGGAGGAGATGGCGCGGCTGGCGCTGGGGCTGCGCACCCGCCTGCAGAATGATGCCGGCAATGTTGAGGGCTGGCTCATGCTGGGGCGCACCGGTATGGTACTGGGTAATGCCGGTACCGCCACCGGGGCGTATGCGAACGCTTACCGCCTGGACCCGGAAAACCGCGATGCGGCGCTGGGCTACGCGGAGGCGCTGACGCGCTCGTCCGACCCGGAGGATAACCGCCGCGGCGGGGAGCTGCTGCGCCGGCTGGTGAGCCGCGACCACACGGATATCCGGGTGTTAAGCCTGTATGCGTTCAGCGCCTTTGAGCAGCAGCGCTTTGGCGAGGCGGTGGCGGCCTGGGAGATGATGCTGAAGCTGCTGCCGGCGGGTGACGCCCGGCGGGCGGTGATAGAGCGCAGTATCCGGCTGGCGCAGGAGAAATAATGCCCTGACGGCCCGGTGGCGTGACGCCATCGGGCCTGGCTATCCCAACGATACGCTAAAGCCTGAAAGTGAAGCCCGTGTGAAGTATGATGACGAGCATCGTCTCTTATCAGGACATCCTATGAAACAAATCACCTTTACGCCGCGCCATCACCAGCTTACCAACACCAATACCTGGACACCTGACAGCCAGTGGCTGGTCTTTGATGTGCGGCCTTCAGGCGCGTCATTTACGGGCAAGACTATTGAGCGTGTCAATGTGCATACCGGCGACGTGGAGGTGATTTATCGCGCCGTGCAGGGCGCGCATGTCGGCGTGGTGACGGTGCATCCTGCCGACAACCACTATGTGTTTATTCATGGCCCTGAAAACCCTGATGAGACGTGGCATTACGATTTTCACCACCGCCGGGGCGTTATTGCAACGTCGGAGGGTGTGACTAACCTCGATGCGATGGATATTACTGCGCCGTATACTCCCGGCGCGCTGCGCGGCGGCAGTCACGTCCATGTGTTTAGCCCGAACGGCGAGCTGGTGAGTTTTACCTATAATGACCACGTTCTGCATGAGCGCGATCCGGCGCTGGATCTGCGTAATGTCGGCGTGGCCGCGCCGTATGGGCCGGTAACAGTGCCGGTTCAGCATCCGCGCGAATACAGCGGTAGCTACTGGTGCGTACTGGTTAGCCGCACGACGCCTGCGCCGAGACCTGGCAGCGATGACATTAACCGCGCCTATGAAGAGGGCTGGGTGGGCAACCGCCAGATCGCCTTTATTGGCGATACGCTGTCGCTGACGGGCAAAAAAGTCCCGGAGCTGTTTATTGTCGATTTACCGTGTCATGAAAACGGCTGGAAACAGGCAGGCGACACGCCGCTGACGGGAACCGAATCAACGATGCCATCGCCGCCGTTGGGCGTAGTTCAGCGGCGTCTTACCTTCACTCACCAGCGTGTTTATCCTGGACTCACTAACGAACCACGCCACTGGGTCCGCAGTAATCCGCAGGCGACGGCGATCGCCTTTTTGATGCGGGACGATAACGGCGTAGCGCAACTGTGGCTGATATCGCCTCAGGGAGGCGAGCCCCGGCAGTTAACGCATCATGCGACCGGCGTACAGTCAGCGTTTAACTGGCATCCGTCGGGTAAATGGCTGGGACTGGTGCTGGAAAATCGGATTGCCTGCTGCGACGCACAAAGTGGGAGGATCGACTTCTTAACCGCCAGGCACGACAACCCGCCGTCTGCGGACGCCGTCGTTTTTTCACCGGATGGGCGACACGTCGCATGGATGGAAGAGGTGAAAGGGTTCCGTCAGCTATGGGTGACGGAAACCGGGCGATAAATCAGGGAGGAGGCATCTTCGCCGGGGGGATGACGGCATTGGTCATTTTCGTCTCCTCCTCGCTTTTTTCTACGCGCGATCTTACCGAACTGTCTTTGCGGAAGATGTCCCACGGCAGAAGGATCGTATCCATCACGGCGGTAAACGGCATATCCAGGATGGCCAACGATTTTGTGCCCCAGTTTGTCTCATCGTTACCGATCATCGTAGCGCTGGCGCGCGTGCCAGGATAAGTACCCTCTTTACCGCCGGTGTGCGACATGACGCTTGAACAACCGCCTAATAAAAGCATCCCATTCCATATTATCAGCGTTAACCACACGTTTTTTATCATCACTCATTCATCTGTTGGTTGTCGTTATTTGCATGATGAGTTATAGCGATCCGTTGCTAAAAATAACATCACCAGTACGTGGCACTGTGGCGGTAATCGCACTTTAACAATCAGTGCTGTCCCAACCAGTCTATGCAATAGCCAATAAACTGCAAAAAAAAGTCGGATTAAAATACTTGAAAAGTACGTATTCAGACCCATTTATAAGACGTAGTGAATAGAAGGGCACGCCTGATGGGTGTTCTGGCAATCCTGGCCTGTCCATGATGGAAGGTCTGACATTCTCGCTGATTTCAGGAGTTTATGATTATGCGTAACTTTGATTTATCCCCGCTGTACCGTTCTGCCATTGGTTTTGACCGTCTGTTTAACCTGCTTGAAAATAACCAAAGCCAAAGTAATGGCGGCTACCCTCCGTACAACGTTGAGCTGGTAGACGAAAACCACTACCGCATCGCCATTGCCGTTGCCGGTTTCGCGGAAAGCGAACTGGAGATTACCGCCCAGGATAATTTACTGGTGGTAAAAGGCGCTCATGCGGACGAGCAGAAAGAACGTACTTACCTGTATCAGGGCATTGCCGAGCGTAACTTTGAGCGTAAGTTCCAGTTAGCGGAAAACATTCACGTTCGCGGCGCAAACCTGGTCAACGGGCTGCTGTATATCGAACTGGAGCGCGTGATTCCGGAAGCGAACAAACCGCGCCGTATCGAAATTAACTGATTCCGTCGGGTCGCGTCGCGCGGCCTGTCATCCCATGCTCGCCGTCAGGGAGCATATTCGCACGTAAAGTGTGAAGGTAAAAACTCGCTTCTTAGAAGGAGAAATGATTATGCGTAACTACGATTTATCCCCACTGCTGCGTCAATGGATCGGTTTTGACAAGCTGGCCAATGCGCTGCAAAACAGCGGCGAAAGCCAGAGCTTCCCGCCCTATAACATCGAAAAAAGCGACGATAACCATTATCGCATTACCTTAGCGTTAGCCGGTTTCCGTCAGGAAGATCTGGATATTCAACTGGAAGGCACGCGCCTGACGGTGAAAGGCACGCCGGAACAGCCGGAAAACGAGCCCAAATGGTTACATCAGGGCCTGGTCATGCAGCCTTTTAGCCTGAGCTTTACGCTGGCTGAGAATATGGAAGTTTCCGGCGCGACGTTTACCAACGGCCTGCTGCATATTGATTTAACCCGCAACGAGCCGGAAACCATTGCGCCGCAGCGTATCGCCATTAACGAACGCTCCGCATTAAATAGCTAATGAGCTCCTTGCCTTGCCCCGCCAGAGATGGCGGGGCTTTTTTGTGCCACGAAAAAGGGTAAGACGCTGCCGAAGTCAGGACGTCTGGGCGGTTTTGTAACATGAGAATGTGCGCCATGCTGTATATATGCCTTAACGGTTCAGTCATAATCCCTATAAATTGAAATGTTACTCACAGGGAAGAAAAGATGAGTGATATCGCATTGACGGTCAGCGTTCTGGCGTTGGTGGCGGTTGTCGGTTTATGGATCGGCAACATTAAAGTGCGCGGTGTCGGCTTTGGTATTGGCGGCGTTCTGTTCGGCGGTATTATCGTCGGCCACTTCGTCGATCAGGCTGGGGTGACGCTGAGCGGCGATATGCTGCACTTTATCCAGGAATTCGGCCTGATCCTTTTTGTTTATACCATCGGCATACAGGTGGGGCCGGGGTTTTTCGCCTCGCTGCGTGTTTCCGGGCTACGTCTGAATCTGTTTGCCATTCTGATTGTGATTATGGGCGGGTTGGTCACCGCGATTCTGCATAAAATTTTCGCTATTCCGCTGCCGGTGGTGCTGGGGATTTTCTCCGGCGCAGTCACCAATACGCCTGCGTTAGGGGCGGGTCAGCAAATCCTGCGCGATCTGGGAACGCCAGTGGATCTGGTGGATCAGATGGGGATGAGCTATGCGATGGCGTATCCGTTTGGCATCTGCGGTATTTTGCTCACCATGTGGCTGATGCGGCTGATTTTTCGCGTTAACGTCGAGGCGGAGGCGCAGAAGCATGAATCCTCTCTCGCTAACGGCCATTCATTAATTCAGACAATGAATATCCGTGTCGAGAATCCGAACCTCAATAATATGGCTATCCAGGATGTGCCGATCCTGAACAGCGATAAAATCATTTGCTCACGCCTGAAACGCGACGACACGCTGATGGTGCCGTCGCCGGGGACGATTATCCAGGCAGGCGACCTGCTGCACCTCGTCGGCCAATCTACCGACCTGCATAACGCGCAACTGGTGATCGGCAAGGAAGTGGACACCTCGTTGTCGACGCGTGGCACGGATTTACGCGTCGAGCGTGTGGTCGTCACCAACGAAAAAGTGCTCGGCAAACGTATCCGCGATTTGCACTTTAAAGAGCGTTATGACGTGGTTATCTCCCGCCTTAACCGCGCGGGCGTTGAGCTGGTCGCCAGTAGTGACGCTAGCCTGCAGTTTGGCGACATTCTCAATCTGGTGGGGCGTCCAGCCTCGATTGATGCGGTAGCCAATGTGGTCGGCAACGCGCAGCAAAAACTCCAGCAGGTGCAGATGCTGCCGGTGTTTATCGGCATCGGATTAGGGGTTCTGCTTGGGTCAATCCCGTTGTTTGTGCCGGGATTCCCGGTCGCGTTAAAACTGGGGCTGGCCGGCGGGCCGCTGATCATGGCGCTAATTTTGGGGCGTATCGGCAGCATCGGTAAGCTGTACTGGTTTATGCCGCCGAGCGCCAACCTCGCGCTGCGTGAGTTAGGCATCGTTTTGTTTCTGGCGGTCGTTGGGCTGAAATCCGGCGGCGATTTTGTCGATACGCTGACGCAGGGCGAAGGATTAAGCTGGATTGGCTATGGTATTTTCATCACCGCTATTCCGCTGATTACCGTCGGTTTGCTGGCGCGGATTTTTGCCAAAATGAACTATCTGACGCTGTGCGGGATGCTGGCCGGTTCGATGACCGATCCGCCAGCGCTGGCATTTGCCAACAATCTTCATGCCACCAGCGGCGCGGCGGCGCTCTCTTACGCGACCGTCTATCCGTTAGTGATGTTCCTGCGTATTATCACGCCACAACTGCTGGCGGTGATTTTTTGGGGAATGGGTTAGCGCCTGATGGCGCGTTGCTTATCCAGCCTACGCACTGTGTTAAATCCAGGCTGGATAACGCGCGCCGCATCGGCCACACTTCTGCTCTTCTTCTTATCTTCTTCCTCAATGAACGCGCTAATCAGCGTAATGGCAACGAGCATAATTCCAATTTTTTTCAGTTAGTTATCAATCTTCATCGCCTTTTTTTTCGTCGCGACGGGTGGTTTTTCAGCTTTTAATTCGGCAATAATGCCTTTCCTGGCGGTGGCGTTGAAAAAGGTCGCAACTGAAATGAAAAATAGCGGCAATGAGCGCGGTTGCGCCAAAACGCATCACCAGTGAACTACAGTTATTTTGCAATAAGATTCCCTTGCTGCGGGATAATGTGAAGCATATCAGCAACAACGTGAGTGGTATTCTGAAAACGAACGGGAATACATAAGAACGTAAAAGGAGTCGTCATGAAGATTTCCCGCCTCGGAGAAGCGCCGGATTATCGCTTCTCACTGGCAAATGAGCGCACCTTTCTGGCGTGGATTCGCACCTCGCTGGGATTTCTGGCGGCAGGCGTCGGTCTTGATCAGCTCGCCCCGGATTTTGCCACGCCGGTGATCCGTGAACTGCTGGCGCTACTGTTGTGTCTGTTTGCGGGCGGCCTGGCGATTTATGGCTATCTACGCTGGTTACGTAATGAAAAAGCGATGCGCCTGAAAGAGGATTTGCCTTATACCCATAGCCTGTTGATCATCAGCGTTATTTTGATGATTGTCGCGGTGATAGTGATGGGGCTGGTACTGTATGCCGGATAGTCGTAAAGCCCGTCGGCAGAACGATCCGGGACTGCAACCGGAGCGTACGTCGCTGGCCTGGTTTCGCACGCTGCTGGGATACGGGGCGTTAATGGCGTTAGCCGTCAGGCACCACTGGCATCAGGCGGGGTTCTTGTTCTGGGTGTCAATCAGCGTTCTGGCGATAGTGGCGGTGATTCTTTGGCGTTATACCCTGAGTCGTAATTTGATGGATGTCGCGCATAGCGATTTTTCCGAAACTCATGTCGTGCGTGACAAATTTTTGATCTCCCTCGCGGTGTTGTCGCTCGCAATCCTGTTTGCTGTTACCCATATTCGCCAACTTATTGCATTTATCGGGAATTTTATATGACAGGACGTCAGGACATTGTCGTGAGTGATGACCAGATTCAGGTCGTCGTAAATCGCCAGAATAGCCAGCGCCCTCAGCAACTGTACCGTAACTTACAACGGCTCGGCATTCGCAATGTCCATTTTATCCCATTGTTGGAACATGACCGGAACGGAATGTTGACCGAGGATTCATTGTGTTCAGCAGACTGGGGGCGGTTTTTAAATAGCGTATTTGATATTTGGGTACGTGAAGATATTCAGCGTATCTCGGTCCGCCTTTTTGATGAGACGCTACAGCAGTGGTGCGGCGGCAGGAATGGTGCTAAAACGCCGGACAAGGCGCCGCTAAGCGCTGAATGTCAGAAGTGTTCTTTATTACGATTTTGCGGCGGCGGATGCCCTGAGCATCGGGATAGCCAGGGGAAAAATCAGCTTTGCGAGGGCTACCAGACCTTTTTTAACTACTCCTCGCCGCATATGCGGGTGATGCGGGATTTACTGAAGCAGCATCGCTCGCCGGAGGAGTTGATGGCGATGCTGCGTTAACGTCACAGGCCTGATAAGCGTAGCGCCATCATGCGATGGCGTGCCGGATGGCGCTGCCGTCTTTCCGGCACTGAGCGAGTATTAGCGTCCTTTCGCCAGGTATTGTTCCATTTCATCCTCCGGCACCATGCCGCCCCCGGTTGCCCATACCAGATGCGTCGCGTTGCCGAGCTGCGTCTGACTGAATCCATGCCTTTGCTGATACGCGACGGAGGCGCAAATGCGCTGTGGCCCGGCCATCCCCGCCAGAGCTGATGGCTCCAGTCGAATTCCTTCCTCCTGCGCCAGCCAGCCCAGCATGTCATACATTGTTTGATCGTCTAAGGTATAGAGGCCGTCAAGCAGACGCTCCATTGCCCGACCAACAAAGCCCGAAGCGCGACCTACCGCCAGGCCGTCAGCCGCCGTCAGGTTATCAATACCGATATCTTGTACTGAGATGGCATCGTGCAGACCGGTATAAACGCCGAGTAACATGCAGGGTGAATGGGTCGGTTCGGCAAAGAAACAGTGGACGTTGTCGCCAAACGCCAGTTTCAGGCCAAAGGCGACGCCGCCAGGGCCGCCGCCAACGCCGCACGGTAGATAAACAAACAGTGGGTGACTGGCGTCAACGACGCGTCCCTGCTGCGCGAATTGCGCTTTCAGACGCTGACCCGCTACCGCATAGCCCAGAAATAGCGTGCGGGAGTTTTCATCATCGATAAAGAAACAGTTTGGATCGGATTGCGCTGCTTTTCGGCCCTGCTCAACCGCCACGCCGTAATCATCTTCGTATTCTACGACCGTCACGCCGTGGCTACGCAGCTTCGCTTTTTTCCAGGCGCGGGCGTCGGCAGACATATGTACCGTCACTTTAAAACCGATGCAGGCGCTCATGATACCGATCGATAGCCCCAGATTGCCGGTTGAACCGACGGCGATACTGTACTGGCTGAAGAATTGTTTAAATTCCGGCGAAAGCAACACGCTATAGTCATCGTCGGTGGTTAACAGACCCGCCTCCAGCGCCAGTTTTTCCGCGTGCGTTAGCACCTCGTAGATGCCGCCGCGCGCTTTAATGGAACCAGAGATTGCCAGGTGACTGTCTTTTTTTAACAGCACTTCACCGTCGATCGTTTGCCCATACTCTTTTTCCAGCCGCTTTTGCATGGCCGGAATAGCGACCACGTCAGATTCGATCATGCCGCCAGCGGCAGCGGTTTGCGGAAACGCTTTCGCCAGATACGGCGCAAAGCGCGCCAGACGGTCATGGGCGGCGTTTACGTCCTGCTCCGTCAGGCCGACATACGGTAGACCTTGTGCAAGAGAGGTGGCGCCCGGGTTAAACCAGGTGGTTTCTTTGAGGGCGACCAGATCCTCGACCAAAGGATACCGGGCGATGAGCTTTTGTATGTTTTCCATAGTACGTCTCTTTACGATCAGATGATAAAGGAAAGCAGGAATGTGCCAGCCAGTGCAACGACAGATGCGATAAACGTGGCCGTCGTATAGTATTTAAACGTTTCATTCAGCGTAGCGCCGCAATACTGCTTGACCAGCCAGAACAGGGAATCGGTCACGATCGTGCAGCCAATGGCGCCGGAACCAATGGCAATCGCAATGATCTCCGGGCTGACGTCAGGATAGAGCGGCAGCATGGGCGCAACAATCGCGGTGGCGCCCATCATCGCCACCGTCGCAGATCCGACCGCCGCGTGCAGAATCAGCGCTACCAGCCATGCCAGCAGAATCGGGTGCATATGCATATTTGAGAGGATCACCGCCAGCGTGTCCGCCAGCCCGCTACTTTTGAGAATGGCGTTGAACGCGCCGCCCGCGCCGATAATCAGCAGGATGTTCGCAATGGCGCCAAAGCCGTTTTCGGTGTGGGTAAGTAGTGTGCCCATACCCATATGCTGGCGCAGACCGAGTATGTAATACGCCACAAAGACAGCGATAAACATTGCGGTGATCGGATTACCGATAAACTCCAGCAGCGTATACAACGTGCCGTCTTTCGCCATATTCAGTTCAGCGACGGTTTTCACCAGCATCAGGCCAATCGGCAGCAGAACGGTAAACAGCGTTGCGCCCAGCGACGGCAGGGTGTTTTCGGCGCGCACTTCAAGATCCGCAAACTCTGTCGGTACGGGCTTGAACGGCAGACGATTACCCAGAAACTTTAAGAACAGCGGGCCGCCGACCAATGAGGCCATCAGTCCGACCAGCAGACCGTAGACAATCACCGAGCCGATATCCGCCCCCAGTTTATTTGCGACAAACAGCGCAGCCGGATGCGGCGGTACCACGCAATGGACGGCCATCAGCGCGGTACACAGCGGAATGGCCAGCTTCAGCAGCGAGGTATGGGTCTTTTTAGCGATAGAAAACGCCAGTGGGATGAGCAACACGACGCCCACTTCCACGAACAACGTGATACCGCAAATCAGCCCCACCAGTACCATGATCACGTCAGCAGAGAGCCAGCGGCAGCGCTGGAGCGTAAGCCCGATGCGTTCCGCCGCGCCGGAAACCTCCATCATTTTGCCGAGGATGGTGCCAAGACCGATAACGGCGGCCAGAAAACCGAGCGTACCGCCTATTCCGTTTTCTATCGCCGTGACCATCTCCAGCGGCCCCATGCCCATCATCGCGCCGACAAAGAAACTGGCGAGCAGTAACGCCAGGAAGGGGTGGAATTTAAACTTCACGATGGTCAATACGATTAACACGATGCTGATCAGCAGCGTGCTCACTACCCAGATTTGAGCGTGCATATCTCACCTACCCTGTGATTAATCTGTTCTTATTGGACAGAAAAACAGCACCCCCTGACAAACGATATAATTTGCCATTCACATGATGTAAATTGAATCAACTATGTGATTTCCATCTAATATTGCTTTTATTTTGCGATATGGTTCATTTTGCTTCATCTATGTGCGGATTTTTTCAGCGTGTTTTTTTACACTTCGGGAAATTAAAAGATGACTGAGGTTGCCATGGAACCCCTTCGCGATACCCGAAACCGCTTACTCAACGGCTGGCAGTTATCCAAACTCTATACTTTTGAAGTCGCGGCCAGACACCAGTCCTTTGCTCTGGCGGCAGATGAGCTGTCGTTAAGCCCCAGTGCGGTAAGCCATCGTATCAATCAACTGGAAGCCGAGTTGGGAATCCAGCTATTTGTCCGCTCTCACCGTAAAGTGGAGCTTACCCATGAAGGCAAACGGGTATTCTGGGCGCTGAAATCGTCGCTGGATACGTTGAATCAGGAAATCCTCGATATCAAAAATCAGGAACTGTCCGGCACGCTGACCGTGTATTCACGTCCCTCTATCGCCCAGTGCTGGCTGGTGCCTGCGCTGGGGGACTTTACCCGTCGCTATCCGTCAATTTCTCTCACTATGCTGACCGGCAACGATAACGTTAACCTACAGCGTGCCGGCATTGACCTGGCTATCTATTTTGACGATGCGCCGTCGGCGCAGCTCACGCACCATTTTTTAATGGATGAGGCAATTTTACCCGTTTGCAGCCCGGATTATGCCCGTCGTTTCGCCTTGCAGGATAACCTGAATAACCTACGGCACTGTACGCTCTTACACGACAGACAGGCGTGGAGTAACGATTCGGGCACCGATGAGTGGCACAGTTGGGCGCAGCATTTTGCAGTAAATTTGCCGGATTCATCCGGCATTGGCTTCGATCGTTCTGATTTAGCGGTGATTGCCGCGATGAACCACATTGGCGTGGCGATGGGGCGTAAACGGCTGGTGCAAAAGCGTCTCGACAGCGGAGAACTGATTGCGCCTTTTGGTGACATGAGGCTGAAATGTCATCAGCATTATTATGTCACCACTCTGCCTGGCAGGCAGTGGCCGAAAATCGAGGCATTTATTCGCTGGTTGCAGGAACAGGTGTGAAGATTTATTACGCTTTGTCGCTACACCTGCCGGGAGTGAATATGCTAAATACGTGCTATCACCGTGGTAAAAATTTTAGGGGGCGTCGTGTTTAAACCGCTTATTGCCTCTCTCATGCTGACCAGCGCGGTCGTCTATGCGAAACCGATGCCTTTGACGGCGGCGCGCTATGCGCAGCAGCTTGGCGTTGGGATGGATGTTGACTGGGCGCGAACGGAACGGGGTATCCGCGAGTTTGATCCGCTGGTCGTGCGGGATTTTAAGGCAAAAGGGTTAACGCATGTCCGTATCCGTGTGGCAGGCGCGCCGACGGAAGCGCGCCTCATCCATTTGCGTAAGCTGGTAGAAGCCTGCGAATACTATGGCGTCATACCCATTATTGCCTATCAGGCGGATGCGTATAAAACCGATCCCAGCGCCAGTCATGAAAAGGAGCTGATCAACTGGTGGAGCGTGGTCGCGCGCTATTTTGGTCAGACATCCCCGCTTCTGGGGTTCGATCTCATTTATGAGCCTGCCGACAAACTCAATCATAATATGGCGTCGCTGAATCGCGTATATGACAAAACCATCCGCCTGATTCACGCCATTGACCCACAGCGGATGATTTTCGTTGCCCCCCGAATGCGCGCCGCGCCGGAGGATTTGTCGGCGCTTAAACTGCCGGCGCAAAGCCAGAACTATGTACTGGCGGAGTGGCACATCTTTCCGTGGGGCCCCCTGAAAAGCGGCGGTAAATATCCGTGGACATCAGGCACGGCGGCGGAAAAAGCGGCGATTCGGGCACGGATCAACGCTGCGGTTCGCTGGCAGCATAAGACCGGCCATGCAAGCTGGGTGGGAGGATGGGCGCCGGGAGAGTCGATAAAAATCACGCCGGTCGCTTCACAGTTCGCGTTTGCCCGTTTTATGGCCTGCGAGCTGAAAAAAGCGCATATTCCGTATGCGATAAACGCGGACACTCAGTTTTATGACGGCGAAGAAGGAGCGTGGCGTCCGGCGCAGGAGCCCCTGCTCAATGCGATGATCGCGCCGGAGTGTGAAACGCCCGGCAAAAAGCCGGGCGAGGGGAACGTTAAACCGTCTGTCCCTGATGCGATATCCGTGACGCCAGCGGCAGCCAGCACGCCAGGATCAGCAATCCCATAAGGGTCATCAACAGTCCCAGGCTGCCCTGACCGGTTTGCGGCAGCATTGCCGAAAGCCACGCCAGTACGCCGGAACCAATATTTTGCAGCCCGCCGACCAGCGCGCCAGCGGTGCCTGCGAGGAACGGAAACGGCTCCATCGCGCCGCTGGTAGCCAGTGGAAATAACATCCCGGCACCGAAGAAAAACAGCGCAGCGGGGATGAGTAGCGTCCAGACGTTCATCACGCCAAACCAGCCGGGAATCCACATCATAAGGCCTGCCAGCAGACAGCAAATAACTGACTGCCACATCAGGGTTGAGAAGCGTTTATTCGGGCGTCCGGCAAACCAGGCGCCGAAGAACGCCGCCGGAATCGGCAGAATAAACAGAATGCTTACCACCATACTGCTGAGACCTAATACTGCCCCCATCAGCACGCCGGAACAGGCTTCAAAGACCGCAATGCCAGCCAGCCCGCCGATTAGCATCAGCAGGTAACAGTTAAATGCGCCGTTGCCAAACAGCGTCTTATAGCTGGCGATCAGCCGTGTGCGCGGCGCGCCGGCGGGGCGGGTTTCCGGCATCCAGCGCGCCATGCTGAAGGTGACGCCAGCGCAAAGCACCAGCAGGAAAGCGTAACACGCGCGCCAGTTCCACAGGGTGTCCAGCAGACCGCCAATCAGCGGCGCTAACAGCGGGCTGACCAGAATCCCCATATTTAACAGGCTATTGGCGTGACGAAGTTGCGTTCCTTCATACAGATCGCGCGGGAGCGTTCTCGCCATTACTCCGCCAACGCCGGTTCCCATCCCTTGCATGGCGCTGGCGGCAATCAACACCGTCAAACTATGCGTGGTCATGGCGATCAGGGTCGCTACCATAAAAATAGACATGCCGACGAGGATTACGGGGCGGCGCCCAACCCGGTCGGAAAGTGGGCCGTAAAACAGTTGCGAGACGCCGTAGGTCAGGAGGTAAGCAGCCATTACGCTCTGGACGGCGCCTTCCCGGACGTTTAGCGCTTGCGCCATATCGGCGATGGCGGGAATATAAATGGTTTGCGCCATCTGCCCTACGGCCACCAGTAACACCAACATCAACAACAAATTGACGTTTCTCTGCCTTTTCATTTCGCTGATTACTTTTCAAAAAAAGAAAAAATAAGAATAACTTGCTGCGCATTCCCATAAATGCGAGAGGAATCTATCACACCAGAAAAAGAAGGCCAGACAGCGACCAGTAATGGCAGGCGAAGGAACGGCAGGATATGTAAACAAAAGCGGCAACAAATGTTGCCGAGAATGTGTTACGTCTGCGGTTGTTATTGGGCGATCATGACAGACGGAGTAAAATCGCCCCGAGGGCAATCCCGCCTGCCGCCACCAGACGTAGCCCGGCCACTTTCTCTTTAAGCAACAGCCAGGCTATCAGCGCGCCGAATAAAATCGATGTCTCACGCAGCGCGGCGACCACCGCCAGCGGCGCCTGGGTCATGGCCCATAGCGCCAGCCCATAAGATCCCATAGTGCCAATCCCGCCAAAAATGCCTTTTTTCCACTGTTGCGCCAGATAACGCGACGCTTCCCGCCGCCGCGCAATCATCGCCCAGGTTAACAGGCAGGCGCCGTTGAGAAAAAATGACCATAGCGTATAGCCCAGCGCCGTTTCGGAGAGTCTTACGCCGGTCCCGTCCACCAGCGTATATCCGGCAATAAAACAGGCGTTAGTTAATGCCAGCACGACACCACGTTGAGAGCTGGCGCGGCCATTACAGGCCATCCCAAGTATCGCCATGCAGATCACTGCGATGCCGACCCAGGCCATCGACGACAGGCTGTCGCCAAGAAACAGAACGCTAATGAGCGCCACCAGCAGCGGCGCGGTGCCGCGCATAAGAGGATAGGTCTGGCTCATGTCCGAGACCTGATAGGTTTTCGCGACCAGGACGGTATACACCACCTGGAGCGCGGTAGAGGCCGCTAAAAAAGGGATACTGGCGTGAGCTGGCTGCGGTGAGAAGGGCAAAAGGATCAATGCCATGACCGCCGCGGAACCGCTGACGCCGATCGCGGCGTAGAGCTTATCGTTTCCCGCTTTGACAATGGCGTTCCAGCTGGCATGTAGCAGCGCGGCGAACAGCAAAATGCAGAAAACGGAAAGGGTCATAGCGTCAGGCGTCGTTGAGGGTGTCATAAAAACGTAACATACCCGGGAAGCGAAAGACCAGCGGATAAGGTGAAAGGGGAGCGGTTGCCCGCTCCCCTTCGGTGCGGCTTGAATCTGAATTACTTAAGGTATTTCAGAACAGCATCAAGCAGTTGCAGTGCTGCAACAATGAGTTTCAGGATAAGAATGGTGATATCCACTACGCTCATACGCGTCTCCTGTGGTTAAGGAGCACTGCCAGCCGACGTACCTTTCCGCTGCCTGTTGTCAGCTGTTGCGCACGCGATCCCTTTTGCGAGGAATAGTGTGCGTGTTGACATAACACAGTGTGCTCACGAGGGGGTTAAGGCGCTGACGGCACCACCCGTTTCAGCCAGGACTTCGTTGCGCCGGTTTACGATGCGGCCCCCGCATAACACATTGTGTCAAAGACATTATAGTTAAGTACTGTATAAATTAACAGTAATTTATAGACAGAACGGAGCTTCTGATCCATACTCAAATTCATCAAAATTCGCGCCGAAATTGCGCGTTCTGCACAGAACGCGTATACTTCTGCTGTTGACATAACACAGTGTGCTTCGCGGCTACCACCCGCATTACGCTGTAAGAACCTCGCTTCGGCGAGGTTTTTTGTTTTCCGGCATTGTGAAACGCGTGATCATCAATCCCGGCGATTACCGGAGGGCGCTACGCTTATCACGCCTATACTCAAAGCGTGTAAATTCGTAGAAAAATGTGATCGCTGACGCATTTTTGTGCAGATGAAAATTTTTCCGTTGTCATGCTGAAAGCGCTGTGCTTGTATAAAACGTGTTAATAACAAACAGACAAGGCCCCTAATGAACCCTTCCATGCTGAACGCGACCCTACTAACAACTGCGCCATCTCGCGCAGTGGTCGTCGTGCGTGTGGTGGTGGTCGTCGGCAATGCGCCGTAGGGTCCGGAACACACACGATTCCAAAACCCCGCCGGCGCAAACCGGGCGGGGTTTTTTGTTTAAGACACCTTCCCGGAACGTCGGCTCAGAATAAAAGGAATGGAGCATGGCAAGTTCGGGCACAACATCTACACCTCAGCGCTTTACGGGCGCGGAATTTATAGTTCATTTTCTGGAGCGCCAGGGGATTCGTATCGTCACCGGCATTCCCGGTGGTTCGATCCTCCCCGTTTACGACGCGTTAAGCCAAAGCACGCAAATCCGTCATATTCTGGCGCGCCATGAACAAGGCGCGGGGTTTATTGCGCAGGGGATGGCGCGGACGGAGGGTAAACCTGCTGTTTGTATGGCCTGTAGCGGACCGGGCGCGACCAATCTGGTCACGGCTATTGCCGATGCGCGCCTGGATTCCATTCCGTTAATCTGCATTACCGGGCAAGTTCCGGCGTCCATGATCGGTACTGACGCGTTTCAGGAAGTGGATACCTACGGTATCTCTATCCCCATCACCAAGCACAACTATCTGGTCAGAAATATCAACGAGCTGCCTCAGGTGATGAGCGATGCTTTTCGTCTGGCGCAGTCGGGGCGTCCCGGCCCGGTGTGGATAGACGTTCCTAAAGATGTGCAGACGGCGACAATTGAGCTGGATGCGTTGCCGTCGCCGGCGGAAAAATCACCCCCGCCGGAGTTTAGCGCGGAGAGTATCCGCGAGGCCGCCGCAATGATTAACGCGGCGAAGCGTCCGGTGCTGTATCTGGGCGGCGGCGTGATCAATGCGCCGACACGCGTGCGCGAACTGGCGGAAAAAGCGCAACTGCCGACGACAATGACCTTAATGGCGCTGGGAATGCTGCCTAAGGCGCATCCGCTGTCGTTAGGAATGCTGGGGATGCACGGCGCGCGCAGTACCAATTTTATTCTGCAAGAGGCCGATTTACTGATTGTCCTGGGCGCACGTTTTGATGACCGGGCGATTGGCAAAACGGAGCAGTTTTGTCCGAACGCCAAAATCATCCATGTGGATATCGATCGCGCCGAGTTAGGCAAAATTAAGCAGCCGCATGTGGCTATTCAGGCGGATGTCGATGATGTACTGGCACAGTTAATTCCCCATATCGAGGCACAGCCGCGGGAAGCATGGCATCAGTTGGTGGCGGACTTGCAGCAAGAATTCCCTTGCAGTATTCCCCAGGAAAATAACCCGCTTAGTCACTATGGGCTGATTAACGCGGTCGCCGCCTGTGTGGACGACAACGCGATTATTACCACTGACGTAGGTCAGCATCAGATGTGGACCGCGCAGGCTTATCCGCTCAACCGTCCGCGTCAGTGGCTGACTTCCGGCGGGCTGGGCACCATGGGGTTTGGTCTGCCCGCGGCGATTGGCGCGGCGCTGGCGAATCCGGGCAACAAGGTGCTGTGTTTTTCCGGCGACGGTAGTTTGATGATGAATATTCAGGAGATGGCTACCGCCAGCGAAAACCAGTTGGATGTGAAAATTATCCTGATGAATAACGACGCGCTGGGACTGGTACATCAGCAACAGAGTCTGTTCTATAAACAGGGCGTTTTTGCGGCGACCTATCCGGGGAGCATCAACTTTATGCAGATTGCCGCCGGGTTTGGTCTGGATACCTGTGATTTGAATAACGAAGCCGATCCGCAGGCGGCGTTGCAGGCTATCATTCGTCGTCCTGGACCGGCGTTGATCCATGTGCGCATTGATGCAGAAGAAAAAGTGTATCCGATGGTGCCGCCGGGCGCGGCAAATACAGAGATGGTGGGGGAATAAGCCATGCAGAAACAATCACATGATAACGTTATTCTGGAGCTGACCGTTCGCAACCATCCTGGCGTGATGACCCACGTCTGCGGGCTGTTCGCCCGACGCGCTTTCAACGTTGAGGGTATTCTCTGTTTACCGATTCAGGGTAGCGATCAGAGCCGCATCTGGCTTCTGGTCAATGACGATCAGCGGCTTGAACAGATGATCAGTCAGATCGATAAACTGGAAGACGTGGCGAAGGTGGTACGAAACCAGTCCGATCCCACCATGTTCAATAAAATTGCCGTCTTTTTTGAGTAAGTTATTCACTTTCCGAATCAGGCGTGATGACTTTGACGGAACCATTCCGACAGTGAACGGCATAATCTGTCGGTAATGGGCGATCGCTAATCAGGACATCAAAGGCAGAAAGCGAACCAATGCTGGCAGGCGCGACCTCATCAAACAGGGCGTGACGCGCCAGCAAAATTTTGCGCAGACCGCGCTCCATCGCTTTACGTTTGGCGGCAAGATCATCCGGGTTAAACCAGCTCACGCCAAAATGTTCATGTACGCCGCTGGCGGAAATAAACACTTTGCGCGGATTGAGCGAATCCAGCGCCGAAGGATTATTGGCATCATAAAAGGCATCGCTCTTGGCCCGATAGGTGCCGCCGCACAGAATCGCCGTGGCATTAGGCTTTTCATTCAGCGCGATAAATACCCGATGCGAGTAGCAAATCCCGGTAAAGGTAATATCATCCGGTATCATGCTGATAACTAATGGCATTTCCGGACCGTTATCAAAAAAAACCAGATCGTTTTCACGCACCAGGCCGGCGGCCAGGATCGCAACGGGAAGGTCGTCCCGATGATGCGTCTTTTTCGCCGGCAGCGGCATATTGGTTGAAGACGTAGGCTTATTTACCATGACGATATAGCCGCCGAGCAGCGTCAGCGGTAAAGGGTCATCATCCTGGCTGAGATCGCGGCGAATGGTCATCACCGAAACTTCCAGCATCCGCGCGGCGTCTTTCAGATGGATTCGATCGGTCTTTTTCAGTAACTCCATCAAGCGTCGGATACGTTCTTTTTGCTTGGTCTCCATTCACCCTCTCCGCAAATCATGTTGTTATGTTCCATCAGTAACATTTATGTGTTTCTGAGAACATTACAGTGTGGCACTACTATACGTCCGGCTGTCAGGAAATAAAAGTGGGTTTATTCGCGTTTTATAACAATAAATAGTTAATTTTCAGTAAATTGTAACCCTAAAAATGATTTGTTCCGCCAGGGATTGTTCACGCAGTAAATGACAAAATGATCCTCTAATCGCGATCATAGTCACAAATGATACGGAAGTAACATGATAATGTTATTTTAATATCATTGTCGTGTGACGATTTCTGAGAGGGAGTAAAATGGATATCGCGGTTATTGGCTCTAACATGGTGGACCTTATCACCTACACCAACCAGATGCCTAAAGAAGGGGAAACTCTGGAAGCGCCGGCGTTTAAAATCGGCTGCGGCGGAAAAGGGGCGAACCAGGCCGTGGCGGCCGCTAAGCTCAATTCAAAAGTATTGATGTTGACCAAAGTGGGCGACGATATTTTTGCCGACAACACCATTCGTAATCTCGAATCCTGGGGGATCAATACGACGTATGTAGAAAAAGTACCGTGTACCAGCAGCGGCGTAGCGCCGATTTTCGTCAACGCCAACTCCAGCAACAGCATTCTGATCATCAAAGGCGCCAACAAGTTTCTCTCGCCGGAAGATATCGATCGCGCGGCGGAAGATTTAAAAAAATGCCAGCTTATTGTTCTGCAACTGGAAGTTCAGCTTGAAACGGTTTATCACGCAATAGAATTTGGCAAGAAACACGGGATTGAAGTGTTATTAAACCCTGCGCCAGCATTACGGGAATTAGATATGTCTTATGCCTGTAAATGCGATTTCTTTGTACCCAATGAAACCGAGCTGGAAATATTAACCGGTATGCCAGTGGATACCTATGACCATATTCGCGCAGCGGCACGTTCGCTGGTAGATAAAGGGCTGAACAATATTATTGTCACCATGGGTGAGAAAGGCGCGCTGTGGATGACGCGTGACCAGGAAGTCCATGTCCCGGCGTTTAGAGTGAACGCTGTCGATACCAGCGGCGCGGGCGATGCCTTTATCGGCTGTTTCGCGCATTACTACGTCCAGAGCGGGGATGTGGAAGCCGCCATGAAAAAAGCCGTCCTCTTTGCCGCTTTCAGCGTCACCGGGAAAGGCACCCAATCCTCTTATCCAAGCATTGAGCAATTTAATGAGTATCTTTCGTTGAACGAATAACAATCACCCTGCACTGTTAAAGGTAGCACTATGAACGATAAAAACATCGTTCAGATGCCCGACGGGTATCTGAATAAGACACCTCTGTTCCAGTTTATTTTGTTATCCTGTTTATTCCCATTATGGGGATGCGCAGCCGCGTTAAATGATATTCTGATTACGCAATTTAAAAGTGTATTTTCGCTGAGCAACTTTGCTTCGGCATTAGTACAAAGCGCCTTTTATGGCGGTTATTTTTTAATTGCTATTCCGGCCTCGCTGGTCATTAAAAAAACCAGTTATAAAGTGGCGATACTTATCGGCCTGACGCTATACATTGTCGGCTGTACGCTCTTTTTCCCGGCGTCGCACATGGCGACCTACACCATGTTCCTCGCGGCGATTTTCGCCATTGCGATTGGCCTGAGTTTCCTGGAAACGGCGGCGAATACCTACAGTTCGATGATCGGGCCGAAAGCCTACGCCACGCTGCGGCTGAATATCAGCCAGACCTTTTATCCAATCGGCGCGGCGGCAGGAATTTTATTGGGTAAATATCTGGTCTTTTCCGAAGGGGAAAGCCTGGAAAAACAGATGGCGGGCATGAATGCCGAGCAAGTCCACAACTTCAAGGTGCTGATGCTGGAAAACACTCTGGAACCCTATAAGTACATGATTATGGTTCTGGTAGTGGTGATGGTACTGTTCCTGCTGACGCGTTTCCCGACCTGTAAAGTCGCGCAAACCGCGAGTCATAAACGTCCCTCGGCGCTGGATACGCTACGCTATCTCGCCAGCAACGCCCGCTTCCGTCGCGGTATTGTGGCGCAGTTCCTGTATGTGGGAATGCAGGTGGCGGTCTGGTCGTTCACTATCCGTCTGGCGCTGGAGTTAGGCGATATCAATGAGCGCGATGCCTCAACCTTTATGGTCTACAGCTTCGCCTGCTTTTTTATCGGCAAGTTTATCGCCAACATTCTGATGACACGCTTTAACCCGGAAAAAGTCCTGATCCTTTACTCTGTGATCGGCGCGCTGTTCCTGGCCTATGTGGCGCTGGCGCCCAGCTTTAGCGCGGTATACGTGGCGGTGCTGGTCAGTGTTCTGTTTGGCCCCTGCTGGGCGACCATTTATGCCGGAACGCTCGATACCGTCGATAACGAACATACCGAAATGGCGGGGGCGGTCATCGTGATGGCGATTGTCGGCGCGGCGGTGGTTCCTGCGATTCAAGGTTATGTGGCGGACATGTTCCACTCGCTACAGCTCTCATTCCTGGTTTCCATGCTGTGCTTTGTTTACGTTGGCGTTTACTTCTGGCGCGAAAGCAAAGTGCGCGGCAACCTGGCTGAAGTCGCCGCGTCCTGAGGAGATCAACCATGACAACACGTATTACATTATGGCGGGAGCTTTTTAGCGAGCAGCCGCGTATCTTGCTGGAAAATGATGATTTTACGGTTACGGCGTTTCGTTACGCCAGCGGCGTGGAAGGACTGAAAATACAAAACAGCCGCGGTCATCTGGTGATTCTGCCCTGGATGGGGCAGATGATTTGGGACGCGCAGTTTGACGGTCATGATCTGACTATGCGCAACATGTTCCGCCAGCCGAAGCCGGCTGCGGAAGTGGTGGCAACGTATGGTTGCTTTGCTTTCCATTCCGGACTATTGGCGAATGGCTGCCCGTCGCCGGAAGATACACATCCGCTGCACGGCGAGATGCCCTGCGCTGCCATGGACGACGCCTGGCTGGAGTTAGAGGGCGACAGTCTGCGCGTGACCGGGCGCTACGAGTATGTGATGGGGTTCGGTCATCATTATCAGGCGCAACCTGCGGTGGTAATGCGTAAAGCAAGCGCGCTGTTTGATATTCAGATGACAGTGACTAACCTGGCTTCAGTCGCCATGCCGCTACAGTACATGTGCCACATGAACTATGCCTATGTGCCGAACGCCACGTTCCGCCAGAATATCCCGGATACCGCGCTGAAGCTACGCGAGTCGGTGCCGGCGCATGTCAAACCCACGGCGCAGTGGCTGGCGTTTAATCAACGGCTTTTGCAGGGTGAAGCCTCGCTGGAAACGCTCAACGAGCCTGGCTTTTATGACCCGGAAATCGTCTTCTTCGCCGATGAACTGGACAGATACACGGATACCCCGGAATTCAGTATGATCGCCCCGGATGGCACCACGTTCGTGACACGTTTCGCCAGCGCGGAGCTAAATTACGTGACCCGCTGGATTCTTTATAACGGCGATCAGCAGGTTGCCGCCTTTGCCCTGCCCGCGACCTGTCGGCCTGAAGGTTTTCTCGCGGCGCAGCGAAATGGAACCTTGCTTCAACTGGAACCGCAGCAAACCCGGACGTTCACCGTCACGACAGGCATTGTCTGACCGCTCAAGGCTTGAACAGCCGCGCGCTTATCGTTAAGGTAAGCGCGTTTTTTTTATCCATCAGGACAGAACCCATGATCACCGTTGCCCTTATCGACGACCACCTTATCGTCCGCTCCGGCTTTGCACAGCTACTGGGGCTGGAACCTGATTTGCAGGTGGTCGCTGAGTTTGGTTCCGGGCGCGAAGCGTTGGCAGGTTTACCGGGGCGCGGCGTACAGGTGTGTATCTGCGATATTTCGATGCCGGATATTTCCGGACTGGAGCTGCTAAGCCAACTGCCAAAAGGGATGGCGACGATCATGCTCTCGGTTCACGATAGCCCGGCGCTGGTGGAACAGGCGTTGAACGCCGGCGCGCGCGGTTTTCTCTCTAAACGCTGTAGTCCGGATGAACTGATCGCCGCGGTGCATACGGTGGCGACGGGCGGCTGCTATTTGACCCCCGATATTGCCGTGAAACTGGCGGCGGGTCGGCAAGATCCGCTGACCAAACGCGAGCGTCAGGTGGCGGAAAAACTCGCCCAGGGTATGGCGGTAAAAGAGATTGCCGCCGAACTGGGGCTGTCGCCAAAAACGGTGCATGTCCATCGCGCGAATCTGCTGGAAAAATTAGGCGTCAGCAATGACGTTGAACTGGCGCATCGCATGTTTGACGGTTGGTAATGAACACCTTTTTTTCCCGTTTAATCACCGTTGTTGCCTGCTTTTTTATTTTCTCCGCCGCGTGGTTCTGCCTGTGGAGTATCAGCCTGCATCTGGTAGAGCGCCCGGAGCTGGCGGCGCTACTCTTTCCCTTCGGCCTGCGCCTGGGACTTATGCTGCAATGCCCGCGTGGATACTGGCCAGTATTGCTGGGCGCGGAGTGGCTACTGGTGTACTGGTTAGCGCAGGAAGTTGCGCTGGCCCATCTGCCGCTTTTGATGATCGGTGGTGTGTTGACACTACTGCCCGTGGCGCTGACTTCGCGTTACCGCCATCAGCGCGACTGGCGCACGTTATTGCTTCAGGGCGCGGCCCTCACCGCCGCGGCGCTACTGCAATCCCTGCCCTGGCTGGGGCAGGGGGAAGCGGCATGGAACGCGCTACTGCTGACCCTCACGGGGGGGCTGACGCTGGCCCCCATCTGCCTGGTTTTCTGGCACTATCTCACCAGCACTACCTGGCTGCCGCTGGGACCATCGCTGGTATCGCAGCCGGTAAACTGGCGCGGGCGGCATCTGATCTGGTATCTGCTGCTGTTTATCGTCAGTCTGTGGCTGCAACTGGGGTTACCTGCTGAACTTTCGCGCTTTACGCCGTTCTGCCTGGCGTTGCCGATTATCGCGCTCGCCTGGCATTATGGCTGGCAGGGCGCGCTCATTGCCACACTGATGAACGCTATCGCGCTGATCGCCAGCCAGACCTGGCACGATCATCCCGTCGATTTATTACTTTCGCTGTTGGCGCAAAGCCTGACCGGGCTACTGCTTGGCGCGGGCATTCAGCGTCTGCGCGAGCTGAACCAGTCGTTGCAAAAGGAGCTGGCGCGCAACCATCGGCTGGCGGAGCGTCTTCTGGAGACCGAAGAGAGCGTGCGGCGCGATGTTGCGCGTGAGCTGCACGATGACATCGGACAGACCATCACCGCGATTCGTACCCAGGCGGGCATTGTGCAACGACTGGCGGCGGATAACGGCGGCGTGAAGCAGAGCGGGCAACTTATCGAGCAGCTTTCGCTGGGTGTGTATGACGCCGTGCGTCGCCTGCTGGGGCGCTTGCGCCCGCGCCAGCTAGACGACTTAACGCTGGCGCAGGCCATCCGTTCGCTGCTGCGCGAAATGGAGCTGGAAAGCCGCGGTATTGTCAGTCACCTCGACTGGCGAATTGACGAAACGGCGCTGAGTGAAAGTCAGCGCGTGACGCTGTTTCGCGTCTGTCAGGAAGGGCTGAATAACATCGTAAAACATGCCAATGCCAGCGCGGTGACGCTCCAGGGCTGGCAGCAGGATGAGCGGCTGATGCTGGTGATTGAGGATGACGGCAGCGGCCTGCCGCCGGGCTCTCACCAGCAGGGCTTCGGCCTGACCGGAATGCGCGAACGCGTGTCGGCGCTCGGCGGGACGCTAACCATCTCTTGTACCCACGGTACGCGGGTGAGCGTCTCGTTGCCCCAGCGTTACGTTTAAGGAAGGATAATGCTTTCGTTTTTAAAAGCCCCGGCCAACGCGCCGCTCATCACCGATAAGCACGAGGTTAACGCCCGCTATCGCTACTGGCGGCGGCATATCCTGATCACCATTTGGTTGGGTTACGCGCTGTTCTATTTCACCCGTAAAAGCTTTAACGCCGCCGCGCCGGAAATCCTTGCCAGCGGCATTCTGAGTCGCAGCGATATCGGCCTGCTGGCGACGCTGTTTTACATCACCTACGGGGTGTCGAAATTTGTCTCCGGCATCGTTAGCGATCGCTCTAACGCTCGCTATTTTATGGGCATCGGGCTGATTGCGACCGGCGTAGTGAATATTCTGTTCGGCTTCTCGACCTCGCTGTGGGCCTTTGCGCTGCTATGGGCATTGAACGCCTTTTTCCAGGGGTTTGGATCGCCGGTTTGCGCCCGTTTGCTGACCGCCTGGTACTCGCGTACCGAGCGCGGCGGCTGGTGGGCGTTATGGAACACCGCGCACAATGTCGGCGGGGCGCTGATCCCTCTCGTTATGGCCGCTGTCGCCCTGCATTATGGCTGGCGCGTCGGGATGATGGTGGCCGGATTGCTTGCCATCGGGGTGGGCATGGTCCTCTGCTGGTGGCTGCGCGACCGTCCGCAGGCGATTGGTTTACCGCCGGTAGGCGACTGGCGGCACGATGCGCTGGAGGTTGCCCAACAGCAAGAGGGCGCGGGGCTAAGCCGCAAAGAAATCCTCGCTAAATATGTGCTGTTGAATCCCTATATCTGGCTGCTTTCGCTGTGTTATGTCTTAGTGTACGTGGTGCGCGCGGCGATCAACGACTGGGGCAACCTGTATATGTCCGAGACGCTGGGCGTGGATTTGGTCACGGCCAACACGGCAGTATCGATGTTTGAGCTGGGGGGATTTATCGGCGCGCTGGTGGCGGGCTGGGGCTCGGACAAACTCTTCAACGGTAACCGCGGACCGATGAATTTAATCTTCGCTGCCGGGATTTTGCTCTCTGTGGGTTCGCTGTGGCTGATGCCGTTCGCCAGCTACGTGATGCAGGCGGCCTGTTTCTTCACCACCGGTTTCTTTGTCTTCGGCCCGCAGATGCTCATTGGCATGGCGGCGGCGGAGTGCTCGCATAAAGAGGCGGCGGGCGCGGCCACCGGCTTTGTCGGCTTGTTCGCCTATCTCGGCGCGTCGCTTTCCGGCTGGCCGTTAGCGAAAGTGCTGGAGATCTGGCACTGGACCGGTTTTTTTGCGGTCATCGCCATCGCGGCGGGGATCTCCGCGCTATTGCTGTTGCCATTTCTGAACGCTCAGGCCCCGCGCGAGACCAGCGAAGCGTGATGCACCTCACCTTTTTGCGCTGAATGGGGCAAAACTAAGAAATTTTCCCGGTTTTGCCTGGACGCTGTCGCAGGCCACTTTTCCTGTGGATTTTTACAATGCCTGCCATTCGCAGGTATAAAAATTAGCTCAGGAGTAATCCATGCTGGCCTTCTTAAACCAGGTGCGCAAGCCGACCCTGGATCTGCCGCTCGATGTGCGGCGTAAAATGTGGTTCAAGCCGTTCATGCAGTCCTATCTGGTGGTTTTTATCGGCTACCTGACCATGTACCTGATCCGCAAAAACTTTAACATCGCGCAGAACGACATGATCTCTACCTACGGGTTGAGCATGACCGAGCTGGGGATGATTGGCCTGGGCTTCTCGATCACCTATGGCGTGGGGAAAACGCTGGTTTCCTACTACGCTGACGGTAAAAATACCAAGCAGTTTCTACCGTTTATGTTGATCCTCTCCGCTATCTGTATGCTCGGCTTCAGCGCCAGCATGGGCGCGGGGTCAACCAGTCTGTTTCTGATGATCGCTTTCTATGCCCTGAGCGGTTTCTTCCAGAGTACCGGCGGATCGTGCAGCTACTCGACCATCACCAAATGGACTCCGCGTCGTAAACGCGGCACCTTTCTCGGCTTCTGGAATATCTCCCACAACCTCGGCGGCGCGGGCGCGGCAGGCGTGGCGCTGTTCGGCGCCAACTACCTGTTCGACGGTCACGTCATCGGCATGTTTATCTTCCCGTCGATTATCGCGCTGATTGTTGGCTTTATCGGTCTGCGTTTTGGCAGCGACTCCCCAGAGTCTTACGGTCTGGGCAAAGCTGAAGAACTGTTCGGCGAAGAGATCAGCGAAGAGGACAAAGAGACTGAAGAAAACGAAATGACCAAGTGGCAGATCTTTGTTGAATATGTATTGAAAAACAAAGTGATCTGGCTGCTGTGCTTCTCCAATATCTTCCTGTATGTGGTACGTATTGGTATCGACCAGTGGTCAACCGTCTACGCCTTCCAGGAACTGAAACTTTCTAAAGAGGTGGCGATTCAGGGCTTTACCCTGTTCGAAGTGGGCGCGCTGGTCGGCACGTTGCTGTGGGGCTGGCTCTCTGACCTGGCGAACGGTCGTCGTGCGCTGGTAGCCTGTGTGGCGCTGGCGTTAATCATCGCCACCCTCGGCGTCTACCAGCACGCCAGCAACCAGTATGTCTATCTGGCCTCGCTGTTCGCGCTCGGTTTCCTGGTGTTTGGGCCGCAGCTGTTAATTGGCGTGGCGGCTGTCGGTTTCGTACCGAAAAAAGCCATCGGCGCTGCGGACGGTATCAAAGGAACCTTCGCTTATCTTATCGGCGATAGCTTTGCCAAGCTGGGTCTGGGCATGATTGCCGACGGCACCCCCATTTTTGGTCTGACCGGCTGGGCGGGCACCTTCGCCGCGCTGGACGCCGCCGCGATCGGCTGTATCTGCCTGATGGCGATGGTCGCCGTGATGGAAGAGCGCAAAATCCGCCGTGAGAAAAAAATTCAGCAAGTCAATATCGCTTAAATGTGTGCATTTGGTAACGTTTTGCCCGGCTTAACGCCGGGCTTTTTTATGCCTTGCGTTCGTCAGACAGGACATCCGGCGTCTGGCGTAAATGAAGACAGGCGTTAATAAATCACATCCTGACAGGCCAGAACGTCGACAGTTATAAATTTACCGTTATGATGGGCATCCTGTTTGGTGACGGATGTGCGCATGATTTGGTTGATTCTGGCCACGTTTGTGGTGGTGTTTATTGTGGGTTTTCGGGTGCTGACATCGGATACCCGCCGGGCGATTCGCCGCCTGAGCGAACGTCTGAATATTGATGTAGTGCCGATAGAATCGATGATTGATCAGATGGGTAAAACGGCGGGCGGTGAATTTTTACAGTATCTGCATCGCCCTGATGAGTCGCATTTGCAAAATGCCGCTCAGGTGTTACTGATCTGGCAAATGGTGATTGTCGATGGCGGCGATCAGAATTTGCAGCGGTGGCATCGCTTGCTGCAAAAAGCGCGTTTAGCCGCGCCGATCACCGACACACAGGTACGGCTGGCGCTGGGCTTTTTGCGCGAAATGGAACCCGATATGCAGGAGATCAACGCGTTTCAACTGCGCTATAACGCCTTTTTTCAGCCGGAAGAGGGTGTCCACTGGCTGCATTGATACTCTTCACTATCTCGTTAACAAAAGACGAGATGAATGAGGCTGGCAAGGGCGGAGAGCCACGATTAACGGTCGGATGGCGCGATTCATCGTTAGCCAAATAAAGCGTAGCCGCCATCGTATTTGCTAAGGGTGAACCACAGAAGTAACGTACCGAATAACCGCTAACGACGCCAAAACGTCAGAGACTTGTAGCTCATCATTTCCGTGACATATATCACGGAAATGTGATCTTGTTTTGAACACTAAAACTGTGACTCCTTGCCATACCTCCTGTCTCAAAATTTCTTATCATAAACTCGAAGTTGTACATGATTGTCTATAGACAACTCTAAATGTTTAGGCGCGCACCATGAAAACATTGAGTAAAAGTTCACACATCCCACTGTATCAACAGGTTGTGGAGTGGATAAGGGAAAGTATTTATAGCGGAGAATTGGTTGAGGATGACCGGATACCTTCAGAGTTTCAAATCATGGATATGCTGGAGGTGAGTCGCGGTACCGTTAAAAAAGCGGTTGACCAACTTGTCCGGGAAGGTGTTCTTGTGCAAGTGCAGGGTAAAGGAACTTTCGTAAAGAAGGAAAATGTTGCTTACCCACTGGGTGAAGGTTTGCTCTCCTTTGCTGAAGCCTTAGCCAGCCAGAAGATAAACTTCACAACCAGTGTTATAACCTCCCGACTGGAGCCCGCTAACCGCTTTGTAGCAGAGAAACTGAGTATCAAACCGGGACAAGATGTTTTATTTCTTAAACGCCTTCGTTGTATTGGCGATGAAAAAGTCATGTTGATTGAAAATCGTATCAACATTGATCTCTGCCCCGGTATTATTGATGTAGATTTTACCAGGGAGAATTTATTTTCAGCAATAGAAAGATTATCTGATAAGAAAATAAGTTTTTCTGAAAGCCGTTACGCAGCTAAATTAATTGGTAATGAGCGAGGCCATTATCTTGATATTGGTGAAGACGCACCTGTTTTGCATTTGGAACAGTTGGTATTTTTCTCTAGAGGATTGGCCATTGATTTTGGTAACGTCTGGTTAAAAGGTAATAAATATTATCTTGGCACTATTTTACAGCGCCTGGATGCCTAACTAGCAAAGAGGAAGCTATGCAGGATATTCATTTTCGCCGTCATTATGTTCGCCACCTCCCTAAAGAGGTGAGTCAGAATGACATAATCAAGGCTCTTGCCAGTCCGTTAATTAACGATGGTATGGTTGTATCTGATTTTGCCGATCACGTCATTACGCGAGAACAGAATTTTCCAACGGGTCTACCGGTTGAGCCTGTAGGTGTCGCTATTCCACATACTGATCACAGGTATGTTCGCCAAAACGCCATTAGCGTTGGAATACTGGCAGAACCCGTCAATTTCGAAGATATGGGCGGGGAACCAGATCCCGTACCTGTCAGGGTGGTGTTTATGCTTGCTTTAGGTGAAAGCAATAAGCAGCTCAACGTACTGGGTTGGATTATGGATGTGATCCAGGATGAGGATTTTATGCAGCAGTTACTGGTCATGAATGATGATGAAATTTATCAGTCAATTTACACACGCATATCTGAAAGAGGTGAAGTATGAGTAAAATGATACTATTTGTTTGCGCAACGGGTGTTGCTACTTCCACGGCTGTGGCAGAAAAAGTAATGGAATATTGTAAAGATAATGGGCTTGATGTTAATTATTCACAAACTAATGTAGCCTCATTGCCAAACAATACCGATGGTGCAGCTTTGGTTGTATCAACAACGAAAGTTCCTTATGAACTGGATATTCCGATTGTTAGTGGCCTGCCAATCATTACCGGAGTAGGTGAAGATAAAGTTCTTGAAAAAATAGTTTCAATCCTTAAAGGCCAAGCCTGATTTCATAAATAAAAAACAGATAAATTATCCAGGCGCTAACGCGAGGTCTGGTCACATCTGAATAAGAGGTCGGATATGAATGATATAGCACATACTCTCTATACCGTTGTGCAATATGTCCTGGGATTTGGCCCAACGGTTTTATTGCCGCTGGTCCTTTTTTTCCTGGCATTGTTCTTCAAAGTAAAACCCGCTAAAGCACTTCGCTCATCGTTAATTGTCGGAATAGGGTTTGTCGGAATTTATGCCATCTTTGACATACTCACCAGCAACGTAGGCCCGGCTGCACAGGCAATGGTTGAGCGAACTGGTATTAGCCTTCCTGTTGTCGATTTAGGCTGGCCACCATTGGCCGCAATTACCTGGGGCTCACCAATCGCACCCTTTGTCATTCCGCTGACGATGCTGATTAATGTCGCCATGCTGGCCCTGAATAAGACACGTACTGTTGATGTCGACATGTGGAACTACTGGCACTTTGCCCTGGCTGGAACGCTGGTTTACTACAGCACAGGGAGTTTTGTTTTGGGTCTGTCCGCAGCCGCTATTGCCGCGATCGTGGTTCTCAAACTGGCGGACTGGTCAGCGCCATTAGTGGCAAAGTACTTCGGTCTGGAAGGTATTTCACTTCCGACCCTGTCATCTGTCGTCTTCTTTCCAATTGGATTGCTGTTCGACAAAATTATCGACAAGATCCCTGGTGTTAACCGTATTCATATTGATCCGGAAAACGTTCAGAAAAAAATGGGAATCTTCGGCGAGCCTATGATGGTGGGTACTATTCTGGGGGTCTTGTTGGGCATCATTGCCGGGTATGACTTTAAACATATCCTGTTGCTGGGGATCAGCATTGGCGGTGTCATGTTCATTCTTCCGCGTATGGTACGAATTTTGATGGAAGGTTTATTACCTCTGTCTGAAGCCATTAAGAAATATTTGAATGCCAAATATCCTGGCCGTGATGATCTCTTTATCGGACTGGATATCGCGGTAGCAGTAGGTAACCCAGCCATTATATCTACAGCACTGATTCTGACACCCATCTCTGTCTTTATTGCATTCCTTCTTCCTGGCAATAAAGTCCTGCCACTCGGAGACCTTGCGAACCTGGCAGTCATGGCTTCCATGATTGTACTGGCATGTCGTGGCAATATTTTCCGGGCTGTGATAACCGCAATTCCTGTTATTGTCGCCGACTTGTGGATTGCGACCAAAATTGCGCCATTTATTACCGGTATGGCTAAGGATGTCAATTTCAAAATGGCTGAGGGGTCAAGTGGTCAGGTATCAAGCTTCCTTGATGGCGGTAACCCCTTCCGTTTCTGGCTGCTTGAAATATTCAACGGAAATATTATTGCTATCGGGCTGATTCCTGTGCTTGCGCTGATTATTTATGGTGTTTTTCGCCTGACAAAAGGAACGGTCTATGCCTGATTACCACGCAGCGCTTGTCATTGACATTGGCACAACTAACTGCAAAGTCAGCTGTTATTCCTGTCATGACGTGTCAGTTCTGGAAGTCCGCAAGTTTCCGACGCCAACAATATCGTCGGACAAAGGCGAGGTAGATTTCGATATCGAAGCGCTGTGGCAGGCACTGCGACTGGTAATGGCTGAACTGGTGGCTTCAGTACCGTTTCCGGTAAAAAATATCAGTATTGCGAGTTTCGGTGAGTCTGGCGTCTTTGTGGATAAGGAGGGCGTCATTCTTACCCCGATGCTGGCCTGGTATGATCGACGTGGTGAATCTTATCTCTCGTCATTAAGCAAGGCAGAGGCTGAAGAACTGTATTCTATAACGGGATTGCCACCTCACAGTAATTACTCAGCATTTAAAATGAGATGGTTGCTTGATAACTACTCCTTGCATGAAAGAAAAGATATCTGCTGGTTACATGCTCCAGAAGTGTTGTTGTGGCGAATGACAGGTGCGAAAAAGACGGAAATATCCCTGGCCAGTAGAACGTTGTGTCTGGACATTGCTCGCCGTACCTGGTCTCGTAATGCTGCCGGGATTCTCGGCATACCGTTCGGTGTACTGGCTCCGTTGATAAAGCCGGGTGAAGTGGCCGGATGGGTGACTGCAACGCTCAGGCAGGAGTTGGGATTACCACATGAGGTAAAAGTCACCCTGGCCGGACACGATCATATGGTCGGTGCCCGCGCATTACAGATGCAACCGGGCGATGTGCTGAATTCTACCGGCACGACAGAGGGTATTTTACTGCTGAATACACAGCCAACGCTTGATGTGCAGGCTCGCAGGGATAAGCTGGCAAATGGTTGTTACTCCGATGGTGAATTTTTCACGCTTTTCGCTTCTCTGCCTGTCGGCGGTTATGCGCTTGAATGGGTGAAAAAAACCTTTCGTTTAACTGATAAGGAAATAAGCACAGGCCTGGAAAAAGCCATGGAGCAATACCTCAAACCTTCCTGGTCTGTCGAGCATGTGCCGGTATTTATTCCTCATTTGCGGGGCTCGGGTTCGCCAAATAAAAATCGGCACACTCGTGGCCTGCTTTTTGGTCTGACGGATTCACTTCCTCCGGAGTCTCTGCTTGAGAGTGTCTTTATTGGCCTGGCGATGGAGTTTGCACACTGTCACGGGTGCTTTAATATCCCGGCGGGCAGGACAGTAAAAGTCATTGGTCCTGCGGTGAAAAACCCATACTGGCTCCAGTTGAAGGCTGACATCCTCCAGTGTCCAATTGAGGCCATTGCTTTTGATGAAACCGTCTCCCTTGGAGCATTGTTGATAGCCTGTCCGAATGTTGTCCCCCCGACTGTTCCTGTGGCTGATCGATATTTTCCTGACGCGGTTCGTTCTGCAAAGTTGAAAATATATCAGCAGCAATGGCTGTCATTTTATCAATTTAAACTGCGGCAAGAAGGGGCGCTTATTGGTGAATAACTGTGATAACTCAATAGTTCGATAATTTACTTACACTGCTCACATAAATATCTGGAGTTAATATGCCTTTAGTCAATGGTAGGATCCTGCTCAATTGTATTCAGGAAAAACATGTCCTTGCGGGTGCATTTAATACAACGAACCTGGAGACAACAATTTCCATTCTTAATGCAATAGAACGTTCCGGATTGCCCAATTTTATTCAAATTGCTCCTACTAATGCACAGCTTTCAGGTTACGATTACATTTATGAAATTGTTAAGCGGCATGCCGACAAAATGGATATTCCTGTCAGCCTGCATCTGGATCATGGGAAAACTCTGGAAGATGTTAAGCAGGCTGTCCGGGCCGGATTTACCTCAGTAATGATTGATGGCGCGGCGCTACCGTTCGAAGAAAATATTGCATTTACCCGAGAAGCTGTCGATTTCTGTAAATCATTTGGTGTTCCCGTCGAAGCGGAATTAGGCGCTATTCTGGGTAAGGAAGATGATCATGTCAGCGAGGCTGACTGCAAAACTGAACCTGAGAAGGTTCAGCGCTTTGTTGAGGAGACAGGGTGCGACATGCTGGCAGTGTCAATTGGTAATGTACATGGTCTTGAAGATATCCCACGCATTGATATCCCGCTATTACAACGCATCGCGTCTGTCAGTCCGGTACCTTTGGTTATTCATGGAGGTTCTGGTATTGACGCGGATATTCTTCGCAGCTTTGTTAATTACAAAGTAGCCAAAGTGAATATTGCGAGTGATTTGCGTAAAGCCTTTATTACTACTGTCGGTAAGGCTTGGGTAAATAATAACAACGAGGCTAATCTGGCACGTGTCATGGCGAACGCAAAACAGGCAGTTGAGGATGATGTTTATTCTAAAATTAAGATGATGAATAAAAATCACTCAGCATTCCGCAAAGTCTCTTAAGGAAAATATATGATTAGACAAACAGTACGCGTTATGAACAGTACGGGGCTTCATGCGCGGCCAGCCGCTACACTTGCGAAAATTGTCAAAAAATACCAGTCTTCATTAACGCTAGTTAATAATGACAAAGAAATTCCCATTAAAGGAATGATGAGTATTTTGGGGGCTGGCGTAAAGGGAAACACAATGATTGATTTAATTTGTGATGGACAGGATGAACTGGCTTTTATGGATGAATTAAAATCTGCATTTGCTGATGGCTTTGGTGAGTCAGTATAGTGCAATTCCCATCAAACGGCGCAGGAAGTTGTAGAGGCTTCCTGCACTCATGATCGTATGAATAGCCTTAACAGACCATCGGTAAAACCCTCATACCAGCACCTTTAGCCCGTGTTTTTGGACAACATTAAGTAGTTTCAGTGAGATCCCGCTGGGACGCTTGGCGCCGCTTTCCCACTTTTGAACCGTTGATACGCTGGTATTCAGGTACCGAGCGAAAACCGGCTGGCTAACGTTGAGTTCTTCTCGTAACGCTTTTATTTCAAGTGGCTGCAGGTCTTTGATGCTGCTTAAGCAGGTCGTGTCAAAACTGCGCATTGTCTCCGGGGGAATGGCATCCACGCTAAATAATCCAGATGCCGCGCTATGAATCGCTTCAAAGGCAGGGCTTTTGAATTTAGTTTTTGCTGACATGGCGCACCTCTATCAGTTCTTTGTTATTAATGAGTGCCGTTATCTGATCTTCGGTCAGGCAAGCATAGTGTTTTGCTAACTCACGGAAACCCGCGAGTTCGCGATAGCTAATGTTGGCCATATCCTGTTTGGCATACAGGAAGGTGTAAAACCAATGTTCGCCTCCCTTTGCCAACACGATTGCGCGATCGCGGTTTTGATTGAGACGTTTTTTATAAACTCCGCCGCCGAGATTATCTGCTTTTCCTTGCAGTACGGCGTTGATGGCCTCGCTTAACTCGTCGTCTTTTATCGTGTGGGGCTTCGCTTCTCTGTTAAACCACCTGGTTTTGAAGGTTCGCATCAGATTGACATCCTGTAATCTAAAGTATAGCACCAGGTGATACACTATGTCTTACCTTTTGGTTTTGCACGCAGCGAGAGAAGATAATTCTCAACGCTCGACCAGCCTCGCAAAATGCAGCGCAACAATGTCAGTTGCTAAAATGTTAATCAGATCACATTTTGTAATGTTACACTGCGTGGATTTTCCGCACTAAAACGACGCAGGTAACCACAATGAATGAAAATATCGCAGAAAAATTCCGCGCTGATGGGGTTGCCAGGCCTAACTGGTCAGCCGTTTTTGCCGTGGCGTTTTGTGTCGCCTGCCTGATTACCGTTGAGTTTTTGCCCGTTAGTCTGTTGACGCCGATGGCGCAGGATCTGGGGATCTCCGAGGGCGTCGCCGGTCAGTCGGTCACCGTTACGGCGTTTGTCGCGATGTTTTCCAGCCTGTTCATTACCCAGATTATTCAGGCGACCGACAGGCGTTATATCGTTATTCTGTTCGCCGTTTTGCTGACGGCTTCTTGTCTGATGGTCTCCTTTGCCAACAGCTTTACGCTGCTATTGCTGGGCCGCGCCTGTCTTGGGTTGGCGCTGGGCGGATTCTGGGCGATGTCGGCGTCGCTGACCATGCGACTGGTTCCCGCGCGTACCGTGCCGAAAGCGCTGTCGGTGATTTTTGGCGCGGTTTCCATCGCGTTAGTGATCGCCGCGCCGCTGGGCAGTTTTTTGGGCGGTATTATTGGCTGGCGTAATGTCTTTAACGCCGCTGCGGTGATGGGCGTACTGTGCGTCATCTGGGTGGTGAAATCACTGCCGTCGCTGCCGGGCGAACCTTCTCACCAGAAACAGAATATGTTTAGCCTGTTGCAACGCCCTGGCGTGATGGCCGGGATGATCGCCATCTTTATGTCTTTTGCCGGGCAGTTCGCTTTCTTTACCTATATTCGCCCGGTCTATATGAATCTGGCGGGCTTTGACGTTGATGGTCTGACGCTGGTGTTGCTCAGTTTTGGTATTGCCAGCTTCGTTGGCACTTCTTTCTCATCTTATGTCCTGAAACGTTCGGTAAAACTGGCGCTGGCCGGTGCGCCGCTGCTACTGGCGCTGAGCGCGCTGACGCTCATTGTGTGGGGAGGCGATAAAACCGTGGCGGCGGTCATAGCGATTATCTGGGGGCTGGCGTTTGCGCTGGTGCCGGTGGGATGGTCAACGTGGATCACTCGTTCCCTTGCCGATCAGGCGGAAAAAGCCGGTTCCATCCAGGTCGCGGTGATTCAACTGGCAAATACCTGTGGCGCGGCGGTGGGCGGTTATGCGCTCGACAATTTCGGGCTGCTTTCGCCGCTGGCGCTTTCCGGCGGTCTGATGCTGTTGACGGCGTTAGTCGTGGCGGCGAAAGTCCGTATTACGCCAATGAGTTGATATTGCTGCCATTTGTAGGCCGGATACGACGTTAGTCGTTATCCGGCAATAATAAATGCTTAATCAAAACCGTTATGCTCTGCGGTGGCGGCAAACCATTCTCCGCTTTTTTTCACCGTGCGCGTTTGGGTGGCTAAATCCAGTTGTACAAAACCATAGCGATTTTTATAGCCGTTCAGCCATGACCAGTTATCGATAAAGGTCCACATGTGGTAGCCAAGACAGTGACCGCCCTCGCTAATGCCTTTATGCAGCCATTTAAGATGCTCAGAGATAAAGTCAATCCGGTAATCATCGTGAATCTGTCCCGCTTGCACAAAACGCTGCTCGTTCTCAACGCCCATCCCGTTTTCGGAGATAAAACAGCGCGGATTGCCGTAATTATCCCGTAGGTTGGTAATGATGTCGTAAATTCCTGGCGCGTAAATTTCCCAGCCGCGGTAAGGGTTCATCTTGCGCCCCGGCATGTCGTAATAGTCAAATAACCACTCCGGCATAAACGGCGCTTGCGGATTCACCGCCGTATCACGGCATTTCACGCGGCGCGGCTGATAATAGTTAATCCCCAGTAAATCGATTTTGCCATCGGCAATAAGCTGACGGTCGCCTGGCTGACAGGCAGGCAGCTGGTCATAGGTTTTCAGCAGCGCCACCAGCTCCGCCGGGTATTCTCCCTTTAATACCGGGTCAAGAAAACTGCGGTTGAATAACAGATCCGCATGATGCGCGGCTTGCACATCGGCGGGATGCTGCGAGCGTGGGTAGGACGGCGTCAGATTCAGCACTACGCCGATTTCACCGTCGTAGCGCCCGGCGCGCCAGGCGCGCACGGCGGTCGAGTGCGCCAGCACGGTATGGTACGCCACGGTGGCCGCACGTTTAAAATCCACCACATTGGGATAGTGGAAGTCGTACAAATAGCCGCCTTCCACCGGCACAATCGGCTCATTAAAGGTAAACCAGTGCTTCACGCGGTCGCCAAACAAGGTAAAACACGCTTGCGCGTACCGACCAAACGCCTCTACGACGTCGCGATTTTCCCAGCCGCCTTTCTCCTGCATGACCATCGGCATATCAAAATGGAACAGCGTAATAAACGGCGTGATGCCCTGCGCCAGTAGCTCGTCGATGACGTGATTGTAGAAGCTCACCGCTTGTGGATTCACCTCGCCTACACCGTCTGGAATGAGCCGCGCCCAGCTTAGCGAGGTGCGAAAACTGTTGTGTTTTAACTGTTTCAGTAGCGCGATGTCTTGCTTCCAGTGGCGATAGAACGTTGAGGTTTCCGCTGGACCGACGCCCTGATGAAAACGACCCGGCTGGCGCTCGAACCACACATCCCACGTGGTCTGGCTTTTACCGCCATTCAGACTATCCCCTTCGGTTTGCAACGCTGAGCAGGCGCTGCCCCACCAGAAGTTATCGGGAAAACGGTATCGCATTGTCGTACTCCTTGATCGCGTAAATTCGCTCCAGAATACGCGGTTTTAGCGAACAGAAACCGGTTACAGTCCGCATTTTCGCGACCAAAAAACGGAAAAGGTGTGCTACATCTCCGGGCATTCCACCTTACCGAGAGCCTGCCAGTAGTTATGCTGATTGTTGCGCTCTATCGCGATCATCGCCTCCCGAATATGCTGCTGGTTCCCCTCGCTCGCCATGATTTTTTTCTCCCAGGCTTCATCGGTTAGCGCGCCTTTGGGCGTACACATTTTGCGCAAATCCTTTAAAATCGTATTTTTTTCATGCACCGACTGGAGTGAGCTAAACGGAGAGTCGGCATACGTGACGCCCGGTAGCGCGACAAGTGTGGCAATAAGCAGAAGCGTTTTTCGTTTCATAAACGGTATCCTTATCGGTTTGCACTTTTTCAAGAGTAAGTGTAGACCGTGCGACGTTCACTCATCGGGGCGTGCTATCCGTTGGCGTTGAAGTCAGGCAAAAGTGGGAAGGCGGTTTCTCGCTGCGCCTTCACTTTCTTGCGTGGCAGAATAGTGTATGTTCTGACTACTCTTTTATTTCGTAAGCGGTAGTGTAATGAGACGTATTGAGATCGTACTGGGAGAGCTGGAACGGCTGACGCGCGGGCTATGCCTTGCCGATTTGGCGCAGGAGACGGCGTTTACGGCGGAGGCGATAGGTTTCAATCTTGGGCTGGCGCGTAACTCCGTCAGCAAAGATCTCAATCAGTTATGGAATGACGGCCTGGCAATCAAAAGCCGTGGCCGCCCGGTCTATTTTCTGCATCGCCAGGCGCTGGAAACGTTGCTGGGACGTCAGCTGGAAGAGTCTGAACGCGAAGTGCGGTCGGTGGCGGATGTGCTGCCGCATGAAGAGCATTACGCGCCCGACGATCCGTTTACCAGCCTGATTGGTTACGATCGCAGCCTGCGCGATGCGGTAGAAAAAGGCCGTGCGGCGGTGCTCTATCCGCACGGTTTACACGTTCTGCTTACCGGGCCGTCCGGCGTCGGTAAAACCTTTTTTGCGGAACTGATGCACCGTTTCGCCTGTGAACAGGCGAGCGGCGCTATCCCGCCGCTGGTCTACTTTAACTGCGCGGAATACGCCCATAACCCGGAACTGCTCTCCTCGCATCTGTTTGGTCATCGGCAGGGGGCGTTTACCGGCGCGAATGAACATAAAACAGGCCTCGTGGAGCAGGCGGACGGTGGTTATCTGCTGTTGGACGAGGTGCACCGTCTGTCTTATGAAGGGCAGGAAAAGCTGTTCTCTATTCTGGATAAAGGCGAGTACCGTCCGCTTGGCGTGAGCAGCCAGCCGCGATCAATTTCGGTACGTCTGATTTGCGCCACTACCGAGCCGGTCGGGTCGGCGCTGTTACGTACTTTCCAGCGGCGTATTCAGGTATGCATTGATTTGCCGGGCATTCGCCAGCGCTCTGTTGAAGAACAGATCGAACTGATCGTGGGGTTCTTACAGCGGGAAAGCCGCAAAATAGAACGCACGGTCAGCATTGATAAACCGTTGTTGCTCTGGTTGCTGAATAAACCCCTGGAAGGCAATATCGGTCAGCTAAAAAGCGATATTCAGTTTCTCTGCGCTCAGGCGTGGGCATCGGGAATGACCGAGCATAACGACACGCTACAGCTGGATAAGCGGCTGGCGGAGATGTCGGTTAACCCGACGCCGGAACAGCGTCTATTGGTGGATACTCTGTTTGACGGTAAAGCGCGGCTAAATATAGACGCGCGCACGCTGCCCGCATTGAAGACGTCGCTGGCGACCGGGGCGGAAATTGAAGAGAGCGACCTCTTTTACAGCTTCCTGACGCGCGAGTATGTTAATTTGCGCAACAGTAACGTCCCCCCGGCGGAGACGCTGGCGATCCTGAAAAATAAACTCAGCTCGATTTTTGAATACGGTCTCTACAGCCGCGACAGCGTGGCGCATCCGCCGCGCTATGGCGACCAGATTGAAGAGCGCGTGACGCTGCTGATTGGCTGCGTAGAGCAGGTGTTGGGATTTTCGCTGCCGGAAAATCTGGTTAACCCACTGCGTAAACACTTCCTGGCGCTGATAGGCTACGTGCAGCGCGGCCTGATCCCGCAGCTTTACTCTTCCAGTTTGATCCTGGATCGCTGCAAAGACGAATATGACAACGCCACGCTGCTGTGTCGGAAAATCAACGAACTGCTGCATATTCAGTGTCCGGCGACGGAAGTGGTCTGGTTATGCCTGTTCCTGAAAGAGTGCCGCCATTATCGTCAGCGCATCGATGCCAGCCCCGACTGCGGGGTCATTTTGATCGCCCACGGCGCGACCACCGCCACCAGCCAGGCGCAATATGTCAACCGCGTGCTGGAGCGCGAGCTGTTCAGCGCCATCGACATGCCGTTTGAACAGTCGGTGCATGACACGCTGGAAACGCTGACCCAAATGATTCAAACCCGACAATATCGGCGGCTTATCCTGTTGGTGGACATCGGTTCATTGATCCATTTCGGCAGTACGATCAGTAAATTATTCCAGATAGATGTTTTGCTCATGCCGAATATCACGCTGACCAGTCTGCTGGAAGTCGGGCTGGATTTAAGCTATGAAACCAGCGACTTACCACAGTTGACGGCGCTCCTGCAGAGTAAAAATATCCCCTGCCAGCTTTGTACGCCGCAGCAGGAGAACGGCGGCAAAGTGCTGGTCATCTCCTGTATTACCGGCATGGGAACGGCGGAAAAAATCAAAAAGGTGTTGGAGGAGAGCTTTGGCGAACTGATGTCGCAGGACACCAGGATGGTGATCCTTGATTATAACGAGGTACGAAGTCTGGAGCGCGTTCAGCAGGCATTGAATGCCAGCGAGCGGCTGGCGGGGATTGTCGGCACTTTCCAGCCAGGGCTGCCGGATATTCCGTTTATTTCGCTGGAAGAGCTTTTCTCCGAACAAGGGCCGGAACTGGTGTTGAGCCTGTTAACGCCCGATCTGTCCAACGCTGAACGCCGTCTGGAGATGGAGCGCAGCGCCATGCGCTTTATCAGCGCGCTAACGATGGAGAGCATCATCAACCATATTTCCGTGCTTAACCCGCAGCGTATTCTGAAAGAGATGGAGGGCGTTTTTAACCATCTGACGTCTTCGCTTTCCCTGAAACCAAGCCGCCAGGTGACACTGCGCTTCCTGATCCACTGCTGCTGTATGGTAGAGCGTATTGTGATTAACCGAAAACCGTTACAGATGGCGCTGGAACGTCAGCCGAATCTGGACGCGCGCGCGTTTAGTGTCATCAAATCCGCTTTTCTGCCCATCGAAGACGCCTACGCCATCCGTTTATCGGATGCGGAATATTTTTATATCTACGAACTGCTCTATAGCTAATCCTTTTACTGGCGGGGCTTCGCGCCTCGCCAGACCTTTCTTCTTCCTCGCGTGACACAAATTCTGGCACAACCTTTGCTCTTCTGATGATGCGTTATGCCGGATAGCGGCGTAAACGCCTTATCCGGCCTACCGGGAGCGTTCTGTAGGCCCGGTAAGCGCAGTGCCACCGGGCAATATATGCCGGTGTTCTCATGTAATTGCGCCAGGAGGCCATTTTGACTACCACACAACCGTTGCCCCACATCCTGCTGCTGACGCATGGCGGCTGGGGACAACCGCTTTGCAACAGCCTGCGTATGGTCACGGGCGAAATTAAAGGCGTGACGGAAATCGCGCTAATGCCTGTCGATACGCTGGGCGAGTTTTATCAACGCGTCGAGGCCGTGGTGAAAACGCTGCCGGAAGGCTCGCTGATCCTGACGGATTTTGTCGGCGGCACGACATCCAACGTCGCGGCGCGACTAAGCGCCGATTATCCGGTGGCGGTGATTGCCGGACTGAATGCGTCGCTACTGCTGGAGGCGCTGGACAGGCGCGAACAAGGGATGCTAACCGCCTGCGTGGACGAGTTAGTTGAGGCCGGGCGCAGTAGCTGCCTGGATGTGGTCGCCCATGTACGTCAGCTACAACAATCACTCTAAGGAAAACATCATGGCCAATATCGTTTTATGCCGCATCGACAGCCGTCTCATTCATGGGCAGGTTGTCACGAAGTGGGTCGGACAATCTCAGGCGAACCGGATAGCCGTTGTGAGTGATGAACTGGACGCCGATCCGTTTATGAAAAATATCTACCTGATGGCGGCGCCGCCAAATATCAAAGTGGATTGCTTCGGCAACCAGAGTTTTGCCGCTGCATGGAAAGAAAATCAGCTTGGCGACGGTAACGTGCTGGTGCTTTTTCCCTCACTGGCGGCGGTGCAGGACGCCATACAATTGGGCTTTGACGTCACCCGCATTCAGGTTGGCGGTCTCGGCGGCGGGCCAAACCGCAAAGCGGTTTTTCAGAATATTACGCTGGATGAAAAAGACGTCGGCATTCTTAACGACCTGAAAAACCGTGGCGTTCAGGTATTTTTCCAGACCATTCCGGAAGATAAGCCGCAGCCGCTCGACGATATCCTGAAAAAATTCTAACCCTTTAATAGACACAAAATCATTCTGGATGCATCAAGGCGGCAACTGAGTGAATCCCCTGGAGCTTACTAAAGTAAGTGACTGGGGTGAGCGAAGGCAGCCAACAAAGAGGCAGCCTGAAGGATGAAGTGTATAGGATAACACTATGGATACCTTACTCTTTGCAAGCCTGATGGGGTTGTATTACTGGTTTGCCCGTTTACGCCTCGGCTACACCTTCTCCGCGATGCTGTTACAACCGGTGGTGATCGCGGTATTTGTCGGGCTTTTGCTTGGCAATATGCAGACCGCGATGATCATCGGCGCAGGGATGCAGCTCGTTTATTTGGGCGTGACCTCAACGCCGGGCGGCAACGTGCCGTCGGACCCGGCGCTGGCGGCCTGTATCTCCATTCCTATCGCGGTGAAGGCCGGTATGGACCCAAACCTGGCGATCGCGCTGGCAATCCCGTTTGGCGTGATTGGCGTGTTTCTCGATCAGCTTAGGCGCACGCTGAACGCCGCCTGGGTGCATATGGCGGATAAACACGCGGAAACGGCAAACATGGCGGGCATCATGCGTTGCGCCTTTCTTTACCCGGCATTGCTGGGGCTGGTGCTGCGCTTCCCGGTGGTCTTTGCCGCTAACTACTTTGGCCAGGATGTGGTGGAAAGTTTCCTTAAACTGATGCCGCACTGGTTAACCCACTCCTTTGAAATCATGGGCGGCATTCTGCCGGCGCTGGGCTTTGCCATCACCATTATGGTGATCGGTAAAAAGAGCCTGCTGCCGTGGTTTATCGGCGGGTTCTTCGCGGTGTTGTACCTCAAGGTCGACATCATGGCGATGGCCATCTTCGGCACCTGTGTCGCCTTCCTGATTAAAGGCCTGGCGAAAAATGAAGGAGCAGCATGATGAGCAGTGACGTAATGCAACATGAACTGGTTGAGCGCGCGCGGGAAAGCGGGGCGCTGACCAAAGCAGATATCACCAAAGCCTGGTTTATCTACTGGCTGGGCGCCGAGGTTTCCAGCTCCTATGAGCGCTTACAAAGCCTGATTTTCTGCGCCTCGATGACGCCGATCATCAAAAAACTTTACCCACAAAAAGAGGAGCAGGTAGAAGCGCTAAAACGCCACCTTAACTTCTTTAACTCCGAGCAGACCTTCGGCGCGGTGATTCAGGGCATCTCTATTGCCATGGAAGAACAAAAAACGCGCGGCGAGCCGATTAACGACTCGTCTATCACCGGCATTAAAACGGGCCTGATGGGGCCGCTTGCCGGGATGGGCGACTCGATTATCTGGGCGGCGGTGATGCCGCTGTTGATAGCGATCTTTATTCCGTTCGCGGCAAATGGCAGCGCGATGGGCGGTATTATCCCGCTGATTCTCTACCCGGCGATCACCCTGGCGATCAGCTACGGCATGGTCCACAAGGGATATACGCTGGGGCGTGATTCGATTATCGGCCTGTTGCAAGGGGGGCGAATCAAAGAACTGATCTACGGGGCCAACGTGCTGGGTTTGATCATGATGGGCGCGCTTTCCGCCAGCTACGTCAAAATCACCACGCCGTTAAAAATTAGCGCTTTGAAAGGATCTGAAGTGGTGGTTCAGCAGATCCTCGACTCTATCGCGCCGGGCTTACTGCCACTGGCGGCGGTATTCGCCATCTACTTCTATCTGGTAAAAAAAGGGCCGCGCTACACCACCATTTTGCTGTCGATTGTCGCACTGAGCATAGTCTGTTCGTTGTTGGGAGTGCTGTAAATCATGACGCCGAATATCTATCAACAACTGGGGTTGAAAAAGGTCATTAACGCCTGCGGCAAAATGACCATTCTGGGCGTCTCAAGCGTCGCGCCGGAGGTCATGCAGGCCACCGCGCGCGCGGCTTCCGCTTTCGTCGAGATTGATGCGCTGGTGGAAAAAACCGGCGAACTGGTATCTCGCTATACGGGTGCTGAAGATAGCTATATCACCTCGTGCGCCTCGGCGGGTATTGCCATTGCCGTCGCTGCCGCCATCACCCACGGCGATCGGGCGCGCGTCGCCCTGATGCCGGACAGTACCGGTATGGCCAATGAGGTAGTGATGCTGCGCGGGCATAACGTTGACTACGGCGCGCCAGTCACCAGCGCCATTCGTCTTGGCGGCGGGCGCATAGTGGAAGTGGGGTCGAGCAATCTGGCGGCCCGCTGGCAACTGGAAAGCGCCATTAACGAAAAGACCGCCGCGCTACTCTATGTGAAATCACACCATTGCGTACAGAAAGGCATGTTGAGCATTGACGATTTTGTACAGGTGGCGCAGGCCAACCACCTGCCGTTGATTGTCGATGCCGCGGCGGAAGAGGATTTGCGCGGCTGGGTGGCGAGCGGCGCGGATATGGTTATCTACAGCGGCGCAAAAGCCTTTAATGCGCCAACCTCCGGGTTTATCACTGGTAAGAAAACGTGGATTGCCGCCTGCAAAGCGCAGCACCAGGGGATTGCCAGGGCAATGAAAATCGGCAAGGAAAACATGGTTGGGCTGGTGTATGCGCTGGAGAATTACCACCAGGGCCAGACGACCGTGACCGCAGCACAGTTACAGCCGGTCGCGGAAGCGATTTCCGCCATCCATGGACTTTATGCCGATATCGAACAGGATGAGGCCGGGCGTGCAATCTGGCGTATTCGTGTGCGGGTGAACGCATCTGAATTGGGGCTGAATGCGCAGGACGTCGAAGCGCAGTTGCGCGGCGGCGAGATAGCGATTTACGCCCGCAAATATCAGCTTCATCAGGGGGTTTTTAGCCTCGATCCACGCACGGTAGCCGAAGGGGAAATGGCATTGATTGTGGCGCGACTCAGGGAGATTGCAGAACATGCAGCAGATTAATTTTTATCGTCAGCGGGTAGCGATTAACGTGCTGGCAAAGGATATCGCCAACGCGAAGGCTATCTATGAAGCCGCCGAAGGCCATGCGGTCATTGGCGTACTTTCCGCGCAGTTCGCTACGGTAGAAGAGGGCGTGCCGGAGGTGAAACGCTGGATGGCGGAGGTGCCGTCTATCTCAGTGGGTCTGGGCGCAGGCGACCCGGCGCAGTACTACAAAGCGGCGATGATTGCCGCCCATACTCACCCGGCCCACGTTAACCAGACCTTTACCGGCAGCGGCTTCGCGGCGGGCGCGCTGGCGGCGACAGGCGGCGAGCAAACACATATTAACGCCCTGGTCAGCCCGACGGGAACGCCTGGCGAGGTGTTGATTTCTACCGGCGTCAGCAGCAGCCAGGGAACGCCAGCCCGCGTTTCCTGTGAAGCGGCGGTACGCATGATGCAGGATATGGGCGCACATGCGGCGAAGTTTTTCCCGATGGGCGGCGAAAAGTCGTTACCGGAACTCTATGCGCTGGCGACAACCGCCGCCCGCCACGGCATGACGCTCATCGAGCCGACCGGCGGTATCTCACTGGATAATTTCGGTATTATCCTGCAAACCTGCCTGGAAGCAGGCGTGCCGCGCGTCATGCCGCATGTTTACAGCTCGATTATCGATCCGCAAACCGGCAATACGCGCCCCGAAGACGTCATTCGGTTGATGGAGATAGTCAAAGCGCTGGTGTGAGATTTATCGCCGAAGAGCGCTGCGTTTACCTGGCCTACAGATGACGTGTATTTGTAGGCCCGGTTAGCGTTACGCTATCGGGCGATAATGCGTAGCAGGCTGGGCAAAAATGTACGTATTGCAGCCGTCAGTGATTCCCTTTCGAGCCTCCTCGCAGGGTAAAATTTTCCTGAATGCTGTCTGTATTTTTGGCGAGTACAGTGGCGTCATCTTATTCCTCAGGTGACGGATCGCCATGAAAAAAAGTCCCACGTCCACACCTCATGATGCGGTATTCAAAACGTTTTTACGCCATCCGGATACCGCGCGGGATTTTCTCAATATTCATCTTCCCCATTCGCTAAGAATACGTTGCGATCTGACGACGTTGAAACTGGCGCCAGACAGTTTTATCGAGAAAAATTTACGCGCGTTTTATTCCGATGTCCTTTGGTCGCTAAAAACGTGTGAAGGCGACGGTTATATCTATGTCGTTATAGAGCATCAGAGTACGCCGGACGCGCATATGGCGTTTCGGTTAATGCGTTACGCGACTGCCGCGATGCAGCGCCATCTGGATGCTGGCCATAAAACGTTACCGCTGGTGATTCCCATGCTGTTTTACCATGGCGCGAAAAGCCCGTATCCCTTTTCGCTTTGCTGGCTGGATGAGTTTGACGATCCTGCGCTGGCGCGTCAGCTTTATGCGACGGCATTTCCACTGGTAGACATTACAGTGGTGCCGGATAACGAGATTATGCAGCATCGACGTATCGCGATGCTGGAGCTGGTACAAAAGCATATACGTCAGCGCGACCTGATGGGATTGGTCGAGCGCTTAGCGGTACTTCTGATTACGGGAAACGCTAATGACAGTCAGCTAAAAGCGCTGTTTAATTATTTGCTAATACAGCATGGCAGCACGCCTCGTTTTGGCAAGTTTATCCGCGAGGTGGCGCGTCGTGTTCCCCAACACAAGGAGAGATTAATGACGATCGTAGACAGAATACGTGAATCGGGGCGCAGAAAAGGTAAGCGTGAAGGCGTGCAACAAGGCATACAGCAAGGTATACATCAAGGTAAGCAGGAGGAAGCCTTGCGTATTGCGCATACGATGCTGGAACAGGGGATCGAGCGAGAGATGGTGCTGATGATTACCGGGCTTTCTGACGAAGAGATTAAGGCAAAGCGCCATTAAACTTTTCCCTCTTCCGCCCGGTCATCGTGATTATCAACGGCGTTAAGCGGCCCGCGCGCGTCGACGGGAATCGAGGGAGATCAGAATCACTGACGAGAGAATGAGCAGCGTGCCCAGCCAGTCCGGCAAGGTAAAACTAATCCCCAACAGCAGTAGCGACAGCAGGGCGCTGCTTAACGGTTCCGCGCAGCTTAAAATGCTGGCTTTGGGGCCACCAATCAGTTGCGCGCCTTTCAAATAGAGGCTGAACGTCAGCGACGTACCGATCACCACCAGGTAGAAAAAGGCCAGAATCAGACTGCCGCTCACCGCAAAGTGCGTTCCTTCTTTAGCGTAGAAGGGCAGCAGAATAAGGCCGCCAAAGGACATACTCCAGCCGACCACTGGCAGCGTGCCGTATTGGGCGATTAGCCTGGAAGGCCAGGTCGTATAAAAGGCGGCGGCAAATGCGGAGGCGATACCCCAGAACAGCGCGCCTGAAGAGATCGACAGCGATGTTGGATTGCCGTGAGTCACCAGTAAAAAGGTGCCGATAAGCGATGTAAGAATGGCGGTTAAGACCAGAATGCCTGGTCGTGTTCTTCGCGCTAATGCAAACCACGCGACAATAATGGTCGGCGATAAAAATTGCAGCACTGTCGCGGTGGCGGCATTGGATTTTTCAATCGTGAGCAGGAAGGTTAGCTGAACGGTGAGCGCGCCCACCACGGAGAAAATCAGCAGACTCAGTGCATCTTTGCGGTTTTTAAGAATTGAAAATATCTTATCGCCGTGCATAAAGGAGAAGGTCACCAGTATCAGCCCGGCGAATAACAAACGTATCATCGTCAGGAACTGTGACGACATACGGCTTTGCTCCATGATGTACTGCGCGCAAACGCCTGAACTCCCCCACAATACGGCGGCAATCAGGACGTTTAGCATCCCTTTTCTGGTGGAACCCATTTTTTCCTCGTCATGTTGTTTTATTTTTTTACGTGCAGGCATCATAACAGAGCTATCGCCGGCATTAAGCAGGAATTTATTGTTTAATGATTTCAGACGAGCCTGTTATTGACATAATATTGTCATTTTTTTGTCATAGGAAAATATCAAACAAACTTAAACAAATCGTCACTATCCCCGCCTTTGCACTTTACAGAACATATTGACTGACTATAATAAGCGCAAATTCATGCAGGAGTAATATGTTGGACAGTCACTTTTACGTAAATCATCTGGCAAGTTAACGCACGCTATTCCTGCGCTGCTTGCCGAACCGGTGGGCAGCAATCTCCCCTTGTGACGATTGTCATCCCAATAATGTTACAACACGCGCATTGTCGCGAGGTAATCGTCATGTTCATGTTTAAACACGCTTTATTTCCTCCGCCGTTAACACGACGCTAATTGCCTCAGGGCAGAAATTTGTCGTGTGCTAAATATAGCACGTACTTATTCTTCCAGAAAAAATGGAGGAACGTATGTTAATGTTTCCTTATATTTTGAATTTACTGGCCGCTATGCTGTTGGGCGCGCTGATTGGCGCGGAAAGACAATGGCGTCAACGTATGGCGGGATTACGCACTAATGCGCTGGTGGCGACAGGCGCCGCCGTTTTTATTCTGAGCTCCATGACGACATCGCCAGACAGCCCCGGGAGAATTGCGGCGCAGATTGTCTCTGGTATTGGCTTTCTGGGGGCGGGCGTCATCATGCGCGAAGGGATGAATGTGCGCGGACTGAACACTGCGGCAACGCTATGGTGTTCGGCGGGCATCGGCGTGTTATGCGGCTTAGGGCAGTTCAAAAATGCGCTGGCGGCGACGATCATTATTCTTTGTGCCAATATTTTATTGCGTGAAGCGGCGCAGCGTATAAATCAACTCCCGGTATCCGCCGAGGCAGAAAAACGTTATATCCTGAAAGTAACCTGTAATAAAGAAGATGAGAGCGCGGTTCGTCAGTGGTTACTGAATATCGTAAAAGAGGCCGCGATCTGTTTACAAGGGTTAGGTTCGGTCCCCGCTCAGGAACAGGGCTATAAAGAAATTCGTGCCGAGCTCGTGGGTCATGCTGATTATCGTAAAACGCGAGAACTGATTATATCCAGAATAGGTGATAACGATAATATCACCGCAATTCACTGGAGCATTGATAGTCAATAATAGTTTTTTATTCAATTGCAACATTACGCCAGACGTATAAGGAGGGAATGATGGATATTCCCGAGTCGATAAAATAAAACCCACTCAAAATAGTGAGTAAGCAATAACCTTTTTTATGCATAGATAATTCTCCCGGGGCATTCACCTTCAAATCGTGAGTTTACTATTCCCTGGGCGTGATATGCAGGAAACACTACACCTTAATTTTGGGGATTCATCATGACTGACATGAACATTGAAAACCGGAAACTCAATCGCCCGGCGTCAGAAAATGATAAGCAGCATAAAAAAGTATTTCCGATCGAAGCGGAAGCTTTTCATAGCCCGGAGGAGACACTGGCGCGGCTGAACAGCCATCGTCAGGGCCTCACGACGGAGGAGGCCAGCGAACGGTTGAAAGTGTATGGGCGCAATGAAGTGGCGCATGAGCAAGTTCCTCCGGTGCTGGTTCAGCTTTTGCAGGCATTCAATAACCCGTTTATTTACGTTCTGATGACACTGGCAGGGGTCAGTTTCATCACGGATTACTGGCTCCCGTTACGCCGTGGTGAAGAGACCGATCTCACCGGCGTGCTGATTATTCTGACGATGGTCAGTTTGAGCGGGTTATTGCGTTTCTGGCAGGAGTTTCGCACTAACAGAGCAGCACAGGCGCTGAAAAAGATGGTTCGCACCACCGCCACGGTGTTGCGTCGTGGGCCGGGCAATATAGGCGCGGTGCAGGAAGAGATTCCCATTGAAGAACTGGTGCCGGGCGATGTGGTTTTTCTGGCCGCAGGCGATCTGGTGCCCGCCGACGTCCGACTGCTGGCGTCGCGCGATCTCTTTATCAGTCAGTCAATTCTTAGTGGTGAATCATTACCCGTAGAAAAATACGATGTTATGGCTGATGTGGCAGGTAAAGACAGCGAGCAATTGCCTGACAAAGATAAAAGCCTGTTAGATTTGGGCAATATCTGTCTGATGGGAACCAATGTAACCAGCGGCAGAGCGCAAGCGGTCGTGGTTGCGACGGGAAGCCGTACCTGGTTCGGCTCGCTGGCGAAATCCATTGTGGGTACGCGTACCCAGACGGCTTTCGATCGCGGAGTCAACAGCGTGAGCTGGCTGTTGATACGCTTTATGCTGATCATGGTACCGGTTGTCCTGCTGATCAATGGGTTCAGTAAGGGAGACTGGGTAGAGGCTTCGCTGTTCGCGCTGGCAGTTGCGGTGGGGTTGACGCCGGAAATGTTGCCCATGATTGTCAGTTCCAACCTGGCAAAAGGCGCGATTGCGATGTCGCGGCGCAAAGTGATCGTCAAACGCCTGAACGCTATTCAAAACTTCGGCGCGATGGATGTGCTGTGTACAGATAAAACCGGCACCTTAACCCAGGACAATATTTTTCTGGAGCATCATCTGGATGTGAGCGGTGTAAAAAGCGGCCGGGTATTGATGCTGGCCTGGCTGAATAGTAGCAGCCAGAGCGGCGCCCGGAATGTGATGGATCGCGCCATACTGCGTTTTGGCGAGGGTCGAATCGCACCATCGACAAAAGCGCGCTTCATTAAACGCGATGAACTGCCATTCGACTTTGTACGTCGCCGGGTATCGGTCCTGGTGGAGGATGCGCAGCATGGAGACAGATGCCTGATCTGTAAAGGCGCAGTTGAAGAGATGATGATGGTAGCCACTCATCTTCGCGAAGGCGATCGTGTGGTGGCGCTGACGGAAACACGCCGCGAGCTGCTGCTGGCGAAAACCGAAGATTACAATGCTCAGGGATTCCGTGTATTGCTGATAGCGACACGTAAGCTGGATGGTTCCGGGAACAATCCGACATTAAGTGTGGAGGATGAGACCGAACTTACCATCGAAGGGATGCTCACTTTTCTCGATCCGCCGAAAGAGAGCGCCGGAAAAGCGATTGCCGCGTTGCGGGATAACGGCGTGGCGGTCAAAGTCCTCACCGGCGATAATCCGGTCGTGACGGCGCGTATCTGTCTGGAAGTGGGTATTGATACGCACGATATCCTGACCGGAACCCAGGTTGAGGCGATGTCGGATGCCGAACTGGCGTCTGAAGTGGAGAAACGCGCAGTATTCGCCCGGCTGACGCCGTTACAAAAAACACGTATTTTACAAGCGCTACAGAGAAATGGTCATACCGTTGGTTTTCTTGGGGATGGGATCAACGACGCGCCCGCGCTTCGTGATGCGGATGTGGGGATTTCCGTCGATAGCGCCGCCGATATTGCTAAAGAGTCATCAGATATTATTCTGCTGGAAAAAGATCTCATGGTGCTTGAGGAAGGCGTTATCAAAGGGCGGGAAACCTTTGGCAATATCATTAAATACCTGAATATGACCGCCAGCTCTAATTTCGGCAATGTTTTTTCGGTACTGGTAGCCAGCGCGTTTATTCCGTTTCTGCCGATGCTGGCTATTCATCTGTTGATCCAGAATTTGATGTACGATATTTCGCAGTTGTCGTTGCCGTGGGACAAAATGGATAAAGAGTTCCTGCGTAAGCCGCGGAAATGGGACGCGAAAAATATTGGTCGTTTTATGCTATGGATTGGCCCAACGTCTTCTATTTTCGATATCACAACCTTTGCGCTGATGTGGTACGTTTTTGCGGCTAATAACGTAGAGGCACAGTCGCTCTTTCAGTCCGGCTGGTTTATTGAGGGTCTGCTCTCGCAGACACTGGTCGTGCATATGCTAAGGACGCAGAAAATACCGTTTATCCAAAGTCGGGCGACGTTGCCGGTATTATTGACGACCGGCTTGATTATGGCGATAGGCATTTATATTCCATTCTCACCTCTGGGCGCGATGGTTGGACTGGAGCCGCTGCCACTGAGCTACTTCCCGTGGTTGGTGGCGACACTATTGAGCTACTGTCTGGTGGCGCAAGGCATGAAGCGCTTTTATATCAAACGCTTTGGCCAGTGGTTTTAACGATGTTTGAGGATCGCTCAGATGAATCGCTCACCCGATAAAATCATCGCGCTGATATTTTTACTGATTAGCCTGTTGGTGTTGTGTTTAGCCCTCTGGCAAATCGTTTTCTAACGAGGTGACGCCATGCAAAAAAGAGGGTTGGACAAAATTTTTTATCAGGTTGTCCTGATAGCAATCATCCTGATTTTACTGACTATCTGGATACGATAAGCTGCTGTTGGCGAGCCCGCTTAAAATAAGAATCGATGTAGTTGTTCTTTTTATGGCGGGGCGCTATTTTCATGGTATCCCACATCCGAAGGGCAATATTATGAACAATCGTCGTGGTTTAACCGCCGTCCTGGCGACGTTGATTACGTTTTCCCTGAGCGCTACGCCTGTGCTGGCGAATCCGGGAAATGGCAATGGCGGCGGGCATGGTAATAACGCGGCTAATCAGGGTAATAACGGTAACGGACATAAAGGAAATGCCGGGCAAAAAACGGAACACCGTAAAAATGGCGGTAAACCGGATCACGTCGAGTCGGACATTAGCTATGCTGTCGCCAGGCAACTGGCAGTGAATTTAGGGCTGACGGGTTATCAGTCTTTACCTCCGGGGATTGCGAAAAATCTGGCGAGAGGAAAACCGCTGCCGCCGGGAATCGCTAAAAAAACGGTGCCGGCGTCTATGCTGGGACAATTACCTTATTATCCGGGCTATGAGTGGAAAATCGTTGGGGATAATCTGGTGCTGATCGCGCTCAGTACTGCGGTGGTCACGGCGATTATTAATGGCGTATTTGATTAAGAGCCTATCCCACCAGGCGTTATTGGCGCAGCCAGTTTGGACACGGACAGTGCGCAAAAACCGGAGCGTACACGTAGTACGTGAGGTTTGACTCGCTACGCTCGCCCTTCGGGCCGCCGCAAGCGGCGTTCAAAACGCTAACGCGTTTTGGCGAGCACTGCCCAGGTCCAAAATGGCAAGTAAAATAGCCCCATTAAATGGGGCTATTTAGCCGCTTCAGGGCGTTATTTATGCGCGTTGAGAATCCAGTAGTTCATTATTTTTTACTACTTCCTGCGCTTTGGTATAACTTTCAATCAGTAGCTGATAGGCCGGGAATATTTTGGTATATACATCCGCCCATTCTGCGGCATCTTCCCTATTCCAGGTACGTTGCAGCTCAGAGGCTACCGCCGCGGTATCCATTGGTACTACGCCCGCCTGCACCACGCGGGCCATCGTAATTTCCTGCGCCATTTTACTGTACGTGCCGGAGGCATCAATTACCGCAAATACCTTGTACCCTTCCGCGACGGCGCTGATGGCTGGAAAAGCCATGCAGACACTGGTAATAGTACCGGCGACGATCAGCGTTTTACGGCCTGTCGCTTTTACCGCTTGTACAAAATCGGCATTATCCCAGGCATTAATTTCCCCTTTACGCGCGACATATTGCGCGTGGGGCGCATTTGCATGGATTTCCGGAATCAGCGGACCATTCGGTCCCTGTGGTACGGATGCGGTAGTAATGACCGGCATATTGCATAAGGTAGCGATCTTAGCCAGCGCCGCGGCGCGCGCGCGTAATTCCGGCATCGGCATGTCGCCGACGGTCTGAAACAGGCCACTTTGGTGGTCAATCAGCAGCATTACTGCGTCGTTAGCATCAATGGCAGGGCGTTGACCGTTAAAATTCGCGGGTGTAGACATAATTCATTCCTTGTTGTTGCCTTTCACTGATAGTTACTATCAGTGTTAAAGTCATTAATCGCCGGGGCGATTTCCGTTTTTAAGCTGATGACAGTAATCCGTTGCCGATTCTGGATTACCTTATTGAGTTCTTTCTGAAGGAATATTCATCGGCATCACCTTCAGTCGATTTACTTTCACGCGAATCTGTTACCACAACAATATTCATATTATGAATAAATGTTTCTATTTTACATGTCAGAGAGGATTATTGATTGAAAAAACAAACTATGTCCCTGCAAATTGTTTCTGATAGATAGTTTTAAAATTATTTGGTATAAATTTGAAATATGTGGGTTAAGGATTAACTTATTTATATTTAAATAACATAAAGCACAGCTTAAATATTAAGTGGGACGCGTGCTTTTATTAAGTATGGCTACTGTAACTCTTAATAAATTGGAAACTATCCCTACATAACGAGTGCTGCTTTTTGGGATATTACAAGCCATTATAGGAACACATTGAATAAAACCTTGTCTTTCATGTGGGGTAGATTATCAGGATATTTTTTTCTCATGATTTATATATGAGATATTAAAGATAATATATTAGTGGGAGCTATGAGTTATAACTATGCTAGTAAGCATGGTAGTGCTGTTGCGTTGCGTATGGGTTATAAAGAGTTTCCGGATGAGAATGCTTATGATGATGCTTGCTATATTAAAGATGCCTTAAAATGGGTATTTAAGATAACAGGCTTAAAAAAAAGCTGAGTGTTTACAGTGACGATGATCTTCGTAAACAGAATTATGATGTAGACACCTATTATCGCGTTGAAAATGAGCCGAAAGAAAGCGCTGAATCACCACAGGATTAACAGACACCTCAGCGTCAAAAATGGCTTAGACAGATGTGCACATGAGCAGTAAGCGTTATCCTGAAATCACACGGACTGGAGAGCAGTATGAACCGTCGTGGTAACTGCCACGACAATGCAGTTGCAGAAAGTTTTTTTCAGTTACTGAAGCGTGAACGAATAAAGAAAAAGATCTCTGACAGTTTTTCATTATCAGGTCTGACGTCAGGTTAGGGTATACACCAATTTGACATAAGCAGAAAATAATCCTGGAGTAATACTCTTCCTAATATTTTCGTTTTGGCGTCACCATAAACTTTAATCAGTTGCCCTGCTGTACTAACACTTTTAATTCAATAGTCATTTTATGAAAGTTTCCAATTACAGCCCATGGCATAGAAGTGACTTTAATATCTCCAGGTAAGGTTACCCATGTTTGTATCCAGATTAGGCAGTACTCTAAACGCTATTTTCGGCAGGAATGAGCAAGGTAAGCCGGAAGCAATATCCAGGAGTGACCTACAAGGAATAACCTTGTCCGACGCTCAGAAACTGACAGTTAAAAACAGCAAGTTCTTCGAGGCAGGCGCCAGCATGTCGCTTCTGGACCAGCCTGGCAAGATGGGCCATGTATTCGACCAGCACGCAAAACAATTAGCAGGATTGTCGCGCCACATTCTGGACGGACAGAGTGAAGCCGCCAACCATACCGTTCATTTTCAGGGCCGACAACCAACACGGGTTTCGCTACAGGCGCAACACTCCGACCTTGACCTGAGCACCCGAGTGCATGATGTCGAGTTCCACGGTTCCCCTGAGATGATAGAAAGCAGGCGTCTAATGTGAGTCAGCGGTTCTGGACTGCATGTCTGTCAGATGGATTGCAAGTCCAGTAGCAGTAATTTTGAGCCGCTATCTGCAGCCACAGAGTGATGTGTTCCCCCTCATTACCCCGTGGCTGCAGGGGCGTGGACGATAGTATCAGCAGGGAATCTATTTAATGAAGTTTGTATCTCTCCCGCATCCGTCCGGGGATGCCGTTGCCTCTCCGGCTTTGCGCCGACTGGCCTGGTTTAACATTGCCGTGCAGGTGGCCTTTCCGCTGGCGGTGGCGTTCCCCCCGGCGATGGCCGGCGAACAGCATTTCCTGCCGCAGCCTGCGCCGCTGTCCACGCAGCGCACGCAGGTCTACACACTGGGTCCCGGTGAGACGGCCATCTCGGTTGCAAAAAAATTCGATCTCACCCTGAACCAGCTGCGCGAGCTCAATCAGTTGCGCACCTTCGCGCACGGACTCAATGGTCTGCAGCCTGGGGATGACGTGGATGTGCCGCTGATGGCAGCAAAGGATAATAAAAACGCGTCAGATGCCGCCGCCCCCGGCAGGTCTGCTTCCGCAGAAGAGGGCAATGAGCAGGCGCAGAAAGTGGCCGGGTATGCCTCACAGGCTGGCAGCTTCCTGGCCAGCAGTGCAAAAAGTGACGCCGCCGCGTCCATGGCCCGCAATATGGCCACCGTCGAGGCCGGCGGAGCATTTCAGCAGTGGCTGAGCCACTTCGGCACCGCCCGCGTGCAGCTGGACGCGGACAAAAACTTCTCCCTGAAAAACTCGCAGTTTGACCTGCTGCTGCCGTTGTATGACCAGGGCGATAACTTTGTGTTCACCCAGGGTAGCCTGCACCGTACCGACAGTCGTACCCAGGCCAGCCTCGGCGCCGGCTGGCGTCACTCCACCTCCACATACATGCTGGGCGGCAACCTGTTCGGGGATTTCGACCTGTCCCGGGACCATGCGCGTGCCGGCGCCGGTCTTGAGTACTGGCGAAACTTCCTGAAGTTGGGTGTCAATAGTTACCTGCGTTTGTCTGGATGGAAAGACTCTCCGGACCTGGAGGATTATCAGGAGCGGCCAGCAAACGGCTGGGATGTCCGGGGGCAGGCCTGGGTACCGTCGCTGCCGCAGCTGGGCGGCAAGCTCACGTATGAGCAGTACTATGGCAAAGAAGTCGCCTTGTTCGGGGTGGACAGTCGCCAGAGGAACCCGCATGCCATCACGGTCGGGATTAACTATACCCCGGTGCCGCTGATCACCCTGGGGGCGGAACAGCGTCAGGGCCAGTCAGGGAAAAGCGACACCCGGCTGACGTTGAATATGAATTACCACCTCGGGGTGCCGTGGCGCGCCCAGGTGGACCCGACCGCGGTGGCGGCGATGCGAAGCCTGGCTGGCAGCCAGTATGACCTGGTGGAGCGTAACAATAATATTGTGCTCGAGTACCGAAAGAAAGAGATTGTCCGCCTGAAGACGGCAGACCTGGTGACGGGTTATACCGGTGAGCAGAAGTCTCTGGGGGTATCAGTGAACAGCAGGCATGGACTAGAACGCATCGACTGGGATGCTTCAGCCCTGAACGCAGCCGGCGGTAAAATTGTGCAGAACGGAAGAGATTATGCGGTGGTGCTGCCGGCGTACCAGTCATCGGCGCAGGGGGTGAACACGTACACCGTCAGCGGTGTGGCGGTGGACACGAAGGGCAACCGCTCTTCGCGGAGTGACACTCAGGTGACCGTGCAGGCGACGGAGGTGAACAAACAGACCTCGACCTTCACACCGGTGAGCAGTGTCCTGCTGGCGGACGGGAAGAGTACGCAGGTGCTGACCCTGATGCTGTTGGATGAGAATAACCAGCCGGTAGATATGGATGTGAAGGACATCAGCCTGAACAGCAGCGTCCTGAAAAGCTCCACGATATCGGCCCTGACACGAAAATCTGCAGGAGTTTATGCGGTTACAGTAACAGCCGGAAGGGATGCTGAGAATGTCACCCTTACGCCAGTAGTCAACGGTACTACGTTGTCCTCAGCCGTGGTAACTATCAGCAGCGTCACGCCGGACGGGGCACGGTCGACCATTAGCACCGATGCCGCCGCCTATGTGTCCGGTTCTGATATGGCAGTGACGGTGACGCTGAAGGACACGAACAATAATGTGGTGGCCGGAGCGGCCTCCTCGCTGACGGCGGATACGGTGACCGTACCGAATGCGATCCTTAAAGCCGGCAGCCGCTGGCGGGACAACGGGGACGGGACCTATACGGCCACCTACACGGCCACCACAGTGGGCACAGATCTGAAGGCGACGGTGAGGCTGGGCGGGTGGGACACGGTGGCGCAGTCCGGGGCGTATGCCATCACGGCGGCCACGCCGGACGGGGCGAAATCGGCTATCAGCACCGATGCCACTGCCTATGTGTCCGGTTCTGATATGGTAGTGACGGTGACGCTGAAGGACGGGCAGGACAACCCGGTGACCGGGGCGGCCGCCTCGCTGACGGCGGACACGGTCACTGTACCGAATGCGATCCTTAAAGCCGGCAGCCGCTGGCGGGACAACGGGGACGGGACCTACACGGCGGCCTACACGGCCACCACGGCGGGTTCACACCTGAAGGCGACGGTGAGGCTGGGCGGCAGGGGCAACCCGGCGTCATCTGATGCGTATGCCATCATGGCGGCCACGCCGGACGGGGCGAAATCGGCTATCAGCACCGACGCCACTGCCTATGTGTCCGGTTCTGATATGGCAGTGACGGTGACGCTGAAGGACGGACAGGACAACGCAGTGACCGGGACGGCCGCCTCGCTGACGGCGGATACGGTCACCGTACCGAATGCGATCCTTAAAGCCGGCAGCCGCTGGCGTGACAACGGGGACGGGACCTACACGGCCACCTACACGGCTACCACGGCGGGTACGAACCTGAGGGCGACGGTGAGGCTGGGCGGGTGGAGCACGGCGGCGCAGTCTGGTAAGTACGGCATCATTCTGGGATATGAGGCCCCTGCATCCATCAATACGCAGGTCAATGCTTACACCTTTACACAGACCAGCGAAGAGGGGACATTCCCGACCACCGGCTTTACCGGGGCGACGTTCACCATCGTGCCGAAGGACAGCAAGAGCGTGACTGACTACACCTGGACCTCCGACGCCAGCTGGGTATCAGTGACGGATGGGGTGGTGAAGTTCACCGGAACAGGTACGGGCGACAAGGTGACCATTACGGGTACGCCGACAAGCAGTCAGGGGAACATCATTAAGTACAGTTTCACGCTTAAGAGTTGGTTCATACATAGTGGGTCGACCAGAATGAGCTGGTCCGACGCGAACACGTATTGCTCATCGCAGTCGGGTTACAGCCTGCCGACGATCGCCCAGATGATCCTGCGTACAAATCACACCGCAACACTGATCCGGGGCACCGGAGCGCTGTTGAACGAGTGGGGCATGATGACACGTTATACCAGCGCGCGTTTCTCCGACAACACCTACTGGTCATCGGATCAGTTGAGTAGCGGCTCCCATAACAACGTCAGCCTGCGCTATGGCGGCGTCTACTTCAGCAGCGATAGCAGCAAGATCAACGTGGTGTGTCGTCAGGGTCTTTAGTTTTTAACCTTTGGTTTTTATTTTTAATGATGGTTTTTATTCTCCTCCGCGGGAACGCGGGGGAAAATAAGGACAATGAATGATGGAGATAAAGGATAGGGTGGCGCTGAGTGCCCGTCCGGGAAAGCTTACACTTATCCGGGAGGGCGTGTTCCTGAAATGCTACCAGCAGTCGTTGTTTTCAGGGGGGAGGGTCAATGCTTTAACGGGAACTTTGACCTTTTCAGGGAGGTCGTATGTATTTAATCCTGAAGGAAGCACGCTCATGCCACGCTTAAAAAAGATGAATATCCTTTTAATCTTATTGCTTTATAGCATGGCAGCATCTGCCTCATCAAATCATCCATATTCTACTGATAATAAAGAATATTTATATTTACCAAAAGATAAACCAACATTATCCTGGGAGAAGAAGGAGCCTCAAACAGATAAAAATTTATATTGCCTTACTCCGAGTGATCCGGGGTGTAGTGATATGTGGTACAAGGAAAAATTGAGGGAGCATCAGGAGCGTGTACAACGTTACCAGCTTCCAAAAAAACGTAACTTTCATAAATAATCGCTCAAAATTCGTCGGTTCCAGGGTAGAACCATAAGTTATGAAATAAATTTCAGAGCTGACCTTCCCACTGAAAATAGCACCAGGGGTAAACTGGAGTATCCTGCCTTTTTTTCACCCCACAGAGAGGTGTATTTACAGAAACAAAGTAAATACCCGGGCGAAACACAGTCTCACAAATTGCCAGAGTATCGTTGGCGTTGTTCCTCTGGCTACGAAAAAAGGCTTTCACATGTTGTGCTGGAGTCAGCCTCGCGGGATACCCCATTGTACTGAACGTTACTCCCCAAAAATGAGAGGTTAAACAAGCCTCATAGCGTTAAGCGTTACGGGCTCAATTTGTCGAAAGGTATCCTGCAATCTGGAGCGTGAGATTTTTTTATTCCATGCAACGGAGCCACCATCCATCCAGACGCAGAACTGAAAAACAGATTTGGCAATATCAATACCGTGTGATACTACTCCCGGAATAATGCAGTTTGTAAAAATATAGCTCTGGCTACTTCAGGAAGGGGCGTCCATCACATTACTTGCCTGCTATAATGAGAAAAGCGGTGTCTACGCTTACCTGTTAATGTCTTATGCCTCTCGCTCTTCTATATGATCGGTATGTGCAGGGGACAATCCATGTCCTGCTACGCAGCCACAGCATCAGACTATACTCAGTGGTGTCTATTAACCCTCTCCAACTACGTTATGTTTTGGCATGGTAACAATGCGATGTTATGGATAATTAACGATAATATTGAATTTAATCCAGAAATGAATCGCCTGGCGTCATTATCGAGGCCAGATCTCAACATTATTCTGACAACGCCCGCCAGCCGCTGCTTGCGCCTTCTGCTGGAAAACGCCCCCTCCGTCGTCTCACAACAAACATTCTTTCAAAAAGTGTGGGAAGAAGACGGCATGGTGGTGTCGGCAAATACGCTTTATCAGAATATCTCCATTATTCGCCGCGGATTACGTACCGTTGGCGAAAATGAAGATACGCTGATAATCACGGTTCCGCGTAGAGGCTTTCAGATTGAGCCAGGTGTGAGCCTCATGACCATCCGCAAAGACTTCGCTCAGGCAATAGAAAAAAAGGGTGAGACGCCACCGCGTATGTCAGGGCGTTGGTTTAAACATTATGTACCTGTACTTTGGATGACCGGGACATTTGCTGTTGGTATTTTGCTTGGCACTATAAGCTGGCAAACCGTTCCCGATAAGGATTTTTACGATCGCTACACGCTGGTTGAAACAACTCAGGGCTGTCATTTTTTCTCGCGGAATGAAGATATCGAAAGCGGTAGCCGCTTTGCTAGCTATAAGTCAATGATTCTAAAAACCGGTATGGATTGTCAGAAATACCCATGGGTCTATTTCCCTTCCAGCAGTCGCACCCCAGCGGTTACGGCATTGATTTGTCAGCAACCTTATAAAACGCGCGGTGATACAGGCTGCGTGACGCTTTTTTTCCGCGGGGTGACACATGGGTAAAAAGGCACTGATGTTAGCCTGCCTGACGCTACTGTTTCTGGGAGTAGGGCTTGGGCATCTTTTTCATTTATATACGGAAAAGAACCGGGATCCAGAGAAATGTACGGCGCCTGTGATTGTGTTTTATAACAACACTCAGGCTAACCTGACGCTGGATTTTATGTATTCGCTGAAAAAACGTACTGGGGTGGTTTCCATCAGCGGAACGTATTACGTCGATAATAAAATGAGCGGCGTGATCCGCCGTGATGTTTCCTATGTATGGAGTGAAAATAAAGACAGCACCCATTTTATATCGACGGATATCAACAAAGTCACGCGTGACGAAACACTGTCCGATGCGGTTATCGAGACGGTTTTACCCGATTTTTATGTCTATCCAGGGAAAAGTATCAGTTACACCATCCTGACTCAGGGCCATCGTGGCTTTATGTTCACCATCGGGAAACGCCCGATATTTTTCTGTACACATTAAGCTGTTTTGGGAGCCGTTCATGGAACGTATCAGCCAAATGAAAGCGCTTCCGGGTAAAAGCCGCTGAAGATCAGCGGCTCTGTTGTTACCTGAATCAAAAACTGTATTTAACCCCCAGTAGGCCTTGGGTATTACTATAGCCCTGGTCACCTACCTGTTGCGCCACGTTACCCCATACGTTCAGGCGCGGGGTAATTTGTCCTTCCATACCCACTTTCAGTTCACCAATATTTTTCGTACCACGCATATCGCTGCTGACATCGTCCATCTTCACGCTGGCAGGCTGCGTATTATGGATCCAGTTCGCCTCCACGAATGGCTGGAACTCTCGAGATTTATTGTCATCAATGGCATTGTGGCCGTTAATATAGGCTTTTACGCCCATGCGGGTTAGCAGATTACCGGCGGTATCATCCTTGACGAGGGTACCATTGGCTTCGCGATTGTCGTCAGCCTGCACGCCCATCCATACCACCTGCGCTTTGGGCTGCAACCAGTAGCTTTGATGCGCGCTTTCACCTAACCTGAAGCTGTAACCGGCTTCAACCGAGGCGGTAATTCCTTTGGATTTATATTTCTCAGCGGCCTGATCCTGACCCATGACCTTGTTATCAAACCAGTTGTACAGCATCCAGGTATCCACGTAAGCCCCAGACCGATCGATATTGTTAGCATACCAGGTGCCATAAAGGCCGACGCTGTAACCGGTGACTTGACCACGGGAATGATAGTCACTCACGGACGACTGCGTGCGGTTCTGGCTGTTGGCATAACCTGCCATTGCACCAATATGCCAACGGTCAAGACCGTCAGTGCTCCACTGTGCCAGATCGCCTCCCACTTGTAACACATAGCTGTTGATGCGGGTTTTTAGCTGCCCGCTGCCATCGTTGAAGCGAGTATGGGCGCCGACGTTACGCATCCACAGGCTGGTGACCTTCTTCTCACCCGTCAGCATGTCGGTGTACTGGGTTTCACCCAGACGGTCATGGAGACGCGTCATGAACAGCGTATTTGCCGCATAGTTGTTGGCAAGATAGCTGCCCACTTCCGGACGGAACTGATGTTCTGTTATCGGCGGTGTGTCAGATTGCCCTATGTCAGGAATTGTCGGATCAGGGATGACCGGGTCTACTGGCTCAGGGTCTACAGGATCAGGGTCCACCGGATCGGGAATAATAGGGTCAGGGATAACCGGGTCTACTGGATCAGGGTCTACCGGATCGGGAATAACAGGGTCCACCGGATCGGGAATAATCGGTTCGTCCGGCTCAATGTAGCTGGTCAGATACCAGTTTTTACCTTTCTGCACCACGTTGTAGTCATAGGCTCCGGCAACAATACGGCTTGCTTTTTCGAAAGTACCGTTGGAATTGCCAGCAACGTTAACAATTTCAATACCTTCAATGGTTTGCGCCCCGGCTCCTCCAATATTATTTACTGCAACAAATGTGTTACCTGAAGTATTGCCGAGAACCTGCAGCCTGTCCGTTTCGGAATCATCATCGTTGAGCACAGTATTAAAGACCAGCTTACCGCCGTTGCCTACATAATCTTCATTGATGGTGAGCGTTTGCCATGGCTCGCCATCTTCATGGCTGAAGTTAATGGTTGCGCCACTATTCAGCGTCAGGTCAGTGAGCGTTGAGCTGCTGGTCATATTCCAGGTCGCATCGCTCATTTGTACAGAGATAACGCCTGTGCCCGCCGTAGCGCTGGTGATGTACGACGCCCCGTCCCATCGCGAGTTGTCCGTCATATTGAGCTTAATCGTACTGTTCTGCTGCGGTAGCGTACCGCTGGCAGCGGTGGCGCCAGCAGCACGAATATCACCGTCGATGACGAAACGTCCTCCTGAAGAACCGTCAACAATGCCGCCAGTTTCCGTGCTGATGGCGTAACTTTCGCTACTGTTATCGCCCGCCATAGTAATAGCCGCACCGCCTGCCAGATTAATGGCGCCTCGGGAGAGGGCGTATAAACCGGCAGGGGCTTTACTATAGGATGCAGCCTTACTGGCGCTGTTAACGCTAATAGTGGCATTCTCTCCCAAATTAACGGTAGCGTTAGTTGCATATACCGCGTGTGCGCTGGCACCGTTCACCGTAATAGTAGCGTTGTTGCCAAGCTCGGTTCTGGAGGAGGATGCTGCGTAAATCCCCGTTGAGGATGCGCCGGAGGTTTCGATGGTTGCATCGTCACCCAGACGAATCAACGAACCACTTTGTCCGGTACGCAGCCCCTCCGAACTGTCGCCGGTAGTAACAATATGTGCACGATTGCCGACGACAATCGTATTTTTGGCACGTGACGCATCCCGCATGGCGTTGGCTGTAATTCCACGTCCCTGGCTACCTGTTGTTTTGATATACAGATCGTCGCCGACGTAAATATTGGCCGATCCGGTCCAACCCTGGCCCAGTGAGTTATATCCGGCGTTAATACCGTCACCATCCTGACCATCCACGTAGATGTTGGTACGGTCACCGGTAATAATAAATACCGGGTTATCCGGAGTATTTGCGCCGTGAGTACGGATGCCATCGACGTCTCTACCATTATTCGCGGCATTCGCCGACTGCGTCCGAATGGTCAGGTCGTTGCCAAAAATCACGCCCGGACTTCCCGTCCCGCTGTTTTGAATAACCGTGACAGTGTGTTCAAACGCCTCCGCGCCCGGCCCATTAAGCGTGAGGCCATTGCCATAAACCGGGATGGTGCCGGTGTTCCACTGATAAACGTAGTTGGGCATGGTACCGACTTTGGTGAAACCGGTACTGGCCTGAGCGGGAATAATAGCCTGTAATTCCGGCGTCAACTGGCTGACCAGCCCACTGGATGGCAGACTATCAACGTCGACCCAGGCCGCCTGGGAGGGAAATACCATAGAGGCTAATGCTGCTGATACCGCTATGGCGATGAATGAGTAATTTTGGGGAGTTGGCATTCTGCCTCCTGCATTATGGCGTAAAGCGTCTTCCACATCGCAATAATATGGAAATAATAAAAATGGAAACGGATCTATAAAATATTTGATATTATTTTATGAATGCTATGCCCTAGCTTATTTTCAAGCCGCAGCTTATGCACATAAAGTTTCTTAATATCAATATTGTCAATATTTACAATCTGCTGAATACTTATTCCTGATACAAAGCGCTTCAGTAATATAAATTCCGTATAGTTAAGCGTTCGTCCACGTTTACTGTTGGCAAGCCGACCGGTAAACAAGCGGTGCATCTTTTGCTGTTGCACAATATCATCGTCATCGGAATAAATAATTCCTTGTATTTTATTGCTTTTCAAAATCCAGTAATTGGCCAGCGGAGTTAAACTTCTGTCAGAAATCAGGACAATATGCATACCACTGTTTGCCAGACTGTCAGCCCATTGTAAATCGGTAAATCGTCGAAGATTCGGGAAAGAAAAATCAACAAAGATAAAACCGCTGGATAAATGGTTGTGTCTATCAAGCAATAACTTTTCAATAAACCCTTTTTTCAGGAAAGCATTACCATCTGGCCAGATGGAAAATGCCGCATTATGACAGTATTGCACCCGTACTGCGCTGTCAGGGAATAATTGACAGGATAAATCGCAACTAATGCAATGGACAATTTGTGAAGGCTTTCTCATCATCCTGAACGACTCCCGTCGATGTTTCTATTAATATTTCATTGGTAAATAAATGTGTCAATCCAGATAATATACCGTGCTACGGCTGTCAAAAGTCGCGAATTATTGTCAGTGTCATAAACTCCTGGAAAGACCTAAAATACAGCTTTAAGGAACCATGACAGATCCGACAGTCGTAATACATCATTTCGGATTTTTATTTCACGCATTGGGATTTTTATACATTATCTCCAATATCATAAAACGTCTTAAAACAGCACTATTTGCTAAATCATGAGAGTGATAAATAACGGTTCTCAATACCATCTGTCTGCTGTCCTCGTCACTATCGGGGTGATGTGATGAAATATAAAAGTAATTCCTGTAAACCTGTAATGAATTCTTATTATTAAAACCTAATTTAAGATTTTTTCTTTTATTGCATTGTTATTCAATGACTTAATGGTGACATTTGTGCTCTCATCAACTTCTTATATACAAATTTAAGACTCTTTTATAGAGACGCATGTAAACTTTAAGGGGGGGTAATGCTAATGCCATGAGAAAATCTTGTAACTTAACGCCGGGAGTCATACCTTGCCAATAAGTTGATCTGACTTAATTCTGATCGTGACAGTGTGAGCAACCGACAGACTTATCGGTCGAAGCAACTTCAGCTTCTGGCTTCTCTTTTCAATCGCTCATCTGATGAAAACTCTTTCCCGGAGCACATTAGTGAGAAACAGGATGTGGTCAAACCTAATGTCCATAGATGTCGTCAGTCACTTCACAAATATCCGCCTCCTGGCAGATATCTTTAAGCGTTCGTCCAGCTTCGACCAACTTAATTACGGCGATGTTCTGATGCTCAGTGAGACGGGATTTACACATAGAGATTCCTTCGTCAGCAGATCGATGACGTGATCTCTAAATGTGAATAGCACGATTATGTGGGATACGTACAAAAAATTAAACTAACTGCCAGTAAAAAGCAAACGCGCCTGCCGGGAGTGGCAGACACATTATGCGGTGAAATAAAGTTGAATAAATCTTGCGGGTGTAAATCAGGAAGGCGACTCACAATAAATCACGCTGTCGCCCTGAATCAGGAATAGTGGTGTTAAATTAATGCTGGGGCGTGGATCTGTAATACCTGTTCAGCTTCTTGCTGGAAAAACTGGCGTGTAATGCTGAAGAATTCATGCAGTTTATGATCTGGCGAAGGGACCAGCTCAAGCTGAAGTAATTGTTGCAGATCCCAGCCTTTTTCAATATGTTCCTCAAAAAGCTGTTCCAGCTCTTCCCAATGATTACGACGTTCCGTTTGAAGGAATCCGCTGTTCAGATTTAGTAGATCAATGGTGTACTCTGCCCTCTCCATTTCCTGGGCATTTAGCTCATCAGCCGGTACTATTCGGCCATCAGAAAGGTAAGCAAAATAACGAGAACAGTCAGGGAGGTGACAATGAATAAACTTTGCCATATCCACGGCCTCTTGTTTCCCTCTTGCGTGACCGCCGAAAGCGTTGATACCAAACAGGTGCAAACCATTCTCAGAGTCTAACGCGCTGGCGGCGAGATTTTGATAATCGAAGGTTCGCCCTGGCTGCTGACTTTTATTTTCGACGTGTTCAATGTGATAGCCGAGGCCACGCAAATCAGCACGGATTTCGCTGTAACAGCAAAGGTGATATTGCTCATTGAGAAGCAGAGTCATTAAGGCTGCTTTATTCTCACGACCAAAGTGCTGCCAGCGACGAGTTGATTGATCTGAATTTTGTGGTGGTTGCTCATGTGCAGTGAGTAAGGCATCTGTTCCACGTCGGGTTTTTATCACATGCCTCATTGCGCTTTCCCTTTCAGCATGTTCTGCCGGGCAATGCTGCGCTGTAAGCGTTGGAGTTGTGGATGTTGATCACCCAGCGCCACCTGTAATGCAGCCATCAGTTGCTGTGCTTCTGGCTCGTCGTACTTCCCTTGATCTACCCAAGCCGTCAGCTTTTGTAGGTCAGCCTTCTCCTTAACCGGAGGTTGCGGATCGACACCCATCACACTTTGTAGCACGTCGTTACTCGGCTCGCCGTAGGTCGCTCCGAGCGGCATCAACGCTTTCCCGTTGCCATTCTCATCCTGCTCAAGCAGACGAATGGATTCACGTTTTACCGTGCTGATAACCTGCGGGCTATGGGTAGTGACAATAAACTGGATTAGTGGAAATGCGCTGCGCAAAGACTGGATAATTTGCTGCTGCCAGGCTGGGTGCAGGAACATATCGACTTCATCGATCAGCACAATCCCCTGTGTTTTTAAGGCGGCTTCATCGCGTAAATGGGGGTTGAGTTTGACACAGCGAAACGCGATATCCGCTACCATCGCAACCGCATTACGCAGGCCGTCGCTGAGCTGGGATAAGGGAATCTTACCGTGCTGTGGATGGTTCATCACCAATTGCTGGTTATGGCTGGAGCTGTATTCCAGATCGTGCCAGCCAGTCACTTCCTGCGTCAGACAGTTAATGGTTTGCTGGATGGCTTGAATAGCTTCTTTCATCCGCTGAACACGAACACCTTCTTTTAACTTTGCTGAAGGTGATTCAAGTTGTGTGATTTGATGTTCACGGTAGCTAAGCCATAACCAGCTATACCATTGTTCAAATTGCTTATAATTTGATGTGGCAGAAAGGCAATCGTCATAACCAGACAAACGTGAAAAGGCGCTGTTATCCAGACGCTGTTCAGTAGGCTGTGCCTCATAACGTTCCTGATACCACAAGCGAGCAGTCCCCAGATAAAGCATTAGGGGAAGTTCAACCTGCTGCAAATTATGCTCTTCACGCACCAGCGTCTGAAGTTGTTCACCCCAACGGGTAAGCTGCGCCGCTGTCTTATCTTCATGCGGCGGCTGTTCTCCTCGCTTGTCGAGCATCCAGGTTGCCGTTTTTCCACTTTCCCATTCCCCGGTAGCCGTAATCATGGCCGGAGACGACATTTCCATGTTCAGCGCTTCGGGGCGGAAAACCAGACGTACATCTTCTGTACGGATCGCCAGCGATTTATCTTTTACGTAGAGGCTGGCATCAAAACCACGAATAAAGGGAAACAGCGCCAGGCGTATCGCATCCAGCACTGTCGTCTTGCCCGCGCCATTCGGTGCAACCAGAATCGTAATGTGCTCATCAAAAGTAATATCGAGCTGTCTGAAGCAACGAAAGTTAAGCAGTGAAAGTTTGTCGATTCTCATTACACCAGCCTCACCTGTTTTTATGTTTTAGTATAATAACATCTCTTGCCTGCAATATTGCCCGCTTTAAGCGGGCAAAGGTTACGCCTTTTATCACGTTTTAACTATTTATCCTGTTGATTAACATGGTTTTTCTAAGGAATTAATAAAATCCTTTCCTGTCGTGTCCGTAGAATATCGACAGCCTGGAGACAAGGTGACTGTTGCTGGTAACCATATTCTTTGCGATCGATACCAACTCGTTCATGTTTTTTCTTCAGAAAGTTACGGCATCGACAAACGTAGCGCCTGCGTTGATAAATGTAAGGCTATAGTGCCGTTCAATGAGTAAGCTGCGACGTTACTGCTCGTATGAACACCATCCACCCTTATGATGTGAGCCTGTACCCCCATGTGGATGTTGCCCCTTTGGGCAGGCAAGCGCACCGGATGATGCCGTGACAGTAATAAAAGCGATAATCATCGCTGTAAATAATCTCTTCATATATAACTCACATTAATAAATTAGAACATATTACTACCTACTACAGAATACGCATACTTGATACGGACTTAGGGGATAATATAACGCGTACTTTAGTTTAAATTCTATCCTTCATGTGGCATAGGTTATCAGGATAGGTTTTCGTTATGAATTTTATCTGGGATATTGAAGCAACATATTGGGGGGGATATGAGTTATAAATATGTTGGTAAGCATGGCTGTGATGTTGCATTGCGGATGGGCTATAAAGAATGCCCCGATGAAAATGCTTATGGTGATGCCTATTATATTAAAGATGGGTTAAAATGGATATTTAATATAACAGGCTTAAAAAAACGGCTTGGCGTATACAGCGACGACGATCTCCGTAAACAGAACTATGATGTAGATACCTATTATCGAGTTGAAAACCAACCGGAAGAAAGTGCAGATGATGAAATGCAATCGCTGTATCATAATTTAGCGGTAGAAGAAGGAGAACCCGTGTATCTGGAGGGAGGCATGTATCTTTATCCGGATGGCTCTATACGTTGATCTCATAATTTTGGCCTGGTAAGCGTATCTCTTTTGAGAAAGGATGAGCCTGTAAGTATGACCCACAAGTTCGTTTGGTGATTAGTTAAGTCCCGCCCGCGTTAGTCCTGGCGTACTTTTATCCCTTCTTTGCAGACGATATCCCACAATAAATGGACGTTCGGTTTTAGCAATCGGTAAATGGTGATTAATAAAATAATATTCCACTTTCTCTATCCACCTTTCCTTTCGTATTATATGCAAGAACTAGTCTTAATAATAAGCAAATACTTTGTCCCGAAATAGAGGACGAATGGTGGGCATGAGAGAAGGATGTTGGCGGAAGATCACAGGAGTCGAACCTGCCCGGGACCGCTGGCGGCCCCAACTGGATTTGAAGTCCAGCCGCCTCACCGGAGACGACGATCTTCCGCGCCTCGATTGCTACATGGAGGCGCGCGCATTATAGCTACTTCCTGACGTTTCCACATCCCCTCCCGTGCTTTTTTAACTTCCCTTTCCTTCTGCCATGATCGGTTTCATATAAACCCCCATAAAATCCATTAGTTACATTTCATCACACTTTTTGACGCTACCCTGATCACAGAAAACAAGAATCGTAATTTGATAACTAAATAACGGAATATTCACGCTCGCAGGGAAGGTTTACAAAAACTGTAACCGGTATCAGTGAGCGTTGTGAGCGTTAAGGATGCGTAATGAAAAGTGAGATTCTCTCCGTTAAGGAGAAGATTGGCTATGGTATGGGCGATGCCGCGAGCCACATCATCTTTGATAACGTCATGTTATATATGATGTTCTTCTATACCGATATTTTCGGCATTCCCGCTGGTTTTGTTGGCACCATGTTTTTACTGGCGCGTGCGCTTGATGCCATCTCCGACCCTTGCATGGGCCTGCTGGCCGACCGCACCCGCTCTCGCTGGGGCAAATTCCGACCCTGGGTGCTGTTTGGCGCGTTGCCGTTTGGTATCGTTTGTGTGCTGGCTTATAGCACGCCGGATCTCAGTCTGAACGGCAAAATGATTTATGCCGCCATCACCTACACGTTGCTCACCCTTCTGTACACTGTGGTCAACATCCCTTACTGCGCGTTGGGGGGTGTAATAACCAATGACCCAACGCAGCGTATCTCCCTGCAATCCTGGCGCTTTGTGCTGGCAACGGCGGGCGGAATGCTTTCTACCGTACTGATGATGCCTCTGGTGAAACTGATTGGCGGCGAGAATAAGGCGCTGGGCTTCCAGGGGGGTATCGCGGCGCTCTCGGTGGTGGCGTTCCTGATGCTGGCGTTCTGCTTCTTTACCACCAAAGAGCGCGTTGAAGCGCCTGCCACCCATACCTCCATGCGTGAAGACCTGCGTGATATCTGGCACAACGACCAGTGGCGCATAGTCGGCCTGCTCACCATCCTGAATATTCTGGCGGTATGCGTGCGCGGCGGGGCGATGATGTATTACGTCACCTGGATATTGGGCAAACCGGGCGTGTTTGTCGCCTTCCTCACCACCTATTGCGTCGGCAACCTGATTGGCTCGGCGCTGGCAAAACCGTTGACCGACTGGAAATGCAAAGTGAGCGTTTTCTGGTGGACCAATGCTTTACTCGCAGTAATCAGCGTGGCGATGTTCTTCGTACCGATGCACGCCACGATCGCTATGTTCGTCTTTATCTTTGTGATTGGCGTATTGCACCAGTTAGTCACGCCTATCCAGTGGGTGATGATGTCTGACACCGTCGACTACGGCGAATGGTGTAACGGCAAACGCCTGACGGGGATCAGTTTTGCCGGCACGTTGTTCGTGCTGAAACTGGGTCTTGCCCTCGGCGGGGCGCTGATTGGCTGGATGCTGGCAGGCGGCGGTTACGACGCGGCGGCGAAAACGCAAAACAGCGCCACGATCAGCATCATCATCGCTCTGTTCACTATCGTCCCGGCCATCTGTTATCTGCTGAGCGCCGCGATCGCTAAACGCTACTACACCCTGAAAAGCCCGTTCCTGAAAACCATTCTGGAGCAACTGGCGCAGGGCGCACACCGCAACGAACAAGAATTTACCCATAAAGAATTGCAAAACTAAAGGAACAGACTATGAAAATTAGCGACGGAAACTGGCTGATCCAGCCTGGCCTTAATTTGATTCACCCGGTTCAGGTGTTCGACGTTGAACAGCACGGGAATGAGATGGTGATCTATGCCGCGCCGCGTGATGTCCGCGAACGTACCTGGCAACTGGATACCCCGTTGTTTACCCTGCGCTTTTTCTCGCCGCAGGAAGGAGTGATAGGTGTACGGATGGAACACTTCCAGGGCGCTTTGGATAACGGCCCACATTATCCGCTCAATGTCTTGCAAGATATCAACGTAGAGATGCAGAACAACGCTGAATTTGCCGAACTCAAGAGCGGCAGCCTGAGCGTGCGCGTCACCAAAGGCGAGCTCTGGTCTCTGGATTTTCTGCGTAACGGTGTACGTATCACCGGTAGTCAGTTGAAAAATAACGGCTATGTGCAGGACACCAACAGCGGGCGCAACTACATGTTCGAGCGTCTGGATCTCGGCGTGGGCGAAACCGTCTACGGGCTTGGCGAGCGTTTTACCGCACTGGTGCGCAACGGTCAGACGGTGGAGACCTGGAACCGCGACGGCGGCACCAGCACCGAGCAATCGTACAAGAATATCCCGTTCTATATCACCAACCGTGGCTACGGTGTGCTGGTGAATCATCCGCAGTGCGTGTCGTTTGAAATTGGCTCCGAGAAAGTCTCCAAAGTTCAGTTCAGCGTCGAGAGCGAGTATCTGGAATACTTCGTCATCGACGGCCCGACCCCGAAAGACGTGCTGAACCGCTATACCCAATTTACGGGTCGTCCGGCGCTGCCGCCCGCCTGGTCGTTTGGCCTGTGGCTGACCACCTCATTCACCACCAACTACGACGAAGCGACCGTTAACAGCTTTATCGACGGTATGGCCGAGCGCAATCTGCCGCTGCACGTCTTCCACTTCGACTGTTTCTGGATGAAAGCTTTTCAGTGGTGCGATTTTGAATGGGACCCGGTGACTTTCCCCGATCCGAAAGGGATGATTCGCCGCCTGAAAGCGAAAGGGCTGAAAGTCTGCGTGTGGATTAACCCCTACATCGGCCAGAAATCCCCGGTCTTCCAGGAGCTGAAAGAGAAAGGGTATTTACTTAAACGCCCGGACGGCTCCTTGTGGCAGTGGGATAAATGGCAGCCGGGACTGGCGATTTACGACTTTACCAACCCGCAAGCCTGCGAATGGTATGCCGACAAGCTGAAGGGCCTGGTGGAGATGGGAGTGGACTGCTTCAAAACTGACTTCGGCGAACGCATTCCAACGGATGTGCAGTGGTTTGATGGTTCAGATCCACAGAAAATGCACAACCATTATGCCTACATCTACAACGAACTGGTGTGGAACGTGCTGAAAGAGACCGTGGGCGTTGAAGAGGCGGTGCTGTTCGCCCGTTCCGCCTCGGTGGGCGCGCAACAGTTCCCGGTGCACTGGGGCGGCGACTGCTACGCCAACTACGAATCGATGGCGGAAAGCCTGCGCGGCGGGCTGTCCATCGGCCTGTCAGGGTTTGGCTTCTGGAGCCATGATATTGGCGGATTCGAGAATACCGCGCCGGCGCATGTCTACAAGCGTTGGTGCGCATTCGGCTTGCTCTCCAGCCACAGCCGCCTGCACGGTAGCAAATCCTACCGGGTTCCGTGGGCCTATGACGACGAGTCCTGTGACGTGGTGCGCTTCTTCACCGAACAGAAGTGCCGGATGATGCCGTATCTGTATCGGGAAGCGGCGCGCGCCAACGAAGCCGGTACGCCAATGATGCGGGCGATGATGCTGGAGTTCCCGGACGATCCGGCGTGTGATTATCTTGATCGCCAGTACATGCTGGGAGATGCGGTCATGGTAGCGCCGGTATTTAGTGAAGCGGGCGACGTGGAGTTCTACCTGCCAGAAGGCCGCTGGACGCACCTGTGGCGCAACGATGAAGTGCAGGGCAGCCGCTGGCATAAACAGCAGCATGACTTCCTGAGTCTGCCAGTGTACGTGCGTGACAATACACTACTGGCGCTGGGCAACAATAGCCAGAAGCCCGATTACGCCTGGCATGAGGGTACGGCCTTCCAGTTATTCCATCTGGATGACGGCTGCGAAGCGGTCTGCGAAGTCCCTGCTACGGATGGTTCGACAATCTTTACGCTGCAGGCGAAACGCACAGGCAATACTATTACGGTGAGCGGCGAAGGCAAGGCGCGCAACTGGACGCTGTGTCTGCGTAATATTACGCAGATTAGCGGTACCAAATGCGGCTCATATGCGGGAAGTGAACTGGGCGTAGTGGTCACCCCGCAGGGAAATGAAGTGGTGATTACGCTTTAAATCTGAATCGCCGGATGGCGCCGTGAGCTGCGCTTATCCGGCCTACAAATGAGCAAGAACCGTAAGCCCGGTAAGCGCCATCGCCACCGGGCAAGCCCTCAATTACAGCGTTGGCTCCGTTGACGTAACTTCACCGCCGGACACCACGCCCGCTTGCATCGTCTGTGTTATCTGCTGCTTTTGTGCGTTGACCGCGTGTAATTGCCCGTTTACCGTCGGTTTCAACGGCGCATCGGCCTGAATATTGCCGCTGGCCGTGAGCTGAATATTGCCATCGCCAGCAATCGGTAATGCCGGCCAGCCCCACTGCTGTAGCACATCCATTGGTACGCCGCGTCCGTTCAGGCTGATTTGCGTCTGACGCTGCGGCAGTTGCGATACGCTGGCAGTGGCTTCCAGTATCCCTTTTCCAGTAAACGCGCTCAGATCGCTGATGTTGACCGTGCTGGCATTAGCCGTCAACGACAGCGACGGGCGGCGCACGTCCACACGGTTAAAGGTTGCCGCTGCGGCGTTGAGGGTCGCATTGCCGCTCCAGACGCCCCATTGATGATGTTGTACCAGCTCCAGGTTTGCGCCGTAGCCGTCCAGGGCGGTGATTTGCCACGGGAAGGCCGGGTCGATATCAATCACCAGATTGCGGCTGGCGCTGAATTTTTTCAGCGTCAGGCTGTTCAGCCAGTCGGGCAACGGCTTCATCCATAACTGCTTCCAGTTTTCCGGCAGCGTATACTCCAGCCCGGCGATAGCGGTATCGTCCAGAATAAGCGCTTTGCCTTCGCGTAACCAGGCGCCGGAAGTTCTGACCATACCGCCTTCCCAGCGGGTGGTGAACTGGCGTAGCGCAACGCCCTGTGGTGAAAATTCGGCGTTCAGGATTGGATCGAGCAAGTGCAGCGAGCCGTAAATAAACTCGCTGGCGTTCATCGATAATTTACCTTCCTGACTTTGCCAGTCTTCTTTGTGCAGAGTCAGATTGCGCAAACTCAGGTCAAGATCGGTGACTGCCCAGTCTGGTCCTTGCAGGCTGGAATCCGTCACTTCAAGACGACCAATCTGCAAAGATGGAACCGTAGTAAGCGGCGCGAAAAACTCGCTCAGGGATTTATCGCTTTGTAACCGAATATCATTCAGCCGCAGATTTTCAACGACCCAACTACCATCAGCGTTACGTCGGGCGACGCCGGTTAACGCTCCGCGCGCCATATCGGCGCCGACGGTGTTTAACATCACCTGATTATGGTCGATACTGCCTTCAATAAGCACATTAGTGGCGGGAACGTCGTTTAACGTCAGCGAACCGGCGCTCAGTTGGATCTGGGCTTTATTGCCTAATACCCGACCGGCTTCGGGGCGCCAGGGCATAACGCCGCCGTTAACGCGCTGGGCGCTCAACCGCCATTCGCTGCCGGGACTATTGAGCGCCATATTGCGAAGTTGCAGGCGGTCGGCCTCAAACGGGAAAGGGGCGGTTTGCACTGAAATATTCAGCGTGCCGTCCTGTAACAGGATCGTGTCGACATGCAGCGGCGCGGTTAACTGGCGAATGCTCAGACCGATATCTACGGTTTTCGCGACCAGGGTAGCAGGCTGACCATCACGACCAAAGGTCACATTCTCCAGTAAAAGATGGGATGGGGCGGAAAAACGATGATCCATCACGTCGAATGTGAGGTGATAACCGCTGTTCTCTGATACCCAGTTGCTGACATGATCTGCGCCCCAGCGCGTTTGCAGCAGAAAATAAAAGCCGAAAATCACCACTACACAGGCGATCAGCACGTAGAGAAGCAACCTCCCAATCAATTTCATGGTCTTCCATCCCGTGAAATGCACATAGGGGATTTATGCACGATTTGCGTGCAATCCTCAAGACAGGAATGGTGAAAGAGCGTTACAGCAGCGGCGAATCGTGTCGCCGCCGCAGGGTTTTTACGGTTTTTCCGGCGGGAGAATCAGATTCAGCACGATAGCCGTGATACCGCCAGCGGCAATTCCGGATGAGAGCAGATTTTTCACCCATTCCGGCGCGAACTGCAGGATCTGCGGCTGTTGCGAGACGCCAAGACCCACGGCCAGCGACAGGGCGATAATCAGAATCGCGCGGCGGTTCAGTGGCTCACGCGAGACAATACGCACGCCGGAGGCGGCAATGGTGCCGAACATCACCAACGTGGCGCCGCCGAGCACCGGTTCCGGGATATGCTGCACAAAACCGCTTACCGCCGGGAACAGGCCGAGCACAATCAGCATCAGCGCGACGACAAATCCCACATAGCGACTGGCGACGCCGGTCAACTGAATTACGCCGTTGTTCTGACCGAAACAGGAATTCGGGAACGTATTAAATACCGCTGAAACAAATGAGTTCAGGCCGTTAGCCAGTACGCCGCCCTTTAGCCGTTTCATGTACAAGGGGCCGGATACCGGCTGCTCGGAGACATCAGAGGTGGCGGTGATGTCGCCGATGGTCTCCAGCGACGTAATCATAAAGACCAGCATCAACGGCAGTAACAGGTTCCAGTCAATGCCCAGACCATAATACAGCGGGGTCGGCACCATCAGGATGTCCTGTGAGACCGGCGCGTTATTCTCAGGCAACATGCCCATAAACCAGGCCAAAAGATAGCCAGCCGCCATGGCAATAACCAAAGAAGCCACGCGCAGGTAGGGATTACGCTGCCGATTCAGCAGGATAATAATGGCCAGGACGACGCCGGCCAGCAGCAGGTTTTTCGGTGCGCCAAAGGTGTTGTCGCTCATTGCGGCATAGCCGCCGCCGATGGAGGTTAGCCCCACCTGAATCAGCGACAGGCCAATAATCATTACCACGACGCCGGAGACTAACGGCGTGATAATCCGGCGCGCCAGATGTAGAATGCGAGAAAGCACCATCTCGGTGCAGCTTGCCAGCATCAGCGTGCCGAACAGCGCCGCCATCATCGTCGGGACGTCCGCGCCGCCGGTTTTCAGCGCGGTACCGCCCATAATCAGCGGGGCGACAAAGTTAAAACTGGTTCCCTGGATGGATAACAGCCCCGATCCTACCGGCCCCCACGCTTTGATTTGAATAATAGAGGCTACGCCGGAGGCGAACAGCGACATGCTGATAATGTGTTGCGTATCCTGCGCCGGTAAACCCAACGCCTGGCAGATTAACAGCGCTGGCGTGATTACCGCGACAAACATGGCCAGCAGATGCTGACAAGCGGCAAAAAGGGTTTGAGGGAGCGGCGGGCGATCTTCAAGACGGTAAATTAATTCGCTGTTTTGCGTCTGCGCAACCGGTTGCGCATCTGCCGGCTCGATGGCGTTAACGGACATCAGGGACATTCTCGTGGTGGAAAAGCGGTGATTTTATCTGACCAGATGGTAAAAGCAAACGATTGCGAGCGAATATTCTTAATATTTAAAAAAGATAAATGCACCTTTTTATATAACTTTTTGCCTTTTTCTGCTTAAAATCCATGCCGAAGACTCGCAAAGAGCTAAAAAACTGACTCAGGAAATGATTTGTGCGCACGTGTCACAGCGCACTACAGGAGCTTTAAATGTTTGAACTCGATACCTTATCGACCCTTGTCGCCGCCACGCTGGTGCTGCTACTGGGTCGCAAGCTGGTCCAGTCTGTCTCCTTACTGAAGAAATATACGATTCCGGAGCCGGTGGCAGGGGGGTTACTGGTCGCGGTTGCTCTGCTGGTACTGAAAAAAAGCGTCGGTTGGGAGGTCAACTTTGATATGACCCTGCGCGATCCGTTGATGCTGGCGTTTTTCGCGACGATCGGCCTTAACGCGAACCTTGCCAGCCTGCGCAAGGGGGGACGCGTTGTTGGCGTCTTCCTGGTCGTCGTGGTCGGATTACTGCTGATGCAGAATGCCATCGGTATCGGCATGGCGAGTCTGTTGGGGCTGGACCCGTTAATGGGGCTGATTGCCGGGTCAATTACGCTGTCCGGCGGACACGGTACCGGCGCGGCGTGGAGTAAACTGTTTGTCGAACGTTATGGTTTTGCCAGTGCCACCGAAGTTGCAATGGCATGTGCAACCTTTGGTCTGGTGCTGGGCGGGTTGATTGGCGGCCCGGTAGCGCGTTATCTGGTGAAACACTCCACCACGCCGGATGGAATGCCTGACGATCAGGCCGTGCCGACAGCCTTTGAAAAGCCGGATGTGGGTCGTATGATCACCTCTCTGGTGCTAATCGAAACTATCGCCCTGATTGCTATCTGTCTGACCGTGGGCAAAATCGTAGCGCAGCTACTGGCGGGAACGGTGCTTGAACTGCCGGTCTTCGTTTGTGTGCTATTTGTTGGGGTGATCCTCAGCAATGGCCTGGCGCTGGTGGGTTTTTATCGCGTATTTGAGCGTGCTGTTTCGGTGCTGGGGAACGTGAGTTTGTCACTGTTCCTGGCAATGGCGCTGATGAGCCTGAAGCTGTGGGAACTGGCGTCGCTGGCGCTGCCGATGCTGGCGATTCTGGTGGTACAGACCATCTTCATGGCGCTGTACGCGATCTTCGTCACCTGGCGTATGATGGGGAAAAACTATGATGCGGCGGTGCTGGCGGCGGGTCACTGCGGTTTTGGCCTTGGCGCAACGCCGACCGCCATTGCTAATATGCAGGCGATTACCGACCGTTTTGGCCCCTCGCATATGGCGTTCCTGGTGGTGCCGATGGTCGGCGCGTTCTTTATCGATATCGTCAATGCGTTAGTGATCAAGCTGTACCTGATGCTGCCAATGTTTGCCGGATAAAGATGAAAAAACGTTGCCGTCAACCTGAAACCCTGCGTGAACGCTGCCGTCATATTTTTGGCGATGAGCCGCCGGTTCTTAACGTGTGGGAAGCGGAGTTTGACTATGCCGATGCTGAGTTGCAGGCGCTGGCGGCGACGGACTGGCGGCAGATTACCGATTGGCATCTGAGCGTTTATTATGTGCTGAATCTGGTTTATCACGAGCCGATGCAGCCGGAATTGTTTCGTTATCTGTTTCCGCTGTGCCTTGCCTGTTGGCGCGAAACGCTGTTAACCCATGGCTATGGCGATCACTTCGAGGAGTCTTTCCTGCGCGCGTTACGGCGGCCTTATCTCTGGCGGGAAATGATGGATGCCGTTCAGCGTCAGCAGGTACGGCATTTTTTGCTGGAGACCATGCTGGCGCGAATCAATCACGAGCGCGGTTTCAACTCTCCGCTGACCTGGCTGGATACCTTCAATGCTCTCGGCGGCATTGCGCCGTTTATCCGTTCGCTCTGGAATCAGTGGTGGTTACTGGATACGCCGGGTAAAGCGGTATGCGCGTTGCAGTACGCCGCACATTTAATTTATCCGGTAGAGGTTAACCCGCTTTGGCCAGAAGGCTCGTGGCAGTGGCAACCGCCATTAGGTGCGACGAAAGAACCGTGGTTGGAAAATAATCTGGCGTTTTTAACCCGGCAGTTAACGTCGGAGATGATCCTCGACGGGGTGCAGAAGGCGGCGGAAATGCTGCGGGACGAGCCGGAGAGTGCGATGGCAACGCGTATCTCGCGCGATGCCCTGGCAGCCCAGGACGTTATCGCTATCCAGATTGAGGATCTTCTGTCGGCTCTGTCGCGCGGCGAATAGGATTAGGCGTTGGAATAACGTTCGGTTTCCGGCATCCAGCGCTCAATCAGCGCTTGTGCCTGCTGCGGATAACGTTCGTGAATATGACGGGCAATACGCTGAACTTCGGGGATCATGGCTTGATCGCGCAGCAAATCAGCTACTTTAAATTCGGCATTACCCGTCTGGCGCGTGCCCAGTAATTCCCCCGGGCCGCGAATCTCTAAATCTTTTTGTGCAATCACAAAGCCGTCGTTGCTGTCGCGCAATACCTGTAAACGCTTCTGCGCCGTTTTCGACAACGGCGATTTATAGAGCAGCACGCAGTGCGACGCGACCGCGCCACGGCCAACGCGCCCTCTGAGCTGGTGTAACTGCGCCAGGCCCAGTCGCTCCGGGTTTTCAATAATCATCAGGCTGGCGTTAGGAACATCGACCCCCACCTCAATCACCGTAGTGGCGACCAGCAGATGCAGTTCACCCTGCTTAAAGGCCTGCATCACCGCCTGTTTTTCGGCGGGCTTCATGCGGCCGTGTACCAGGCCAATATTCAACTCCGGCAGCGCCAGCTTGAGCTCCTCCCAGGTGGCTTCCGCCGCCTGCGCTTCCAGCAGGTCAGATTCTTCAATCAGCGTACAGACCCAGTAGGCCTGACGGCCTTCGGTTGTGCAGGCGTTGCGCACACGATCAATGATTTCATGGCGACGGGTATCCGGAATCGCAACGGTAGTGACAGGGGTACGGCCCGGCGGTAGCTCGTCAATCACCGAGGTATCGAGATCGGCGTAGGCAGTCATCGCCAGGGTGCGCGGAATGGGCGTTGCGGTCATAATCAACTGATGCGGATGAAAGCCCTGTTGTTGGCCTTTTTCCCACAATGCCAGCCGCTGGTGGACGCCAAAGCGGTGCTGCTCATCGATAATGACCAGCGCCAGCCCGTTAAACTGCACCTGTTCCTGAAAGATAGCGTGGGTGCCGACAATCATCTGCACCTGACCGCTGGCAATAGCCTCTTGCTGCGCCTGACGCGCTTTACCTTTTTGCTTACCCGCCAGCCAACCCACTTCAACGCCCAACGGTTCGAACCAGTTGCGGAAATTATTTGCGTGCTGTTCAGCCAGCAATTCGGTCGGCGCCATCAGCGCCACCTGCTTACCATGAGCGATGGCGCGTAGCGCCGCCAGGGCGGCAACCAGCGTTTTCCCTGAACCGACGTCGCCCTGAACCAGACGCATCATCGGCACATCCAGCGCCATATCACGTTCGATCTCTGCCACCACCCGCGCCTGCGCGCTGGTGGGTTTAAACGGCAACGACGCCAGCAGCTTGTCTTTCAATATGTTGTTGGTACTTAGCGGCTGAGCGTGATAGCGCTGCGCGCCTGCGCGAAGCGCCAGCATACTGAGGTTATGCGCCAGTAGCTCTTCAAGAATAAGCCGCCGCTGCGCCGGGTGTTTGCCGGTTTCTAAATCGGCGAGCTGGAGCGTCGGCGGCGGGCGATGCAAGGTACGTAGCGCCTCCGGCAGGCTCATCATACCCTGCGCCAGTTCCGGCGGCAGTAGTTCGGCAATGGCGCAGGTGTCGAGCAACTCCAGCGCCTGATCGGTAAGCTTGCGCAGTGTCGCTTGCTTCACGCCCTCGGTGGTCGGATAGACGGGGGTGAGCGTTTCCTGAAGTTCCGGCGTGCTGAGATCGCCCTGCAGGCGATATTCCGGATGGATCATCTCTGCGCCATACTTGCCGCGCTTCGCTTCCCCGTAGGCCAGCACACGTCGTCCCGTCGCCAGGCTGTTTTTCATCGCCGCGTTAAAATTGAAAAAGCGCATGGTAAGAATGCCGGAACCGTCGCTAATCTGGCAGGTCATCATCCGACGACCGCCGAAAGTGATATTGCAGTTCAGCACTTCACCTTCAACGGTGGCGTAGATGCCAGGCAGCAGTTCGCCAATAGGGTAGAGATGGGTACGGTCTTCGTAACGCAGAGGGAGGTGGAGCAGGAGGTCCTGCACGGTATGCAGGCCAATTTTCGCCAGTTTACTGCTTTGCGCTGCGCCGACGCCTGTCAGGGAATTGAGCGGAACAGCGTCTAACAAGCGGCCTGACATGGTGATTACCCTGCCGCCTGCATCGTCGCCCACCAGTCAGCATCGGCGTCGATTTCGCCCTGCTGATTGACGCGAGGATAAGGCAGACCTTTACGTTTAGCGACTTTCGCCAGCACCGGATAACCACCCTCAAACAGCAGGCGCTGCTGTTCATCTTCCGGCAACATGCTATTTTCACGCAGATACATGCCCGCGTTCTGCCGCTGGCGCTGGGCTTCATAAAGAATGAGCGCGGAGGCGACGGAAACGTTCAGCGACTGTACCATACCGATCATCGGAATGATGATATCCCGATCCGCCAGGTCTAATGCTTCCTGCGTAATACCGGTTTTCTCCTGACCCATCAGAATACAGGTCGGGCGCGTGTAATCAATCTCGCGAAAGTCTACGGCCTTATCAGAAAGATGGGTTGCCAGAATCTGCATTCCCCGACCTTTCAAATGGGCTACCGCATCGCCAATGGTACGGTGAGTTTTCACCTGTACCCAACTGTTGCTGCCCGCCGCCGCGGAAGCCATGGTGCGCATCCGGCTACCTGGCCAGATAGCATGGACTTCATGGACGCCAACGGCATCTGCGGTACGAATGATTGCAGAAACGTTATGAGGTTTGTGGACTTGCTCCATGCAGACCGTGAGATCAGGCTGACGCCTGGCGAGCATTTCGCATATACGCGCATAACGTTTTGGATTCATAGCGCTAGTTTCGGTTACGGGTGACTTTAATAACGTCTGGCATCACGCGGATTTTGCGCATGATATTCGCCAGATGTACGCGATCGCGTGCGGTAAGGCGAATAAAGGTACTATAGACGCGACCATCTTTCTCTTCAGTATTCAGGCTTTGAATATTGGAGGTGGTGGTATTAATCGCCGCCGTCAGGTTAGCCAGCGCGCCCTGATGGTTAAACATTTCCACCTTGATTTCGGTAATGAATTCCTGCTCCGTCTCTTTGTCCCATTCGACCGCCATAAATTTCTCTGGCTCTTTCTGGTATCCACGGATATTACGGCAGGATTCATGGTGGATCACCAGTCCTTTACCTGGGCTGACGTGAGCGATGATCGGGTCGCCTGGGATCGGACGACAACACTTCGCAAAGGTGATAAGCACACCATCCGCGCCTTTAATCGGCAGGTGGCCGTGATTCGATTGCGCAACGGTCGGCACCACGGCTTCGCCTTGCTGCAGATTTTTCGCGACCACTACGCTCATCGCGTTGCCGAGACCGATTTCCGCCAGCAGATCGTCAAGCGTTGCCAGCTTCATACGATCCAGTTCGCGCTGAATATTTTCCTGCGGAATTTCCGCCAGCTTACGACTACCGCCTAAAGCATGGTTAAGCAGACGACGGCCCAGGCTTACGGAGTCATCACGTTTGAGGTTTTTCAGCAACTGACGAATTTTAGCGCGCGCTTTAGAGCTGACGACAAAGTTCAGCCAGGCGGCGTTGGGACGCGCGCCCGGCGCGGTAATAATTTCGACGGTCTGACCGCTGCTAAGCGGCTGCGACAGCGGATAAGGCTGGCGGTCGACACGCGCGCCGACGCAGGCGTGGCCGATGTCAGTATGCACTGCATAGGCAAAATCCACCGGCGTAGCGCCAGCGGGCAGTTCGACAATGCGCCCTTCCGGGGTGAAAACGTAAATCTCATCCGGGAAGAGATCGGATTTTACGCTTTCGATAAATTCAAACGAACTACCGGCGCTCTGTTGTAGCTCCAGCAGGCTCTGCATCCAGCGCTGGGCGCGGATCTGCGCCGTGGTGCTGGTCTCACCGTGTTCTTTATACGCCCAGTGCGCCGCGACCCCCATTTCCGCCATCTGATCCATGTCTTCGGTACGGATCTGGACTTCAACAGGAACGCCGTGCGGACCGATCATTGAGGTGTGCAAAGACTGATAGCCGTTCGCTTTGGGAATGGCAATATAGTCTTTCACCCGTCCCGGACGCGGCTTATAGAGACTGTGCATCTGGCCGAGTACGCGATAGCAGGTATCGGAATCATGAACGATGACGCGGAAAGCGTAAATGTCCATGATCGAGTGAAAACGCTGCTCTTTGAGCACCATTTTGCAGTAGATCGAGTAAAGATGTTTTTCGCGACCGCTAACGCGACACGGAATTCCCGCCTCTTGCAAACGTCCTTCGATTTCAGAGAGGATTTTTTGGATCATCTCTTTACGGTTGCCGCGCGCCGCTTTTACCACTTCTTTGATGACGCGGTAACGATTGGGATACAGCGCTTCAAAGCCCAGCTCTTCCAGCTCGGTTTTGATGTGATGAATACCTAAACGGTGCGCCAGAGGACTGTAGATTTCCAGCGTTTCACGGGCAATACGACGACGTTTATCCGGGCGTAACGAGCCCAGCGTGCGCATGTTATGGGTACGGTCAGCAAGCTTAATGAGAATGACGCGGATATCCTGCACCATCGCCATAATCATTTTGCGAAAGTTTTCGGCCTGCGCCTCTTTCTTATCGCGGAACTTGAGCTTATCAAGCTTAGACACCCCCTCTACCAGCTCGGCAACGCTTTTACCGAAAAGCTGTTCCATGTCCTGATAGGTGGCGGGGGTATCTTCAATCACGTCATGCAGCAGAGCGGCCATCAACGTTTCGTAGTCGAGTTTCATCTCGGCCAGAATACAGGCCACCGCTACCGGGTGCGTGATATAGGGTTCACCGCTTGAACGTGTCTGGCCCTCGTGAGCGTCACGTGCAACGAGATACGCCTGCCGAAGACGCTTAATCTGGTCTTCCGGCAGGTAGGTTTGAATCAGTTGATTCAGGCTTTCAAACAGATACAAGGGCGACCCGCTTTGTGATTAACGACGACCTTCAGCAATAGCGGTAACGGCTTGTAATTCAGCGGCTTCCTGCTCTTGCTGTTCCTGGCGCTCGCGGACGTCAAGGATCTGGTTGTTAATCAGACCTTCTTCGATTTCGCGCAGCGCGATAACGGTAGTTTTATCGTTTTCTTCCGGTACCAGCGGATCCTTTCCGCCTACCTGCATCTGACGAGCGCGACGCGCGGCGACCAGTACCAGGTCAAAACGGTTACCAATTTTCTCTACAGCGTCCTGAACAGTTACGCGTGCCATACTTAAAATGCTCCACAGGTGAAGAAATGACTGGGCATGATACTGAAAGTGGGTTCAGTCTGCCAACAATTTGCTGATTAAAGCGTCATGACGCTGCTTTTGGCGGCTCATACGCAGACGTTCAGCGCGAATGATGGTTTTCAAGTCGCTTAACGCGGTATCAAAGTCGTCATTCACAATAAGATAATCATATTCGGCGTAATGGCTCATTTCTGCAACCGCTTGCGCCATTCGTTTGGCAATGACTTCTTCGCTATCTTGCCCGCGGCCGCGTAAACGGCGATCCAATTCGATCTTTGATGGCGGCAAAATAAAAATGCTGCGTGCTTGCGGCATCTTTTCGCGAATTTGCTGGGCGCCCTGCCAGTCGATATCCAGAAAAACATCAACGCCGGTTGCCAGCACTTGCTCAATGGTTTCGCGCGAAGTGCCGTAGTAATTGCCAAACACTTCCGCGTGCTCCAGAAACGCCTCCCTGCCAATCATGGTTTTAAACTCATCATGATTTACAAAGAAATAGTGCTCACCGTGCACTTCACCCGGACGCGGCGCGCGCGTGGTATGTGAAACGGAAACCTGAGTGTCATACAACGGTTGGGTTTTTAATAAAGCCTGAATCAGGCTGGATTTACCCGCGCCACTGGGGGCAGAAACAATATAAAGCGTACCTTGAGCCATGAGTATCTTACGTCTGTGATTATCGAAATAGAGCCTTGATACGGGCTTATTATACACATCGCCGTTATGCGACGTAGTCTTTGTCACACTTTTTGCGCCAGATTATTGCATTTTGCGTCCCTTTTTCCGCTTTTATCGCGTCGTTGCAGCAACCCACCAAAAAATCTGGAAAGCGGCTCGGATGATGCATTTTTACCTGTCGGTTTTTATTCACTAAAGCGCTATACCTGCCTGGCAATGTGCGCAGGAGGTCGTGATGAGATTATGGAAAAGTATGGCGTGGGGAATTTTATTGTGGCATTCGCAGAGTGGGGCGCTTTGCCCGGCCTGGCCGCCAGCAAGGGCCGCTGAAGAAATCGCCCGTTTACAGCAACAGCTCGCTGACTGGAATGACATCTACTGGAAACAAGGTGTTAGCGCGGTTGACGATAGTGTGTACGACCAACTCAGCGCAAGGCTGGTTCAGTGGCAACGCTGTGTTGGTCAGGATGTTTTATCTACTCCGGTTTCACCGCCGTTAAACGGTACAACAATGCATCCTGTTGCGCATACGGGCGTACGCAAACTCGCGGACCGACAGGCGGTAGAACAGTGGATGCGCGGGCGCAGCGAGCTTTGGGTACAGCCAAAAGTGGATGGCGTAGCGGTAACGCTGGTTTATCAAAACGGTAAACTGACCAGGGCTATTAGCCGGGGTAACGGACTACAAGGCGAGGACTGGACGCCAAAAATTCGCCTGATCCCCTCTATACCGCAGACAACACAAGGCGCGCTAGCTAACGCGGTGTTGCAGGGCGAAATCTTTCTACAGCGCGAGGGGCATATCCAGCAACGGATGGGCGGGATGAATGCGCGCTCGAAAGTCGCAGGAATGTTAATGCGCCAGGATAACGCCTCCGCGCTAAATTCGTTGGGTATTTTTATTTGGGCGTGGCCGGACGGTCCGGCAAATATGCCCGAAAGATTAAGCCAACTTGCTAAGGCTGGATTCAGTCTGACGAAGAAATATTCCCTGGTGGTAAAAGATGCCAGCGAGGTCGAGCGGGCGCGCCAGTCATGGCTGACGTCAGCGTTACCCTTTGTGACGGATGGCGTAGTGATACGCATGGCTAAAGAACCCGCGTCACAATACTGGCGACCCGGGCAGGGCGACTGGCTGGCAGCATGGAAATATCCGCCAGTAGCGCAGGTCGCGCAAGTGAGCGCTATTCAGTTCTCGGTGGGTAAAAGCGGCAAAATTACCGTAGTAGCGTCGCTTGTCCCCGTTATATTGGATGATAAGCGGGTTCAGCGGGTCAATATCGGCTCTGTGAAACGTTGGGAAGCGTGGGATATCGCGCCGGGCGATCAGATCCTGGTGAGTCTGGCGGGGCAAGGCATTCCCCGGCTTGATGAGGTCGTCTGGCGGAGTCGTGAGCGGAGTAAACCTGTACCGCCTGATAGCCATTTCAACTCGCTGACCTGCTTTTACGCGTCGGCAACGTGTCAGGAACAGTTTATCTCCAGGCTGGTATGGCTGGGGTCACGGTCGGCGTTGGGTCTGGACGGAATGGGCGAAGCCAGCTGGCGGGCCTTGCATCAGACGCATCGCTTTGAGCATATCTTCTCCTGGCTTGCCCTGACGTCAGCGCAAATAGCCAACACGCCAGGCTTTGCTAAAGGAAAAAGCGAGCAGATATGGCGGCAATTTAACCTGGCGCGCCGGCAGTCGTTTACCCGCTGGATCATGGCGATGGATATCCCCTTAACGCAGGCCGCATTACAGGCCAGCGGCGATCTCTCATGGGAGCAGTTATTAATGCGAACAGAGCAACACTGGCGGCAGTTGCCAGCGACGGGCGAGCGCCGTGCCGGGAGAGTTATCGACTGGCGGGATAATCCGCAGATCAAAACGCTGAGCAGATGGCTGGCTGCTCAGCATATTCCCGGATTTGGGTCTTAGTGCCCTTCATGGCGGTAATAAAATACCGGCAGGCCAAGTTTAAGACGTAGCGCTAATAACCTTGCTGTAAAGCCAAACAGTAACGTAGAGATAACGACGACATCCGGATTCATGACGTAATGTTGCAGCGCAATATAGAGCACCGCCGAGGCGAACGAAATGCCGGCATATAGCTCTTTTTGAAACACCAGTGGAATGCGTTTGCAGAACATATCGCGGAGCACGCCGCCAAAGACGCCGGTAGTGACGGCGGCTACCACGGCGATAATTGGCCCTTCGCCCATATCAAGGGCTATCTGAGCGCCAATAATAGAGAAAACCACCAACCCCAGCGCGTCAAGTACCAGGAAAAGCTTGCGTAAATAGGGCATGACGGGGGCAACAATGGTGGTCAATACAGCGGCAGTCGCCACAATAATGACATATTCGGGATGCTTCACCCAACCCAGCGGATAGTGACCGAGCAGAATGTCGCGAACCGAGCCTCCACCAATGGCGGTGGCGGTAGCAATAATAATTACGCCGAATGTATCCATGCGACGACGACCCGCAGCGAGTGCGCCCGTCATGGCCTCGGCAGTGATGCCAATTAAATAAAGAACGTGCAACAGCATGATTTCCCCCTAATTTACTGGGGGCGAAGATTAACGATTTGTGCGCTGTATCACGATTGAGATTTTCTAAGGCATTACGCGATTAATAAATTTTAGTAATGATTTTAAATTTATGATTAATAATTATTTATTATAAATATCAATAAATTGAACATAATCTTTGTGGTTTATTATATACGAGGTTTTTCTGTTTTGACTTAGATAAATTAAATGAACGGCGCCCTGGACGCGCCGCCGGTGAGTCATTTCATTATGGCTGCTGTGCGGTAAGTTGTGTGATGAAGCGCTGACGCGAGCGTTCCACATACTGTTGCAAGCCATTGGAATCAAAGAAAGCCTGTGTATCGCCGTTGCGAAGTTGCTGTCGTTTCTCCAGTAGCCCGAAGCGGTCACCTTTGTTGGCAATAAAGATATCAACATGCTGGGCGGCCAGTGTCTTAAAGCTACTCTGAATATCAGTAACCAGGTCAGGGTAATTTTTGTTGTTAATCAGCAGATAGTCAGGTGTGGCGAGACTATCTGCGTAAATTAGCGTCTTGCCGTTGCGGAGCGTTACGCGCCAGGAGGTTGAGCCGGGTAGATGTCCAGGCGTGAATAGTGCTGTCACGGTTATCCCTCCGAGGCTGATGCTTTCCTGGTTGTGGATAATTTTATCAGTGGTGACGGGCGGGAAGGGGAGCGCATCGCCAAGCGCAAAATCCTCTCGTCCACCCCTCGCCATCTGATCGGCGTTGGGTTGGCTGGCGACCAATTGTGCGCCGCTCCACGCTTTCAAACGTGCCATGCCCCCCGCTTGATCCAGCCGCGCATGGCTATTCAACAGATAGCGCACGTCTGTGAGGCGGAATCCTGCCGCTTCAATATTCGCTTTAATTTGCGGTGCGCTTTCATCCAACCCCGCATCAATAAGAATATGCCCTGCCGGAGTGGTCAGCAGAATAGAAGAGAGATTTTCCGTGCCGACATACCACACGCCTTCTGTGATTTGAAACGGCTTTATAGGCTTAGCCCACGCTTTAAACAGTGATAACGGAGGCGCGGGTGATAACGGTTGTGAAGGATCTAATGCCGCCATGGCAGGAAGTGCTGATGTTGAAAATATACATACAAGGAATAATGCATAGCGATTCATAATGTTCTCCTGATTGAAGCGCCCGCAGTATACCTGGCAGTAATTTAGCCAGGTTCAATAAGAGAGACGTTTAATGAACTTGCTGCAAATGGATATGAACCTGTTAAAAGTACTGTATGTGCTGCTGGAGACGAGCTCTACGGGGAAAACGGCGCAAAAGCTGGCTTTGTCGCCTTCTGCGGTAAGTCATGCGCTAATGAGATTGCGCGATGCGCTAAACGATCCGTTGTTTCGACGGGAAGGGAACCGCCAGATTGCTACGCCTTATGCGCAGGCGCTGCGTGACAAATTGGCACCTGTGTTTGTTTCGCTTAATGAGGAGCTGTTTGGCGATAAAGAGAACGGCTCCCGTTGTTTTCGGGTGGTACTTCCTCCCGCATTGAACGCGCTGCTTACGCCCGTTCTCGCAGAGAAAGGTCATCTTCATCAGGCGGTGATCGAGTGCCTTCCTTTTGCCCGCCGACCCTGGCGTGATGAACTGTTGGATAGCTCGGTTGATTTGGTGCTGGCAATTGGCGACCATCAAAAGCAGGTCAGCGCTCTGCATTACGAGCGGGTGGGGACTACGCGTTTGATCGCGGTTTATGGCGCGCCATTGCGTTCACGTCTGGAGAATGCCACAGCGTTGAATTTTGCTGATCTACAGCATTATCAACACATTTACTGTTTGCCGTGGACAAAAGAGAACAACGAACTGGACAGGCAGCAGGCTCGTGCCGGGTTTGAACGTCCGCTGGCGTTTGTTTGTCATGATTACAGTCAACTTGCGCCTGCTGTCCAGTCGGCGCCGCTAATGGCGATTGTACCGCGCCCCTGGTATGAAAATTTATCCGATAAGCGCGGTCTTTTTGTCCTGCCGCTTGCCGGGGAGCAGGCGGAAGGCGCTATTTTTATGCAGTATCGGGCTTCAACGGTAGAGTGGAAGCGACGCCTTATCGACGCTATTCGCCGGAAATTAAAAACGTACTACCGATAAACGCGAGAGCCCGCATAAGGCGGGCTCTGTGACATATTGAGCGCCAGAATTATTCAATATTCTGGATCTGCTCGCGCATTTGCTCGATCAACACTTTTAATTCAATAGCGGAGTTAGTTACATCAGCGTTGATGGATTTGGAGGCCAGGGTGTTCGACTCACGGTTAAATTCTTGCATCATGAAGTCCAGACGGCGACCTACCGCCTCTTTTTTCTTCAGGATGTTGTAAGTCTCTTTGACGTGCGCTTCCAGACGATCCAGCTCTTCCGCCACATCAATGCGTTGCGCCATCATCACCAGCTCTTGCTCCAGACGGTTGTTTTCCAACTGAACCTGAGCATCTTCCAGCTTCGCGACCAGGCGCTCACGCTGCCATTGCAGGATTTCCGGCATATGCGCGCGGACTTTCGCTACTTCGGCGCTGACGCCTTCCAGACGTTGTTCAATCAGCGCTTTCAGCGCCTGGCCTTCCGTTTCACGCGCCACGATAAAGTCATCCAGCGTACCGTCCAGCGCGGCTAAAATTTCTGCGGCAATCGCGTCCAGATCCTGCTCTTGCGCCGCCATGACACCTGGCCAGCGCAAAATATCAACCGGATTGATTTCCCCTTCGTCGCTCTGCATTTTGACCCAGTTTGCGGCGCTAACTAATTGTTTCGCGAGCTTTTCATTCAGAATAAGCTCGCCTTGCGCGCTGGCATCGGGTTCAAAACGCAGCATACATTCGACTTTGCCGCGCGTCAGGCGTGTACGAATGCGTTCGCGCACGACGGGTTCAAGACTACGGAACTGTTCCGGCAGACGAAAGTAAGTTTCCAGATAACGCTGGTTTACCGAGCGCATTTCCCAGGTCGCGCTACCCCATTCACCCTTGATTTCACGCCGGGCGTAGGCGGTCATACTGCGGATCATAGATGTTCCCGTTTTTAAAGGAGAGATGAGGGGATTATAGCTATCCAGGCCTTGTCAGGATAGGAATAACCATCGGAAGTCCGTATAATGCGCAGCCACATTCGTTTTAAGCCGGAGATCTCAATATGCGTCCAGCAGGCCGTAGCGCTAATCAGGTGCGTCCCGTAACCCTGACCCGTAACTATACAAAACACGCTGAAGGCTCGGTACTGGTCGAATTTGGAGATACCAAAGTGTTGTGCACTGCCTCCATTGAAGAGGGCGTTCCACGTTTTCTGAAAGGACAAGGCCAGGGGTGGATCACCGCAGAGTATGGCATGTTGCCTCGCGCTACCCATACCCGTAACGCGCGCGAAGCGGCAAAGGGTAAGCAGGGCGGCCGTACTATGGAAATTCAGCGTTTGATCGCGCGTGCGCTGCGTGCGGCGGTCGATCTGAAAACGCTCGGCGAATTTACCATTACGCTGGACTGCGATGTAATCCAGGCCGATGGCGGTACGCGTACAGCGTCTATTACCGGTGCCTGCGTGGCGTTGGCGGATGCGCTGAATAAATTGGTTGCCAACGGTAAGCTGAAAACCAATCCGATGAAAGGCATGGTGGCGGCGGTTTCTGTAGGCATCGTTAACGGCGAAGCGATCTGCGATCTGGAATATGTTGAAGATTCCGCCGCAGAAACCGACATGAACGTCGTGATGACTGAAGACGGCCGCATTATTGAAGTACAGGGTACCGCGGAAGGCGAGCCGTTCAGCCATGAAGAACTTCTCACTTTGTTGGCGCTGGCCCGAGGGGGAATTGAATCCATTGTGGCGACGCAGAAGGCGGCGTTAGAAAATTGATTTTAAGGCGACTGAAAAGTCGCCTTTTTTTTGTCCGTAAATTTCGTAAATGATGAAAGTAAGAAAAGGAGCGAATCCATGAAACCGTATCAGCGCCAGTTTATTGAGTTTGCGCTTAACAAGCAGGTACTAAAGTTTGGCGAGTTTACGCTGAAATCCGGGCGCAAAAGCCCCTATTTCTTCAACGCCGGGCTGTTTAATACCGGGCGCGACCTGGCGTTGTTAGGCCGTTTTTATGCCGAAGCGCTGGTGGATTCCGGTATTGAATTTGATCTGCTGTTTGGCCCCGCGTACAAAGGTATTCCGATCGCGACGACGACGGCGGTTGCGCTGGCGGAACATCACGATAAAGACCTGCCGTACTGCTTTAACCGCAAAGAGGCAAAAGATCATGGCGAAGGCGGGTGTCTGGTGGGCAGCGCGCTACAGGGCCGCGTGATGCTGGTGGATGACGTGATTACCGCAGGTACGGCGATTCGCGAGTCGATGGAGATTATTCAGGCGCACGGGGCTACGCTGGCTGGCGTACTGATTTCGCTGGATCGTCAGGAACGTGGCCGCGGCGAGATTTCCGCGATTCAGGAAGTGGAGCGCGACTATGGTTGTAAGGTTATCTCCATCATTACGCTGAAAGACCTGATTGCCTATCTGGAAGAAAAACCTGATATGGCTGAGCATCTGGCGGCTGTGCGAGCATACCGGGAAGAATTTGGCGTGTAAGCGAATTGCCCGGTGGCGCTTTACCGGGCTTATGTTTCTGTCGCCTGGATAAGGCGTGAGCCACTATCCAGTCAGCGTTACTGTAGCTGAGCGGCAATGAGCGGCCAGCGGGCGTCGAAATCGTCCGTTGGGCGGTATTTAAATTCGCTACGCACGAACCGTGAAAGCATACCTTCACAGAAGGCTAACAGTTGGCTTGCCAGCAGATTTTCATCCGTCGTGTAGCCTTCGCCTTCACGCATTCTTTTTTCTCGTAGCACCTGACGGAGCTGCACTTCGATGCGTTCAAAAAGCTGATTAATACGCCCCTGCAGGCGATCCTGTTCAAACATCAGCGCGTGCCCGGTAAGAATGCGCGTCAGGCCAGGGTTGCGTTCGCCAAAACCCAGAATCAGCAACACAATCAGGCGCAAACGCGTGCTGGTGTTTTTTTCATCTTTTAAAATCAGATTGATACGGGTAATCAGACTATCTTCGATAAACTCAATCAGGCTATCGAACATGCGGGTCTTGCTGGGAAAATGGCGGTATAGCGCCGCTTCTGAAACGCCGACCGAGGCCGCCAGTTTTGCCGTCGTGATGCGTTGGCTTCCATCGCTGGATTCAAGCATCAGCGCCAGTGACTGAAGTATTTCTTCGCGACGATTCCTTTTCGCAGTTTGTTTTTCTGCCATGTTACAAAATACCCCTGAAAATAAGCACTTGCCAGGCGAGCACCCACGCTATAACCGCAAACTCAGCGCTTGCGGCAGTATTATGACGTTATGGGGATGCGTAAAATTTACTTACGGCCAGAATGACCGAAGCCGCCCTCGCCACGTTCGGTGGCGTCAAATGCTTCCACCAGATTAAATTCGGCCTGAACGACCGGAACAAACACCATTTGCGCGATACGTTCGCCCGGTTCAATGGTAAAACTGTCCTGACCACGGTTCCAGATCGAAACCATCAGTTGCCCCTGATAATCGGAATCAATCAGCCCGACCAGGTTGCCCAGCACGATACCATGTTTATGGCCCAGGCCCGAACGCGGCAACATGACTGCCGCCAGTGATGGATCGGCGATATGAATGGCCAGTCCGGTAGGCACCAACGTCGTTGCGCCAGGCGCCAGTTCTACGGCGTCGTCGAGACAGGCGCGCAGGTCAAGCCCGGCAGAACCAGAAGTAGCATAAGTCGGCAGCGGAAACTGCTGACCAACACGCGGGTCCAGAATCTTAACGTCGATTTTTTTCATCATAACGGGTCACGATCTCGTCGAGTAATAATTGGCCCAGGAGTTCTTTCCGCTCAAGCGGTAAGACTTTATCTCCATCCTGCCAGAAAAGGTGTAAAGCGTTTTTATCGCTATTAAATCCCTGATTTGAAAGAGAAACATCATTTGCACAAATCAGGTCAAGGTTTTTACGGATACGTTTTTGCCGGGCGTATTCTTCCACATTATTCGTTTCCGCGGCAAACCCAACAACATAGGGTCGATTGTCACTGAGCGCGGCCACCCCGGCGACAATGTCCGGGTTTTTGACCATTTTTATTAGTAATTCATCACCTTGCGCCGCCTGTTTTTTGATTTTTTCACTGGCGATAGTCTCTGCGCGATAGTCAGCCACGGCGGCGCAGCTAATGAAAATATGCTGCTGTTGAACGGCGGCCTGAACAGCGGCTTCCATGTCCAGCGCGGTTATGACATCAACCCGTTTTACAAAAGGCGGTGTTGGTAACGAAACGGGACCGGAGACCAGCGTGACATTTGCGCCGCGACGCGCTGCGGCCGCCGCAATAGCGAAGCCCATTTTACCTGAGCTGTGGTTGGAAATATAACGCACCGGGTCGAGCGGTTCGCGCGTCGGGCCTGCCGTAATCATGATATTAAGATGTCGCAGATCGTTGACGGCAGCGAAATGCGCGGCGGCCTTATCAACGATAACTAATGGGTCCAGCATTCGGCCTGGGCCTACATCGCCGCACGCCTGACTGCCGCTATCCGGCCCCCAAATGAACAGGCCGCGAGAGGCGAGCACCTCCAGATTATGTTGCGTGGCGGCAGCGCGGTACATCTGTTGGTTCATGGCCGGAAGAACGGCCACCGGGGCTGGCGTCGCCAGGCAGATGGTGGAGACTAAATCATTAGCCATACCCGATGCTACACGGGCGATCAGGTCGGCGGTCGCGGGGGCAAGAATAACCAGGTCGGCCCATTTCCCCAACTCGATATGCCCCATCGCGGCTTCGGCGGCAGGGTCAAGCAGACTGTCGGATACGGGATAGCCCGACACTGCCTGTAAGCTCAGGGGGGTAATAAAGGCTTTTGCCGCCTCGGTCATTGCCACGCGCACGTCAGCGCCGCGCTCACGTAAACGGCGCACCAGCTCCGGCGTTTTATACGCAGCGATACCGCCGCTAATGCCGAGAACAATTTTTTTACCGGCCAGGCTCATCATGTCTTTCCTGTTGGGTGACTTTGAAAGGCGGCTATTTTATCACAATCTCTACGGCGTCGTGTCTTTGCCTGCGCTCCACTTTGCGAGGCGCTACGCAAGAACAAAATCGGGGCGTCGATCTCTCCCAAAGGCTGTGCCACTATGCCGCTTCCTTAAAAAAGGAGGTGCGCGTATGGATACGTTGGACGAATTATTACCGCGTGAAAAAATGCTCAGATCCGGCATTGCTTCCCTCAGCGACGTGGAGCTGCTGGCGCTTTTTTTACGTACCGGCACGCCGGGAAAAGATGTTATGACGTTGGCAAAAGAGATATTGCAGCACTTTGGGTCGCTGTATGGCCTGCTGTCGGCGGACTTTGCGCAGTTTCGCGGCGTAAACGGCATCGGCCTGGCGAAATTCGCGCAGTTGAAAGGCATTGCTGAGCTGGCAAGGCGCTATTACAGCGTGCGCATGAATGAGGAAAGTGCGTTGCTGAGTCCGGAAATGACGCGGGAATTTCTGCAAAGCCAACTGACGGGCGAAGAGCGTGAGATCTTTCTGGTGATCTTCCTCGATGCCCAGCACCGGGTGCTTCAGCACAGCCGCCTGTTTTCCGGCACGCTTAACCACGTAGAGGTGCACCCGCGTGAGATTGTTCGGGAAGCGATTAAACTCAATGCTTCAGCGGTCATTCTGGCGCATAACCACCCTTCAGGCTGCGCAGAGCCAAGTAAAGCAGATAAATTTATCACTGAGCGCGTGATAAAGTGTTGCCAGTTTATGGATATCCGGGTGCTCGATCACCTGATAATTGGGCGCGGAGAGTACGTTTCTTTTGCCGAACGCGGCTGGATTTAAGATTCTTTGCGCGATCCATCGGGATCTTTGTCTGTTCGGGACTTGAGCATATCGCCGGGTCAGCGTATACTACGCCACCTTTGAGAATCTCGGGTTTGGCATTTGGGCCTGGCAATCGAGAGTTCAATAGAACTGCGCGATGACCAGGCTGTAAAGCCTGACGAGGCGCCGATACCCCATACGAAGCTCGAGCTAATTTGATTTTTGGAGAATAGACATGTCCCGAGTCTGCCAAGTTACTGGCAAGCGTCCGGTGACCGGTAACAACCGTTCCCACGCACTGAACGCGACTAAACGCCGTTTCCTGCCTAACCTGCACTCTCACCGTTTCTGGGTTGAGAGCGAGAAGCGTTTTGTCACCCTGCGTGTATCTGCTAAAGGTATGCGTATCATCGATAAAAAAGGCATCGAAACAGTTCTGTCTGAACTGCGTGCCCGTGGCGAAAAGTACTAAGTACTAAGAGGAAATAAGTCATGGCTAAAGGTATTCGTGAGAAAATCAAGCTGGTTTCTTCTGCTGGTACTGGTCACTTCTATACCACTACGAAGAACAAACGTACTAAGCCGGAAAAACTGGAACTGAAAAAATTCGATCCAGTTGTCCGTCAGCACGTGATCTACAAAGAAGCGAAAATCAAATAATTCTCGCTTTGATGTAACAAAAACCTCGCTTCGGCGGGGTTTTTTGTTTTCTGGCCGTCCCCATATTAATGAGACCTGCCACACAGCCGGAGACGTTATGCCTGAATTACCCGAAGTTGAAACCAGCCGCCGGGGTATTGAACCCCATTTAGTTGGCGCTACTATCCTGCACGCCCATATCCGTAACGGTCGTCTGCGTTGGCCGGTTTCAGACGAAATTTATCGTCTGAGCGATACACCCGTCCTTAGCGTTCAGCGTCGTGCTAAATATCTACTGCTGGAGCTGCCTGACGGCTGGATAATTATTCACCTGGGGATGTCGGGAAGCTTGCGGATACTGCCGGAAGCGCTGCCGGCGGAAAAGCACGACCATGTCGATTTGGTGATGAGCAACGGCAAAATTCTACGTTATACCGATCCTCGCCGCTTTGGCGCCTGGTTATGGACCAAAGAGCTGGAAGGGCATAACGTACTGGCGCATCTGGGACCGGAGCCGCTAAGCGATGAGTTTAATGGCGAATATTTGCAGCAGAAATGCGCGAAGAAGAAGACGGCGATTAAACCCTGGCTGATGGATAACAAGCTGGTGGTCGGCGTGGGGAATATCTACGCCAGCGAGTCGCTGTTTGCCGCTGGTATTCACCCTGACCGCCTGGCGTTGTCACTCTCGACAGAGGAGTGCGACCTGCTGGCACGGGTGATTAAAGCCGTTTTGCTGCGCTCTATTGAACAAGGCGGGACAACGCTGAAGGATTTTCTGCAAAGCGATGGGAAACCGGGCTATTTTGCGCAGGAGTTGCAGGTGTACGGGCGCAAAGGCGAGCCGTGTCGGGTATGCGGTACGCCGATAGTCGCAACGAAACACGCACAGCGTGCGACGTTCTATTGCCGTCACTGTCAGAAGTAAAATGCCAGGCCCGGCAAGGAAGGAAACTTATTTCAACTTATCCATTAGCGCCTGATGTACATTGTCCGGCAGAAAGTGGGTCACATCGCCCTGATGGCGTGCCACTTCTTTGACCAGCGACGATGAAATAAACGACCACTCTTTGGACGGCATCAGGAAAACGCTTTCCAGTTGCGGCATCAGATGGCGATTCATATGCGCCAACTGCATTTCATATTCAAAATCCGCCACCGCGCGCAGACCACGAATCAGGATATTCGCCTGTCTGTCGCGGGCGAAATTGGCCATCAGGTCGCTAAAGCCCACCACCTCTACGTTACCCAGGTGTGCGGTCGCTTTTTGCGCCAGCGCCACACGTTCGTCCAGGGTGAACATGGGTTTCTTGCCGGGGCTGGCGGCGATAGCCAGAATGACATGGTCGAACATCTGCGTTGCGCGCGTCACAATATCGAGATGACCGTTAGTAATCGGATCAAACGTACCTGGATAAATCGCCCGTTTTTGCATGACAGTCCTCAATGCGTTTTCGGTGGCAGATAAGGTTCCAGCAGTTGCAGCAGACGCTGGAGCGCGCCCTGATTTTGATACAGCACTTCAACTGCGTGACGTCCGTAGAAATTACGATAATCAGCGTCGGTCAGTAAAGAGGAAACTTCTTTTGCCAGCGTAGCCGCATCGGTAATCGTGATAAGTCCGCTCGCCTGATCCAGACGGGCGCAAATATCTTTAAAGTTAAAGGTATGCGGACCCATCAGTACCGGAATCGCATGAGCGGCGGCCTCCAGCGGGTTATGACCGCCGCGTTCAACCAGCGAACCACCAACAAAGGCGAGATCGGCAATGCCATAGAGCAACATTAATTCGCCCATGGTATCGCCTACCACGACCTGGGTGCTGGCGGACGGCACTTCGCCCGAAGAGCGAGTGATGTAGCTTAACCCTGCCTGACGCACAAGATTGATAGCATCCGGGAAACGCTCCGGATGGCGGGGCACCAGAATCAGTAATAAATTCGGGAATTGATGTAATAACGCCTGGTGAGCGGCGATAACGATACTCTCTTCGCCATCGTGGGTGCTGGTGGCAATCCAGACCGGACGGTGCGGCGCCCACTGGCGGCGTAGCGTAACGGCTTTAGCCGCCAGCTGCGGCGTAACTGAAATATCAAATTTCAGACTGCCGGTGACCGTGACCTGATTGTTCTTCGCGCCCAATGCCACAAAGCGTTCGCCATCTTCTTCGTTTTGCGCGGCAATCAGGGTGATACGGCGCAGGAGCGTACGGACAAACTTGCCAAGCTTCGCATAACCCGCGGCTGAGCGGGCGGAAAGCCGCGCATTAGCGATAACCAGCGGAATATGACGTTTGTGCAGCGCAGCAATCAGATTTGGCCAGAGCTCAGTCTCCATGATCAATACCAGCTTAGGATCAATCTCATTGAGGAAACGATTGAGCGCATCGGGCAAATCATAAGGTAAGTAAACGTGCTGAACATCGTTGCCAAAGGCGGACTGGACGCGCTCCGAGCCGGTCGGCGTCATAGTCGTTACGGTAATAGGCAGATCGGGATAGCGATGACGTAGAGCGCGGACCAATGGGATGGCCGCCAGAGTTTCGCCCACCGAGACGGAATGCAGCATGATTCCGCCCGGTTTCAACGGACGGCGGTAGAATCCGTAGCGTTCACCCCAGCGTTTACGATAGGCCGGCGCTTTACGGCCACGCACCCAAAGCCGTATCCAGATCAGAGGCTGAATAAGGTAGAGAAGAGCGGTGTAAAGCAATTCGAGCATAGTAAATAGCTGACTTATGGATGTGCTGGGGATTCTATGTATTTAGCCTGGGCTTTACCATTACTTTTCCCATTTTTGCGCCAAATTGGCTCAGAAGCGAGGATTCCAGGCGCTGAACCCCATTATTTTTGCATTTTTACGCAATCCATTGAAATTTGCCGCCCTTGTCGCCCCGGACAATGGGAATGACCATTCACAAGAGAGGGATAAATTATTATCTCTTTGAATTTATAATTAAAAAAATGATTGTGTATAAAAATTATTCGTATCGGATTGCTGCGAAAGAAGTGTTACACTAGCGCATCTAAAATGAGTGCGGTATTAGCCATCGGGTTGCTGTGAAGCCTGGGGCGGTAGCGTGCTTTTTTCTGCTTATTTATCCGGACAATTTCAACCAAAGAGTCGCTTGTGGAAAAGCCATTTCGAAGAATTCTGATTATAAAAATGCGTTTTCATGGAGACATGTTACTTACCACCCCTGTCATCAGTACGCTGAAGCAGAATTATCCCGATGCAAAAATCGATGTGCTTCTTTACCAGAACACCATACCGATATTGTCGGAAAATCCGGAGATTAATGCACTCTACGGCATCAGTAACAAAGGCGCAGGAACAAAAGAGAAGATCAAAAACGCGCTATCGCTAATCAAAAAATTGCGTGCTAACTCGTATGATCTGGTCGTCAATCTCACCGATCAGTGGAGCGTGGCGCTTATTGTGCGTTTTTTAAACGCAAAAATAAAAATCTCGCAGGATTTCGGTAATCGTCAGTCTGCTTTATGGAAAAAAAGCTTTACGCATTTAGTACCTTATGCGGGAGAACATGCTGTTGAGCGCACATTATCCGCGCTAAAGCCGTTAGCGCTAAAACAGTATGTCACTGAAACCACCATGAGCTATCGCCCGGAACATTGGGAAAACATGCGACAACAGCTCAAACAACTTGGTGTGACCCGACAATATGTTGTTATTCAGCCTACGGCACGGCAGCTATTTAAGTGCTGGGATAATGATAAATTCTCGCAGGTTATTGATGCCGTGCAGCGCCGCGGTTATCAAGTTGTACTGACGTCAGGCCCGGCCGCAGACGAGATGGCCTGCGTGGATGCTATTGCACGCGGCTGTGAGACAAAACCGGTTACTGGTCTGGCGGGTAAAACTCGCTTTCCTGAATTAGGCGCGTTGATTGACCATGCGGATCTCTTTATCGGCGTTGATTCGGCCCCTGGTCATATTGCCGCAGCAGTCAAAACGCCGGTCATTTGCCTTTTCGGCGCGACGGATCATGTGTTCTGGCGTCCCTGGACCGACGACATCATTCAGTTTTGGGCAGGCAATTATCAGCCGATGCCTGAACGGCATGAGCTTGATCGTAATAAAAAATACCTTTCTGTGATTCCGGCTGAAGATGTTATCGCCGCGACGGAAAAAATGCTGCCGCATGAGGCACGCACCATAGATTTGGACAGCCTGCTATGAGAGTTGCCTTTTGCTTATATAAATATTTTCCTTTTGGCGGTCTGCAGCGTGATTTTATGCGCATTGCCCAAACCGTGGCGGCGCGAGGGTATCAGGTTCGTGTTTATACTCAGTCATGGGAAGGGGAATGCCCGGATAACTTTGAATTAATCCGCGTGCCGGTTAAATCCCGGACGAACCACGGTCGTAACGCAGAATATTATGCCTGGGTGCAACACCATTTGCGCGACCACCCTGTCGATCGGGTGGTTGGATTCAATAAGATGCCGGGCCTTGATGTGTATTACGCCGCAGACGTGTGTTACGCCGAAAAAGTCGCACAGGAAAAAGGTTTTTTCTATCGCCTGACATCACGCTATCGGCATTATGCTGCTTTTGAACGCGCCACGTTTGAACACGGCAAGCCGACGCAACTATTAATGCTGACGAATAAGCAGATTGCTGACTTCCAAAAACATTATCAGACTGAAGCGGAGCGTTTCCATATTCTTCCTCCGGGGATTTACCCGGACAGAAAATATAGCCAACAGATCCCGAACAGTCGTCAAATTTATCGTCAGAAAAATGGTATCTCAGAACAGCAAAAATTACTGTTGCAAGTAGGGTCTGACTTTACCCGTAAAGGTGTGGATCGCTCTATTGAAGCGCTGGCATCGCTACCCGAATCTTTACGGCAAAATACGGTGCTCTATGTTGTCGGGCAGGATAAGCCGAAGAAGTTTGCAGCACTGGCTGAAAGAAGCGGCGTCGGCACGAATGTGCATTTTTTCTCCGGACGTAATGATATCGCGGAGTTAATGGCGGCAGCCGACCTTTTACTGCATCCAGCCTATCAGGAAGCTGCTGGTATTGTTTTGCTGGAAGCCATTACTGCTGGTTTGCCGGTGCTGACAACCGCGGTGTGCGGTTATGCACATTATATTGTGGATGCAAACTGTGGCGAAGCGATGACTGAACCATTCCGCCAGGATGCGCTAAATGAGGTTTTACTCAAAGCGCTGACACAGCCTTCCTTACGCAACGCCTGGGCTGAAAATGCGCGGTATTATGCTGATACCCAGGATTTATACAGCTTACCGGAGAAGGCCGCAGATATTATTACAGGTGATTTAGATGGTTGAGCTGAAAGCGCCGTTAACCACACTATGGCGCGGTAAAGATGTTTTTGAGGAAGTGAAAACGTTACAGGGCGAAGTGTTCAGAGAGCTGGAGACGCGTCGAACATTGCGGTTTGAGCTGGACGGTAAAAGCTACTTCCTGAAGTGGCATAAAGGCACTTCGCTGAAAGAAATTGTGAAGAACCTGATTTCGTTACGTATGCCTGTTCTGGGCGCTGACAGAGAATGGCACGCCATTCATCGTCTACATGAGCTGGGCGTTGATACGATGCACGGTGTTGGTTTTGGTGAAAAAGGCGTAAACCCGCTAACCAGAACATCATTTATTATCACCGAAGATTTAACGCCTACCATTAGCCTTGAAGACTACTGTGCTGACTGGGCTGTTAATCCACCGGACGCGCAGGTGAAGTGGATGATCATTAAGCGTGTTGCGACTATGGTACGTAAAATGCACGCCGGGGGAATTAACCATCGCGACTGTTATATTTGCCACTTTCTTCTGCATTTACCTTTCACTGGTCGCGAAGAGGATTTAAAAATCTCCGTAATCGACCTGCATCGCGCGCAGATACGCCAGCACGTTCCCCTTCGCTGGCGTGACAAAGATTTAATTGGGCTTTATTTTTCTTCAATGAATATTGGCCTGACTCAGCGAGATATATTCCGGTTTATGCGTGAGTATTTCTCTCTCCCCCTGCGAGAGATTTTGCAAAAAGAATCGGGGTTGATTCATCAGGCAGATGTTAAAGCCGCTCGAATTAAAGAAAGAACAATAAGAAAAAATCTGTAATTATAATAATTATGCACTCAGTGAGTAATTTATGAGTGAGACAAGGATAGACAGAATGTCTGACATTAAAAGTTATATTTCAAACCAAAAAAACATAATTCAACATGATGATTTTTTTGGAAGAAGACTGGACATTGCTCTTTGCTTTGATCATGGTTTTATAATGCCAGCAGGTGTGGCAATATATTCCATTATCGAAAATAATAAAGATATTGAATACGCCTTAAAGCAAAAAGAGAGATGTCAGGTAAAAATTACTCTATAGGGTTATATTACTATTTTTGCTATTTAATATCTAAAGTCTTTAGATTAAGGTTTTAACTCTGGGGTATATATGAAAATAGCATTTATTGGCGAAGCGGTATCTGGTTTTGGAGGGATGGAAACCGTTATTAGCAACGTTATCCATACGTTTGAAAATAGCTCTCCGAAAATCAACTGTGAAATGTTTTTCTTTTGTCGTAATGACAAAATGGATAAAGCATGGCTAAAAGAGATTAAATATGCGCAATCATTCTCAAATATAAAATTAAGTTTTCTTCGTCGAGCTAAGCATGTTTATAATTTTAGTCAATGGCTGAAAGAAACGTCACCGGATATTGTGATATGTATTGATGTCATCTCATGTCTTTATGCCAATAAAGCACGAAAGAAAAGTGGTAAACAGTTTACTATTTTCTCGTGGCCGCATTTTTCGCTCGACCATAAAAAACATGCAGAATGTATAACGTACGCGGATTATCATCTGGCCATCAGTAGTGGTATTAAAGAACAGATGATGGCACGGGGTATCTCAGCGCAAGATATTAGCGTCGTTTATAATCCTGTCTCTATTAAAACAGTCATTGTGCCGCCGCCTGAGCGCGATAAACCCGCTGTATTTCTCTATGTAGGGCGTCTTAAATTTGAAGGGCAGAAAAGAGTTAAAGATTTATTTGATGGCTTAGCTCGTACGACAGGGGAATGGCAGCTACATATTATTGGTGATGGCTCAGATTTTGAAAAGTGCCAGGCCTATAGTCGGGAGCTTGGTATTGAGCAGCGTGTGATCTGGTATGGTTGGCAAAGCGCGCCGTGGCAAGTCGTACAGCAAAAAATAAAAAATGTCACCGCGTTACTACTTACCTCTGCATTTGAGGGATTTCCTATGACCCTGCTGGAAGCAATGTCATATGGAATTCCGTGTATTAGTTCTGATTGTATGTCTGGCCCGCGCGATATGATTAAACCCGGTTTGAATGGTGAGCTTTACACTCCGGGGGCTATAGATGATTTTGTAGGACACCTTAATCGTGTTATTTCTGGTGAGGTAAAATATCAGCATGATATTATTCCCGGCACGATTGAGAGATTTTACGATGTGCTATATTTTAAAAATTTTAATAATGCAATATTCTCGAAATTACAAAAGTGATCACTATGAGCAGAAAATATTTTGAAGAAGAAGTCATTCAACAGACTTTAGATTATAACTATGCACAACATAGTGACGCTGCTAAATTTAATATAGCTTATGGGATTGATAAAAACTTTCTTTTTGGCTGTGGTGTCTCTATTGCATCGGTTCTCCTCGCTAACCCAGAGAAGGCGTTAGCTTTCCATGTTTTTACCGATTTCTTTGGCTCTGAAGACCAGCAGCGATTTGAGGCATTAGCAAAACAGTACGCTACGCAGATTGTTGTTTACCTAATCGACTGTGAGCGCTTAAAATCGCTACCCAGTACCAAAAACTGGACCTATGCAACATACTTTAGATTCATTATCGCCGATTATTTTTCAGATAAAACAGATAGAGTACTTTATCTGGATGCAGATATTGCATGTAAGGGGAGTATTCAGGAACTTATTGATCTTAATTTCGCTGAAAATGAGATTGCGGCTGTCGTTGCTGAAGGCGAGTTGGAATGGTGGACTAAGCGCTCGGTTAGCCTGGCAACGCCTGGGCTGGTTTCTGGCTATTTTAATGCCGGTTTTATTTTAATTAACATACCTCTTTGGACCGCAGAAAATATCTCTAAGAAAGCGATTGAAATGCTAAAAGATCCGGAGGTAGTACAGCGCATAACGCACCTTGATCAGGATGTATTAAATATATTGTTAGTGAATAAAGCGCGTTTTGTTGATAAAAAATTTAATACACAATTTAGTCTTAACTATGAATTAAAAGATTCAGTTATTAATCCAGTCGATGCTGAGACTGTATTTGTTCATTATATCGGACCAACGAAGCCCTGGCATAGTTGGGGGGCTTACTCCGTGTCACAATATTTTTTACAGGCTAAGAGCAACTCACCATGGTCTCATTGTGCACTTTTAAATCCAGTGACTAGCCATCAGTTACGTTATGCGGCAAAGCATATGTTTAATCAGAAGCATTATACTTCGGGTATAAATTATTATATAGCCTACTTTAAACGTAAACTTCTTGAATAAAACCCATAGGTGATGTAATGGATTCATTTCCTGAGATAGAAATAGCTGAATATAAAGTTTTTGATGAAAGTAATAATAATGATAATAACGTATTAAACATTTCTTATGGCGTTGATGAAAACTATCTTGATGGTGTGGGAGTATCAATCGCTTCAGTTGTATTAAACAATAATATCCCGCTCGCTTTTCACATTATTTGTGATTCATACTCCCCGTGTTTTGTAAAATATATAGAGCGTTTAGCCGTACAGCATCACATAAAAATTTCTCTTTATCTTATTAAAGTAGAAAGCCTTGAGGTATTGCCTCAAACTAAAGTATGGTCGAGAGCAATGTATTTTCGTTTATTTGCTTTCGATTATCTCAGCAAGAAGGTAAATACACTACTTTATTTGGATGCCGATGTTGTATGCAAAGGATCTTTGCAAGATCTTCTACAGCTTGATTTGACAGAGAAGATTGCTGCGGTCGTAAGAGATGTTGATTCCATCCAGAATAAGGTAAATGAGAGATTAAGAGCATTTAATTTACAAGGTGGTTATTTTAACTCCGGCGTGGTTTTTGTTAACCTGAAATTATGGAAAGAGAATGCCTTAACCAAAAAGGCATTTTTACTTCTGGCAGGTAAAGAAGCTGACTCTTTTAAATATCCCGATCAGGATGTTTTGAATATTCTCCTACAGGACAAAGTCATTTTTCTACCGCGACCGTATAATACCATTTATACTATCAAAAGTGAGTTGAAAGATAAGTCACATAAAAAATATAGCAATATAATTAATGATAATACTGTTTTAATTCATTATACGGGCGCTACAAAACCATGGCATGCCTGGGCAAATTATCCTTCAGTTATCTATTATAAAAATGCACGACTGAACTCGCCCTGGAAAGATTCTCCTGCAAAAGATGCGCGTACCATAGTCGAATTTAAGAAGCGATATAAACATCTTCTCGTGCAGGGGCATTATTTTAAAGGCCTTCTGGCTGGAAGCGCATATCTTTATCGTAAATTTTTCCACAAATAATTCCCCTCCCTAAATCTCCATTATGATTATTGAAAAAAAGATTAAAAACTATACCGTCTTTGTCAAAAAAGACGGTGAAAAATACATTGAGATATTCAAAGATTTTCTATCTTATAATCATCAGGTTATTAAAGTCTTCCGTAATATAGAAGATACAAAAGTTGTATTGATTAATACAGACTACGGAAAATATATTCTCAAAGTATTTAGTCCAAAAGTAAAAAATACTGAACGCTTTTTCAAATCGTTAGTAAAAGGAGATTACTACGAAAAGCTTTTTCATCAGACAGATCGTGTGCGGCGTGAAGGGTTTGCGGCGCTTAATGATTTTTACCTGCTGGCGGAAATTAAAACATTACGCTATGTAAAAACATACGTGATGATAATTGAGTATATTGAAGGTATTGAACTTGTTGATATGCCAGAAATTTCTGACGAGGTGAGAGGAAAAATCAAACAGTCGATATATTCTCTGCATCAGCATGGTATGGTTTCGGGCGATCCCCATAAAGGTAACTTTATCCTGCAAGGCAATGAGATCAGAATTATCGATTTGTCCGGAAAAAGACCTTCCAGACAACGAAAAGCAAAGGATCGTATTGATTTAGAAAGACATTATGGTATCAAAAATAATGTGAGAGATATCGGATTTTACTTATTGATTTATAAGAAAAAACTCAGAAATTTCCTTCGTCGTATTAAGGGTAAGGAAAAGCGCTGATCAATGTAGCACGTTTGGTTTAATTTAAGGAGCTGACTGACTTTTATTTGCTGCAGCGTTATGACATACTTGAGAGAATTTGAGATGTAATATTAGTTATTGAATATAACATTTATTTATAGGTTGCATGATAAACATACGAGTTTTTTATGGGCAGCGTTAACTTCATAACTCACGCCGATGTTCTGCAACTTATTGCGAAAAGAACGGCTGAAGATTGTATTATTTTTCTTTCTGGTCCTACGTCCAGAAAGACGCCGCTGTCCTTGTTACGAATGAAAGATGTCATTGCAGTCAATGGTTCTGTTCAATATTTGCTAAACAATAACGTCAAGCCATTTTTGTACCTTCTGACGGATGTTCGCTTCCTCCATCGCCGGCGCGAAGATTTTTATAACTTTAGCCGTAACAGTCAGTTTACTATCGTCAATCTTGATGTGTACGAACAGGCTTCAGTGGATGATCAAAAATATATTGAAGAAAACTGTTTAATTATTCGCTCCTTTTATCGCCGAGAAAAAGGGGGCTTTTTAAAGAAAATTAAATTTAATATCCTCAAGCGGGTTCATAAAGCATTACTTATTTCAGTTCCTCTTTCGAAAAGAGGGCGACTGGCTGGATTTTGCAAGGATATCAGCATCGGGTATTGCTCTTGCCATACTATTGCTTATACCGCTATTCAGGTTGCCTATTCCCTCAAGTATGGTCGTATTATATGTTCTGGGCTTGACTTAACAGGAAGTTGCCCACGTTTCTATGACGAATCTACCAGCCCTATGCCATCTGAGCTTAGTAAAGACCTGTTTAAAATACTGCCATTTTTTACTTTTATGAGAAAAAATGTGAGTGATTTAAATATCTTTAATTTATCAGATGATACTGCAATTCATTACGATATTATTCCATATATTACAGCCTCGGAACTTGAGGATGAAATATATTACGATAAAATTGTCTAGATACTAGATAAATCATTATTTTGCGTTGCTTCGGCACGCATTTCTTTTTGTATAACATTTCTTTTTCTATAAAGTTAACTATTCTGGATTATAGCTATTATGATTAAAAAAATCATATTTACTGTTACTCCTATATTTTCAATTCCTCCTCGTGGTGCGGCTGCGGTAGAAACCTGGATTTACCAGGTTGCAAAACGACTATCAATACCGAGTGCTATTGCTTGTATAAAGAATGCTGGCTATCCTGAATATAATAAAATAAACGATAACTGTGATATTCATTACATTGGGTTTAGTAAAGTTTATAAGCGTCTTTTTCAGAAATGGACTCGTCTCGACCCATTACCCTATTCCCAGCGCATCCTTAATATTAGAGATAAAGTGACTACCCAGGAAGATAGCGTCATTGTTATTCATAATAGTATGAAACTGTATCGGCAGATCAGAGAGCGCAATCCGAATGCAAAACTGGTTATGCACATGCATAACGCATTTGAACCAGAACTTCCTGATAACGATGCAAAAATTATCGTACCCAGTCAGTTTCTTAAAGCGTTTTATGAAGAAAGGTTGCCCGCCGCTGCTGTTAGTATTGTGCCTAATGGTTTTTGTGCTGAGACTTATAAAAGAAACCCACAAAATAACCTCCGTCAGCAATTAAATATTGCGGAAGATGCCACCGTTCTCTTATATGCCGGGAGAATTTCGCCTGATAAAGGCATCCTGTTGCTTTTGCAGGCGTTCAAAAAATTACGTACCTTAAAAAGTAATATTAAACTTGTCGTTGTTGGCGACCCTTATGCAAGCCGCAAGGGTGAAAAAGCTGAGTATCAAAAGAAAGTACTGGACGCCGCAAAAGAGATTGGAACGGATTGTATTATGGCTGGGGGGCAATCTCCCGACCAGATGCATAACTTCTATCATATAGCCGATCTGGTTATTGTGCCGTCTCAGGTTGAAGAAGCATTTTGCATGGTGGCTGTAGAAGCGATGGCAGCAGGAAAAGCGGTTCTTGCCAGCAAAAAAGGGGGGATTAGCGAATTTGTGTTAGATGGCATAACGGGCTATCACCTCGCAGAGCCTATGTCGAGCGACAGTATAATTAATGATATTAACCGTGCGCTTGCTGATAAGGAACGCCACCAGATTGCCGAAAAAGCAAAATCCCTGGTGTTTTCAAAATACAGTTGGGAAAATGTAGCGCAGCGTTTCGAGGAACAAATGAAAAGCTGGTTTGATAAGTGATTGAGCCCGGATGATGAAAAACGCGCTGATACCGTAATAAGTATCAGCGCGTTTTTTTATCTATTTCTTAGCGCCAGCAGAAAACCGGTAATGATACCAATTTGAGCAATATCGACCTGTTCAAAATTGCCACGAACGATATAAAAACCGACGAAAGATAAAAATAGCAAGAGATGAGCATTGTAGGGGCTTATCTCTACTTTCCTGAAGGTAGAGCTGGCTGTTTCCCTGATGATAGCGCCATATAAATAGGCCAGACTCGCCAGACCCAATATGCCAGCACTAAACCAGATGTACAGAATGGTATTATGCGGACCGATAGATTCTTTAAAGGTCCACGTTGGATAATCGACAACGCGTTTATTATAAACACCATCATACACATCATTACCATAGCCGTAGCCCTTGATCGGGTTTTCCTGAATCAGTATCCACGCGGTGCCCTGGGTTCCGTTAGTATAACGATATGAGCTATCTGTCTGCTGTAATTTATACAGTAAATGTTCTGGGTCTGGTTTGTTATTATGTTGAGTGATAACCAAAGCGCCGATAATGGCTAATAAAATGGCACCAACTCCTATTAACTTCCATTGGCGGTTCAGTATTGCCCACAGAACACCTACTATAAGCACCGCCAACCATGCCCCTCGCGATAGGGTTCCCAGGATAAAGAAAAGGTAGATAGCGCTAAGCACCAAAAAAACCAACTTAATTGCATTTTTTCTAAACAGCCAAATATTCAATAATGCTGGAAATAAGAAAACCATGGAATCGGACATATGTCGATGCGCATAGCTTATGAATGGCATAATCCCTTTATTATAGTCCTCGATATACAGAATACTCTCTGCAAGGCAGCGAAGCCCTAAACTTGTTAAAAAGGAGAAAAGTACTATTTTCGCAACCGTTTCTTTTGTTTCATCTTTTAATAGTACGGGAATTAATAAAGTATATAATAAGAAACCCTCCAGTACCGTATTTTCAAATTCCTTGAAACTTTCTTTCATATCTGGCGATATGAGTATGGAATACACAAGGATTAATGATAATACTGCTACGCTATAAAATACGCTATTTTTGAAAAGAGGGGGGAAACTTTTCGGTGAGCGTGAGACCTGATAAATCGCGGTGATAACCATAAGTATGATTATCAAATGTTTATAACGCGTAATACCATCCAGAAAATACGTGGCAACAAAAAGAAAAACCAGCGCTTTATTCCAGATCGGCTTCCATTTCTCTTTATTTAACGTTAATGATGTGGTTAGCATCTTTTCTCCACAATAGGTTTGGGATGAGACAGAGTCTCTTTAATGAATCTTTCCAAATACGCTTGTGGCATCTAAATTCGCCAGGTCTTGTTCTGGTGAGCAGCATGCCATTTGGTTCTTCCCATAACCTCCAATTAACCCAGGGTCCGTTGAGCCATATAGCGTAATATTCGGTCTGTCGAGCGCGGCGGTGAGATGGCTCAGGCCGGTATCAACCGATACGACAAATTTTGCGCCAGCCAGCACTCTGGCGACCTCCTCCAGGCTCATGCGCGGTAACACATCCACATAGTCAAAGCCTTCGGCCAGTCGTTTAGCACGGGCCTCCTCATGAGGCGCGCCCCAGGGAAGTTTTATCCGTAATCCGGTGTTGCCCACCAGGCCGATAAGCTCGCGCCAGTTTGCTTCCGGCCAGTGTTTATCATCGCGGGTCGTGGCATGTAAAAACACCGCATACGGATCGCTGACCGCCTGCTGGCAATGCAGAAAATGTTTTGCGATGGCATAATCGCCCTGCGACTGCGGTTTATCGTATCCCAGGCTTTTGGCGAACAGCTCGCGCGTCCGCTCAACCGCATGTTGTTGCTTTGCGATATGGTGTTTACGGTTATAGAACAGGCTGGCCAGCGGTTCGCGGGCAGTACTCCAGTCCATACCGTGCTTTATCCCATGCGCCAGACGCGTCACCAGCGCCGCGCTTTTCACCAGCCCCTGCGCATCAATCACAGCGTCGTATTGGTATGCGCATACCGCCCGATGAAAGGCTGTGCGTTCCGCTTTAATGGGCGCGGAAAACCAGGCTTTGCGCCAACGGCGAATAGCGACGGGAATCACGCGATCGACAGCACTGTGCCAGGACGGAATTTGCGCAAACCCTTCTTCGACAACCCAATCAAATTGAATCCCTGGAATAGCCTGTTGCGCGTCGGTAAGCGCAGGCAGGGTATGTAATACGTCGCCCATCGATGATGTTTTAACGATCAAAACCCGCATTAAACGCCCTCTTCCGACAACAGCGAATGAAGCTCTTCCAGAACCCGCTGCGGCGTGATATCGATCAGGCTCTGGTGATAGCCTTGCGCCGTATCGCCTTTACGCACTTTGTGATAACCCGTAATGAGACGAATCACCCGGGCCTTATGAGACAGCGGTGGCGTGAAATCCGGGCTACTTGGGCCATACAAGGCGACCAGCGGGCGGTCGAGCGCCGCCGCGACGTGCATCAGTCCGGAATCGTTGGTGACGATGGCTTTACAGGCGGCTATCAGAATGACGGCCTGTTCCAGCTGGGTTTCCCCCGCCAGGTTGCGACACCATGCCTGCTGCTCGCTATTCAGCGCCGCCAGGATCTCATTTCCGGCTTCATGGTCTTTTGCCGAGCCAAACAGTACGACCTGATACCCTTCGTTAATGAGCTGTTTTGCCAGTTCGGCGTAGTGATAGTGCGGCCAACGTTTTGCCGGGCCAAATTCCGCGCCGGGGCAAAAGCCGATTAGAGGACGTTCAGAAGATAGTGAAAAGTCGCTGCACATCAGCGACTTTTCACCCTCGCTAACCTGGAGCTGCGGCCAGAGCAGCGGCTGCGGCAGATCTTTCGCCGTGCGCATCACGCCCTTGTCATAGGCCAGCGCCACGTAGCGCTCCACCATCAGCGGCCAGGCGTCTTTATCAAGGACGCGCGCATCGTTCAGCAGGCCATAGCGCATTTCGCCGCGCCAGCCGGTACGGTGCGGGATATTGGCAAAGAAAGGAATCAGCGCCGATTTAAACGAATTTGGCAGCACCCAGGCGCGATCGTAGCGCTTCTCTCGCAGGCTATGGCCCAATCTGCGGCGCTCGCCGATTTCCAGCGCGCCGTGGCCCAGCGGCATGGGTATCGCCTCGTTAACTTCCGGCATACGCGATAACAACGGACGGCACCAGGCGGGCGCCATCACGTCGATTATCGCCTGGGGATAGCGCGCTTTAAGCGTGCGATAGAGACTTTGCGACATCATCATGTCGCCCACCCAGGACGGGCCAATGACCAAAATTTTCATACTTACGCGTCGCGGTTCAGCCAGGCCATATACTCCGTGACGCCTTCGGCGACGGTCTTAAAGGGTTTGTCGTAGCCCGCGTTGCGTAGATTGGTTAAATCCGCCTGCGTAAACGCCTGATAGCGGCCTTTCAGCTTATCCGGGAACGGAATGTATTCAATGCTGCCTTTTTTATGGTATGCCAGCGTCGCGTCGGCGACGGCCTGGAAAGATTCCGCACGGCCTGTGCCCAGGTTAAAGATGCCGGACTTACCGCTTTCCAGGAACCACAGGTTAACGGCGGCCACATCGCCCACGTAAACGAAGTCGCGCTTGAAGTTTTCGCTGCCTTCAAACAGTTTCGGGCTTTCGCCGTTGTTTAACTGTGTATTCAGATGAAATGCCACGCTTGCCATGCTGCCTTTATGGCCTTCACGTGGTCCATAGACGTTGAAATAGCGGAAACCGACAATCTGCGAGTTCGCTTCTGGCAGGATCTGGCGCACATATTCATCAAACAGGAATTTAGAATAGCCGTAAACGTTAAGCGGTTTTTCGTATTCGCGCGATTCGATGAAATCAGACGTGCGACCGCCATAGGTGGCGGCAGAAGAGGCATAGAGGAACGGGATTTCGCGCTCAAGACAATAGTGCAGAAGCTCTTTGGAGTATTGATAGTTATTATCCATCATATACTTGCCGTCCCACTCGGTGGTGGAAGAGCAGGCGCCTTCATGGAAAATAGCTTCGATATCGCCGAGCTCTTCTCCGGACATAATCTGGATCAGGAAATCTTCCTTATCCATATAGTCAGCAATGTTCAGATCCACCAGGTTTACAAACTTGGTGCCGTCTTTCAGGTTATCCACCACCAGAATATCGGTGATACCTTTATCATTCAGGGCCTTAACGATATTGCTGCCGATAAAGCCCGCGCCGCCGGTAACGATGATCATAACTGTAACCTTTGAATTATGGTGTCAGAGACTGTCTCAGACATGAATGCTCTTATCATAACACTATTCATCCATTCACTGATAACCCGTGAGGATACGCGTGATTTATGCTGCATTTTAAAGAAGTGATGACGCGTCATCTCGTATCAACGTATCGCTTTGGGTAATATGTGCTGAAATTTGCCCAGTCTGGAGAATCGCAATGCGTGGGGATTTTTACAAACAGTTAACCAACGATCTGGAAACCGCCCGGGCGGAAGGATTGTTTAAAGAAGAGCGCATTATTACGTCTGCGCAGCAGGCGGATATCACCGTGGCGGATGGAAGCCACGTTATTAACTTTTGCGCCAATAACTATCTCGGGCTGGCGAATCACCCTGAGCTGATTAATGCCGCAAAAGCGGGCATGGACAGCCACGGTTTCGGTATGGCGTCCGTGCGTTTTATCTGCGGCACCCAGGACAGCCACAAAGCGCTGGAGCAAAAGCTGGCAAGCTTCCTCGGCATGGAAGATGCGATTCTGTATTCCTCCTGTTTCGATGCTAACGGCGGCTTGTTTGAGACGTTGCTGGGCGCGGAAGACGCTATTATTTCCGACGCGCTGAATCACGCGTCTATCATTGACGGCGTGCGTTTGTGTAAAGCGAAGCGCTATCGCTATGCCAACAACGATATGGCAGAGCTGGAAGCGCGGCTGAAAGAGGCGCGTGAGGCCGGCGCGCGTCATGTCCTGATCGCCACCGACGGCGTGTTCTCAATGGATGGCGTCATCGCCAATCTGAAAGGCGTCTGTGATCTGGCCGATAAATACGATGCGCTGGTGATGGTTGATGATTCTCACGCGGTAGGCTTTGTCGGCGAAAACGGTCGCGGTTCCCATGAATACTGCGACGTAATGGGCCGCGTAGATATTATTACCGGTACGCTGGGCAAAGCGTTAGGCGGCGCATCCGGCGGCTATACCGCGGCGCGTAAAGAGGTCGTTGAGTGGTTGCGTCAGCGTTCCCGCCCATATCTGTTCTCCAACTCCCTGGCGCCGGCGATCGTGGCGGCTTCTATTAAAGTGTTAGAGATGGTGGAAGCGGGCGCAGAACTGCGCGATCGCTTGTGGGCGAACGCCCGGCAGTTCCGTGAGCAGATGTCTGCCGCGGGATTTACGCTGGCAGGCGCGGATCACGCCATCATCCCGGTAATGCTGGGAGATGCGGTTGTCGCGCAGAAATTTGCCCGCGAACTGCAAAAAGAGGGCATTTACGTTACCGGTTTCTTCTATCCGGTCGTACCAAAAGGTCAGGCGCGTATTCGTACCCAGATGTCTGCGGCGCATACGCCTGAGCAAATTACGCGTGCGGTAGACGCGTTCACGCGTATTGGTAAACAACTGGGCGTGATTGCCTGAGGATGTAAGATGAAAGCGTTATCCAAACTGAAAGCGGAAGAGGGCATCTGGATGACCGACGTTCCGGAACCGGAAGTCGGCCATAACGATTTGCTGATTAAAATCCGTAAAACAGCCATCTGCGGTACTGACGTTCACATCTATAACTGGGATGACTGGTCGCAAAAAACCATCCCGGTTCCGATGGTCGTGGGGCATGAATATGTCGGCGAAGTGGTCGGCATCGGTCAGGAAGTGAAAGGCTTTAAAATCGGCGATCGCGTCTCCGGCGAAGGTCATATCACCTGCGGTCATTGCCGCAACTGCCGTGGCGGTCGTACTCACCTGTGTCGCAACACCACCGGCGTGGGCGTCAACCGTCCCGGCTGCTTCGCGGAATACCTGGTCATCCCGGCGTTTAATGCGTTTAAAATCCCGGATAACATTTCTGATGATTTAGCCTCTATTTTCGACCCGTTTGGTAATGCGGTGCATACGGCGTTGTCTTTCGATCTGGTCGGCGAAGATGTACTGGTATCGGGGGCGGGGCCAATCGGCGTAATGGCCGCCGCGGTGGCGAAACATGTCGGCGCGCGTCATGTGGTGATTACTGACGTTAATGAATACCGTCTGGAGCTGGCGCGTAAAATGGGCGTCACCCGCGCGGTCAACGTCGCGAAAGAGAGCCTGAACGACGTCATGGCGGAGCTGGGAATGACCGAAGGATTCGATGTGGGTCTGGAGATGTCCGGCGCGCCGCCGGCGTTTCGTACCATGCTGGACACCATGAATCACGGCGGTCGTATTGCGATGCTGGGGATTCCGCCATCAGATATGTCTATCGACTGGACAAAAGTTATCTTTAAGGGCTTGTTCATTAAAGGTATTTATGGTCGTGAGATGTTCGAAACGTGGTACAAAATGGCGGCGCTGATCCAGTCCGGTCTGGATCTGTCACCGATTATCACCCATCGTTTCTCTATTGATGATTTCCAGAAAGGTTTTGACGCCATGCGTTCAGGCCAGTCAGGAAAAGTTATTCTGAGCTGGGATTAATATGTATAGAGACCCGATAATTTTATCGGGTCTGATATACGTTTCATCGTAAAAGGTTGGTGTCATTCGCCAACCTTTTTTGTTAGGGAAAATCTGGAAAGCCGTAAAGAATTGTCATAGACATCAAGCATTCGTAATTGCGCTTTACTCTTATTTTACTCGCTAACGTCACGCTCTACTCTGAGTTTTGTGCTTGCTTTTTACTGTAAAAATTAATTATGGCGGCTTAATAGTTTCTTAATAGAGCCACAGTATAAAGGCAGGGTAAATTAAGGTTTTTCTGGTAATCGTTATGAAAAATAGTAAAACCAAAGTGAGTATCATTGTCCCGTTATATAATGCGGGAGCGGATTTTAATGCTTGCATGGCGTCGTTAATCGCGCAAACGTGGTCGGCGCTGGAAATTATTATTGTGAATGATGGATCGACGGATCATTCCGTTGAGATAGCAAAACATTACGCGGAACATTACCCGCATGTTCGACTGCTTCATCAGGCCAATGCTGGCGCATCTGTCGCCCGTAATCTTGGCCTGCAAGCAGTGACCGGCGATTATGTCGCCTTTGTCGATGCAGATGACCTGGTCTACCCGAAGATGTATGAAACGCTGATGACCATGGCGCTTAACGATGATCTGGACGTTGCGCAGTGCAACGCGGACTGGTGCGTCCGAAAAACCGGGCACGCCTGGCAATCTATTCCGACCGATCGTCTGCGTTCCACCGGGGTATTAAGCGGACCGGATTGGTTGCGTATGGCGTTGGCCTCGCGACGCTGGACGCATGTTGTCTGGATGGGCGTTTATCGACGTGCGCTGATTATCGATAACAATATTACTTTCGTTCCCGGACTACATCATCAGGACATATTATGGTCGACGGAAGTTATGTTTAATGCCACGCGCGTACGTTATACCGAACAATCATTATATAAATATTTCCTGCATGATAATTCGGTAAGCCGTTTGCAAAGACAAGGCAATAAAAATCTTAATTATCAGCGGCATTATATTAAAATTACGCGCTTATTAGAAAAGCTCAATCGTGATTATGCCCGGCGTATTCCGATTTACCCGGAATTTCGCCAGCAAATTACCTGGGAAGCGTTACGCGTTTGTCATGCGGTACGTAAAGAGCCTGATATTTTGACCCGCCAGCGTATGATTGCCGAAATTTTTACTTCTGGCATGTATAGACGGATGATGGCTAACGTCCGCAGCGCGAAAGCGGCTTATCAGACGCTGCTCTGGTCTTTCCGGCTGTGGCAATGGCGCGACAAAACCTTGTCACACCGTCGTATGGCCCGTCAGGCGCTCAATCTGTCTTAGCGCTCACGTTTTTAGGCGCGGCGATTTTCCCCCAGCCTTGCCACTGGTGCTGAAACCAGACAATCACGGAACTTTGCGTAATGCTCTCGCCGATGACGCTGAAAAAGCGCGTAGCGTAGACCGGTTGCAGCGGTTTTTTCGGCTTGCACATCTTCACGCCGCGGAAGGGATTGCGCGGCGCGTCAATTTTCTGCGGCGTCACACCAGGTCGGGACGTATCTACCTGCGGTTCGTTGAGCAGGCTGCCTGGACGTACCAGGGTGATATCCGCCGGCAGGCGATAAACCATCTGTTGCAGCACGCGAACCGTTGCGGGATGCGGATGACCAATCGCGATAGCGGAACCGTTGCGACGGGCCAGTTCGATAGCGCGATTAAACTGACGGCGGATATCCGCCTCGTTTTGCGTATCGTCGAGGAACACTTTGCGCTTGATCACTTTCACACCCGTACCGGATGCTGCGCGCATCGCCTGGCTATTGCCAATCGTCATGCTGTCGAGAAAATAGAGATTGTAATGTTCCAGCGCCTGCATAACTTTTTGCATACCGAACAGGCTGGAAGTCATTGCGCTGCCCATGTGGTTATTAAGCCCGACGGCATACGGCACGTTGTTTACCGCCTCGCGGATAATGCGCTCGATCTCATCGCTGCTCATATCTGGTCGCAGCGTATCCTTCTCCAGCGGCTGTTTGCTTAGCGGCGCCATCGGCAGATGGATTAACACCTCATGCCCGCTATTGTGGGCTTTAGTTGCCATTTCGCGCGCGTGCGGCGCGTTGGGCAGTACGGCGACGGAGATGTTTGACGGCAGCGCCAGAACCTGGTTTTCCGTGTGCGGGCGATAGCCAAAATCATCAATCACGATGGCGAGCTTGCCAGCGAAAACGGGATGTGCAAACGCCAGCAAAGTGGCCAGCGTGAGAATGGAGCGACGAAACTGAGGCAAAACTTATCTTCCCAACCACGGCTGTGGATTGACGGCCTGACCCTGGCGACGAATTTCGAAATAAAGCGAGGGTCTGCCCTGACCGCCGCTACTGCCCACAAGGGCGATAGGTTGTCCGGCGCGCACCTGCGCGCCTACGCTGACCAGCGCGCTCTGGTTATAGCCGTAAAGGCTCATATCGCCTTTACCATGCTCTACGACCACCACCAGGCCATAGCCTTGCAGCCAGTCCGCCAGAATCACCCTGCCGTCGGCGATGGCTTTGACCTCGGTGCCTTCCGACGCGCCGATCACCATCCCCTTCCAACGTAGCTCACCCTGCAGCCGTTCGCCATAGCGATGCAATATCGGGCCGCGTACCGGCCAGTATGCCTGACCGCGAGGCGCGCCCAGACCGCCGGTGCGGGACATTAGCGAACGCTCGCTTTCCGTCGGCTTATAGGTGCTGCCTCTACGCGAGGCTTCCTGCTGCTTATCGCGTACCGCCTGCGCTTCGCGGGCTTCACGCTCCGCTCGCGCTTTGGCCGCCGCTTCCGCCCGCGCGATACTGTTGCGTAGGCGTGATTCGTTGGCGCGTAGTTCGCTTAACTGTTGCTGGCCTTGCTGAATAGACGACTCCAGTCCGGCAAGCGTTTTCTTACGTTCATTACGCGCCTGCTCCAGCTTCGCCTGTTGGGCGCGCTGCTCATACAGCAACGTTTGTTGCTGGCTTTGCTTCTCTTCCAGCTCGGCTTTTTGCGTGGCGACCTGTTCGCGAGTCTGTTTCAGTTCGGCGATAGTCTCCTGGCGCGCCTGGTTCAGATAGCCGAAGTAGGCCTGCAGGCGTTGCCCACGCTGGCTCTCTTCTCCGCTAAGAATAAGCTGAATGCCGGTGTGTTCGCCCTGGCGGAAAGCGGCGTCCAACTGCGCGGCGAGATTACGCTCCTGGCTGGCTTTTTGCTGCTCCAGTTTGGCAATTGAGGCGTTCATCTCATCAATTTGCGCATTTAACTGATCCAGAGTGCTTTGCGTTTCGCGCAACTTACGTGCTGCGGCCGAGATGGCCTCTTCCTGGGCTTTAAGTTGTGCCAGGAGGCTGGCGCGTTGTTGCTGCTGCTGGCGTACGTCGCGTTCTTTCGCGGCGATATCGGCCTGAATAGATTTGAGTTGATCGCGGTCATCCGCGTGGGCGGAAAAGGCGCACAACAATACGCCAGCGCTAAGTACGCTGGCGTAGAACAAAGGCCTGACTGAAAACGTTCTTGGTTTCACGGCCTGTTGAATGGTGTTAATCGCCTTTCCCCTCATGGGGAGGGATTATTCCACGATGAACAGCGGCTTACCAGTCATCTCTTGCGGGATTTCCATCCCCATCAGCGACAGCATGGTAGGCGCAATGTCTGAAAGTTTGCCGCCTTCGACCGCCTTCACGTTTTTCTCGCCGACATAAATCAGCGGCACCGGCAGGTTGGTGTGGGCGGTATGCGCCTGACCGGTCGCCGGATCGCGCATCTGCTCCGCGTTGCCGTGGTCCGCGGTAATCAACAGTTGTCCACCAACGGACTCAACCGCTTTTGTTACCTGGTCAATGCAGTTATCCAACGCTTCCACCGCTTTGATAGCGGCTTCCATCACGCCGGTATGACCGACCATATCGCCGTTTGGATAGTTACAAATGATGGTGTCGTACTTACCGCTTTCGATCGCCGCGACCAATTTTTCAGTCAATTCTGCAGAGCTCATTTCCGGTTGCAGGTCATAAGTGGCCACTTTCGGGGAGTTGATCAGAATGCGCTCTTCACCAGCAAACGGTTCTTCTACGCCGCCGTTAAAGAAAAAGGTTACGTGCGCATATTTTTCCGTTTCGGAAATACGCAGTTGGGTTTTGTCGTTTTTCGCCATCCATTCGCCAAAGGTATTCGCCAGCGACGCTGGTGGGTAGGCAACGGCAGTTTTGATGTCGGCGGCGTATTCGGTCAGCATCACGAAGTTCAGATTAACCACTTTCTTACGCGCAAAGCCGTCGAAATCAGCGTTAACGAAAGCGCGGGTAATTTCGCGCGCGCGGTCAGCGCGGAAGTTCATGAAAATCAGCGTGTCGCCGTCTTCCATCGCCGCATCAGCCTGGCCCTCGGCGCGGATAACGGTCGCTTTGACAAACTCATCGTTTTCATCACGAGCGTAAGCGGCCTGCAGGCCAGCCACAGCGGTATCCGCCTGGAATTCGCCCTGGGCCAGGGTCATCAGATCATACGCTTTTTCCACGCGATCCCAACGGTTGTCGCGGTCCATAGCGTAGTAACGACCGACGATAGACGCCACGCGGCCTTTGCCCAGCGCGGCGAATTTGTCTTCGAATTTTTTCAGCGAGGCTTCAGCGCTGCGCGGCGGCGTGTCGCGACCGTCGAGGAAGGCGTGCAGATAGATTTTTTCTGCGCCGCGCTCTGCGGCCAGTTCCACCATCGCCATAATGTGATCTTCGTGGCTGTGGACGCCGCCCGCGGACAGCAGACCCATAATATGAACCGCTTTACCGGCGTTTTTCGCCTGGTCTACCGCATTGGTCAGGACTGGGTTAGCAAAGAAAGTACGTTCTTTAATTTCAACGTCCAGACGCGTCAGGTCCTGATAAACGATGCGGCCTGCGCCCAGGTTAACGTGGCCCACTTCGGAGTTGCCCATCTGGCGGTCAGGCAGACCCACTTCCAGACCGGATGCGTCGATCAGGGTATGCGGACGTTTTGCCCACAGAGCATCCATCACCGGGGTTTTGGCGTTTAAGATAGCGTTATCCTGCTGTTCTTCACGGTAGCCGTAGCCATCCAGAATCACCAGTACCATAGGTTTTTTAGAAACCGACATTGCGACAACCTCATACTCAATAGACAAAATAATTGCGTAATTTTACTACAGCTGAATCGATAAAATAGCCTCAGAAGATCAAAGAAAGGGATCGCGCTGGCGTGAGAAGGCAAGTAATAGCGTGATTTTTTTTCGTAGCGCCCCGCAAAAATGCATTCCAGTGCACGCTCTGGCTGTATTTGCGCCACTGCACAGGTATACTCCTTTCCTGGTTTTTTAATCACTACGTCGGGAGTTGTTACCCCCCATGCAAGAAATTATGCAATTTGTTGGCCGTCATCCCATACTGAGTATCGCCTGGATTGCGTTACTGGTGGCGGTTTTATTTACCACGTTCAAAGGTCTGACTTCAAAAGTTAAGGTGATTACACGCGGCGAAGCCACGCGCCTTATCAACAAAGAGGACGCCGTTGTTGTGGATTTACGTCAACGTGACGATTTCCGTAAAGGCCATATCGCTGGCGCGACCAATTTGCTGCCGAGCGAAATCAAAGCCAACAATGTTGGCGAACTGGAAAAGCACAAAGACAAGCCGATTATCGTGGTCGACGGTTCAGGTATGCAGTGCCAGGAATCCGCTAACGCGCTGACAAAAGCCGGCTTTGAAAAGGTCTTTGTGTTGAAAGAAGGCGTAGCAGGCTGGAGCGGCGAGAATCTGCCTCTGGTGCGCGGTAAGTGATTACCCGTCGTTTTCATGGCGCAAGGGGAATGACTTGCCTTTGCGTCGACATGAAATCCATCGGGTAAAAAACAGGAGCGAAGTCATGGCCAATATTGAAATCTACACCAAAGCAACCTGCCCGTTTTGCCATCGTGCAAAGGCGCTGTTAAACAGCAAGGGCGTGAGTTTCCAGGAAATTGCGATTGACGGCGACGCCGTGAAGCGTGAAGAGATGATCAAACGTAGTGGCCGAACGACGGTTCCGCAAATTTTTATTGATGCACAGCACATTGGCGGTTGTGACGACTTGTATGCGCTGGATGCGCGTGGTGGACTGGATCCGCTGTTGCGTTAAGGCGTACTCAAGTATTTAAGGACAACACTAAAGGGTTTTACACATGTCAGAACAAAATAACACTGAAATGGCTTTCCAGATCCAACGTATCTATACCAAGGATGTTTCTTTCGAAGCGCCAAACGCACCGCATGTTTTCCAGAAAGATTGGCAGCCAGAGGTTAAACTGGATCTTGATACGGCATCTTCCCAACTGGCGGATGACGTTTATGAAGTTGTGCTGCGTGTTACCGTAACGGCTTCCCTGGGGGAAGAAACCGCGTTCCTGTGCGAAGTTCAGCAGGCCGGTATTTTCTCCATCAGCGGTATTGAAGGTACTCAGATGGCGCATTGCCTGGGCGCATACTGCCCGAACATTCTGTTCCCGTATGCTCGCGAGTGCATCACCAGCCTGGTTTCACGCGGTACGTTCCCGCAACTGAACCTTGCGCCGGTCAACTTTGATGCGCTGTTCATGAACTATTTGCAGCAGCAGGCTGGCGAAGGTACTGAAGAACATCAGGATGCCTGATGAACCAAAGTAATGCGTCAATGACAGTCATCGGTGCCGGCTCGTACGGCACCGCTCTTGCCATCACTCTGGCGAGAAACGGCCACCAGGTTGTCCTGTGGGGCCACGACCCAAAACATATCGCGACCCTGGAGCACGATCGCTGCAACGTCGCGTTCCTTCCCGATGTGCCTTTTCCCGATACGTTACACCTGGAAAGCGACTTAGCAACCGCGCTGGCGGCCAGTCGTAACATTCTGGTGGTGGTGCCAAGCCATGTTTTCAGCGACGTGCTGCGGCAGATTAAACCGCTGATGCGTCCGGATGCGCGTCTGGTATGGGCGACCAAAGGCCTGGAAGCGGAAACGGGGCGCCTGTTGCAGGATGTCGCTCGCGAGGCGTTAGGCGATCAAATCCCGCTGGCGGTGATTTCCGGTCCGACGTTCGCTAAAGAGCTGGCGGCGGGTTTGCCGACGGCAATCTCGCTGGCCTCAACCGATGAGACCTTTGCCGACGATCTCCAGCAACTGTTGCACTGCGGAAAAAGTTTTCGCGTCTATATCAATGCGGATTTTATCGGCGTGCAGCTTGGCGGCGCGGTGAAAAACGTGATTGCGATTGGCGCGGGGATGTCTGACGGCATCGGCTTCGGCGCGAACGCCCGCACGGCGCTAATCACGCGTGGACTGACCGAAATGTCGCGGCTTGGCGCAGCGCTTGGCGCCGATCCCGCCACCTTTATGGGGATGGCGGGTTTAGGCGATCTGGTGCTGACCTGTACCGACAACCAGTCGCGCAACCGTCGTTTTGGCATGATGCTTGGCCAGGGCATGGACGTTAAAGGCGCGCAGGATAAGATTGGTCAGGTGGTCGAAGGCTATCGCAATACGAAAGAAGTTCGTGAATTGGCGCACCGTTTTGGTGTTGAAATGCCAATAACCGAGGAAATTTATCAAGTATTGTATTGCGGAAAAAACGCGCGCGAGGCAGCATTAACGTTATTAGGTCGCGCCCGCAAGGAAGAGCTGAGTCGCCACTAGCCGTAAGGAACTGTTTGCATAAACGACCCAACTCGCACAGAACGGGTTGGTCGTTTTCTGCCCGTCTGGAGTAAGCCATGCCGTGTGAAGAACTGGAAATCGTCTGGAAGAATATTAAAGCTGAAGCCCGCGCTTTAGCTGACTGTGAGCCTATGTTGGCCAGTTTTTATCACGCCACGCTACTCAAGCATGAAAATCTGGGCAGTGCGCTGAGCTATATGCTGGCAAATAAACTGGCTTCGCCCATCATGCCCGCTATCGCTATCCGTGAAGTAGTTGAAGAAGCCTATGCCGCCGACCCGGAAATGATCGCGTCGGCAGCCTGCGATATTCAGGCCGTGCGCACTCGCGATCCGGCGGTGGATAAATACTCCACGCCGCTGTTATATCTGAAAGGCTTTCATGCGCTACAGGCCTACCGCATTGGTCACTGGTTGTGGAATAAAGGTCGCCGCGCGCTGGCTATCTTCCTGCAAAATCAGGTTTCGGTCTCGTTTCAGGTGGATATTCACCCGGCAGCGAAAATTGGCCGCGGGATTATGCTCGACCATGCCACCGGTATTGTGGTGGGGGAGACGGCGGTTATTGAGGATGATGTGTCGATCCTGCAATCCGTCACCCTGGGCGGTACCGGGAAAACAAGCGGCGATCGTCATCCTAAAATCCGCGAAGGCGTGATGATTGGCGCGGGTGCGAAAATTCTCGGCAATATCGAGGTGGGGCGCGGCGCGAAAATTGGCGCAGGTTCCGTCGTTTTACAGCCTGTCCCGCCGCACACTACCGCCGCAGGCGTTCCGGCGCGTATTGTCGGCAAGCCGGGCAGCGATAAGCCGTCGATGGATATGGACCAGCATTTCAACGGGCTACACCATACGTTTGAGTATGGCGACGGCATCTGAATTGCGCGGTACAACTAAAAAACGCTGTTCCGATGGAGTGCAATCCCGGAACAGCGGAGCGAAGAATTCGCAATGTGGACAATCAGGCTGCGGATGATGTCAGCGTGATGCGATCCAGCGGGCCGACGATAAACAGATATGAAATGAGACCAATAAGTCCCATCGAGCCAACGTATAAAATGGCAAAGTCGAACGACTGAGTATTGGCAAGAATCACGCCGATGACCAGTGGCGTAACGATGCTTGCCATATTGCCGCACATGTTAAATACGCCGCCGGCAATACCCAGAACTTCCTTCGGCGAGGTGTCGCTGAGTACGCACCAGCCCAGGTTACCAAACCCTTTGGCAAAAAAGGCCAGACTCATCGCCGCAATGACCACAAATTCTGAAGAGGTGTAGTTGGCGATCACAATTACGCAAGAGAGCAACATACCGCAGATAACAGGCAGTTTCCGCGCGACGGTAAGGCTATAGCCGCGTTTGAGCAGCCAGTCGGAGAACACGCCGCCGAGCAGGCCGCCAATAAAACCGGCAATGGCTGGAATACTGGCCACAAAACCGACTTTCAGAATCGACATGCCTTTCGCCTGGTACAGATAGGTCGGGAACCAGGTCAGGAAGAACCAGGTGATAGAGGTAACGCAGAATTGCCCGATGTAAACACCGATCATCATCCGGTTAACACAGACGGTTTTAATCTGCGCGAACGTTATTTTCTGCGGCTCCTTTTTACAGCCCAGAGAGGGCTCGCCACCACCGCTACGAATATAGTCAATTTCCGCTTGATTAACTTTTGGATGGTGCATCGGATCTTTGACTTTCATTAACCAGAATATACCGAGCATCACGCCAATAGCGCCAATATAATAGAAGACAAAATGCCAGCTTAAATTATGCAGAATGATCGTCATTAGCGGGGTGATAATGCCCAGCGAGATATATTGCGCAGCCTGATAAACTGAAGTAACGAAACCTCGTTCATTATTGGGAAACCATTGTACGCTTAAACGACTGTTCGCCGGAAAGGCAGGCGCTTCAATCGCGCCCATCAGCAGACGTAGAATAACCAGTACAATTAATGGGCTGCCATACAGATAGATCGTTCCCTGAAACATGGTTACTAACGACCAGCCAATCAATGCGCAACCGTAAACCAGTCGTGAACCGTAGCGGTCTAATAGCCAACCGCCGGGTAGTTGCATAATGACATAGGCAATACCAAATGAGGAGAAGGCCAGGCCCATCGCTTCCGGATCAAAACCTAATTCTTTACTCATTATTGGGGCAACTACGGATAGAGTTGCGCGATCCGCATAATTAAATACGGTAGCAAGAAATAAAAATATAAGAATGGTATGACGCACTTTTGTGCGCTTTATTATTGTGTTCATTATCTACTCCTCAGATAAGGGCAGAATGCATCCTGTAAGGTAAGAGAGGCGGGACGGATTCCCGCCAGTCGGGTTAAGGGCGTTTGCCAAATTCACAGGTTAATTGTGTCCAGCGGCGCGCTTGTTCACTGAGCGTGAAACCCAGACCATGACGATCGGAAATCCACATGCGGCCATCGCGCAGCTCAAGTTGCTCGTTGAATAATGGGTTCAGCCACTCGAAATGTTCCAGCCACGGCTCCAGGGGATACGCTGCGGAAAGGTGCAGGTGTACTTCCATCGCAAAGTGCGGCGCCAGCTTACGCCCGTGTTTCGCCGCCAGATCCATAATCTTCAGGAACGGAGAGATACCGCCGACACGCGGCGCATCTGGCTGAACGAAATCGCTGGCATTGCCCAGAATCAACTGCTCGTGTTCCCGGAAACTGGTCAGCATTTCCCCGGTGGCGATAGGCGTATCCAGCGCGGCAGCAAGCTGGGCGTGGCCTTCGATGTCGTAAGCATCTAATGGTTCTTCAATCCAGATAAGATTGAACTGTTCCATTTTACGCCCCATGCGGATAGCCGTTTCGCGATCCCACTGCTGGTTAGCGTCAACCATTAACGGGAACTCATCCCCAAGCGCTTCACGTACTGCGGTTAAGCGGCGAATATCCTCAGCGCAGTTGGGTTGTCCGACTTTCAACTTAATACCGCCAATGCCATTTTCGCGGGAAATCACCACATTTTTCAGCACTTGATCGAGCGGTGTATGCAAGAACCCCCCTGAGGTGTTGTAACACTGAACGGAGTCGCGGTGCGCGCCCAACAGTTTTGCCAGTGGCAGACCGGCACGTTTAGCCTTCATATCCCACAAGGCGATATCGATAGGGGAGATAGCCTGTACCGCCATCCCGCTACGCCCCACCGAGGCTCCGGCCCACAGCAGCTTGGTGTATATTTTGTCGATATCATTGGGATCTTCGCCCAGTAGATTATCGGCTATCTCTTTGGCGTGAGCATAAATACCCTGGCCGCCAGCACGTTTAGAGTAGCTAAAACCAACGCCCTCAAAGCCATCGCGACTGCGGATTTCGGCAATGATGATTGCCACTTCGGTCAAAGGTTTCTGGCGACCGGTCAGTACCTTCGCGTCACTCACTGGCGTCGCCAGCGGTAGAAAAGCCAGTGATAGCTTCACCCATTCGATACGATCGCCGGTTTCTGCCGCGGTTCTGGTATTCGCCGCTTTTGCATACGTTACGGCGTCGGAATTCGCGCTTAAAGCCATTTTTTTTCTCCTGATAATCACAAAATGATTGCGCTAACATTTTTATTATTAAGCGAGCACAGGATCCAGAAAGTTGATGTTGATTTGAACATTTGATCACATATGTCGTATAAAAAGCAGGATTTATTGCAAAATGGATCACGATCCAAAAATATCTGGGGAAATGCATAATAAAAAATGATGGCGCTATCATTCTGTAATGACTGAGCTTGATAAGCTACTGTATTTACGGCCTTTCCTGATGCGAAGCTGGCAATAGCCGCAGGCATGATGAATAATGCGCGGATAAATCAGCCAATCTTTGCAGGGGCATCAGACGTGAAGAGAACCAAATCACCTCGTGCGCCGACGCTGGAAGATGTAGCACGTAGCGCCGGGCTGTCTCCGATGACAGTCAGCCGGGCATTGAATTCGCCACAACTGGTTCGCCCCAAAACGGTTGAGAAAGTCATGCAGGCGGTTCGCGTCACAGGCTACATACCCAACGCGTTAGCCGGTGGTCTGGCGTCGCGACGGAGTAAATTAATCGCTGTCGTCGTGCCGCAAATTAACAACAACATGTTTGTCGATACCATCCAGTCGCTGAGCGATGAACTGGCCCGACGCGGATATCACATATTGCTGTGCGTGGCGGGATATACCGAACAAACGGAAGCGGAGTTGGTGGCGACACTGCTTTCCCGCCGCCCCGATGGCGTGGTGCTTACCGGGATCCATCACACGATAGAACTGAAAAAGGTCATCCTGAACGCGGCTATTCCGGTGGTGGAAATTTGGGACTTAACGCCCACGCCGCTTGATATGCTGGTCGGTTTTTCCCATGAAAAAGTCGGGCAGGCGACGGGGGAGTATCTTCTGAGTAAGGGCTATCGTCGTCCCGGCTTGTTGTGGACCGCCGATCGCCGAGCCGCGCAACGTAAGCAGGGGTTATGTAGTGTTCTTCAACGCCACGCTATTCATGCCGTACCGCAGGTAGATGTCCCCCTTCCGGCATCGCTTTCGCTGGGGCGCAGCGGTTTAAGCCAGCTTTTTGACGAAGGGACGTTTGATGTCATTGTTTGCAGTTCTGATACCCTGGCACAGGGGGCGATGATGGAGGCGGAAAGCCGTGGTATGCGCATTCCGCATGATTTAGCGGTTATTGGTTTTGGCGACCTTGATTTTGCCGCCAGCAATCGACCATCAATTACTACCGTAAGCGTTGACAGACGCGCCATTGGCCAGCGCGCCGCTACGCTGTTGGCCGATCGTATTGAACAGAAACCGTGCGCAGAAGCTATTGTGGATATTGGCTTTCATTTGATTGAGCGAGAGTCCGCATAAACGGGAACATGCCATCGGGATCGGCCTGGCCGGATCAGGCGTTAGCCGCCATCCGGCATTGAATATATTACGACCGCAATACCGCGCCGGGATATCCTAACTGGCGCCACGCTTCATACACCACCACCGACACCGCATTCGACAGGTTCATGCTACGGCTATCCGGCATCATCGGAATGCGAATCTTCTGCTCTTTAGGCAACGCATCGAGAATGCTGGCGGGCAGGCCGCGCGTTTCCGGGCCAAACATCAAATAATCGCCATCCTGATAGCTTACGGCGCTATGGGCGGGCGTGCCCTTTGTCGTCAACGCAAACAGGCGCTGCGGGTTTTCGGCGGCGACAAAGGCGGCATAATCGTGATGGCGCTGAACCGCGGCGAATTCGTGATAGTCCAGCCCTGCGCGGCGTAAGCGCTTATCATCCCAGGTAAACCCCATCGGTTCGATGATGTGCAGACGAAAGCCGGTATTGGCGCAAAGACGAATGATGTTGCCGGTATTCGGCGGGATTTCTGGTTCGAAGAGTACGATGTTAAGCATGATGCCCCCTTAAATGCGGGGGGCAGAATAGCAGAAATTTACCGGGCTCTCACGCGCCAGGCGTTCAGGCGGCATCGCCTTTGCTCATTGGCGCCAGCGCGGCGGGCAAACTTCTCCCCAGTTCCTGCACCAGTGAATCGCCACTGATTTCGCTAATGGATTTCGCGCCGGTCAGGGTCATGGCGACTTTCATCTCTTTCTCGATCAGGTCCAGCAGATTGGCGACACCCGCTTTTCCTGCCGTCGCCAGCGCGTAGAGATAGGCCCGACCCAGCAGTACGGTATCGGCCCCCAACGCAATCATACGCACGACATCCAGCCCGTTACGAATCCCGCTATCCGCCAGAATGGCGATATCGCCTTTCACCGCATCGGCAATGGCGGGCAGGGCGCGGGCGGAAGAGAGCACGCCATCGAGCTGGCGGCCGCCGTGATTCGACACCACGATACCGTCAGCGCCGAAACGTACCGCATCGCGGGCATCTTCTGGATCGAGGATCCCTTTGATCACCATTGGGCCGTCCCAGAATTCGCGTATCCACTCCAGATCTTTCCAGGAGATGGACGGATCGAAGTTATTTGCCAGCCAGCCGATATAGTCCTCAAGGCCGGTCGGTTTACCCAGATAGGCGGAAATATTGCCTAAATCATGCGGGCGACCGTTCAGGCCGACATCCCACGCCCATTTAGGGTGCATCACCGCCTGCCAGTAACGGCGCATGGCCGCGTTTGGGCCGCTCATCCCGGAGTGGGCGTCACGGTAGCGCGCGCCCGGCGTCGGCATATCCACGGTAAAGACCAGCGTGGAGCAGCCCGCCGCTTTTGCTCGTTCCAGCGCATTACGCATAAAGCCCCGGTCACGCAGTACATAAAGCTGGAACCACATCGGGCGCTTAATGGTTGGTGCAACTTCTTCAATCGGACAGACGGAGACGGTGGAAAGGGTGAACGGAATGCCCTTTGCGTCTGCGGCGGCGGCGGCCTGTACTTCGCCGCGACGGGCGTACATGCCGCACAGACCTACCGGCGCTAATGCCACTGGCATCGACAACGTTTCGTTAAACAGGGTCGTTTCCAGGCTTAAATCGGACATATTTTTCAGCACGCGCTGGCGCAGAGCGACTTGCGACAGGTCTTCCACATTTCGGCGCAGGGTATATTCCGCATACGCGCCGCCGTCGATGTAGTGGAAGAGGAAAGGAGGCAACGTGCGCTGAGCTGCGGCGCGATAATCGCTGGCTGCTGAAATAATCATGATTTATTCTCCCTGGTCATCTCATTATGGTCGCCGGGCAGGCGGGTAATACGCGCCTGGCGGGCCTGGTCTTCATCAAATCGTTTAATCGTGGTGTGGACAAAACTGAGGTGCGCCATCATCGCTTTACGCGCGCCCTCGGCGTTACCGTCCAGAATGGCGTCCATCACTGCCTGGTGTTGTTCCGTCAGCTTTGAGAATACGGGCGGAACGAGATACATACGCTGGCGACTCTGTTTGACGGAGGATTGCAGGACGTCGAAGAAACCGCGCATGGTTTGCAACAGCACCACATTGTGCGAGGCTTCCGCGATCGCCAGATGAAAGCGCACGTCGGCCTGGGAGGCGAGATCCGGGTCTTCGCTGAGCGTCGCATCAAAGCAGAGTCTGATTTTCTCTTTGTCGGCGGCGGTGGCACGCATGGCGGCGTGCCAGGCCGTACTGGCTTCAATGGCGTGGCGGGCTTCCAGAATGTCGAAACTGTAGTCCGGATCGTTCGCCATCAGCATTTTCAGCGGTTGCACGATATTCTGTTCAGACCAGGTTTCGTGCTGCCAGCGGACAAATGTCCCGCCGCCGCGACGGCTCACCAGCACGCCTTCGCTGACCAGCTTCGCCAGCGCTTCGCGTAAAGAGTTGCGTGATACGCCAAGCTGTAGAGCCAACTGGCGCTCGGCGGGCAATTTCATGCCCGCTTCCAGGTTTTGTTCTTCAATCAGCGCCCGCACGCGAGAGGCAATCTCGTCTGACAGGCGTTTTGGCATCACAATCACGGAATCATCCAGGTTAAAACATAGGCCTGAAGCGTAGTGATCACGCCCACCATACAGGTGAAGATCAGGCTGTGTTTGACGGTAAAACGGAACAGATCGGACTCTTTCCCTACCAGCCCCACCGCCGCGCAGGCGATGGCGATAGACTGCGGCGAGATCATCTTCCCGGTTACGCCTCCAGTGGTATTCGCCGCCACCATCAGCACATCAGAGACGCCGATTTGCTGCGCCGCGGTAGCCTGTAGAGAGGCAAACAGCGCGTTAGATGAGGTATCCGAGCCGGTCAGGAATACCCCCAGCCAGCCGAGGAACGGCGAGAAGAACGTGAAGGCGCTGCCGGTGTGCGCCAGCGCTAACGCCAGCGTGGAAGAAAGCCCGGAATAGTTCGAGATAAACGCGAACGCCAGCACCATGCCGATGGAGTAAATCGGCAACGCCAGCTCTTTCAGCGTGCTGCCAAAGGTCTGGATTGCGGCTGAGGGCTTCATTTTCAGCCAGACGATAGACAACAGCGCGGCAAACAGGATCGCCGTGCCGGTGGCGGAGAACCAGTCAAATTTATACACCGCCGCGTAAGCGGTCGCTTCGTGTACGACCGGCGGCATACGGGCGACCAGTTTATCGAGATATGGTACCGGAACGTTAATTACCCAGTCATACAGCGCGCCGCCGGGGGCAAACAGCGCTTTGAACGGCGGTATGCTCCAGAGAGTGACCGTGGCGGTCAGGAACAGGAACGGCGACCAGGCGCGAACGATTTGCCCTGTCGTATAGCGGGTACGGGCCAGCGTCTGATCGACCTGCGACGCGCCCATATCGCCGAAGCGGAAGATGCGCACCGGCTGCCAACGTTTGAGGAACAGCGTCAGGCACACCAGAGACACCAGCGAAGAGATAATGTCCGGCAGTTCCGGCCCGATAAAGTTGGAGCTGAGATACTGGGCGATAGCAAACGAGCCGCCAGCGACCATCACCGCAGGCCAGGTTTCTTTCACGCCGCGCCAGCCGTCCATAATCGCCATAATCCAGAACAGCACGATAATGGTCAGGAACGGTAGCTGACGACCGACCATCTGACCGATTTCAAAGCTGTCCAGGCCCGTGACCTGTCCGGCAACCAGAATCGGGATCCCCATCGCGCCAAAGGCGACAGGCGCGGTGTTTACAATCAGGCACAGCCCTGCCGCATACAGCGGATTAAAGCCCAGACCCACCAGCAGCGCGGCGGTTATCGCCACCGGCGCGCCGAAACCCGCCGCGCCTTCAAGGAACGCGCCGAAGCAGAAGCCGACAATCAGCATTTGCAGACGTTGATCGGGGGTAATCGACAGAATTGACGAGCGGATAATGTCAAACTGCCCGGTCTTGACCGAAATTTTATAGACGAAGACCGCGGCAATGATTATCCAGGCAATCGGCCATAGCCCGTAGAAGAAGCCATACACGACCGATGCCAGCGCGTGATCGACCGGCATTTTATAGAACAGCAGCGCAACGGCGAGCGCGATAACCACCGTCCACGAAGCGGCAACGTAGCCTTTCAGCTTGAGTTTAATCAGGGCGAAAAAGAAGAACAGGATTGGGAGCGATGCGATCAGGCTGGAAAGCCAGATATTACCCGCCGGGTCATAGTTTTGTTGCCAGAGGTTCATTGCAGGTCTCCTGAGAACCACACGCATAATGGGATGAATCTTTGCTCATCTCGTTGGGGTCACATTATGTGTAAAAGTGGTCCTGCCAATATTGTTGTGTATGGATAATGACAACAAATAGTTAACCAGATGTTATTTATTGGCAACGGTATTGTAGAGTTAATTTAGTGAAATGTGAGTAGGCTGTGGTAACGGGCTAAAATTGGTAGGGCCAATTGAGGGGAGAGGACAGCAAAGGGAAGTGAAAAGGCAATGGCATTATGCCATTGCCTTTGATGTCGGGAGTGTTGTTACTTCATTACCACTGGAAGCCCGCGCCAATGGCCGCAGAGTAATCGCCCTGGCTGTTGCTGGTTCCTTGCAATTTATACACCCAGCCCCCGCTTTCACTTACCATGGAGACACCAATGGCGACGGCACTTTCACCATTAAACGTACCGCCGGCAATCGAGGTCATGTTGGCGCCCGGGGCGTAGGCTTGTGGCAGACCGGCCATCGCCATCGCTGAAGCGATACCGCCGCTCATCTTGTTCTCTACGCCTTTGATTTTGCTGTTCATTTCACCCATTTTCTGGTCGGTATAGGTGTTTGCTTCTTCGACGCTGCGTTTCAATTGCGCATAGTTAACCGCATCCGTATCATTCACCGCCGCTGAAACATTGCCGATCCGAGTGGTACCGCCACTCCCGTCTCCCAGGTTGAGCACGCTATAGTTAACCGAGCCATCTGCATTGGTTTCATAACGCACGGATCCTGCTTCTGAGGCTTTCAGTTGCGCCACATTAACCGCGTCAGTGTTGTTCACCCCTGCGGCAACGTTGGTAATACGGCGTTGTTGAGTAGAAGAGCCGACAGACACAGTATTAGCTTCATCTGCGACGGAATTTGTGCCTAACGCCACGCTGTTTTCAGCGGCAGCAATAGAGCCAGAGCCAATCGCGACGCTGTCCGCACCCTGGGCATTTGCATCTACGCCATCGGTGTTGGTCTTGAAGTACTTGGTGCTACCGGTAGTGACGATATCGCCAATACCGTTTTCAATATTGGTGACGCGAGTATCAAGACTACTCACCTGCGTGTTCAGGTTATTGATGCTTTCGGTATTCGCGGCAACACGGCTGTCGGTGACTTTCAATTGACCAACGTTAACGGCATCGGTATCTGCCGAACCCGCCGCGACGTTAGTGATCTGACGTTGACCGTCTTCACTGCCGACAGAGAACTCACCGACAGAGTTCTGCGGTGTGTCCATGTTGTAGGCGGTGTAGTCAGTCTGTGCGCCGCGAGTGGTCTGAGAACCATTACCCATTGCAATACTATTTGCATGGTTGGCGCGTGCGTTAGAACCGATAGCAATACCGTTGATGGCATCAGCCATCACCAGTGTATTCAGACCAATACCAATACCTGCATCAGCATTGACGATGGTCTTCGCACCCATTGCCAGTGAGTCAGTTCCGACAGCCAGTGAATCTTCTTCCGTTGAGTTTGCGTGGTAGTACTTGGTCGGTGTAGTAGTGACCGCACCAATGGCATTTTGTAACTGACGAACTGTTACCGCATCTTGCGCTTCAGAGCCGTCAGCAACGTTGGTAATTTGACGATAGCTTTCTCCATCCGTCCCCAATGACAACGCGCCCAGCAACTCTCTGTCTGTTGTATTGTAGCCAATGACGACGCCATCGCTTGTTACGCTCGTTTCTCGTATACCGGTTGTAATAGCGCGGTTAGAGGTGGAGCCACTGCCCAAAGCGATACTGCCATCAATGGTGCTGCTGCTGTTTTGGCCAAGAGCCAGGCTGCCAGCGCCAGAGGCGACGGCGTCGTAACCTACTGCCGTTGCGCCGTTACCCGTTGCGTATGCATCCTGGCCTTCAAGCCCGTTATCATTCGTACGGATGTATTTCACGCCGGTACCATTTTCCGTGATATAGGTTTCGCTGGTATCGCCGGCTAGTTGGCTAATAGATTCATTATACTGAGAAATCAGCATGTTAGTTTCATAGAGCTGAGAACCATTAACAGCGTCAGTACTGTCACTGGCGATTTCACCTGCTGCTACATTGGTTATCTTATTGGTACCGCTGGTACCGTGGCTGGCGCTGAACGCACCCTCTTCGTCATCCCAGCTCAGTGCATCGGTACCAAGATTGGTGATGGACGTATTGATATCCGCGATAGCAGAGGTGTTTTGATCCACCTTCTGGTTGGTTTCATACAACTGTGAGCCGTTTACCGCGTCTGTACTGTCCTCAGAAAGCGCCCCGGCGGCGACATTGGTTATTTTACTGGTGCTTCCACCGTGGTTTGCGCTGAAAGCGCCGATGTCTTCGTCCCATAACAGAGCGTTATCAGTGAGGCCGGTAATGGACGTATTAATGTCGGAGACAGAAGTATTCAGGTTCTCAATCGCGGTGCTGTTCTGAGTGATGTTAGTGGTATTGGCGGCGATATCGGTCGTGTTCTGATCCACTTTTTCATTGGTTTCGAACAGCTGCGAGCCGTTAACCGCGTCGGTACTTTCTTCAGACAGCTCTCCGGCAGCAACGTTGGTGATTTTGTTTGTCGTACTACTTCCGTGGCTGGCAGAGAACGAACTTGTTGTTTCATTCCAGCTCAGATTGTCAGAGCTAAGATTGGTGATGGACGTATTAATATCTGCGATAGCAGAGGTGTTTTGATCCACCCTCTGGTTGGTTTCATACAACTGGGAGCCGTTCACCGCGTCTGTACTGTCCTCAGAAAGGTCCCCGGCGGCGACATTGATGATTTTACTGGCGCTTCCGTTGCGGTTAGCGCTGAATGCGCCAGAGACTGCATCCCATAGCAGTGCATCGTCGGTGAGCGTGGTAACTGAGTTGCTCAGGTTGTTGATACTGGTGGTGTTGGTGGCGATATCAGTGGTGTTCTGATTGATGCTGGTTGTATTGGCAGCGATATCAGTGGTGTTCTGAGACACATTTTCATTGGTGGCAAACAATTGTGAGCCGTTAACGGCGTCGGTGCTGTCCGAAGCCAGGGTACCCGCCGCCAGATTGGTGATTTTGCTGTCGCTTCCGTTGTGGTTAGCGCTGAATGCGCCAGAGGCTGCATCCCACAACAGGGCATCGTCGGTGAGCGTGGTGACGGAGTCGCTCAGGCTGTTGATATTGGTGGTGTTGGTGGCGATATCGGTTGTGTTTTGGTTAATGCTGTCGGTATTGGCGGCGATATCGGTTGTGTTCTGAGACACATTTTCATTGGTGGCAAACAACTGAGAGCCGTTAACGGCGTCGGTGCTGTCAGCGGCCAGGGTACCCGCCGCCAGATTGGTGATTTTACTGTCGCTTCCGTTGTGCTTAGCGCTGAATGCGCCAGTGTCAGCATCCCAAAGCAGGGCATCATCGGTAAGGCCGGTGATGGAATCGCTCAGATTGTTGATATTGGTAGTGTTGGTGGCAATATCAGTGGTGTTCTGATTGATGCTGGTCGTATTGGCGGCGATATCGGTTGTGTTCTGGTTAATGCTGTCGGTATTAGCGGTAATATCGGCAGTGTTTTGGTTGATGCTGTCGGTATTGGTGGCGATATCAGCAGTGTTCTTATCCACTTTCTCATTTGTATCAAACAACTGAGAGCCGTTAACGGCGTCGGTGCTGTCTGCGGCCAGGGTACCCGCCGCCAGATTGGTTAACTTGCTGTCGCTTCCGTTGTGCTTAGCGCTGAATGCGCCAGAGGCTGCATCCCACAACAGGGCATCGTCGGTGAGCGTGGTGACGGAGTCGCTCAGGCTGTTGATATTGGTGGTGTTGGTGGCGATATCGGTTGTGTTTTGGTTAATGCTGTCGGTATTGGCAGCAATATCAGTGGTGTTCTGCGTCACATTGGCGTTGGTTGCAAATAGCTGAGAGCCGTTAACGGCGTCGGTGCTGCTTTCTGATATGGCTCCGTTACCAACGTTGACAATTTTGCGCTTTAGGGCATCACTCCCTACAGAAACTACGTTTTCTTCGGTCGCTGTAGAATTGCTCCCTATCGCGACGGAATTTTTTGCAGAGGTTACCGCCCCACTACCGAAGGCAATGCCATTTGCCGCATCTGACGTTACGGATGTATTGTAACCGAAAGCCATGCTATCCAGAGATGCGGCATTCGCCCCTAATCCTACCGTCAGGCTTCTTTCTGCTGATGATACGGTATCGCGTCCAAGCGCTATTGAATTTTTCCCTGAGGCATTTGCATTTGTTCCCAGTGCGATGGCGTAAAGATTTGAGGCAACTGCGTTTGTACCTACTGCCATAGAGTATTTAGCCGTAGAAGTGGTATGTGCACCTGCCCCTAGCGCCACTGAGCCTATACTCTCAGCAAGGCTATATCCGCCCAACGCAGTGCTGGAAGCCCCAGATGCCTTACTATAGTAACCTATTGCAATACCGGCACCCGCTACATATCCTTTGGACGGATCTTCTGCGACCTTTTCTTTAGTTGTTATTGTTGAATCAGCTTCGGCGCCTTCGCCAATGGCTATCCATCCATTCTCAGTGCCGATCCCTTTCCCTGTATCGTTCCCAGCATTGGCCAGTGCGTCCGCAGAAACCATAATGCTGCTAAGACTGATGAGTGCGGAAACCGCCAGCTTTCTGCGGCCGCTTTTTTTGCCGCGGCTTTTTGCGGTTTCGCTGGTGACAACAAATGTTCCCGTAGCGGCATTCCAGAGGACTCTAAATATTCTGTTCATGAATAAGTGCTTTCCTTTTCTAAAATAATTGTATCAATGGCTATTATTTTTTTGGCTTCTTTTTCGTATCATTAATAGGCTGTATGCTGTCGAATATGACATTCTCCATGTTAATACCTATTTTTAGATACTTAAGATTATTGGGCGATACGCCTTTTAATGTTAGCGTGACGTTTGTCCATGCTCCCGGTAAGAGTTCGATTGTCGAATCCATTTTTGTGTTGAGCAGGAGTTGTCGCCATCGAGGCAGATCTTTTGCCTCGGAAGGTTTTTTCGTACCCCATGTCATATTAAACGCAAGGTTTGATACCGGAATGCTGAGTAAGTTAACTAAATCAAGATGAATAACACTTCCATTATCTATTGGCTCAATAGATAGAATACGCCCGGCTAATCCGATATTGCCGTTGTTAATAATAAAATAGTGCGTTTGTGATGGGTCCAGTTCTGTATAGTCGAATAGCCGTTGTTTGCGTTCAACGCGGCCAACGACTTCGGTGACCTTTTTGGTTGTGTTGATAATCGTAGCTTGTTGTTTTTCTAACAGATCTATCTTTGCTTCTTGTTCTTTTTGTTGTTTTTCTAACAGGTTTATCTTTGTTTCTTGTTCTTTTTGTTGTTCTTTCATTTCTTCAACAAGGTGTTTATCTGCGAAGTAATCACAACCAGATAAAAAGAATGTGAATCCCAACGCAAGCAGGGGGATAAATTTTCCATTTTTGTGCATATGAAATATCCTTGTTAATAATTTATATAATATAAATAGTTAACCTGTTATTTATACAACTAGCTCATCATTCAGCGAGTATTGCCAATAACTCATTAACGTATGGTTAGAATGAAAACATTCGTCGCTTCTATAGAAGCGCGCAAAAACCCGACGTTATTTATCAATTGCTCATAGCAATGCTTTATAAAAATATAATTATAATGTTTATGTATGGGGATTTTTTTCAGGGATGATAATGTTATTTAATTTTGCGGGTCAATCATATTCTGCGGGATATAAGAAAAGGGGATGAAAAAAATTCATTGTATAAATACAAACAGGCATGATAGTGGAATTTTTCATCCTGAAAAAGCAGGGACTACCGTTAAAAATGAACTTGTATATAAGCGGTGTAAATAGTTCCATGAAAAATTCGGAATATAGCCCGATGCTCTCAAGACATCCTCCGTACAACGGGTGTCCTGAGAGCCTGGGATGCGGAAGGTTTAGAACTCGCTCTTCGCGAAACCTGTCATCTCTTTGAGCCCCATTTCCCGGCCCAGCGCCGTCATCGGGTGGACAACAATCAGGCCACGCACGCTTTTCTTCAACTTGCCCATGTCGGCCTGCTCTTTTTTAGTGATCGCGCGGCGAAACGGCAGGTTCATCAGCTTCTGCGCTTCTTTACTCAGTTTCTGGCTGTGTACTTCGCGCAGACGGATAATTTCTGCTTCCAGCGTCTCTTTTTCTTTTTCCAGCTCCGCGTATTTATCGGCGGATTCAACCAGAGAGAGACCTGCCTGCTGGTGGCGAATAGCGTCAAGACGATCGCTCAGGCGTTTAATTTCGTTTTTTTCAACTTCTTTCATGGGATAGCTTCTGATAGAAATGGGATAGATACCCTATAGTATGCGCGCAGTGAGTGATTCTTCACAACTCATGACGTAAAGATAATCAATTATGGCAAGTATTACATCGCTAATTATTTATTTATCTCATTGATAATAAAATATTTTTTTCGAGATAAAAGATGAAGCGCCTTTTTGCCGGCAAGAAAAGCGATTAAGCACATTTTCCTCAATGACAACGCTAAATTGATCCTAAACTCAAATAAGCGACCGCGGGAGTCAGACGCGGGTCCCACATGGAGGATCTATCATGGCAAAAATAGGTGAGAACGTACCACTTCTTATTGATAAAGCCGTCGATTTTATGGCGTCCAGCCAGGCGTTCCGTGAATACCTGAATAAAACGCCGCCGCGTGATTATGTTCCTTCCGAGGTGCCGTCGGAGAGCGCGCCCATTTATTTGCAGCGTCTGGAATATTACCGGCGGCTGTACCGACCAAAAGAAGAAGAAAGGGGTTAACGGCGGGATTTACTTTTGAAAGGCCTTTTTTAAGCTGATTTTAGAAATCAGCTCGGTCAGGGAGAGGACCATCGTCGAACGCACCGCCTGCTGGTAGCGCTGAATTTGCATGGCGTATAGCGCCGCGTCGGACGTATCAAAATGCGGCGGCGGCGGTAGCGCCATGACGCAGTGCAGTTCGCCAAACGGCCCGAGGATTTCATCGTCGGTAAAGGCGTACTCATTGCCGTCGTGATTCAGCTCTTCGCGCAGCGCCATTAACAGCTCCGCATCTTCATATTCGGTGCGGCTGAGTACGCCAAGGCCATAGATAAGTTTCAGACGTACCGAAAGATCGCCCAGCGGCCCGTCGCCATCCAGCAACGGTTCCACAGCGTATTTCACGGCATAGTCGTCTTTGCGAAACACCTGGAGCACCAGAATATTCACCGCCTCGGTCAATAACTCGACGGCGGTAATCAGGAAGCTCCGTACGGTTTTGCCAGCATTCAGACGCTCAAGCACACGATTTTCAAAGGCCTGGGTTTGTTCCATTATTGCCTGCATATCTGACAATCTGTTATTTGGGCGCAGGCTAACCTGCGCCGGATTCTGCGTCATTTGGTCGCGTTATATGCGTTAACCGCCTCCGCCACCACATCGCTATTGGCATCCAGCCCGGAAATTTGCGCCAGCGCGGCCTGCGGGCCTTTTTCGGTAATCAGCGCCGCCAACTCTTGCGCCTGCGGATCTTCATCGCTACGGAAATGCATCGCCGCCGCGATCCCTTTCACCAGATTCACATGCGGCAGACCATATTCCAGGGTGCCAAGCAGCGGTTTGATCAGACGGTCGCCCGCGCTGAGTTTGCGTAGCGGCTGACGACCTACGCGTTCGACGTCATCTTTCAGATACGGGTTTTCAAAACGACCGAGGATTTTCTGAATGTATGCCGCATGTTTGTCGGCATCAAAACCGTAGCGTTTGATCAGCACCGCGCCGCTTTCTTCCATCGCGCCTTTCACCACCGCGCGAATACTCTCATCGAGAATAGCGTCGCGAATGGTTTGATGACCGGCTAATTTGCCGAGGTACGCGGTTATAGCATGACCTGTGTTCAGCGTGAAGAGTTTACGTTCGACAAATGCCATCAGGTTATCCGTTAACTCCATCCCCGGAATGTTTGGCAACGCGCCTTTAAACTGGGTTTTATCGACAATCCACTCGCTGAACGTTTCTACCGTCACTTCCAGCGGATCGTTGGTCGCAGAAGCAGATGGCGGCACAATACGGTCAACGGCGGAATCGACAAAACCGACGTGCTGTTCAACCCAGGCTTTATCGCCATCCGCCAGCGCGTTCATTACGTGGCCTTTCAGCTGCGTGGTGCCGCGCACCATATTTTCACAGGCGATGATATTCAGCGGGGCATCCACGCCCTGCGCCTTACGTTTTACCAGCCCTTTAGCGATAGCCGGAGCGATACGCTCAAGCACCACCGGGCCCACGGCAGTGGTGATTAAATCAACGTGGGCAATCAGGTCGACAACATCATCGCCGATGCTGCTGACAGCGTTGACGCCGGAAACGGTATCCACCTGCTCATTTTCACCCACAACATGAACCTGATAGCTATGACGGGCATTCAGGGCATCGAGTACGACCTGGTTTACATCCGCAAACGTCAGTTGTATCCCCGCGTCAGCCAGCAATTTGCCGATAAAGCCACGACCGATATTACCTGCGCCAAAATGTAATGCTTTCATAGTATTAACCTTCATTAATGTTTTTACCCGAGAGGGCTGGGGTGAGGCTTTTCCCTCAACCTAACCCTCTCCACAAGGGAGAGGATATCGCCTTCATATTTCGAACTGCAGATGCGTTGGCTCTCCTCGCTCACCCCAGTCACGTACTTATGTACGCTCCTGGGGATTCACTGCGTTGCCGCCTTCCTGCAGCTCGAACTATTTTGGGGATGCTTAACTGTTAAGCTTTTTTACCTGCCAGCAGTTCCAGCACTTCATCCACGCTGGTGGTGTGCGCCAGACGTTCGATCACGGATTCATCATCCAGCGCGTTGGTCAGGCTAGTGATGACCTGGATGTGCTCATTGTTACGTGCGGCGATACCAATGACCAGACGGGCAATATCGTCTTCTTCTTCACCGAAGCGTACGCCTTCCGGATACTGGCAGAACACCACGCCGGTTTTCAGCACGCGATCTTTAGCTTCCACCGTGCCGTGCGGAACTGCGATGGATTCACCGAGGTAAGTCGGCGTCAGCTTTTCGCGGTCCAGCATCGCTTCGACGTATTCCGGCTCAACATAGCCGCCTTTCACCAGTTGTTCACCGGCAAAGCGAATCGCCTCTTCTTTGTTAGCGGCTTTACGGCCCAGGAAGATATTCTCCGCACCCAGTTTGAACAGGTTGTTATCACCCTCCTCAAAGCTGTCTTTCAGATGGTCGCGTACTTTCTCTTCATTAGTATTGTGGCGCTGTGCGGCAACCAGACGTTCGGTCAGGCTGGTGTACAGGCCGCTATCCAGGAAGTTGGTCAGCGAAATATGCTGCGCCTGCGGTACCTGACGCATCGCGCGCTCGGTAAGGTCACGGTGAGTAATGACCAGATCCACATCCGGCGGCAGATTGTTAATGGCGCTGTTGGTGACGGAGATCTGGCTCAGGCCCGCATCCTGTACTTTCTTACGCAGTACCCCTGCGCCCATCGCGCTGGAACCCATACCGGCATCGCAAGCCACGATGATTTTACGCACATGGCTCAGGTCGTTGGTCACGTCGCCAGCCGCCAGCGGAGAGGCGCCTTTAGATTCCGCTTTCATGTCCTGCATACGACGGGTGGCCGCTTCAATGTCATCTTCTTCTTTCACTTTGCTGGTTTTCAGCAGAATTGCAGAAACCACGAAGGAGACCGCCATTGCCGCCACGATGGCAGCGATGTTAGCGAAGTAAGCGCCTTTTGGCGTCATCGCCAGTACCGCCAGAATCGAGCCAGGAGAAGCCGGAGAAACCAGACCGCCGTTCAGGATGGTCAGGGTGAATACGCCAGTCATACCGCCAAGGATAACGGCCAGGATCAGACGTGGGTTCATCAGCACGTACGGGAAGTAGATCTCATGGATACCGCCCAGGAAGTGGATAATTGCCGCGCCGCCCGCAGACTGTTTAGCGCTGCCGCGACCGAAGAACATGTACGCCAGCAGGACGCCCATCCCTGGACCCGGGTTAGCTTCAATCAGGAAGAAGATGGATTTACCCATCTCATGGGACTGCTGGATACCCAGCGGTGAGAAGATGCCGTGGTTAATCGCGTTATTGAGGAACAGGATTTTCGCCGGTTCAACAAAAATGGACGCCAGCGGCAGCATATCGTGCGCCACCATGAAGTTAACGCCCGCCGCCAAAATTTTGGACAGGACTTCAACCGCCGGACCAATACCGAGGAACGCCAGGATGGCGAGGATCATACCGATGATGCCAGCGGAGAAGTTGTTCACCAGCATCTCAAAACCGGATTTGATCTTACCGTCTACCCAACTGTCGAATTTCTTAATGCAGTAGCCGCCTAATGGACCGGCGATCATCGAGCCAAGGAACATCGGCATATCCGCGCCGACAATAACGCCCATGGTAGTGATAGCGCCCACCACGCCGCCGCGTTCGCCGCCAACCAGACGACCGCCGGTATAACCGATGAGCAGCGGCAGCAGGTAGGTGATCATCGGACCAACCAGTTTCGCCAGCGTTTCGTTAGGCAACCACCCTGTTGGAATAAATAATGCGGTGATAATACCCCACGCGATAAACGCGCCGATATTAGGCATCACCATATTGCTGAGGAATCGACCAAAGCTTTGCACTTTGATCTTAATATCGGATGACATAAAAACACCCCTTCTTATGTTGCTGTCGCGCAGGCTGAAAGCCCGAGGTTTGTTAATGTAGCGGCAGAGGTAGCCGGACCCTGTAGTGTAGATACTGCGCAATCTGGCACTGAATCGTTCAACTGTCCAGACAGGGACAATTTATGTGATTTGCGTCACATAAATATAGGGGGTAGAGAGGTAATTGATGTGATATTGATCACAAAGTGGCTGTGTAAAAAAACAACGAATCTAATTTTTAGCCCTTAAAAGACCATTTTATGTGAGATATTTCACATTTTTATTTTGGTGCTTTGTTGAATTTTTGTGATCCTCTTCACAAGAAATTTTAAGCCCGGGTAACGCCAATACGATCCGGCAAACATTTTGTCGCGAGCTCACTCACGTTATGTCATTCAGCAACCTCCTTTTGCGTCTCTTTTCGTCTTATTTGAGCCATACTATGATTTTTACTGGTTGGCAAAAAGGACACGGCATGAAACTCATCGGTAGCTACACCAGCCCTTTTGTGCGCAAAATCTCTGTTCTGCTGCTCGAAAAAGGCATTACCTTCGAATTTATTAATGAACTACCCTACGAGGCGGATAACGGCGTGGCGCAATACAACCCTCTGGGTAAGGTGCCAGCGCTGGTGACGGAGAAAGGCGAGTATTGGTTCGATTCGCCGATCATCGCGGAATATATTGAACTGCTGGATATCGCGCCAGCGATGCTCCCGCGTGACCCGATGGCAGCGCTTAAAGTTCGCCAGCTTGAAGCGTTGGCTGACGGCATTATGGATGCAGCGTTGGTTTCTGTACGCGAACAGGCGCGTCCGGCGGCGCAACAATCGGAAACGGAACTGCTGCGCCAGCGGGAAAAAATCAACCGCAGCCTGGATATGCTCGAAAGTTATCTGAGCGACGGGACGCTAAAAACGGATACGGTCAATCTGGCGACTATCGCGATTGCCTGTGCGGTAGGCTATCTCAACTTCCGCCGGGTCGCGCCTGGCTGGTGTGTTAGCCGCCCCCACCTGGTCAAACTGGTCGAAACGCTTTTTCAACGCGAAAGCTTTGCCCGCACCGAAGCGCCAAAGGCTTGACGCGCATTATGTCCGCCTGAGCAAACTCACGTTACAATCCCCCTTATGTCGATATCCCTCTCCCGCCAGGAGAGGGCCACCAACAGCCAGGCATTTTCATGACAAGCGAAACGCGTACACTCTACAGCCAGCTTCCTGCTATCGATCGCTTATTGCACGATAGCGCTTTTCTTTCTCTGCGCGATCGGTATGGCCATACCCAGGTGGTTGATCTGCTTAGGCGGATGCTTGACGACGCGCGCGACGTCATACGGAATACGCAAACGCTTCCCGACTGGTACGCAGACTGGGCGCAAGAGGCGAAACTCCGGCTGGAAAATGCGGCGCAAAGCGCGCTGCGCCCGGTGATTAACCTGACGGGGACGGTGCTGCACACCAACCTTGGCCGCGCATTGCAGGCGCAAGAAGCGATTGAGGCGGTAACGCAGGCGATGCGCGCGCCGGTGACGCTGGAATACGATTTGGATGGCGCCGGGCGGGGGCATCGCGACCGGGCGCTGGCGACGCTGTTATGCCGTATCACCGGGGCGGAGGACGCCTGTATCGTCAATAACAATGCGGCGGCGGTATTGCTGATGCTGGCGGCGACAGCCAGCGGCAAAGAGGTGGTGGTTTCGCGTGGCGAGCTGGTCGAAATCGGCGGCGCGTTTCGTATTCCGGATGTTATGCGCCAGGCGGGCTGTACGCTGCATGAAGTGGGCACCACCAACCGGACGCACGCGAAAGATTACCGTCAGGCGGTAAATGAAAATACCGGGCTGTTGATGAAGGTGCATACCAGTAATTACAGCATTGAGGGCTTTACCAAAACGGTAGAGGAAGCGGAACTAGCGGAAATTGGGCGAGAGCTGGATATTCCGGTGGTGGCGGATCTGGGCAGCGGTTCGCTGGTGGATTTAAGTCAATATGGCTTACCCAAAGAGCCGATGCCGCAGCAGCTCATTGCCGCAGGCGTCAGTCTGGTAAGCTTCTCCGGCGATAAGTTGCTGGGCGGGCCGCAGGCCGGGATCATCGTCGGCAAAAAAGCGATGATTGCCCAACTGCAAAGCCATCCGCTGAAACGCGCTCTGCGCGCGGATAAAATGACGCTGGCGGCGCTGGAGGCAACGTTACGTCTGTATCTGCACCCGGAAGCGTTGGCGGAGAAATTACCCACCCTGCGTCTGTTAACCCGCAGTGAAGCGTCGATTCGCGAACAAGCGCAGCGGTTACAGGCGCGGCTGGCGGCACGTTACGGCGATGAATTTGCGCTGGAGGTTAAACCCTGCCTGTCGCAAATCGGCAGCGGTTCATTACCAGTAGACCGCCTTCCCAGCGCCGCCATGACCTTTACCCCGCACGACGGGCGTGGTAGTCGGCTGGAGGCACTGGCGGCCCGCTGGCGCACGCTGCCTGTACCGGTCATTGGCCGAATTTATGATGGCCGTTTATGGCTGGATATGCGCTGTCTTGAAGACGAAAGCCGGTTTATGGAGATGATGCTGAAATGATTATTGCAACTGCCGGACACGTAGACCACGGTAAAACGACGTTGCTCCAGGCGATTACCGGAGTCAATGCCGATCGCCTGCCGGAAGAGAAAAAACGCGGGATGACTATCGATCTGGGCTACGCCTATTGGCCGCAGCCGGATGGTCGTGTGCTGGGCTTTATCGATGTGCCTGGGCATGAAAAATTCCTCTCTAACATGCTGGCGGGCGTAGGCGGTATCGATCACGCTTTGCTGGTGGTCGCCTGTGATGACGGCGTTATGGCGCAAACGCGCGAGCATTTACAGATCCTGCAACTGACGGGCAATCTCCAGCTCACCGTCGCGCTGACCAAAGCCGATCGCGTGGACGAGGCGCGTATCGGTGAAGTACGTGAAGAGGTACTGGCGGCGCTCGACAACTATGGCTTCGCCGATACCGTTTTATTTGTCACCGCCGCCAATGAAGGACGCGGTATTGCAGAACTTCGCGCTCATTTACAGCAACTTCCTGCACGTTCGCACGCCGCGCAGCATCGCTTCCGTCTGGCTATCGACCGTGCGTTTACGGTGAAAGGGGCGGGACTGGTGGTGACCGGAACGGCGCTGAGCGGAGAGGTAAACGTGGGCGATACGCTATGGTTGACCGGCGTTAATACGCCGATGCGCGTACGAAGTCTACACGCGCAAAATCAGCCCACCGACCATGCGTATGCCGGGCAACGTATTGCGCTCAATATTGCGGGCGATGCGGAGAAGGAGCAGCTTAACCGCGGCGACTGGCTGCTTTCGGATGCGCCGGTGGGGGAGGCTTTTTCCCGGGTGATCGTTTCTCTGGCGCTTCATGCGCCGCTTTCCCAATGGCAGCCGCTACATATTCACCATGCCGCCAGCCATGTGACCGGTCGCGTCTCTTTGCTGGAAGGCGGGCTGGCCGAGCTGATCTTTGATACGCCGTTGTGGCTGGCCGATAATGACAGACTGGTGCTGCGTGATATTTCCGCACGCGCCACCCTTGCCGGCGCACGCGTGGTGACGCTTAAGGCGCCGCGTCGCGGTAAACGTAAGCCAGATTATTTGCACTGGCTTTCAACGCTTGCCGACGCGCAGGACGATAGCGCGGCGTTGGCCATTCATCTGGAACGCGGCGCCGTCAACCTGCCGGATTTCGGTTGGGCGCGTCAGCTTAATCCTCTCGGTATGCGTCAGCTTATTGAGCAACATGGTTTTATCCAGGCCGGAGACAATCTGTTAAGCGCGCCCGTCGCCGCCCGCTGGCAGCGTAAGATTCTTGATACGCTGGCGACCTACCACGAACAGCACCGCGATGAACCGGGGCCGGGACGCGAGCGTTTACGCCGCATGGCCCTGCCAATGGAGGATGAAGCGCTGGTCCTGATGCTGATCGAACGGATGCGCGACGACGGCCTGATTCATAGCCATCACGGTTGGTTGCATCTGCCGGATCATAAAGCAGGATTTAGCGATGAGCAGCAGGCCGTCTGGCAAAAAGTCGAACCGCTATTTGGCGATGAGCCCTGGTGGGTACGCGATCTGGCGAAAGAGACCGGAACGGAAGAACAATTGATGCGGCTGGTGCTGCGGCAGGCGGCACAGCAAGGCATCATTACCGCGATCGTAAAAGATCGGTACTATCGTAACGATCGGATTGTCGCTTTCGCCAATATGATCCGCGAGCTGGATCAAGAGAGAGGATCAACGTGTGCGGCGGATTTTCGCGACAGGCTGAATGTAGGGCGGAAACTGGCCATTCAGATCCTTGAATATTTTGACCGGATTGGATTTACACGACGTCGTGGGAATGATCATTTATTACGTGATGCGTTATTATTTCCGCAAAAAGAATGAAATGGTTAAATTAAATAACAAATGAAGCAATACAATTATTGCGTTGCTTTATAAAAAGCACATCAGGAAATGAACCAGATGTGCTTTTTATTTTTCTGACTTCTTAAAATAGCCAGCGTGAACCTGTTATCAGGATAATTTCACCCGTATTCTTTGCGCCTTATTCAGGCGACTCACGACGAGATTGTGGAACTTTATCGCGCGGCGAAGTAACGCCTTTGCCCGGTGGCGCGGACGCTTACCGGGCCTGCGTAGACGATGCAGGCCGGATAAGGCGTAACACGTTAGCTTCGGGCGAGCTTTTGCTGCGCCAGCCAGACGGCGCCCAGCCTGCCCGCCTGATTTCCCAGTTGGCAGGGCTGAATCGGCACCTGGAGCGCCTCCCACATTTCAAACGTTTCAAGATGCCGCGTCAGGAGCGGGTAGAGCTTTTCCTGTTCGCTTATTCCTCCGCCGATCAGCACCACGCCCGGATCAAACATAGAGATCACGCTGTAAACGCCGCGTGATAGATAACGCGCCCAGTCATTGACCGCCTCACGCAGATGAACATCGGTCGCCATTCGTTCGAAGATCACATCCGCAGGCGGCATCTCTTCGGCAGGCAGCGCCAGCGCCTGGCGGCACGACGCCATTAATCCGCTGGTTGACGCGATTTTATGCATACTTTCGCCATTATTCCCGACCGGCATGACGCCGAATTCACCAGCATGGAAATGTGCGCCGCGATACAGTTCTCGTCCGACGATAATACCGCCGCCAATGCCGGTTCCAATGGTGATACAGACCATGTTTTCATAATGCTGCCCGGCACCTCGCCACATTTCGCCCAGCGCCGCGCAGTTCGCGTCGTTCTCTACGACCAGCGGCAGATCGGTCAGCCCGCTGAACAACTCCATCAGGTTGACGTCATCCAGGTAAGCCAGCGCGCCCGCTTTTGCCGCATGACCGTTATGGGGATTAATATGGCCGGGGAAACTGACCCCGATTGCCGCAATGTCATAGTCCTGTTGGCAACGCGCCACCACATCCTGCCATTTGCGGGTAAACGTGGAGGCGTCCTCTGGCGTATCGAATTGATGATGGGTTAATTCTTCGCCGTCACTGTTAATCACGCCATATTTGACGTGAGTTCCTCCCACATCAATACCGATATATTGCTGCATAGTGTTCTCCGTACGTTAAACAGGCACCTGTTTAGTATGGCTAAAACCAGACGGAGAAACGTAAAGGAAAGTAATTCGTGATTGCTGTCGTAAAGCGGAAAACCATTGGCGAAAAATTCACCAGTACCGTCTACCCTTGTGGAGTACCTTTACAATAAGGAGTTGGTCATGACGAACAATCCCCCTTCAACACGTATTCAGCCAGGTGAATACGGGTACCCACTGAAATTAAAAGCCCGCTATGACAATTTTATCGGCGGTGACTGGGTTGCGCCCGCCGACGGCGAATATTATCAAAACCTGACGCCAGTGACCGGCCAGCCGCTATGTGAAGTCGCTTCCTCCGGTAAAAAAGATATCGATTTAGCGCTCGACGCCGCGCATAAGGCGAAAGATAAGTGGGCGCATACGTCAGTACAAGACCGTGCCGCTATCTTGTTTAAGATCGCCGATCGGATGGAACAAAACCTCGAACTGTTGGCGACAGCGGAAACCTGGGATAACGGTAAACCGATTCGTGAAACCAGCGCCGCCGACGTACCGCTGGCGATCGATCATTTCCGCTATTTCGCCTCCTGTATACGTGCGCAGGAGGGCGGGATCAGCGAAGTTGATAGCGAAACCGTGGCCTACCATTTTCACGAACCGCTTGGCGTCGTGGGGCAGATAATCCCGTGGAACTTTCCGTTGTTGATGGCAAGCTGGAAAATGGCGCCAGCGCTGGCGGCGGGTAACTGCGTGGTGCTTAAACCGGCACGCCTGACGCCGCTTTCCGTTCTGCTGTTAATGGAAGTCATTGGCGATCTGTTACCGCCGGGCGTCGTCAACGTCGTGAACGGCGCGGGCGGCGAGATCGGCGAATATCTGGCGACCTCGAAACGTATCGCGAAGGTGGCGTTTACCGGTTCGACGGAAGTGGGTCAACAGATCATGCAGTACGCCACGCAGAATATTATTCCGGTGACGCTGGAGTTAGGCGGTAAATCGCCCAATATCTTCTTCGCTGACGTGATGGATGAGGAAGATGCGTTCTTTGATAAAGCGCTGGAGGGATTTGCCCTGTTTGCCTTTAACCAGGGCGAGGTGTGTACCTGTCCAAGCCGTGCGCTGGTCCAGGAGTCCATCTATGAGCGCTTTATGGAGCGCGCTATTCGCCGGGTAGAGAGCATTCGCAGCGGGAACCCGCTAGATAGCGGTACACAGATGGGGGCGCAGGTTTCCCACGGCCAGCTTGAGACTATCCTCAATTATATCGATATCGGTAAAAAAGAGGGGGCCGATATTCTGACCGGTGGGCGACGCAAGGAACTGGATGGCGAACTTAAAGAGGGCTATTACCTTGAGCCTACCATTCTGTTTGGTAAGAATAATATGCGCGTCTTTCAGGAGGAGATCTTTGGCCCGGTGCTGGCGGTAACCACCTTTAAAACCATGGAGGAGGCGCTGGAAATCGCTAACGATACCCAATACGGCCTGGGCGCTGGCGTCTGGAGCCGCAACGGCAATCTGGCCTATAAGATGGGGCGCGGCATTCAGGCCGGGCGCGTATGGACCAACTGCTATCACGCCTATCCGGCACATGCGGCGTTCGGCGGCTATAAGCAGTCGGGCATCGGGCGCGAAACGCATAAGATGATGCTGGAACACTACCAGCAAACCAAGTGCCTGCTGGTGAGCTATTCCGATAAGCCGCTGGGGCTGTTCTGACGCAAGAGGTAATGCCCGATGGCGCTGCGCTTATCGGGCCTACCGCATTGATATCAGCCTGGTGGTAATGCCCGATGGCGCTGCGCTTATCGGGCCTACCGCATTGATATCAGCTTGGTGGTAATGTCTGATGGCGCTGCGCTTATCGGGCCTACCGCGTTGATATTAGCCTGGTGGTAATGTCTGATGGCGCTTCGCTTATCAGGCCTACAAAAATTCATCGCAATATACTGATATTGCAAATCTTGTAGGCCGGATAAGGCGCAGCCGCCATCCGGCACAGTATTACCGCTCGTTAACCCAAATCCGCATTTCGCCCTCGCCACGGTTGGCCCAGCTAAACCACGGAATGAAGGTTAGCGTCTGCGGCTGGCGCGATGACGGCGCGTTATCGTAGTGCCACAACGCCTGATGCTGCGCATCTGGGGCGCTTTGCTTCTCGCCTTCAGCCTGAATCAGCATCTTATGCGCAAAAAGCCCTTTGCCCTCAAAGACCCGGAATTCACTCTCTTTCGGTAGCCACAGATTATGCAGTTCTTCGCCGTTATCGGCCTGCTCAAGGCAATAGACCAGCGGCCCGCGCTGAATGGCGACCTTACCGGCGACGTGACGCGCCAGCGGATTGCCATACACGCGGCGAACCGGCATCGGCAGCGTCAGGGTTATCGTATCGCCCTCCTGCCAGGTCCGACGGATATGCAGATAACCTTTGCGAATATCCTGCTCCACTTCCAGCCCGTTGAGCGTCACTTTTGCCTCAGGGCACCAGTCCGGCAGACGTAGCGCCAGCGTGTGACGTACCGGCTGCACAGAGTCGATGGCGATCTTCACCTGCTCATGCCACGGGTAGTTCCCGCTGATTCGCAGTTTGAGCGCGCCATTTTCAACCGGTATTTCCATGCTGTTACCCACGTACATATTGATGTACAGCGCATCCGCACGCGGCGTGTAGATGTAGTGACCAAGGGAGGTGAGCACGCGGGCGATGTTCGGCGGGCAGCAGGCGCAGCCAAACCAGCGCTGGCGGATGGGCTTAACGTGATCGTAAATATGGTTGAATTTTAACGATTTTGGATGCACTTCCAGCGGGTTGACGTAGAAGAAATGCTTGCCATCCAGCGCCATACCGCCGAGGACGGTGTTGTACAGCGCGCGCTCCATCACGTCGGCGTACTGGCTATCGGCTTCCATTTCCAGCATCCGGCGGGCGAACATCATCAGGCCGATTGAAGCGCAGCTTTCCGCATAGACCGAATCATTCGGTAAATCGTAATCGCTGCTAAAGGCTTCGCCGCTGCTCTGGGAACCGATGCCTCCGGTGATATACAGCTGACGCTGCGCCATATTTTTCCACAGGCGCAGGCAGTCCTGGCGTTTGCCTTCATCGTTGCTCAGGCGAGCGAGATGCGCCACGCCAGTCATCAGATAGACAAAACGTACCGCGTGGCCAATGGCCGTCTGCTGCTGCGAAATTGGCAGATGCGCCTGGCTGTAGGCTTTGTCTTTGACCATCCACGCCGGGCCGTAGGTATGCCAGTAAGAGGTTTGGCCGCGTTTTTCGTACTCTTCGTCGTAGAAGTGCGGTTGGGTGCCGCGCTGTCCGATAAAGTAGCTTGCCAGCATCATATAGCGCGGCTGCTCTGTTACCTCATACAGACGCATCAGCGCCAGCTCAATTTCCGGGTGGCCCGGATAGCCGTGCAGCTGATTTTCGCCAGGGCCGAAAGTGCTGTCGATATGATCGGCCAGGCGACAAACGACGTCTAGCAGCCGACGCTTACCGGTGGCCTGAAAGAAGGCGACGCCCGCTTCAATCAGATGCCCGGCGCAATAAAGCTCGTGGCACTCCGCCAGGTTGCTCCAGCGCTCTTGCGGGGCTTTTGCCGTAAAGTACGTATTGAGATAGCCATCGTCACACTGCGCGGCGGCCACCAGTTCAATCACCTCATCGGCGGTTTTCTCAAGCGCGGGATCGGGCTTCTGGCACAGTGACCAGGCAACCGCTTCCAGCCATTTCGCCACGTCGCTGTCCTGAAAGACCATGCCGTAAAAGTCGCCCGTCTGCTGGCCTGCGGCAATGCGGAAATTTTCAATGGCATGGCTGGGTTCAGCCTCTGGAATACGATCGTTTAACGCATCCCACTGGTAAGGAATAACCACATCGCGAACCAGTTGTTGATACTGTCCGAGGAACGGATCGCTGACCGTCAGTTTATGCAGATCGACTTCCAGTACGTTCATTTCGTGCTCCTTAAGGTTGTAGAGGTCATAGATATTCCTCGCTGACGGGGTATTTTATGGCAGTAATTTTTATTTTCGCGTTATGACCTGATTCATTTTGCCCGGATAGCGGTGAGCGACAAGGCGATAAAAGAGTAAAAAAAGATGACGATTCCGACCCGTATTTAAAAATGTGAGATGGATCGAGTGAAAGGACTATTTTTAGTTAATAATCAAAAGCTAATATGAAATACGGTGCTGAATGAGCGGGAAATGACATATTAATGCTCGAATTATCCATGACATTACCGATTAAAGTCCAAAACGGCGGATTATTTATTTCTCGCGGCATTGGGCGTCATCCCGCCAGGCGTCTGCAATCGTGGGAAATTATATTTGTGGAAAAAGGCTGCCTGAAAATTCAGGAAGAAGAATGTGTTTTCTGTGTCGAAGCCGGGGAAAGCCTGTTGCTTTGGCCGCATCGCCGCCATATTGGCGTTGAGGAGTTTCCCGCCGATCTTAAATTTTACTGGCTCCATTTTGAGGTCAAAGCGCCGGACAGCGACCCGCGCTGGCTGACGCATCTTTCCGTGCCGCAGCATACCCAGGTTGCCGATCCGCAGGCGCTGATTGCGCTTTTTCGCCAGTTTATGAACGAGCAGGAAAAGCACCAGCGCAGCCCGGCGCTGGAGTTCATCGTGCTGCTGATTTTGCAGCAGCTCACCGTTGACGCCCGGCAGAATGAAAACGCCGAGGCCGCTGGCGTGTCGCTGGCCTGGAAAGTGCAGCAGCTGATTCGAACGCACTATCACCTGCCGCTTTCCAGCTCGGTTCTGGCGAAAGAACTGCATTGCAATGTGGATTATCTGGGGCGCGTTTATCGGCGGGTATTTCACCTTACGCTAACGGAAGCCATCCACCGCCAGCGGGTGCGCGAGGCGGAAAAGTTGCTGATTAGCGACGCGCGTTCGTTAAAAGAGGTGGCGGAGCGGTGCGGTTTTAATGACGTTGGTTACTTTCGCCAGATCTTCCGCAAGCACACCGGCCTGACGCCTACCGCCTGGAAGCGGCGCTACAGTAAGGAACACGTTAATTCTTGAGTATAATCTTTGGCCCTCTGACAACGCGGTTGCAAACTGAATGCCCGATGGCGCTTTGCTTATCGGGCCTACAAGAGTTCATCACAACGTATTGATATTGCAAATCTTGTAGGTCGGATAAGGCGCAGCCGCCATCTGACACAGGCTGTGGCTGCCGGCATTACTGCCCGTAATAGGCATTCGCGCCGTGTTTACGCAGATAGTGTTTATCGAGCAATTCCGGCTGCATATCCGGTAGCTGCGGGGCCAGCTGGCGCGAGAACAGCCCCATATAGGCGCACTCCTCAAGCACCACGGCGTTGTGGACGGCATCGGCGGCATTTTTACCCCAGGCAAACGGGCCGTGCGAATGAACCAATACCGCCGGGATTTGCGCCGGATCGAGACCGCGCTCTTCAAAGGTTTTAATAATCACCTCGCCGGTCTGATACTCGTACTCGCCGTTAATTTCCTCAACGGTCATCAGCCGGGTACAGGGGATCGCGCCATAGAAATAGTCGGCGTGGGTGGTGCCCCAGGCGGGGAGATCGAGCCCGGCCTGCGACCAGATCGTCGCATGGCGGGAATGGGTATGCACGATCCCGCCGATCTGCGGATAGCGGCGATAGAGCGCCAAATGGGTCGCGGTATCGGACGACGGTTTTTTGTTGCCTTCAACGACCTTACCGCTGGCGATCTCTACCACCACCATATCGTCGGCGGTCATCACCTCATATTCGACGCCGGAAGGCTTAATGACCATCAGCTTGCGCGTCTCATCGACCGCGCTGACGTTGCCCCAGGTAAAGGTGACCAGCCCGTGCGCCGGAAGCGCCAGGTTTGCCGCCAGCACCTCGGCTTTCAGTTGCTCTAACATGTGAAACCTCCTTCCTGCATCCGTGATTCAATCCAGCGGCGGGCCTGGATAATTTCCAGCACCGGCTCGCTGGCTTTCTCTGTCCACATCTCAATCAGAAATGAACCGCGATAGTTCAGCTCATGCAGCGTTTTGAAGATGCCGACAAAATCAACGCACCCTTCGCCAAACGGCACGTCGCGGAACTGGCCGGGGCTGTCACCGGTCACCGGCAGAGTGTCTTTCAGGTGGATCGCGGCGATACGGTCGATACCCAGCTTCAGCTCGGCGGTCACGTCGTTCCCCCAGGCGCTGAGGTTGCCGACGTCTGGATAAACGGTGAACCACGGTGACGAAAGCATCTCGTCCCACTTTTTCCACTTGCTGATGGAGTTCATAAACGCGGTATCCATGATCTCCACCGCCAGCATCACCTGCGCCGCTGCGGCCTGTTCCACCGCCCACGCCAGCCCTTCGGCGAAACGTTGCTGGGTGCCTTCGTCGTGTTCTTCGTAATAGACGTCGTAACCTGCCAACTGGATGGTGCGGATCCCCAGGTCGCGCGCCAGGCGAATGGCTTTGGTCATGATTTCACGCGCCCGCTCGCGTACCGCTTCGTCGCGGCTGCCAAAAGGGAATCGACGATGGGCGGAGAGGCACATCGACGGGATGGCGACGCCGCTTTCCAGCATCGCGCTCACCAGCGATGCGCGTTGGGCTGGCGTCCACTCCAGGCGCGAAAGGCGTTCATCCGTTTCGTCCACCGACATCTCGACAAAATCAAAACCGCAGCTTTTTGCCAGCACCAGCCGCTCCGGCCAACTGAGGTCTTTCGCCAGCGCTTTCTCGTAAATACCTAATGGATGATTACGCATGCTTTTCTCCCCAAATGGCGTCAATTTGGGCGTGGAATTCGGCTGCGACCTGCGCCGGATGGGCGGCACCCGCCAGCGCACGTCCGGCGATAAATGCCTTAACGTTAATGTTGCGGAACAGCGGCAGATCCGCTGGGGTAATGCCGCCGGTAATTGACAGTTCAAGGCCGATGTCGGACAACGCCTTCATACGCGCCAGGTCCGCTTCTCCCCACTGCTGCCCGCTGGCCTGAGCATCGCGTCCGCGGTGGTAAATCGCCTGGCGAACCCCGACGCGATACCAGTCTCGGGCGTCGTCCAGCGTCCAGTTGCCGAACAGTTCCATTTGAATTTCACCGCCGCAGGATTGCGCGACGGCATGGCCTTTCTCGACCGTGGCGAGCGGCGCAGCGCAGATGATAGTCATCCAGTTAGCGCCAGCGCCAAACGCCTGCTGCGCCAGGGTTTCTCCGGCATCGGCCACTTTCCAGTCGGCGACGATGATTTTTTCCGGGCACTGCGCTCGCAGGGCTTTCACCGCGCTAAGGCCTTCGGTTAAACAAAGGATGGTTCCGGCCTCAACGATATCGACATGATCCTGTAGCAGGGCGACATCGCGCTGGGCTGCTTCCAGGCTGGTGTGGTCGAGCGCCAGTTGCAGTAATGGTCGGCTCATAATGCGTGCTCCTTAATACGGGCGTGATAGCCCTGTAGTGCTTCAATCAAATCCTGGTATTGGCGGTATTTGCGCTGGTAGAGGGCGTGTGCGGTCATGTCCGGCAGCAGCGTGCGCACCGGGTGCTGCAGGTCGCGTTGGGCCTCGCGGAAATCGCGATATACGCCGGTGCCGACGCGGGCAGCCAGCGCCGCGCCGAAGCAGCCGGTCTCCTCCACCTGCGGCAGTTCAATGCGTAAACCGCTGACGTCCGCCAGCATCTGCATCCAGACGTCGGAGTGGGCCGGGCCGCCGGTAACGCGCAGGGCGCAAACGTCGGTAAAACGTTCACGCATGCGGTTGAGGTGGGTCATATGGCTGAAGACCACGCCTTCATAAATCGCCTGCAGCAGGTGCGCGCGGGTGTGCAGCGCCTGCATGCCGTAAAAACCGCAGGTCATCTCCAGTCCGGCATTGCTGCCGTAGAGAAACGGCAGAAAAAAGAGGTCGCTACCGGCTTTCGGCAGGCTGGCGACCGCCTGATTGATCTCGTCAAAAGAGAGGTAGCCCCACTGGGCGGTAAACCATTCAAGGTTGCCGGAGGAGGTCGGGCTGGCTTCGTGAACGATATACTGCCCGTCATTGACGTAGCGGCCATAGACGTAAGGGTGGGCCTCATGGTCGCTCAGGCCGTGAGCGATGCCGCTGGTGACGGCCCAGGTGCCCATCACCGCATTGAGCGTTGATTCATCCTCAATACCGGCACAAAGGGCGGTGGAAACCACATCAAACAGGCCGCCGACGACGGGGGTGCCCACCGCCAGACCGGTGATGGCGGCTGCCTGAGCGGTGATCTCCCCGCATATTTCGGCTGAACCCATCACGGGGGGCAGCGTGCTATCGATTTCACTGATGCCCAGCCATTCGGTCAGACGTGAGTCGTACCGGCCTGTGGTCATGTTGTAGAGGTTGGACTCGGAGATGTTGCTCTCCTCACAGCCTTTAACGCCGGTTAAGCACCAGCGCAGATAGTCATGCGTCATCATTACGCAGCCTATCTGCGCGTAGCGCTGCGGCTCATTCTCTTTTACCCAGCGTAAAAGGGAGACCGGATGCCCGGTCCACAGGGTTTGCCGAGTCAGCGGGTAGAGTTTTTGCGGAACCGCTTCTTTTTGCCAGCGCTGGACAATTTCCATGGCGCGACGATCGGAAGAGAGTATCGCTTTACCTAATGGCCGATCGCTTTTATCTAACAGAAACAGGCCCTTACCTTGAGCGGAAATACCCAGACCGCGGATTTGTGAGCCGCTCACCCCCGTCTGCGTCAGCAGTTTGCTGATGACCGAGCCGCACTGTTGCCACAGTTCGGTCATATCGCGTTCAACCCAGCCTGGCTGCGGGCTTAAAGCGTGCAGCGGCAGGCGTTGCACCGCTACTTCCCGGCCTGCGCCATCGTACAACCCGGCTTTTAGCCAACTCCCACCACAATCTAACCCCAGCCAGTAGTTGCTCATGACTTATTGCACCTCGTCCACGGCTTTCAGGAGATCGGCGCCCTGCGGGTTGTCTTTCAGGAACATATCGCGCACCTGGCTGCCCAGCGCATCGCTGAAGGCTTTACGGTCGATATCGGTCAGGACTTCAACTCCGGCTTCTTTCATGCCATCGATAATTTTTTGCTGATCTTCGGCGACCAGTTTGCGCTGATAGTCACCCGCTTCTTTGGCGGAACTCAGCAGTGCCTCCTGGAACTGCGGGCTTAAAGCGTCGAATTTGGCTTTATTGATCACCAGCAGCAGAGGCGAATAGGCGTGATGAGTGAGGGAGAGGTATTTCTGTACCTCATAGAATTTCGCTGACCACACGACGTTGATAGGGTGTTCCTGGGCATCAATCGTACGGGTTTCGAGGCCGGTATAGACTTCGGAGAATGGCATCGGAATAGGGTTCGCGCCGAAGATTTTAAAGGCCGCGATATTCATTGGGCTGTTGTTAGTGCGGATTTTTAAGCCTTTCAAATCGCCCGGCGTTTTTACCGGCGCGCGGGAGTTGGTGACGTCGCGCCAACCGTTTTCCCAGTAGGCGAGGACTTTTAACCCTTTTGAATCGAGTGATTTTTTCAGTTCATCGCCGACTTTGCCGTCGAGCGTTTTATGCGCATGCGCGGTATCGCGAAACAGGAAGGGGACATCAAGTAAGTTGAATACAGGGGCCAGACCGGTGAAATTGTTCGAACCGGACATTTCCATATCAATGGTTCCGCCGCGCACCCCGCTGATCATTGCCTGGGCGTTACCTAATGTGCTGTCAGGAAAGAGTTTTAGCGTTAATTCGCCGTTAGTTTTTTCTTTTAATAGTTCGTTAAATTTTTTCGCGGCAATATGTTGGGAGTCAGTTTGCGGTGTTTCATAACCAAAACGTAAAGATTGCGCCGCCAGAGACGACACGCTGAAAACAGTCAGACCAGCTATCAATAATGAACGAGCAATAACGTGTAATTTCATAATATTATCCTTTAATTAATCCATTTAAGCGGTGTGATAATTAGCTCGGGAATAAAAATAAATAAAACCAGCAGCGACATCAGTACGACAACGTAAGGGAATACGCCTCTTACCGCGTCATCAAATTTCAATTTTGCTACCCCGGAAATAACGTTGAGGACGTTGCCAACGGGCGGTGTGATTAATCCAATAGAGCAGTTAATAATGAACATGACGCCGAAATAAATCGGGTCAATATTGGCTTCTTTAACTAATGGCAATAATACAGGGGTAAGAATTAACACCGTTGGCGTCAAATCCATCACCATACCGACGACCATAATTGAGATCATAATGACGATAAATAAGAGTCGCGGAGAGTCGACCAGCGGCTGCAGCAAATCTGACACCATCATGGGTAATTCCGCGATCGTAATCAGCCAGGCGGATACCTGGGCCGCGGCCACCAGAAACATGACGACTGACGTCGTTTTGGCGGCATTGACCAGCACGTGGTAGAGACTGGAAAACGTTAATTCCCGATAGATAACCACGGCGACAAAGAGGGCGTAAAAGGCGGCAACCGCCCCTGCCTCCGTTGGCGTGAAAAGTCCGGAACGGAAGCCGCCGATGATAATCACCGGTAAAAACAGCGCCCAGATACCTGAAACCAATGATTGCCAGATTTCACGCGGTGTTGCTTTAGGCTGAGAAGGGAGATTTAATCGCCCGGCCTGCCACCACCAGGTGAGCATAAGCGCCGCGCCCATCATGATGCCCGGTGCGATCCCGGCCATAAACAGCTTGCTGATCGACAAGCCGCTGGAAACGCCGAAGATAATAAAAGGAATCGAGGGGGGAATAATTGGCGCAATGATCCCGCCGGAAGCGATTAACCCAACGGAGCGGTTGATCGGGTAGTTTGCGGAGCGCATCATCGGCACCAGCAGCGCGGCGACCGCAGCGGTATCTGCTACCGCAGAGCCGGAAAGGCTGGCCATAATCATTGCCGCAATAACGCCCACGTAGCCCAGGCCGCCGGGCTTATGGCCGACCAGCTTCATCGGCAGGTCGACAATTCGCTTTGACAGGCCGCCCGCGTTCATGATTTCACCGGCCAAAACAAAAAAGGGAATGGCCAGTAGGGAGAAACTGTCCGCGCCGTTAACCAGAGTTTGCGCCATAATCTGCACGTCAAACATATCCAGGTATGCCATCAGAGCAGCGCCGCAAAGCAGCAGCGACCAGGCGATGGGTAAACCTATCGCGATCCCGCCGAGCAGGCAGCAGAGAAATATCACCACGGCCATGATTAGGCTCCTTGCTGTGGTTGTTGAAAGGAATCGTTACGCGTTATTAAGTGATAAAGCCGACGCAGCTCGATTAACGCGATGGCAACGCTTGTGGGCAGACAGGCGATATACATCAGGCCGATCGGTAAACCGAGGATTGGCGAGTGATCGCTCCAGTCCTGCAACGCTTTTTGCAGGCTGCCCCAGCCTAATGCGAGGCATAACAATAAAATCAGCGAATGCGTCAGCAGCGAAAGTCGACGTTGATTCGCTGGCGAAAGTTTTTCCACCACAAAAGTAACCTGAACGTGAGCGTTATCCATAAATGCAACGATGGCGCCAATAAACGTCAGCCATACAAATAGATAACGTGATAGTTCATCTACCGACAAAATACTGCTCTCAAAACCGTAACGTAAAATAACATTAATAAATACAATGCAGGAAAGTACGGCAATTAATACCGCAAGTATGCCCTCAAGTACCCGCTTCATAACGACTCCATCAGGTTATAGAAACTTATCTCTTTCGATGCTGAATAGTGGAACTTAATTTCTTATGTTTGGTTTATATTAGGTCGGCGCAACGTTGAGTTGCAGGCCGAGAATTAAGGTGATGATGTTTAATTCAGGTTAGCGGCGTGTGGCCTTTTTCATTATGTTAATACCATCGCGTAATATATTGATGCGGTGATTAATATCGGCGCTGGCATTGATTTCCAACAATTTAATACCGGTAAACTGCAACAGTTCGGGAGCTGCGGCGGTAATGAGTTCTTTAACATGTTTCTCCGTCATCAGGCTTTGTGGACAGAAAGGTGCAAACGGAGCATGGAGGTCCTGCCATTCGCCGTATTCTCCATCCAGCGTTGTACCGGAGAACATCAGCGCCCCGAGTTTTCCAGCCTGTTTGGCCTGCTGCGTGTGGATCAGTGGTAGAGAGGTATCCCGCCCTTCAATAGCCGAGCGCGCCCAGTTAATACAGACGCTTATGTCATAGTCGGCAATAGTTTCCAGTACGTTTACCAACGGTAAGAATCCTTTGCGCGGTGCGGGGCCGGTCATCGCGTCGCAGTATTCAAGCACCAGGTCGCAGGACCAGTCCCAGTTGGCAATCTCTTTTAATGAGCGCGCAAAGGCGTCGGTTGCCTGCGCCACGTTCGGATTGCCCGCCAGAGGAGCGGCATGAAGCTCAAGGGCTATGACTTTGCCGGTATTGTTCCCATTGATTTTATTGATCTTCTGATGCAGATGACGATAGTACTCCACGCAGGCTTTACGCTGTTCCTCGTCACTGGACGCTAATCCAAAACCGCCGTTTTCGCTACGGCGGCGCATGGTTTCCATTATCGCGGTGACCACGATTTGCCAGTTTCCCGGTGTATGGCGCAATAACCACTCGTCGCCGAGCGGGTGAAGATGTTCAAGACAAGGCTGCTCCAGCCCCCGGATATCCGGAGTATCAGAGAGTTGCCGCCAGAATTCCGTCTCTTCCTCTTCACTCTTCTGGTGAAATGAGGGTGCACAAGGGTACGCACCGATAATATAACCGGTATTATTTTTCATTTTGTGCTCCAGTAAACTCTATTTTATAAAACGTCTATGGCGACTTTTACGACTATTTTCCGTATCGGCGTAGCAATGCTTTTATTACAACCTGGACGATGAACATCCTGCGGGAAAAACAGGGCATAACTTCCCGGTATCATTTCAATGAATGATTCATGTTCACTGTCGTGATAAAAAATAATATCGCGCTGTTCTAATAATGACTCGCTGATTTGATTATTACCGGTATCAATGGCAACCCCAATTTTCTCTTCGCCCCATGCCAGAAACTGAATATCCAGATAGCGGCGATGAACCTCCGGACGATTTTCAGCAGCATCGCGGGTGGTCATATCGATAATCTGCGCGAAGATATTTTGGCCGTCGATTTCCACTACGCCGGGTTCCAGCGTGCGAAAGTCCGTAGTACGCAAGAAATCGAGCGCCTGCTCTATGGCCGACGGTAACCGGCACGGATCAGGCTGCGCGATATGTCCAAAAATCATGATGTGGCTCCTTACAGCGCCTGAATTTTGGCCCAGACGCTGTCGTCAATGGTGATACCGTGACGGCGGTTGTCATCCAGCAGTTTGGTAAATTCGTGGCCGGGCAGCCGAATCGCGACGTTGTCGTCGGCGCGTTCAGCAGTGGTGATGAAATCCATAATCCGCTGCAGTTTGGCATCGCGGGTTGCGCCATCGATCAGCTTATCCACTTCTATGGCGATGAAAATCTGTGAGACGCCATACTCATCGCTGTTTTCCTGGGTCACTTCGGCAACGGAAGAGCCGTTGGAAAGCAGGGTGGCAATCATGTCCAGCACAATCGACAGACCAGATCCTTTCCAGTAACCCATCGGTAAAATGCGGCGATTTTTCTCGATCACGCCCGGTTCTTTGGTCAACTGACCGTTATCGTCGAAACCGCCGTCCACCGGCAGTTCGCGGCCCGCCAGACGGTTAACCTCCAGCATGCCGTAGGAGAACATCGACATCGACATATCCACCATCGTGATCGGCGTGGAAGGGATGGCGACGATCAGCGGATTGGTACCGATACGGCACTCTTTCGCGCCCCACGGCGGCATGACGGCGATGGAGTTGGTCCAGCAAATGCCGATATAGCCTTTTTCCGCCGCCTGCCAGCCGTAGCTGCCGCCGCGCATCCAGTGGTTAGCATTACGTAACGCCACCAGGCCAATACCATGATCGGAAGCCAGCTCGATGGCCCGGTCCATCATCTTTTTCGCCGTCAGGTTGCCGATAGCGCGCTGAGCATCCCACTGTTCGATGGCGCCGAGGCTGGTAACCCGCTGCGGTTTAGCATCAGGAATAATGTCGCCGTTATCCAGTTGCTGGATGAAGCGGGGAAAGCGGTTCACGCCGTGGGAATAGACACCGGACTCGGTGGTGCGAGCGAACATTTCCGCGCAGGCGTCGGCGGTATCTTCCGCAATATTCCGCGACCGCAAGACGCGGTAGAAGGCCCCTTTTAACTCTTCGAAAGTTACTTTCATCCCTGTTCTCCTGGTCGATTGTCAGAAATTTTAGTATGTTTTTTTATCGATAAATTTCATAATACGAAATGTAGTTCCAAATATATAGATCAAAAATTGTCATGGCAACGCCAGAGAAGGTTTTTAAAAGCGATTAAAATCATCGGGTTATGTTTTTTATGCTGATATCGTGAACTGCAACACACTTTGAGCTACCATCTGATCGCCCAAGAAAGGAGAGAGTTTTCTGATGAGCCAGAACAACGATAAAGAGAAGCCTGCGGGGAGTCAGAGCCTGTTTCGTGGCCTGATGTTGATAGAAATTTTGAGTAACTACCCGAACGGTTGCCCACTGGCGCACCTGTCGGAGCTGGCGGGGTTGAACAAGAGTACCGTCCATCGTTTGTTGCAGGGGCTTCAATCCTGCGGATACGTGACGCCAGCGCCGGCGGCCGGAAGCTACCGTCTGACGACAAAGTTTATTGCCGTCGGCCAAAAAGCCCTGTCATCGCTGAATATCATCCACGTTGCGGCACCGCACCTTGAGGCGCTCAACCTGGCCACCGGCGAGACGGTGAATTTTTCCAGCCGTGAAGATGACCACGCTATCCTGATTTATAAGCTGGAACCGACCACCGGTATGCTGCGCACGCGTGCCTACATTGGCCAGCATATGCCGCTGTACTGCTCGGCGATGGGGAAAATTTATATGGCGTTTGGTCAGCCGGATTATGTGGCGTCTTACTGGGAAAACCATAAAGATCAGATCCAGCCGCTGACTCGCAACACCATTACCGATTTACCAGCAATGTACGATGAGTTGGCGCAAATTCGTGAAACCAGCATGGCGATGGACCGCGAAGAAAATGAACTGGGCGTCTCCTGTATTGCCGTGCCTGTGTTTGATATTCACCATCGAGTGCCTTACGCCATTTCTATTTCGCTGTCGACGTCACGGCTAAAACAGATCGGCGAGAAAAATCTGCTCAAACCGTTGCGTGAAACCGCACAGGCTATCTCTAATGAGCTGGGATTTACCGTTCGCGAATAAGACAGCTCGCCAGGTTTTATCAGGCATCTGACAAAATTTGTCCGTTTGCGTAGTGGGATCAAAGCGGTGGGGAATGGCTCTCTGGCATTCTGGCGTTTTAACGCAGGGGGAGAACAATGAACCGGTTTATTATGGCGGATGCGTCGGCGTGTATCGGGTGTCGTACCTGCGAGGTCGCCTGCGTAGTGTCGCACCAGGAACAGCAGAATAGCGCGGCGGTGACGACGGCGGACTTTGTGCCGCGTATCCGGGTGATAAAAGAGGATAGCTTCACCACGGCCACGGTCTGCCATCAGTGTGAGGACGCGCCGTGCGCGAATGTCTGCCCGGTACAGGCGATTCGCCGTGATCGGGGGCATATCTTCGTGACGCCATCGCGCTGCATTGGTTGTAAAAGCTGTATGCTGGCTTGCCCGTTTGGTGCGATGACCGTGGTGGCGTCCGCGTCAGGCGCGCAGGCGATTAAATGCGATCTTTGCTGGCATCGGGAAGCGGGGCCGGCGTGCGTGGAAGCCTGCCCGACCAGTGCGTTACAGTGCGTTGACGCAGCACACGTGCAGCGCCAGCGCCTCTATTCTCAACCTTTCTGAATGTCGTTCCGGCCTGCATGATGGCCGGAATAACCGTCAGCCTTCACGCCAGGCGCGTTCTATCTCTTCTGCCAGAATTTTTACGCCCGCCTCGATTTTGTCCGGTTCAGGCACGTAGTTCATCCGCATACACTGGTGTGTGTGCGGCCAGGGTTTATCCAGCCCGGGAAAGAAATAGTGGCCCGGCACCATCAGCACGCCGCGCGCTTTCAAGCGTTGATAGAGTAGCTCGGTGGTAATCGGCAGATCTTTAAACCACAGCCACAAAAATATTGCGCCTTCCGGTTTATGAATCAGGCAGCGTTCTTCGGATAAATAGCGACGAATGATCGCGATCGTCTGTTGAACGCGCTGATAGTAGAAAGGTTTGATAACCGTTTCCGACAGCCGCAGCAGATCGTTACGCTTAATCATTTCGCACATCATCGCCGGGCCCATGCCCCCGGGCGCAAGGCTGATGATGCCGTTCATGTTGGCAATGGCGGTAATCGTCTTATCATTGGCGATGATAATCCCGCAGCGGGAACCGGGCAGCCCCAGCTTCGAGAGGCTCATGCATAGGATAATATTGGGGTTCCACAGCGGGCGCGCCTCGCTAAAGATAATGCCCGGAAACGGTACACCGTAAGCGTTATCAATCACCAGTGGGATGTTGTGCTGATTCGCCAGTCTGTCCAGCTTCATCAGCTCTTCGTCGGTGATAACGTTACCGGTTGGGTTGGTCGGGCGCGAGACGCAAATCATCCCCGTTTCTTCGCCGATGTGCAGATGCTCAAAATCGACGTGATACTTAAACTGGCCTTCCGGCAGCAGCTCAATATTCGGGCGCGCCGAAACGAAGAGGTCGTCTTCCAGACCGGAATCCGCATAGCCGATGTATTCCGGCGCAAGCGGGAATAGTACCTTTTTCGTACTGCCGTCGGCGCGACGTCCGGCGAAGAGATTAAATAAGTAGAAAAACGCGCTCTGACTGCCATTTGTCAGCGCAATATTCTGTGGTTCGATATCCCATCCCAGCGTTTCACGTAGCAGTACGGCCAGTGCATTCAGTAGCGCCGTTTTTCCCTGGGGACCGTCATAATTACAAAGCGCATCAGCGGCTTTGCCGCTTTCTACCATCTCTGTCAGTAGCGTCTGGAAATAATCCTGCATTGCAGGGATGTGTGCCGGGTTACCGCCGCCAAGCATGATGGCGCCTGGCGTGCGTAAGCCGTCGTTGAGATCCTCCATCAGGCGGGTAATGCCTGAATGGCGGGTAAATTTATCGCCGAAAAGTGAAAATGTCATAACGGGTGATCTATCGAACTGTCTGTCAAAGTGGATAACCATAACGCTACAAATGGCGGGGCGCAAATGAGGGTCAGGCGGTAGTATTGATGTTTTATGCTACAAATTTTTATCAGGTTAGTTTTTTATTTTGAAGGGGCTACCGGTACGCGAGGGGGACCGGTAGCACCACGATTAGCGGCGGCCCGCCCAGACGACCATCACCGTATCGTCGCCGTACTGGCGTACAAAACCGTACCCGTGTTTTAGCGTCAGCGTGGTTTGTTGGCCTGCGCCGATGGCGGGATGTCTGGCGCGGAACTGGCTAATACGCTGCCAGTGCGCGACGGCTGCGGCTGACTTTCCGCTCACGTCCTGCCAGTTCATATCTGAACGGGTGCCTTGCAGCGGGTCGGAGCCGGTGGGGCCGAAGGGACGAGCGGATTCATCGCCGTAAAAGATCTGCACCGCGCCCGGCGAAAGCAGCAGCAGTTCCGCCGCCTTATCACCGCCCTCACGGAAAAGGCGCGTATCATGCGAGGAGAGGTAACTTAATACGTTGAAATCCTGCATTTTATCCGCCATCTGCTGCCAGACTGGCCCCATTTCCGCCAGGCAATCGACCGCTTTCGTCGCCTGCTCCTGATAATCAAAATTGATCATCGCGTCGAAACCATAGCGATAATAATCGCTTTTCATGACGCCGTGGCCCCACGCTTCGCCAGTCATCCAGAACGGGCTATCATCCAGCGCTTTGTCCGGATTGGCCTGCTTCCATTCATGTAACGCCGCGCTGGCCTGGGTTTTTAGCTGTTGCCAGGCAGGAAGCTCAACGTTTTTGGCAGTATCGACCCGGAACCCGTCAATGCCGTAATCATGCACCCACTGGCTTAACCAGTGAGTCAGATAATCCCGTGGCGTATAGCCCTCAATGAACTTTGCTTTAGTATCGGGTTTGTTGGCATAGAACACGGGTAGGCCGGAAGGCGTGGTAGATTCCGTTTTTATATCCGGCAGGAAGGCCAGCGACAGGGTTAAATCGTCAAATCCCGGACTGTCGTAGTTGCCAATATCGGTACGAATCCACTTTTTCCCCCACCATTTTTCCCAGGCGGCGCTGTCGCTGAAGTTGATGTAGTCGTTAAAGCTGTGCCAGCTTTGTCCGGCGGCGGGTCGCCAGTTTGTCCAGCGATCGCCGAGAATTTTTTGCCGTTCCGCGCCGGATAAATAGAGCGCGCCGAACTGATACTCCTGCATATCCGCCAGCGTGGCGTAACCGGCATGATTCATTACTACGTCAAATAAAATACGGATGCCGCGCTGGTGCGCGCCGTCGACCAGCGCGCGGAGATCGGCTTCGTTGCCCATATTGGCATCCAGCGTCGTCCAGTCCTGAGTGTAATAGCCGTGATAGGCGTAATGAGGAAAATCGCCTTTTGCTCCGCCGCCGACCCAGCCGTGGATCTGTTCAAACGGCGAGCTTATCCACAAGGCGTTCACGCCTAATTGCTGTAGATAGTCCAGTTGACTCGTCAACCCGCGCAAATCGCCGCCGTGGAAAGTGCCAATCTCTTGCATACCATCCTTATGGCGACCATAGCTGTGGTCGTTGGTTGCATCGCCATTGCGAAAGCGATCCGTAAGCACAAAATAAACGGTGGCGTTGCGCCAGTTAAAAGGCGCTGATGCATGGGTTTCCGCGCGTTCCAGCAATAAAAGCCCGTGGCTGTCGGCAGGTCGCAGCGTGATTTGCCCGTTTTGGACGGTATCGGTTTGACCACTGTAATAATCGCGCACTACCGTTCCTTCCGGAAAGGTCTGGCTAACATCCAGCGTGAGCGGCGAACCATCCCAGACGGGACACTGGTAGGCGAGCTGCGCGGTGTGTTCAGGTTCAGTTTTTATCGATAACAACAGGGTCGGCGTACCGGAGCGGGTATCTACCGTTATCGTATAGTCGCCATCTTTAAACAAACGCCATTGCGGCGGCGCGCCTTCGCAGGGTTTTAACGACAACATCTGGTTGAGTTTTATGGCGCCGGAGGGCTGCCAGCACTGCTGGTCAATATGGAGCGTTAACGCGCGTGTACCTTTTGTTAATGCAGCATGGCTGGTAAAGCGCCCGGTTTCCTGCGTCGAGAACGTCGGAAAACCGGGTGAGGTCCATGATGAGGCGATCGCGATACCGGGTATCAGCGTCAGAGCGAAGGCGGCAAGTTTCATCACGCTATCCTTTGTGGGCAATATTCATCAGCTTGCCTGGTTTTTAGGCGAATGAACTCCTCCTCAGCAGAGAGTCGCGCAGGAGGAGGCGCGAGGGTGAGCGACGAGGCGCAAAAAAACGCCTCTATTTGCGATAAGCACCACATTTTATTGGCATTATTGCTGCCTGTTATCGTTAATAGTTGACATAGTTTCGGATTAAGACTATTCCCTGAGGTGCTTTTTAAGCCTATTTTTGCTAGAATTTGGGGTTCAAACCTTAACTTCGTGAAAAATAAAAGGTGTTGGAATGTATCAATCCGACCAGGAGACCTAATGATATTGACTCCCATGCGACGATATGGGGCAATGATTCTTATGTTACTCACCATCGCATTTTCGGGTGAGGTGCTGGCAAAGACGCACGCAACACAAACGAGTCAAAAGTCCCACATAACTGAGACAAGTTATAAACAGGTTAGCAGTAAACAAGAGTATTCTCGCAATAGTGCAAAGAGCAGTTCACTTCCTGATTTGCGAAAATACCCTTCCGGAACCCCCAGAAAAAAAGCGTTTCTCCGGACCGTTATGCCTTACATCACCAGCCAAAATGCCGCGATTACCGCGGACCGTAATTGGCTGATCTCAAAACAGTACCAGAACCGCTGGTCGCCGTCTGAACGCGCGCGTATGAAAGATATCGCGAAGCGCTATAAAGTGAGCTGGTCCGGCAACACGCGTCGTATTCCGTGGAATACGTTGCTGGAGCGCGTCGACATTATCCCAACCAGCATGGTGGCGACGATGGCGGCGGCGGAAAGCGGCTGGGGAACCTCTAAACTGGCGCGTAGTAACAATAACCTGTTCGGCATGAAGTGCACGAAAGGGCGTTGTACCAATACGCCGGGTAAGGTGAAAGGTTACTCGCAATTCGCGTCGGTTGAGGAGTCGGTGAGCGCGTATGTCGCCAACCTGAACACGCATCCGGCTTATTCCTCTTTCCGCAAGTCGCGCGCCCAACTGCGTAAGGCGGATCAGGAAGTCACCGCCACGGCGATGATTCATAAGCTGAAGGGTTACTCTACCCAGGGGTCGCGCTATAACAACTACTTGTTCGCGATGTACCAGGACAACCAGCGTCTGATCGCCGCGCATATGTAATTCTGTGTGCCGGATGGCGCTACGCTATCCGGCTTACAAGGCATCTGTAGGCTGGATAAACTACAACAACGCTTCACTATGCTGGTCGCGATACTCCTTAGGCGTAGTGACGTACTCCTTTTTAAACACCGAATAGAAATATTGCAGCGACGGGTAGCCGCACATTTGCGAAATTTCGTTTATCGCCAACGTGGTAGAAATCAACAAACTACGCGCTTTTTCCAGCTTTTCGGCGTGGATCAGCGCATGTATCGTCTCGCCAACTTCTTCCTTAAAACGTTTTTCCAGGTTTGAACGTGAAATCCCAACCGCGTCCAGCACCTGCTCGACTTTAATGCCCTTACAGGCATGGTTACGAATAAAGTGCATCGCCTGGATAACCGCCGGATCGGTCAGGGAGCGATAGTCTGTCGAGCGGCGCGCAATGACGCGCACCGGCGGCACCAGAATGCGCTGTAACGGCATCTCTTCGCGCGCCAGCAAACGGTGCAGCAGTTTCGCCGCCTGATAGCCCATTTGCCGCGCCCCCTGCGCGACGGAGGAAAGCGCGACGCGCGACAGGTAACGGGTTAACTCTTCGTTATCAATACCGATAACGCAAAGTTTTTCCGGCACCGGAATATGCAGGTGTTCACAGGCCTGCAATACGTGACGGGCGCGGGCATCCGTTACGGCAATGATGCCGGTTTGCGGCGGCAGCGTCTGAAGCCAGTCGGCGAGGCGATTTTGCGCGTGCTGCCAGTTTTCCGGCGCGGTTTCCAGTCCCTGATAGACTACGCCGCGGTATTTTTCCTCGGCGACCAGCTGGCGAAAGGCGTATTCCCGTTCCGCCGCCCAATGTTTGCGGCTGGAGTCGGGCAAACCGTAAAACGCGAAGCGGTTGACGCCTTTTTCTTTTAAATGCAGGAAAGCGCTTTCAACGAGCGCATGATTATCGGTGGCGATGTAATGAACGGCGGGATAATTTTCAGCAAGATGGTAAGAACCGCCGACCCCGACAATGGGTACGTCGACATCGGCTAATAATTGCGCGATATCGTCATCATCGTAATCGGCAATAACGCCGTCGCCTAACCACTCTTTAATGTTATCGATACGGGCACGGAAATCTTCCTCAATAAATATATCCCATTCGGATTGCGAGGCTTGTAAATATTCACCCACCCCCTCCACTACCTGACGGTCATAGGCTTTATTCGCGTTAAATAACAGAGTGATACGGTGACGTTTATCAAACATGAGGATATATCCTGCAAAAGTGAACCTGGACTCATGGATACTATCAAAACGGCTGACATAACGGTCTGGCGAATGATGACAAATTATTTTGCGCCTGAAACGTTATGCGAAATTCATCACAGCAAACGGCGGATGACAATTGTCATTTCTTATCTATATATTACGGTTTTTTGTTTATTTGCCAGGATTCGATCGCGATCGCTTTTTTCTTCTGTGGTTTTCAACGTTTTTTTGAGAGCCAGAGCACATTTGGGGATTCTCTTAATAGCGGTGTGAAATAACGTAATTGAGCAATAAATCAGGAAATTCCAGTATGACGTTATGTCGTTTACTTGCCGTCTTATCTGATTATGGAGCTCACTATGCAGGCTTATTTTGACCAACTCGATCGTGTTCGCTATGAAGGCCCTCACTCGACTAACCCGCTGGCATTTCGTCATTACAATCCCGACGAGCTGGTTTTAGGTAAACGTATGGAAGATCACCTGCGTTTCGCGGCCTGTTACTGGCATACCTTCTGCTGGAACGGCGCGGATATGTTTGGTGTAGGCGCGTTTAATCGTCCGTGGCAGCAACCGGGCGAAGCGCTGGAGCTGGCGAAACGCAAAGCGGACGTGGCGTTTGAATTTTTCCACAAACTGAATGTGCCTTTTTATTGCTTCCATGACGTGGATGTGTCGCCGGAAGGCGCGTCGTTGAAAGAATATAAAAACAACTTCGCGCAGATGGTGGATGTGCTGGCGGCGAAACAGGAGCAGAGCGGCGTAAAACTGCTGTGGGGAACGGCGAACTGCTTTACCAACCCGCGCTATGGCGCAGGCGCCGCCACTAACCCGGATCCGGAAGTCTTTAGCTGGGCAGCGACGCAAGTGGTTACGGCAATGAACGCCACGCATAAACTGGGCGGCGAAAATTACGTGCTGTGGGGCGGGCGCGAAGGTTATGAAACGTTGCTGAATACCGATCTGCGCCAGGAACGCGAACAGATTGGCCGCTTTATGCAAATGGTGGTTGAGCACAAACATAAAATGGGTTTCCAGGGCACGCTGCTGATTGAACCGAAACCGCAGGAACCGACAAAACATCAGTATGATTATGACGTTGCAACGGTCTATGGCTTCCTCAAACAGTTCGGCCTGGAAAAAGAGATCAAAGTGAACATTGAGGCGAACCACGCGACGCTGGCGGGCCATTCGTTCCACCATGAAATCGCGACCGCTATCGCGCTGGGTATTTTTGGCTCCGTTGACGCCAACCGCGGCGATGCGCAACTGGGCTGGGATACCGATCAGTTCCCGATTAGCGTTGAAGAGAACGCGCTGGTGATGTACGAAATCCTGAAAGCGGGCGGATTCACGACGGGCGGTCTCAACTTCGACGCCAAAGTTCGTCGCCAGAGCACCGATAAATACGATCTGTTCTACGGTCATATCGGCGCGATGGATACGATGGCGTTGTCGCTGAAAATCGCCGCGCGTATGGTTGAAGACGGCGAGCTGGATAAACGCGTGGCGAAGCGCTATGCCGGCTGGAATGGCGAGCTGGGGCAGCAGATTCTGAAAGGACAACTCTCCTTAGGCGAACTGGCGCAGTATGCGGAGCAGCATAATCTGGCGCCAGTACATCAAAGCGGTCATCAGGAGCTGTTAGAAAATCTGGTTAACCGTTATCTGTTTGATAAATAACCCTATCTACCGGGCGACTCCGCGTTAGCCCGGCCTGTAGTCGTGATTAGCCCGGTAAGCGTAGCGCTGCCGGGCGCTTTCAGTAAAGGAACCCACACTATGTATATCGGGATCGATCTTGGTACATCGGGTGTAAAAGCTATCCTGTTGAATGAGCAGGGCGATGTGCTGGCTACGCATACTGAAAAACTGACCGTATCGCGTCCGCATCCCTTATGGTCGGAACAGGAACCAGAGCAGTGGTGGCAGGCGACGGATCGTGCGGTTAAAGGTTTAGGTCGGCAACAGTCGTTAAGTGGCGTCCGGGCGTTGGGCATCGCCGGACAAATGCATGGCGCGACATTGCTTGATAGCCGTCAGCAGGTCCTGCGACCAGCGATTTTATGGAATGACGGACGCTGTAGCGAAGAGTGCGCCTGGCTGGAAAAACAGGTGCCGCAGTCGCGTGCGATAACCGGTAATCTGATGATGCCCGGTTTTACCGCGCCCAAATTAGTCTGGGTGCAGCGCCACGAACCGGATATTTTCCGCCAGATAGACAAAGTTCTGCTGCCGAAAGATTTTCTGCGGCTGCGAATGACGGGCGTCTTTGCCAGCGATATGTCGGATGCAGCGGGAACGATGTGGCTGGACGTGAAAAAGCGCGACTGGAGCGACGTTATGCTCAACGCCTGTCATTTAACCCGACAGCAGATGCCAGCGTTATTTGAAGGGAGTGACATTACCGGAACGTTGCTGCCAGAGGTAGCCAGCGCATGGGGAATGCCAGCAGTACCTGTGGTGGCGGGCGGCGGCGACAATGCGGCTGGCGCGGTCGGCGTAGGAATGATCGATGCCGGACAGGCGATGCTCTCACTCGGAACATCGGGCGTCTATTTTGCCGTCAGCGACGGCTTTCTGAGTAAACCGGAGAGCGCAGTACACAGTTTTTGCCATGCGCTGCCGGAACGCTGGCATTTAATGTCTGTAATGTTGAGCGCCGCCTCTTGTCTGGACTGGGCGGCTAAACTCACCGGGCAGAAGAACGTCCCGACACTGATTGCCGCCGCGCAGCTGGCGGATGAGCATACCGATCCGATCTGGTTTTTGCCGTACCTGTCCGGCGAGCGCACGCCGCACAATAATCCGCAGGCAAAAGGCGTTTTCTTTGGTTTAACCCATCAGCATGGCCCGGCGGAACTGGCGCGGGCGGTACTGGAAGGCGTGGGATATGCTCTGGCGGACGGTATGGATGTGGTTCACGCCTGCGGCGTCAAACCCGCCAGCGTGACGCTTATCGGCGGCGGGGCGCGCAGCGAATACTGGCGTCAGATGCTATCTGATATTAGCGGGCTACAGCTTGATTATCGTACTGGCGGCGATGTGGGGCCAGCGCTGGGCGCGGCGCGTCTGGCGCAAATTGCGGTGAATAAACAGACTCCGCTCGCCGATGTATTGCCGCAGTTGCCGCTGGAGCAGGCGCATTATCCCGATGCGCAGCGTCATGCGGTTTATCAACAACGTCGTGAAACCTTCCGTCGACTCTATCAGCAGCTGTTGCCGTTGATGTCATAAGTCAGAATGCCTTTCGGTTTTGGCTGAAAGGCATTTCCCGTAAATATTAATTCTATTGAATTATATAGAAGTAAGTATGTGTGTTTTCTGATTTTTATATTATTGCTGAGCAGGCGCCTTTTTCATCGCTATTTCTTCGCTTAATGTGTCTCACACAACCACAAGGAGAGTGAGATGGACGATCACGTTGCGCGCAGGAAACGGATATTCGGCCTGGGAATGTTAGTTGTCGGTGCAGTGGTATACCTGGTGGGACTGTGGCCAGGCTGTCATACATTAAGCGAAAAGGGATATTTTTTTGCGGCAATCGTCATGTGTGGTTTTCCAGTCTTAATTCGCCAGGAACACACGGGAAATGGCCGCTTGCTTTCTCGTTGCAAATCTTTGCTGTTGCTTGGCATCGGCATGGTCGCGGTCGGCGTATTTAACCTGGCGCTGGCGGGCGCGCTGAAAATACTGTGTCTGGTGGCGCTGGGGGTCAGTATATATGGAACCGATCTTTACGCTTCCTACAGTGATGATGAATGATGGCCGGAGCCATCATTGTCGTTTAGCTAACCCATTTCCGTTTATCAATACGCTGTAACAGCATGGAAAGTAGCAGGCTTCCTGTCACCGTCGCGGCAAAAACCCACACGATGTCTAACGGCGGCCAACGTTTTAACTCCAGACCATTAGTACGTAGCGCATGGATAATCAGCGCGTGGAAACCATAAATACCCAACGAGTGGCGGGAGATAAGCCCCAGTCCAGGTAACGTCCGCGCATTCAGCTTATTTTTAACTACCGTGAACAGTGAGACGGCGCAAATAAACACCATGGGACCGCAATACAGATACCAGGTATCGGCAAAATTTCCGCGCCAGCGTAATTCATGCAATGTGCCGCGAGAAATAACAAATACCGCGATGATGAACAGGGCAGTGCAGATAAGCGTCAGCGATGACTTTTGCGTCTCCATCATTCCAATGGCGCGGCCCAGGATACCGTAGAGAATGTAGTAGAACGTGTCGCCGCTGATATACAGATTGATGGGCAACCATTCAACGCCGCCGATTTTTTGCGGCACAGTATTTGGGTTAGCAATAATACCAATGATCACCATCAGCATCAGGAGCATTTTGCCGCTCACGTTTTTTACCTGGATTAATGGCGATACCAGGTAGATCACCGCAATCGCAAAGAAAAACCACAGGTGGTAAAACACGGGTTTTTGCAGCACATTTTTTAGCGAAAGCTCGACGTTGATCGAAGTAAAAAGTGAAATGTAAGCCAGGGCGACAACGCTGTAAAAGATAAGGCAAAGGGCGATACGTAAAAAATGCCGCGGTTGCGCGCAGCGCTCGCCAAAAAAAAGATAGCCTGAAATCATAAAAAACAGGGGAACGCTAACGCGCGAAGCCGAATTCAGGACATTCGCAATATCCCAGTTTAGCGGGCTGACGCTGTGGGCGTTGGTGATGTACCACGTTGTAGTATGGATCATCACTACCATTAAACAGGCGATCCCTCGCAGGTTATCAATCCAGTTAATTTTAGGCTGCATCAGTTCCTCAGCTTCCGTTTGAATAGAGTTCCAGTGCGGTGGCTCACTGGAAAAATCCGACTTTCTACGCTACATCTTGTGATGGCGTAAGGAGATTCGCACAATGTTTCTGTTACCCACAAATCTTAATAATAAGACTGACCAGCAAACCAGACGGTAATAAAAATGATAATGAAGTATTTCTGTACTGTGATGATAGCCATCGCTCTGGTGGGATGCACAGCGACACCGCCACCGACGCAAAAAGCCCAGCAGAGTAAAGTGAGCCCAACACGCACGCTGGATATGGAAGCATTGTGTAAAGCTCAGGCGGCGCAGCGTTACAACACTGGCGCACAGAAAATTGCTGTTACCGGCTTCGAACAGTTTCAGGGGAGCTATGAGATGCGTGGTAATACCTTCCGTAAAGAGAGTTTTGTCTGCTCTTTTGATGCAGATGGGCAGTTTTTACATCTTTCTATGCGGTAAAAGCCGCGCCTGGTGAGGTGTGATGCCGCGAAATCCGGCAATTTTCGCTAAACAAACCGGTTTCATACTGTATATCTCGCATCCAGCGGGTATACTGGCTCCTTCCTTTAAATCCACACGTATCCAGCACGAAATAATATGCAAAAGTTTGATACCAGGACCTTCCAGGGCTTGATCCTGACCTTACAGGATTACTGGGCTCGCCAGGGCTGTACCATTGTTCAACCATTGGACATGGAAGTCGGCGCGGGAACTTCTCATCCAATGACCTGCCTGCGCGCGCTGGGGCCAGAGCCGATGGCGACTGCTTATGTGCAGCCTTCTCGTCGTCCGACCGATGGCCGCTACGGCGAAAACCCGAACCGCTTACAGCACTACTATCAGTTCCAGGTAGTGATTAAGCCGTCTCCGGAGAATATTCAGGAGCTGTACCTCGGTTCTCTGAAAGAGCTGGGTATGGACCCGACCATCCACGACATCCGTTTCGTGGAAGATAACTGGGAGAACCCGACGCTGGGCGCCTGGGGTCTGGGTTGGGAAGTGTGGCTGAACGGCATGGAAGTGACGCAGTTCACCTACTTCCAGCAGGTCGGCGGCCTGGAGTGTAAGCCGGTGACCGGTGAAATCACCTATGGTCTGGAGCGTCTGGCCATGTACATTCAGGGCGTAGACAGCGTTTACGATCTGGTCTGGAGCGATGGCCCGCTGGGTAAAACCACCTACGGCGACGTGTTCCATCAGAACGAAGTGGAGCAATCCACCTATAACTTCGAATACGCCGACGTCGACTTCCTGTTCTCCTGCTTTGAGCAGTATGAGAAAGAAGCCCAGCAGCTGCTGGCGCTGGAAAACCCGCTGCCGCTGCCGGCCTACGAGCGTATTCTGAAAGCCGCCCATAGCTTCAACCTGCTGGATGCGCGTAAAGCTATCTCCGTCACCGAACGTCAGCGCTACATTTTGCGTATTCGCACCCTGACCAAAGCAGTGGCAGAGGCTTATTATGCTTCCCGTGAAGCCCTCGGCTTCCCGATGTGCAACAAAGACAAGTAAGAGGCGGCCATGTCTGAGAAAACTTTTCTGGTGGAAATCGGCACTGAAGAGCTGCCACCAAAAGCACTGCGCAGTTTGGCTGAGTCCTTTGCTGCGAACTTCACTGCGGAGCTGGATAACGCCGGCCTCGCGCACGGTAACGTTGAATGGTTTGCCGCCCCGCGCCGTCTGGCGCTGAAAGTGGCGAATCTTGCTGAATCTCAGCCCGATCGCGAAGTCGAAAAACGCGGTCCGGCGATTGCTCAGGCGTTCGACGCCGAAGGCAAACCGAGCAAAGCGGCAGAAGGCTGGGCGCGCGGCTGCGGGATCACCGTTGATCAGGCCGAGCGTCTGAAGACCGACAAAGGCGAATGGCTGCTGTATCGCGCCCACGTGAAGGGCGAAAGTACCGAAGCGCTGGTGCCGAACATGGTAGCCACCTCGCTGGCGAAACTACCGATCCCGAAACTGATGCGCTGGGGCGCGTCTGACGTACACTTCGTGCGTCCGGTGCACACCGTGACCCTGCTGCTGGGCGATAAAGTGATTCCGGCAACCATCCTGGGCATTCAGTCTGACCGCGTCATTCGCGGCCACCGCTTTATGGGGGAGCCGGAGTTTACTATCGACAATGCTGACCAGTACCCGCAAATTCTGTTGGAGCGCGGTAAAGTCATTGCGGACTACGAAGCGCGTAAAGCCAAAATCAAAGCGGACGCCGAAGAAGCAGCACGCAAGATTGGCGGTAATGCCGACCTGAGCGAAAGCCTGCTGGAAGAGGTGGCCTCGCTGGTGGAATGGCCGGTGGTATTGACGGCGAAGTTTGAAGAGAAATTCCTCGCCGTGCCTGCCGAAGCGCTGGTGTACACCATGAAGGGCGACCAGAAGTATTTCCCGGTTTATGACAACGCGGGCAAGCTGCTGCCGAACTTTATCTTCGTCGCCAACATCGAGTCGAAAGATCCGACCCAGATTATCTCCGGTAACGAGAAAGTGGTGCGTCCGCGTCTGGCAGATGCTGAATTCTTCTTCAATACCGACCGTAAAAAACGTCTGGAAGACCATCTGCCGCGTCTGCAAACCGTGTTGTTCCAGCAACAGCTGGGCACGCTGCGCGACAAGACCGACCGTATTCAGGCGCTGGCGGGCTGGATTGCCGGTCAGATTGGCGCTGACGTCAACCACGCCACTCGTGCGGGCCTGCTCTCCAAGTGCGACCTGATGACCAACATGGTCTTCGAGTTCACCGACACCCAGGGCGTGATGGGGATGCACTACGCGCGACATGATGGTGAAGCGGAAGATGTGGCCGTGGCGCTGAACGAACAGTATCAGCCGCGCTTTGCCGGTGATGACCTGCCGTCTAACCCGGTGGCCTGCGCGCTGGCGATCGCCGATAAGATGGACACTCTGGCGGGTATCTTCGGTATCGGCCAGCATCCGAAAGGTGACAAAGACCCGTTTGCGCTGCGTCGTGCCGCGCTGGGCGTGCTGCGCATCATTGTTGAGAAGAACCTCAACCTTGATCTGCAAACGCTGACCGAAGAAGCGGCGCGTCTGTATGGCGACAAGCTGACCAACGCCAACGTAGTCGATGATGTGATCGACTTTATGCTGGGTCGCTTCCGCGCCTGGTATCAGGATGAAGGTTACACCGTCGACACTATCCAGGCGGTACTGGCGCGTCGTCCGACCCGTCCGGCAGATTTTGATGCCCGCATGAAAGCGGTGTCTCATTTCCGCACCCTGGAAGAAGCCTCTGCGCTGGCGGCGGCGAACAAGCGCGTCTCCAACATCCTGGCGAAAGCCACTGAGCCGCTGAACGATATCGTCCACGCCTCCGTACTGAAAGAAGCGGCGGAAATTGAGTTGGCCAGACATCTGGTTGTGCTGCGTGATAAGCTTCAGCCGTACTTTGCCGATGGTCGTTATCAGGAAGCGTTGATTGAGCTGGCTGCTCTGCGCGCGCCGGTGGATGAATTCTTCGAAAATGTCATGGTTAACGCGGAAGAGAAAGATATCCGTATCAACCGCCTGACGCTGTTGTCGAAACTACGCGAACTGTTCCTGCAGGTTGCGGATATTTCGTTACTACAATAAGCGTTCAGTTAATTAAAAAAAACCTGCTTTCGGGCAGGTTTTTTTATAACATAAATAGTATCAGTCGATTCGCTAATAATTCTGTAACTCATAGACGCGGTTATTTCTATTGATTGGCAAAAAATATTTCAGGAATACATTAACGCTGGCGGTACGGATATTGGCGTTAGAATAGCTGCGGGTGCTTGAGACTGTTTGTCTCAGGTATTCACCAAAAGGCAGACAGAGAAAATCCCCACCTGACTATAAATCAAAAGTGCATTGCACCCATTATTGATCTCTTCAATAACGAAGCTATCCCCTACAGTATTTCAGAACGTCCAACCATGCCGATGATCGATGACATACTCATGAAGGCATTTGCCAGACTTGATGCGGGTACCAATCCGGTTCTTCATTCAGATCAGGGCTGGCAATACCGTCATTGATGGTACCAGTATCAGTTACGAGAGTTTGGCATCATCCAAAGTATGTCCCGCAAAGGCAACTGCCTTGATAATGCCTGTGCAGAATGTTTTTTCGGGACTTTAAAATCAGAAAGTTTTTACACCAGTAAATTTAAGGATATTGATGAACTTAAGATAGCTATTGAGGATTACATACGATACTACAATACCCGACGAATTAGCCTTAAATTTAACGGACTCAGCCCGGTTGAATAGCGCCTAAAGAGCTATCCAGGAAGAAATTAACAAGGTCTGAACAGGGATGCTATCAGGAAACCTGAACGTCTGTGGATACGCTCACGCAAATGTCTGCTATGAGCGAGGAACGGAAGTTCGAAATGCATACTTACTTCGATGCGTGTTAAGCAATGAGGAGCAGGTCAGCAATTTATTGTGAAGGCGATAACACTAATAGCATTAGTGAAGAGGCTAAAGATTTGTTTAAAACCCGCCCCTTAAGAGGCGGTATTCTTGGCAAATATTTTATTTACTGTTTATCAATTGCAATAATGGGATCTCAGCTACATCATTAGGAATATAGGGGTCATCTTCTTTTAAATTAACCCCAATACAATCAACATCATTTAACCCAATTTCCCAAGCCCACCTAACATCTAACGTACTCATTTCTATCCCTAGACTATCTCTTTGTGGATGCTCAGGAACAATATTTTTTAACATCGCATCACATCCAAGATAGAATTTTCCACAGGCCTGATATGCAGCAAGAAATCTTTCTAGATTGACATTGCTATCAGGAGTCATCGTATTAATTCTACTGATCATTGTCATTCTTTTAGTTAACGGAGTTGTCATCATATTTTCAGATATTAGTACTCTATAATGAGTTGGGTTTTTAACTGAAATACCCTTGACAATACAAACCCTTAATCTGGCTTTACTATCTACCAAGCCTACTGATGATATAAGATCTTTAAAAATACCCTCACCTATATCGGGATGTTTAAATAATAGATATAACCCTGGGTAACGCGATTTTAATTGAGCGAAGCCTACTCCTTGCCAGCGTGTTCTATCCCATAGACGAGGTTTGATTAGACTTTGTATGGAATAATCTTTATGTGTTATATTTTCGGAATTAAGTTCCTCTTCAGGCATTCTTCCTTTACCAAGTGTTGGAGCTTTTATATCCTCGATCTCCAACACTTTCGGAAATTCACTATCCCAGGATTTATCTCTTAAAAGAGGGTAAGTTTTCTTTTCAGCACTGGTGGAATAAATTTTCTTAATTTGTTGATCAATATCATTTCCAAGAACATTTTCAATAGATTTGATACAGGCACCAAAACTAATTGCTCTGTCGAATGCAGCATCTTCGAAGATCATTTTTTCAATGTATTCTGTATTTTTTATAAAAAATAATTCAGGGAGAAGATCAAATACTAATTTCTTGAATTCATTAGTGATTTTTTGCTGAGCCTCGATTCTAAAATCACTTGCATCAAAACCAGCGCAATTTATTATAAGATTTAGTTTTCCACTATTGCTATTTATTTCATGTGATAAGGATAAGTCATCATCGTCATCCGCTATAACTTCAATAATTAAAAATGCTTCTTTAAGATGGACGTTGTCAATCGTACAGGTTGCAAAAGCCCCCTCTAAAAGTGATAAAACATTAGTTGAAAACTCTATAAATGGTGACCGATTCGGAAAGTTAATTTCTATGGTGCATCCAAAAATAAAAGATGTATGTACTCCTCGTTTGTCATGGTTATCTATTATGCCCTTACTATTAAATCCTGCATCAAAGTCACGTATTTTTTGCAAGAAATCATTATGATCTTTATCGGCAGTAACTTCGTACTCACGTTCAAAATCTTCAATATAACCTAAAGCATATTTAAGACATCCCGATGATACAAAAAGGCCTAATCTATCGAGTTCATCGGGGATATTACTCTGTTGATTTATTTCCTTTATATCAGTGTTCAAAATGAGTTGACTTATGTAAAAATCGACTTGCTGATTTTCTTTATCGCCGAACGAGCTATCACTGATATTCTCGTTAATTATTAAAAACAGTTCATACCATAAAAGGGCATGTGCTAATTTCCCTAGTTTTATTTCTGTTAGGCATAAACTATAATAAATCTCAGCCTGCTTTAATGATATCTCATCATACTTCCAGAAGTTATCTGTAATCAAAGAAGCGGATAGAAGCAAGCATGAACGTGAACTCCATAGCAATCCAATGGATTCGTAAGCATAAGCAATAGCTTTTAATGCTAATATAAATTTATCCCGTGATTCCTCTTTATAGAGTGGAATAAAAGATTTTCCTAAATACTTGATTGCCTGATAAGGGTGACCATTTTGAAGTCTCTTTATACCTCTTCGTAGATTTAATAATGCCCCTTTAACTTCACCATCTCTAACAGCAGATTGCTCAGTCATATAGTCTAATAAATTTTCATAGGCATCTACATCGGAAAAAATGTCATCTAGTTCGTTCAAAAGTTGGAAGTTTTTCTCAAAGGGATAGCCTATTAAATTCCCACTTTTTTTAAAAATTTCATGTAACTCTTCAAATACAACCGAAGCATCTTCTACATCTGAAAACGTTGTCAATTTATAAATGGCTTTGTGAGTTCTCGCTGTGAGCGCATTACTGGGACGTGATTCATCGTCAGCTATCTCATCTAGTTTAGCGAGCATATTACGTTCAATATTCTCAATATCGATTGTAGATGTTGCGTTGTTAAGTCTAATATAACTTTTATGAACGGTTACTAAATTTAAAACTTTCTCCCATTTTGAGGAATTAGTTGATGATGCAATACTTTCATATGCAAATTGAAGATTTTCTTCGAAGAGATTAAAATCTTCCATCCAAAAATGAGACTTCCAGGCGTATTGATAATACGCATCCAGCAATTGTTGATTAGTCCCGAATTTTTTTGAGATTTTTATGGCTCTTTCAAACAGACCTTGTGTTTCAATTAGTGGTTTCTCAAGTTCAGCGCTTAACTCTGCAATTTCTAAAAATATATCCACCTGTTCATATGAAATTTCAGCAGGGTTAATTTTCTCTCTAACATACTCGGTTAGTTCTTCATATTTCTTATGCTTTTTATAATCATTTTCCCCATAAATAACCTCTCTTTTATATTGTGTCGGAACTGACAATGAATCAATGGCCAATTGCTCAAAATTATTTTTGTAAATTTGATCTAATAGCCAATTAATATCTAATATACGAACATCTATTTCAGTATTTGTTTTTAGTGTATCCTCAACCTCTGAACGAATATTGGATTTTGCAGATTGATTCGTTACGCAAAATATTTTAGTATACCCACGATCTGTTTCTTTTATCTTAAGTACATCTTCATGGCATTTTTTCTTCCAGTCTTTACGTGTACTTACTGCAAAGGCCCAACGTTCTTTATTTGATGCTTCATTAACACCTTCGAACCAAAGAAGCTTATTCTGTTCCGAAACAGGGAATGTTTGTGTGTCAGTTTTACCATCCCCCCCTGCTACAGGACCAGTTTGTTCAAGGAGATTAGGGCAAATTATTTTTTCACATATTTTTTTTGCAAAATCTTCGAATTGTAATTCTTGATTTCTTGTATTTAGCGTAGAGAGGAAGTGTTCCAGTACTACTCTATCTAAAGTACCAGTCTCTCTGATTGTTGAATCAGAAAATTTTTCAGGGCGACGGCGCCTTAGAAATTCTTTAGATGAAAATTTGGTTTCCTGTACATTCATGATTGTGACGCTCCTTGCTATCGACAATAAACCTTTGTATGCATTAACTAGATTTATTGTTCATACTGCCTTTTTTGAAGAAAAAATTGCGGAAGTTTATTTCTAGACAAGCTATCTATGTAATCACTATACCACTGCATCATCTGTTGTCTCCCTTCCAAATACTGTGCATGATTGTAAGCTCCATGAACAGCGTTCTTATCCACATATGCAAGCTGTGTTTCGATCCATGCAGAGTTGAATCCTCTTCGTGCAGAATGGTACTCATTGTGTGACGAAAACCATGCCCCGTCAGCCTTCCTTTTTATCCTAATAACTCAATTACCTGATTAATGCTTTCCTTTGAGATCGGCTTAGTACGATCATTACGTCCAATGAATACGATCGGATAGATGCAGCTAGTCTTATAACATCGTGTTTTCTATGTCCGTATCTGGCAAAAAGCGGAGAAAAGCATGGCACTTAGGGTTTACTTTGAGCGAAGAACGTAGTTTGCAGTTATCCTATCAGCTTGATGGACTCATTACTAAGGATGTGTATTGATAGGCTACCTGACGTAAAGTCGCTGCGGCAAGTGGGTGTGACACCGTTTTAAGTGTGCGTACTAAGTGCGCATAAAAAAGCACTGTAATCAGGGCTGTGTTTGCTTGTTTGTTTTGACTGTTTCAGTCACGCCTGGAATGGGTGTTTCTGGGATCAACGTATCAACTACACCTTTCAATGAATCTCGAGCTGTATCCCTAACTGAAGGAGTGAAAAGGGACACTGCACCGACAATCAGGAGTGTGGAAATCGCGGTCGCAAGTAGGCCGGATACCCCGCCACCGAGCCACGACAAAATGCCTTTCCCAAACCGGGTATACCATACTGGCTTTGTAAGATGAGCACTGTACAACGCCGCATCTTCGCCCCACTTTTTCCATTTTTCCTGCAGGTCAATCTGATGCTCATCCGTCATCGTAGAGATTGTCTGATCATATGCGGCTGCGAGCCTCTCACTTACACTGCTTACCAGCTGATCTACAGCCCGTTTTGCCTTGTCACGATAGTCCTGAAGCCTTCTTTCTGAATAAGCTATGCTGTCATGGAAACTGGTGAGTTCAACCACTATGTCTGCCTCGGGAAGCAATCTCGCACGGCATTGTATTGCCAGATCATCTTTGTCTGCTTTATACATCGCATATGCGATCAACTGTTCCGGCTCGTCTGAGTCCTGTACGAGCTCAGTAAACCCCCATTTCTTTGGTTGAGACATGTTCCCTTTCCACCCAAAATCCCCCCACTTGAGAGGAGCGTTGAATCATATGCCTATTAGCCTTTACGCACTTTATTAAAAGCTTCTTTGAAATACCCTTTGGCTTCTGCCTGAGATAGCACGGAACCAGCAAGCGACTTCTGAATGCCTGAAGCGCTTGGATTATTGAGTGTCTTACGAGCCACCGGACTGATTGCAGCCCCTTTGCCCTTCGATTCGACGGGGCTCATTCTCTGAAGATTGTGCGAAGATCCCACAGCGCTTTTTGATATGGTGATTTTCTGGCGTGCTACGTCTGCCACCGCTTCACTCGCTATGTTGCGAAGTTACTCGGCTGTCAGGGTAGGCATGCGACGTGTGGTCATAATTTATACCTCCGTATATGCAAATAAGTATATATCGACCGATTGAACTCACAGCACAAAGCGAACATCAGTATTCAAAAAATGAAAAACGACGACTTGATGTATACCGTTTGCTATACATGGTGGTTGTGCTATTCTTGTAAAGCAAATGCTATACAAGGGGTGTCTCATGAAATCAGATGTTCAACTTAACCTTAGAGCTAAGGAATCGCAGCGGGCGCTCATTGATGCAGCTGCGGAAATCCTTCACAAGTCACGTACAGATTTCATTCTGGAAACGGCCTGCCGGGCTGCCGAGAATGTGATCCTTGACCGCCGTGTATTTAACTTTAACGATGAGCAATATGAGGAGTTCATCAATCTGCTTGATGCACCGGTCGCAGATGATCCCGTTATCGAAAAACTGCTGGCAAGGAAACCTCAGTGGGACGTGTAACAGCACCAGAACCTTTGTCCGCTTTTCATCAGGTCGCTGAGTTCGTCAGCGGTGAAGCTGTGCTCGATGACTGGTTGAAGCAAAAGGGCCTCAAAAACCAGGCTCTCGGAGCGGCCAGAACATTTGTGGTGTGCAAGAAAGACACGAAGCAAGTAGCCGGTTTTTACTCTCTGGCCACCGGTAGCGTCAACCATACAGAAGCGACAGGCAACCTTCGGCGTAACATGCCAGATCCCATCCCTGTCATTATACTTGCCCGTCTTGCTGTCGATCTCTCATCCCATGGAAAAGGGCTTGGTGCTGATTTACTTCATGATGCAGTGCTTCGTTGCTATCGGGTTGCCGAGAATATTGGTGTACGTGCAATCATGGTTCATGCACTTACCGAAGAAGCCAAAAATTTCTACATTCACCATGGTTTCAAATCATCACAAACTCAGCAGCGAACATTGTTCCTTAGGCTCCCTCAATAGAATGAAAAGAATGTTACGTTCAAATCGCTATAAGCGAAATTTGATAGAACGTCTAAGGTTAGATTCAGGAAGAATACGACGAACAAAATATTGATGAGACAGGAATCCGCGTGATGCAAGAAAGCAACGGAATGGATAATCCGATTGCGGACAATGTTATTTAGTTATAGCCAGAAACAAAAAAGAGCCCATATATTAAATGGACTCTTTCGCTGATGCCTCGGTTAATCTGTCCAGGTTTTTGGGGTCAGTACAAAGTGAGCCCACCTCTGCCATTCTTGTGGCGTTATGCATTCTCAAGGCACTCTGTTAATTTTATCTTGTTGGCGTTTTATAGGCCCGATAACCCATTATGTTATCGGGCATTTTTTTAACGTAATGGTAATTCCGTCAGACAGGTCTGGCTGTCATCTCTGGTGGCAATGGCATGTGACGCCGTTTTACCGTTGTAGCTTACTTCGAGCGTCCCTTCCATATTGCGCGGTAGCCAAACACCGATAAATCCGTTTCGATAGCTTTGCATCTCTTTTTGTACGATGACAGCGCCTTTACTGTCTGTCACTTTTACAGTGAACGGTTTATTCGGCATTTCTCCCTGACAGCCGGAAAGGCTGTGGTTAAAACAGGGGTGTGTCCGCCATTCATAGGGCGCAAAAGAGAGATAGAATTTGTCGCCTAACGGTAGCGTATAAATCTGCTCTCCGTCAGATAATTTGAGCTCGGTACTGGTAATCGACGCGGAGTAAGGCAAAGGACGGCTCTGCGGCGTCTGATCAATCGTATCCACGATCTGCTCAACCGTTTTTCCCGCCAGCCCATGTTGCGCCAGAAAAGCGGATTCTGAGGATGCCGCAAGCGCGGAGCCGCTGGCGCATAAACCCAAAAGTAATAACCATGATGATTTCGACATAACTTCAATTCCTTGTGAACAATCTCCTTGCCTACTATAGGGGTTCCCCTAAGGGAAAGGTCAAAGGGACACAGGGTAAAGTAATGCAAAGTTATGCTGGGGGGAGAGGGGGAATTGGAATAAAAAAATCCCCGCCATCAGGCAGGGATTCAAAATTCTGAGCTTTTTAAGCTTACAGGCTGGTTACGTTGCCAGCTGCCGGGCCTTTAGCGCCGCTTTCGATGGTGAAGGAAACTTTCTGACCTTCGTCCAGAGATTTGTAACCATCGTTCTGAATAGCGGAGAAGTGTACGAACACGTCTTTAGAACCGTCATCAGGAGTAATAAAGCCGAAGCCTTTATCAGCGTTGAACCATTTTACGATACCAGTCATTTTACCGGACATAGTGTATTACCTTTTAAAAAATAAGTGTGCCTTTCGGCGTTATGGCGTGCTTTACAGATTTTTTAAGCGTTAAGGAAATGCGCACTACGAGGGGTATCTAATGGATAACTCTTGAAGGGACTTGCCTTACTAAACTGCTTTAATGGTCTGTACGTCAAACCGTTGAGCACATTAACTCATGTAATGCCGGGCGATGCAACTTTTATTTTACTTTATTTCTCCAGGTCAGGAATCAGGCGGGGAAAACGGTCCTTACGCAGGACCGTTAAAACAGAAAGGGGTAAAAATTACTCCATCAATTGCTTACTTAAGCGTGGGTTCGCCTGTATCAGGCGCATCAATTTAAGCTCTGCTGGCGTGGGTTTTTCGCGTTTCGATTCCCATTCCTGAACCATGGCAACCGTTACGCCCAGCGCTCTGGCGAATTCATCTGTTTTTAGTCCCGTCCCTCTCCGTAACTGTTCAAATTCGGTAAAAGGATTGGGTTTTTGCGTCAGGGTGATCTTTCGCGTTTCATCTTTAAAAACAATTTGTTCCAGGCTGCTCAGCAGCTCAAACATCGGATCTTTATATTCCATTGAGAACTCCTGTAAATCACACAGCGGGATCGTGAAGTGCATCGAAGCCTCTTAAGAATAGTCGGGAAACTTGCGGGTGGGGGGCGACGCGCCGCCAGGAAGCGCTATCGATTCGTTTCGATGCCTTACGCTACGCGACTTTTAGGACGCTAACAATTTGATCCAGGAAGGTATATCCGTCTTTCAGAAAATAATTGTAAAGATTAAAAAAATATTACATCCCCCGCTGGAAAGCTTTCTTGCCGCGTTTTTTATCGCAGTGTCAGGCCAAAAATTAACAATAAAATAACAAATTAAGCATTGATGCAGATAAACATAATTTTCCGCTACAAGATCGCGTGGAAAGGGTATCCTGCAAGCCTGACCTGGACTATCCTTGTAAGCCGTCAGGCACGCAGGTGTCGTTGTGCGCATTTTTGGGTGAAAGGAGTATTAACAATGGCGACAGGTAAGTCCTGCTCTCGCTGGTTTGCGCCTGTTGTGGCGTTATTAATGGTGTTTAGCCTGAGCGGGTGTTTTGATAAAGAAGGCGATCAGCGCAAAGCGTTTGTCGATTTCCTGCAGAATACAGCAATGCGTAGCGGAGAGCGTTTACCAACGCTGACGGCCGATCAGAAAAAACAGTTTGGTCCGTTCGTGTCTGATTACGCGATACTGTATGGCTACTCGCAGCAGGTAAACCAGGCGATGGATTCCGGTCTGCGCCCGGTGGTCGATAGCGTTAACGCCATCCGCGTTCCGCAGGATTATATGACGCAACGTGAGCCGCTGCGGCAGGCAAATGGTTCGTTAGGCGTGCTGGCGCAACAGTTGCAGAATGCAAAACTGCAGGCTGATGCCGCGCATGGCGAGTTAAAGCAGGCCGATGACCTGAAGCCTGTGTTTGATCAGGTCTACAAAAAAGTGGTCACCGTGCCGGCAGATGCTTTGCAGCCGCTGATCCCGGCGGCGCAGATCTTTACGCAGCAGTTGGTACAAGTGGGCGATTATATTGCGCAACAGGGCGAGCAGGTGAGCTTTGTCGCGAACGGCATTCAGTTCCCGACCTCACAGCAGGCCAGCCAATATAATGCGCTGATTGGGCCGTTGGCCTCGCAGCATCAGGCGTTTAATCAGGCCTGGACGGCGGCGGTAAACGCGACTCAGTAATGACAGTCTGCCCGATAAGCGCAAGCCAGCGCTTATCGGGCCTGTAGCGTTATCCCGCCGCCTGCGGATTGACGCAGTTCTTCTCTATTTTTCCCTGCAGCGCATCAATCAAATTATCCACCGCACAGGCCATCATGTTGTAACGCGTCTCATGCGTTGCCGAGCCAATATGCGGCACCGCGACGACATTAGACATGTTCAGCAGGGGGGAATCCACGGATAGCGGTTCATGTTCAAAGACATCCAGACCTGCCGCATATATTTCACCGTTTTGCAGCGCGGCAATCAGCGCGTTTTCATCGACCACCGGGCCGCGTCCGGCATTAATAAAAATGGCGGACGATTTCATTCTGGCAAACTGTGTTGCGCCAAACAGATGTCGCGTTTCTGCCGTTAGCGGCAGGATCACGCAGACAAAATCAGCCTCCTGCAACAACGTATCCAGATCGCAGTAGCGGGCGTTAAACCGGTCTTCCGCCTCCTGATGCCGCCGACGGGCGTGATAGAGAACCGGCATGGTAAACCCAAAGTGCGCTCGCTGCGCCAGCGCCATCCCGATACGCCCCATCCCAACGATACCGAGTGTTTTGTGATGGACATCGACGCCAAACCACGCCGGGCCAATGCTTTCTGTCCATTCACCCGCTTTAACCCGTTCTGCGACGTCCATCACGCGGCGGGCAGTGGCCAGCATCAACGCCATCACCGTATCGGCAACGGTTTCCGTCAAAACGGCAGGCGTGTGCATCAGGACTATTTTGCGGGCAGTAAGGGCGTCCACCTCGACATTATCGTATCCCACCGAGATGGTCGACGCCGCGCGTAGCGCCGGCATTTTTTCCAGCAGCGCGCGGTTAACGGTTTCGCTGGCGCCCAGAAGGCCTTGCGCGCTGGCAAATGCCTGCGCGTGTCGCGCTACCGTTTCCGGATGCAGGTTCGGTACCTGGGTGACGGTAAAATGCGCCTCCAGGCGATGCAGCAAATCATCAGGCAGGGTTTTGTAGAGAATGATGGACGGCTTCATGCGACTCTCCGTAAATCAAAAGGTAAGCGCGGCATGCGCCAACCGGAACAGGCTTATTATTAACCCGTTTAGCCATCATCGACCAGCCAATTTCCCCGCTGTCGGCAGCCGTGTCGTGGTAAATAATGAATGAATACCGAGTAATGCGCGATGTATCCGGTTTGGCGAGGGAATGGCGAGGGAGTAATGCAGGCCGGGTAAAGCATACCGCTTTACCCGGTACGGTAGTTTACTGCAATGGACTCAAGGTAATTTCGACGCGGCGGTTTTGCGCCTTACCTTCTGCCGTACTGTTGCTGGCGATCGGGTTCGCCGGACCCATTCCGCTGGTACGGATACGGCTGGCGTCGACGCCCTGGGTGATCAGCGAGCTGGCGACGGAGTCAGCTCGCTGCTGCGACAGACGCATATTCAGATCGTGGCTACCGGTACTGTCGGTGTAGCCCACCACATTGACGGCGGTCTTGGGATACTCTTTCAGCACCATCGCCACGCCGGTCAGCGTGTTAGCGCCTGCCGGTTTCAGCGTCGCGCTGCTGCTGTCGAAGGTGACATTATTCGGCATATTCAGAATGATATTATCGCCGCTTCGCGTCACGCTAACGCCTGTGCCCCGCATTTTGTCACGCAGTTTCGCTTCCTGTACGTCCATGTAGTAACCCACGCCGCCGCCCAGCGCCGCGCCAGCTGCCGCGCCAATCAGCGCGCCTTTACCGCGATCTTTTTTGGAGGAGGAGAGTGCGCCGATGCCTGCGCCGACCAGCGATCCAATACCCGCGCCAATGCCGGATTTACCTGCTTCGCGTTCGCCGGTGTAAGGGTTTGTTGTGCAGCCAGATACTGCCAGGGCGCCGCTCACGATGGCAGCAATCACAAATACACGTTTTTTCATCTTAAATCCTTATCACTTTTTTATTTTTACCACAGCGACCGTGGCGGTTGATTATGACGTCTGCACATGAAGAAAATTCCAGGGAAAACTCTGAAATTTGTAAGTAACATTGATCGGCAAAATAAATAATCCCAATAATTCAGGAGCGAACCTTGACCCACGCACCATCGCGTCATTCGGTATTGACCGCCGCACACTGGGGGCCAGTCCGCGTTGAAACCGACGGAGAACGCATTTTTGCCTCGTATGGCGAACTCCCGACGGTACACCAAAACTCCCTGCAAACCGTTGTGCATGACCAGGTGCACAGTAAAACGCGGGTTCGCTTCCCGATGGTGCGTAAAGGGTTCCTGGCTTCTCCCGATAAGCCGCAAGGCATACGCGGGCAGGATGAGTTTGTTCGCGTAAGTTGGGATGACGCGCTGGATCTGATCCACGCTCAGCACAAACGTATTCGCGAAAGTTATGGACCATCGTCCATCTTCGCTGGCTCCTACGGTTGGCGTTCGAACGGCGTATTGCATAAAGCGGCTACGCTATTGCAGCGTTACATGGCGCTGGCGGGAGGGTATACCGGCCATCTTGGCGATTATTCCACCGGCGCGGCGCAGGCTATCATGCCTTATGTGGTGGGTGGTAACGAGGTTTACCAGCAGCAGACTAGCTGGCCGGTGGTGCTGGAACACAGCGAGGTGGTGGTGCTCTGGAGCGCGAACCCGCTGAATACTCTGAAAATTGCCTGGAATGCCTCGGATGAGCAGGGGCTCGACTATTTTGCGGCGTTGCGACAAAGCGGCAAACGCCTGATCTGCATCGATCCAATGCGATCGGAAAGCGTCGACTTTTTTGGCGATAAGATGGAGTGGATCGCCCCGCATATGGGCACCGATGTGGCGTTAATGTTGGGAATCGCCCATACGCTGGTGGAAAACGGTTGGCAGGATGAAGCGTTCCTTGCCCGCTGCACGACGGGTTATGACCGTTTCGCCGACTATCTTTTGGGCAAGACCGACGGTACGGCCAAAACAGCGGAATGGGCGGCGGAAATTTGCGGCGTTTCTGCGGTGAAAATCCGCGAACTGGCGGAAATATTTCATCATCACACCACCATGTTGATGGCCGGTTGGGGAATGCAGCGTCAGCAGTTCGGCGAGCAAAAGCACTGGATGATCGTTACGCTGGCCGCAATGCTGGGGCAAATTGGTACGCCTGGCGGCGGGTTTGGTTTTTCTTATCATTTTGCTAACGGCGGAAACCCGACGCGCCGCGCCGCCGTGTTAGCCTCGATGCAGGGAAGCATCCCTGGCGGGGTCGATGCGGTAGATAAAATACCGGTGGCGCGTATTGTCGAGGCGCTGGAAAACCCCGGTGGGTTTTACCAACACAATGGGATGGATCGCCGCTTCCCGGATATTCGTTTTATCTGGTGGGCGGGCGGCGCGAACTTTACCCATCATCAGGATACCAACCGTCTGATTCGCGCGTGGCAAAAACCGGAACTGGTCGTTATCTCGGAATGTTTCTGGACGGCCGCCGCGAAACACGCGGATATTGTTCTGCCTGCGACCACCAGCTATGAGCGCAACGATTTAACCATGACCGGCGACTATAGCAATCAGCATTTGGCGCCGATGAAGCAGGTCGTGTCGCCCCGGTGGGAGGCGCGGAATGATTTTGACGTTTTTGCTGAACTGAGCGAACGGTGGGAAGTCGGCGGTTACGCTCGGTTCACCGAAGGAAAAAGCGAGCTGGCGTGGCTGGAGACTTTCTACAATATTGCCGCCCAGCGTGGCGCCAGCCAGGGGGTGACGCTGCCGCCGTTTGCCGCATTCTGGCAGGCTAACCGTTTACTGGAGATGCCGGAAAATCCCGCCAACGCGCAGTTTGTGCGCTTCGCGGATTTTCGCCGCGATCCTGATAACCATCCGCTAAAAACGGCCAGCGGCAAAATCGAAATCTATTCTACGCGTATTGCCAGCTATGGTTACGCGGATTGTCCCGGTCATCCGATGTGGCTGGTGCCGGATGAGTGGCACGGGAACGCCGATGCGGGGCAGGTTCAGCTACTTTCCGCGCATCCGGCGCATCGTCTGCATAGCCAGCTCAACTACAGTTCATTACGGGAGCGGTATGCGGTAGCCGGACGCGAACCGGTGACGATTCATCCGCAGGATGCGACAACGCGCGGAATCGTCGATGGCGATACGGTACGCGTCTGGAATCATCGCGGGCAGGTTCTGGCGGGCGCGGTCGTTACCGACGGAATTCGGCCTGGCGTGATCTGTATTCACGAAGGCGCATGGCCGGACCCTGAACCTACCGCAGGCGGCATATGCAAAAACGGCGCGGTAAACGTCCTGACAAAAGATCTTCCCAGTTCCCGGCTGGGGAACGGTTGTGCGGGCAACACCGCGCTGGTCTGGTTTGAGAAATATACCGGCCCGGCGCTACCGCTTACGGCGTTTGATCCGCCTGCCAACTCATAATCCAGGTGGGGTGGGCGGTATCCTCCTGCCAGGCGCTATCTTCAATACGAAAACCAAGCGCATGGTAGAAGTTTACGGCGGATTGATTTTTCTGGTAAACCTCAAGGCTCAGCAGAGGAAAACGTTGCTGGACATATTCCAGAAGCGCTTTGCCAATGCCGTGTCTTAACGCGTCGGGGGCGACAAACAGCGCCCCGACAAAACGGGCTTCCAGTACGCTGACGAAGCCTTTCAGTTGTCCATTTTCCTCCCATACCCAGGTTTGCGCGGCGGGTAAATAGACGTCGCGTACAATTGCTTCGCTCTCGTGCCAGTAACGTTCTTCGATAAAGGGATGGGCATAAATGGTACTTTTCATCCACAGCGCCAGAATAGACGCCATGTCTTCACTCTGGGATTTGCGAATCATGTTTTTCTCCCGGATGGCAAAAACAGCCGGTAATATGGTCGTTGACCAGTCCGCACGCCTGCATAAAGGAGTAACAGATAGTCGTACCGACAAACTTGAAACCGCGTTTTTTCAATGCCTTAGCAAGCGCATCGGACGCAGGTGTTGAGGTAGGAATCTCATCCAGGCTGGCCGCCTGGGTGATCTGCGGCTGGCCATCAACGAATGACCAGACAAAATCGGCGAAAGACTCGCCGTTTTGCTCCATCGCAAGCCAGGCGCGGGCGTTACTGATAATGGCCTGAATTTTACCGCGATGTCGTATGATGCCCGTGTTCTGCAGCAGGCGTTCAACATCTTCCTCCTGCATAGCTGCGATGCGTACCGGGTCAAACTGATGAAAACAGGCGCGGTAGTTCTCCCTCTTTTTAAGCACGGTGATCCAGGATAAACCGGCCTGTTGACCTTCAAGACAGATCATTTCAAACAGCTTTCTGCTGTCAGTTTCCGGTACGCCCCACTCGTTATCATGATAGGCAATATAAAGGGGGTCCTGGCTGACCCAGTCGCAACGCTGCATAGACTTCCTCGTTATTGTGGTTACCGCGAAAATTTCCTTCAACCCGCCTTGACGGGCCCGCTAAAAGGACAATAGTTAATACAGGGCTGATGCCCGACATCCTTCATTCAATGACAATAATATCGCCGAATTCGGCTCTACTCTGGAGTCGCGTTGATGATTGTAAGAAAACGCCGTGGTCACCGGACATTGCGTTGTCTGGCGGGCCTTATGGCCTGCTCGTTTTTTATCAATACCACGTATGCCTGGCAACAAGAATATATCGCTGAAGCGGCTCCGGGGCATACGACGGAACGCTATACCTGGGACAGCGATCACCAACCGAATTACAACGACATACTGGCCGAACGTATTCAGTCTACGCAAAATACGGTGGGTCCGGTGCTTAGCCTGGCGGATGAAACCCCGCTTGATGCGACCAGCGGTATCAGTATGGGCTGGAATTTTCCGCTTTCCCGACGCGTGACCACTGGGCCGGTCGCGGCGTTGCATTACGACGGTTCGACGTCATCAATGTATAACGAATATGGCGATAGCGCGACGACATTAGCGCTTACCGATCCGTTATGGCATGCCAGCGTCAGTACGTTAGGCTGGCGGGTAAACTCGCAGTTCGGCGATGTCCGTCCCTGGGCGCAGATCAGCTATAACCAACAGTTTGGGGAAAATATCTGGAAAGCGCAGTCCGGGTTGAGTCGTATGACCGCAGGAAATCAGGCGGGAAACTGGCTGGATGTCACCGTAGGCGCGGACGTGTTACTTAACCCGCACATGGCGGCGTATGCGGCGTTTTCCCAGGCGGAAAATAGCGCTACGGATAGCGATTATTTGTATACCCTGGGGGTGAGCGCCAGGTTTTAACTTAAAAACTACCATCGAAACGCTGTGATAACAGATCTTGTGGCGGAAGTAGGGTGCTAACCTTCTGCGTTATCTTTGCGCTGTTAATCATCTCGCTGGCGGTTTCCACCACTATTCGCCAGCCGCAGCGGGAGAGGGTTAGCGAAGCGTCTGCGTAACACATGCAACACCAGGCGTACAGCGCACCCATTTGGTGCTCTTTATTTTTATTTAGCACAAATACCTAATCAATTGGAGTTAAAAAAACGTCTAATAAATAAGGAATGCATTTAACTTATTTATGAATAGGAAGAAATAATATATTATTTATATTAATTTATTCTTAATAAAAATTTACATTTATGTACGTTACATTTGTAACATATTGATTTCTATTTTTTTTAAGCTTAACTAAAAAATATTTTTATATATACTAATTATAGTATCTAATACCCATCTCTATACACTCCATTTCCTCACAGAATGCAGATAACCCTAAGGATGCGTTCTGTTATCTACCGTCATAAATGGAGTTTTTAATGAAAAAAGTTGTTTTTGCTCTGTCTGCTCTCGCTGTAGTTTCCACTTCTGCTTTCGCTGCTGAATCTGGTGACGGCACCATTAAATTCACCGGTGAAATCGTTGACGCGCCATGCGTCGTTTCTACTGACTCTCAGAACCAGGAAGTTGTGCTGGGTCAGGTTAAGAAAAATATCTTCAAAGCCATTGGCGATAAATCTGTTTCCAAGCCTTTCCAAATCAAACTGGAAGACTGTGACATCACCTCTCAAACCAAAGTTAACGTGAGCTTCGCTGGCGTTGGAGATGCAGACGACGCGACACTGGTTTCTGTTAACACTGAAGCAGGTGCGGCAACTGGCGTGGGCATCGGTATCTACGACAACGCTAACAAGCTTGTTGAAATGAACACCGGTAAATCCACCACTACGCTGGCTGCTGGTCAGACCGTGCTGTACTACACCGCTAACTACGTTGCAACAAAAGATACTGTAACCACTGGTTACGGTAACGCAGAAGTGGACTTCAACCTGTCCTACGAATAATCGAATTTTCGTTAATACAGTCAATCATAATGGCAACGGAAATCCCGTTGCCATTTTTTCCAGCGGAGGCTCAGGAAGAGAATCATGAACCGCTCACGTTTGATATCTTGCACAGCACTGGTGCTGGCGCTGATTGCTCAAAACAGTTTTGCCGGTGGCGTGGCATTAAGCAGCACACGTGTTATTTATGACGGTAGTAGAAAGGAAGCTTCTCTTACGGTAAATAATAAAAGCACCACGGATGAATTTCTCATTCAGTCATGGATTGATGATGCTAACGGTAATAAAAAGACGCCCTTTATTATCACTCCGCCGTTATTTAAATTAAGCCCGACTAAAAATAACGTTTTACGTATTGTTAATACGACGAGCACGTTACCGCAGGATCGCGAGTCCGTTTATTGGATTAACGTAAAAGCTATTCCTGCCAAAAGTGAAGACGCGGAAGCTAAAAACGTACTGCAGATCGCCGTACGTACCCGCTTAAAACTGTTCTATCGTCCGGCGGGCCTGAAAGGCAATAGCATGGACGGCTGGAACAAACTGCAGTTCACCAGCGCAGGGGCTAACCAGATCAAAGTGGAAAACCCATCTGCCTTTAACCTGACGTTTAATAAATTTTATGCCAACGGCCGTGATATTGAAAAAACGGGAATGGTTCCGGCAAAAGGCTCATTGAATATTGAACTGCCAGCCGGCACCGGCAAGGTAAGCGAAGTTAAATACAACATTATTAATGACTTTGGCACGGCTGGCGACATGTTGACACAGCGCGTTAACTAACACGTTTTAAAGGATTATTACTATGACATGGACGCATCTTCCTCTGGGCAATAAGACCTCGCGTTTTACGCAGTCTGCGCTTGCGCTGATGATAGCGAGTACGCTCCCCGCGTATGCGGGAACATTTAACCCGCGCTTTCTGGAGGATGTGCCGGGTATTGATCAGCACGTTGACCTTTCAATGTATGAATCCAATAAAGCTGAACACCTGCCAGGTAAATACCGCGTCTCGGTGGTGGTCAACGAAAAAAAAATGGAGTCTCGCACCCTGGAGTTTAAGGCAGCGACAGAGGCGCAGCGCGCAAAAATGGGTGAATCCCTGGTGCCGTGCTTAAGCCGCGTGCAGCTTGAAGATATGGGCGTGCGTATTGATAGCTTCCCGGCGCTGAAAATGGCCCCGCCTGAAGCCTGCGTTGCTTTTGACGACATTATTCCCCAGGCCGCCAGCCATTTCGATTTTGCAGACCAGACCCTGATCATGAGCTTCCCGCAGGCTGCGATGAAGCAGACAGCGCGCGGTACGGTGCCAGAATCGCAGTGGGACGAAGGGGTGAATGCCCTGCTGGTGGATTATAACTTCTCCGGCAGCAACGCCAGCTATGACGCGCACGACAGTGATACCAACTACAACAGCGACAGCTACTATCTGAACCTGCGCAGCGGTATGAACCTGGGGGCATGGCGATTACGTAACTATAGTACCTGGACGCGAAACGACGGTAACAACACATGGGATAACATTGGCACATCCCTAAGCCGTGCCATTGTGCCGCTGAAATCACAGCTGACGTTGGGGGATACCTCCACCGCCGGTGATATTTTTGACAGCGTTCAGATGCGCGGGGTGCAGTTAACTTCTGACGAAGAGATGCTGCCTGACAGCCAGCGCGGGTTTGCGCCCGTCATCCGGGGTATTGCCAAAAGTAACGCCGAAGTCACCGTTGAGCAGAACAACTACGTTATTTACCGTACGTTTGTTCAGCCGGGTGCGTTTGAAATTAACGACCTGTATCCAACCTCAAACAGCGGCGACCTGACGGTCACCATTAAAGAATCGGACGGCAGTGAGCAGAAGTTCGTTCAGCCGTTCTCCTCGGTGGCGCTCCTCCAGCGTGAAGGCCATCTCAAGTACAGCCTTTCCGCCGGGGAATACCGTGCCGGGAATTATAACAGCGCCGAGCCGAAATTCGGGCAGCTTGATGCCATGTACGGCCTGCCATATGGCTTTACCGTTTACGGTGGTGCGATCTTCTCTGACGACTATTACTCGCTGGCGGGAGGATTAGGTAAAAACTTCGGCTATATCGGCGCGATCTCCATCGATGTAACCCAGGCAAAAAGCAAGCTGGCAAATGAGGAGAATTCGGAAGGTCAGTCTTATCGTTTCCTCTACTCCAAGAGCTTTAACAGCGGTACCGATTTCCGTCTGCTGGGTTACAAGTATTCGACCAGCGGCTATTACACCTTCCAGGAAGCGACGGATGTGCGCAGCGATGCGGACAGCTCTTATAGCCAGTACCACAAACGTAGTCAGATTCAGGGCAACGTGACGCAGCAACTGGGCGCCTGGGGCTCGGTCTATTTTAACGTCACGCAGCAGGACTACTGGAATGATGAAGGTAAACAGCGTTCGCTGAATGCCGGTTATAACGGCCGTATTGGCCGCGTGAACTACAGCATTGCTTACACTTGGACGAAAAGCCCGGAGTGGGATGAGAGCGATCGTTTACTGTCATTCTCCATGTCGATTCCACTGGGACGCGTGTGGAGTAACTACCACCTCACGACCGATCAGCATGGCCGAACCAACCAGCAGTTAGGGGTGAGCGGCACCGCGCTGGAAGAGCACAACCTGAACTATAGCGTGCAGGAAGGCTACGGCAGCAACGGCGTGGGTAACAGCGGCAGCGTGAACCTGGATTACCAGGGCGGCGTGGGTAGCGCCAGCCTGGGTTACAACTACAACCGTGACGGCCAGCAGGTGAACTACGGTTTGCGCGGCGGTGTAATAGCCCATAGCGAAGGTATCACTCTTTCTCAACCGCTGGGTGAATCCATGGCCATTATCTCCGCACCGGGGGCGCGCGGCGCGCACGTGATCAACAACGGTGGTGTGGAAGTAGACTGGATGGGTAATGCGGTCGTGCCTTATCTCACTCCGTACCGTGAAACGGAAGTCTCACTGCGAAGCGACAGCCTGAACAACCAGGTTGACCTGGATACCGCCTCCGTCAACGTAGTGCCGACGCGCGGCGCGATTGTTCGTGCCCGCTTCGATACCCGAGTGGGCTATCGTGTGCTGATGAACCTGACGCAGGCCAATGGCAAAACGGTGCCGTTTGGTGCTACCGCCACGCTGCTGGATACCACAAAAGAGTCCAGCAGTATCGTGGGTGAAGACGGTCAGCTTTATATCAGCGGGATGCCGGAGAAAGGTGCCCTTCAGGTGAACTGGGGTAAAGACCAGGCACAGCAATGCCGCGTGGCGTTTACGCTGCCGGAACAACAGGATAATACCGGCGTGGTGATGGCGAATGCCGTCTGCCGGTAACAGGGAAGGAAACGATTATGTTGAAAAAGTTGATGATGTTTGCGGGCCTGCTGGGCGGGTCGGTGCTGTTTTCTGGCCAGGCGCTGGCGGCAGCGGATTGGGGGGCGTGTACGCCTGACGGCGGGACTCATGTTTTTTCGGCCACGCTGAACAAAACCATCACTGATACGTCCAAGAATGCCTCAGGTATGGTTTTCCGTGATTTTTGGTCGTGGGATTTAGGGGGGGATTACGATGCTGTTTGTGAATGTCCAGAGGGGACTGCTACGGCATCGACATATTATAAAGCTACTTCCCCCCTCGCTCCTGGCCACAGCGAAGGCGAACGCCAATATTTTATTATCAATAATAATATCCAGATTTCAGTCGATGTTTGGGTTCAGGGACACTATCAGGATTATAAAACAGCGCCATTTTCTAATTTAGATAATCTGTCCGCCGCCAGAGCAGGCTGCACTGTGGGTGATGTACGGTTTACAACAGGAAGCAAAGGAAAATTATCTCTTTATATTAATCATCCATTTGTCGGTGAACTGCAAATACCGAGTACAAAGATACTGGACTTGTTTGGAACCCACAAAGTAGACGTTTATAATGCCAGTCCGTTGGCATCCGTATATTTAAGTGGGAGCATCATTGTTCCACAGGGCTGTGAACTCTCCAGCGGCAGCACGCTGGAAATTCCGTTTGGGGAATTTAAGGCCACTGATTTTAAAGATCGCAAAGGACAAGTTGCAAAGAACGCCACGAAATTCACCAAAGAGCTGCAGTTTAAATGCACCAATATTTCCGATGGCGTAAAGATCTTCCTGCGTATTGAGGGAATGCCAAACGCTAATGATTCGAATGCCATCGACATGGGCAACCCGGATATCGGTGCCATCATTGAGGGTGCTAACGGTAAAATTTTGGTGCCAAATGACGCCAGTGTTAATCAGGAGCTGAGCGTATCGGGTCTTGTTGACGACACGCACCGTACCGCCTCAACGACCATTTCGGCTTACCCCATCAGTACCACCGGCAAATTGCCGGCCGCCGGGGATTTCGAGGGAATTGCCACCATGCGTATTGATGTGGAGTAAGCAGGATGAAAAACCTTCATGCTTTGATGCCAGCGTGTTTACTGCTTACCACTTCCGCGATGGCGGCACCGTCGAATATCGGTTCTGCTGGTGATATCCACTTTACCATTACTATTAAGGCGGCTACCTGTGAACTGGAAAACGACAGTATCGACGTCAATATGGAGACTGTGGTGCTTCAGCGCCCGGTAAAAGTGGGTAAAGAGCTGAACCAGAAAAACTTTAGCATCGGCTTAAAAGATTGCGCGTATGCCACAAAGGCCAGCGTTACGATGGACGGTTCTCCAGACCCGACTGACCCCTCGCTTTTTGCCCTGGATAGCGGCGGCGCGACGGGCGTGGCGTTAAAAATTAAAACGTCTGGTGGGGAGCAACAATACCCCTCCAGTACCGACTCTACGCCCGTAGAACACACCGTCTGGTTTGATGGTACTAACAAGCTGAACTATATCGCCAGCTATGTGCCTGTTAAGCCGGATGCCACCGTTGGCCCAGCGAATGCGACGGTGAATTTTAGCGTCACATATGAATAATCACTGAGGGCCAGTTCGCTGGCCCTTTTCCATTTTTAGTGATTTTTTGTAAAAATCTTCTCCGATCACACTCTCCGTTGCCACTTTCCCCTCTGCTTGTGGTCTACTTAACCGTGCTTGTAGACTTTCTTACATCTGCGTTAGCCGCATATTTACCTGTTTGATTAAAGAATCGTTGTACAGGTCGTTTTTATCCCGATTCCCAGGGTTTGTTTGCATGAGATACATTAAATCGATGACGCAACAGAAACTTAGTTTCTTGCTTGCGCTCTATATCGGTCTGTTTATGAATTGCGCCGTGTTTTACCGCCGTTTCGGCAGTTATGCGCAAGAATTTACCATTTGGAAAGGCCTCTCCGCAGTTGTCGAACTTGGCGCCACGGTGCTGGTCACTTTCTTCTTACTTCGTCTTCTTTCACTGTTTGGCCGACGCGTCTGGCGCGTGCTGGCCACGCTGGTGGTGCTGTTTTCCGCTGGCGCCAGTTATTACATGACCTTCCTGAACGTGGTGATTGGCTACGGCATTATTGCGTCTGTTATGACCACCGATATCGATCTCTCGAAAGAGGTGGTGGGGCTGCACTTCGTATTGTGGCTAATTGCCGTGAGCGTGCTTCCGCTCATCTTTATCTGGAGTAACCACTGTCGCTACACGTTGTTGCGCCAGCTACGTACGCCGGGGCAGCGTTTTCGCAGCGCCGCTGTAGTGATACTCGCAGGCGTAATGGTGTGGGCGCCTATCCGCCTGCTGGATGTACAGCAAAAAAAGGTTGAACGGGCGACAGGTATCGACTTACCCAGCTATGGCGGCGTGGTGGCGAACTCCTATCTGCCTTCAAACTGGTTATCTGCGTTAGGGCTGTATGCCTGGGCGCAGGTAGATGAGTCGTCGGACAATAATTCGTTAATAAACCCGGCCAGGAAATTTACCTATGTTGCGCCGAAGGATGGGGATGACACCTACGTTGTTTTCATTATCGGTGAGACGACCCGTTGGGATCACATGGGGATTTTCGGCTACGAGCGTAATACCACGCCGAAGCTGGCGCAGGAAAAAAATCTGGCGGCGTTCCGCGGCTATTCCTGTGATACCGCGACGAAGCTTTCTTTACGCTGTATGTTTGTACGGGAAGGCGGGGCGGATAATAACCCGCAGCGTACCTTAAAAGAGCAGAATGTTTTTGCCGTACTCAAACAGCTCGGATTCAGTTCCGATCTGTACGCCATGCAGAGCGAGATGTGGTTCTATAGCAATACCATGGCGGATAATATCTCCTACCGCGAGCAGATCGGCGCCGAGCCGCGTAACCGCGGTAAAACGGTTGATGACATGCTGTTGATTGATGAGATGCAGAACTCGCTTGCCCAGAATCCTGAGGGTAAGCATCTGATTATCCTGCATACTAAGGGGTCGCATTTTAACTATACGCAACGTTATCCGCGCAGCTACGCTCAGTGGAAGCCCGAATGTATTGGGGTCGATAGCGGCTGCACGAAAGCGCAGATGATCAACTCTTACGATAACTCCGTGACCTATGTGGATCACTTTATTACCAGTGTGTTCGATCAGCTGCGTGATAAAAAAGCGATTGTGTTCTACGCGGCTGACCACGGCGAGTCGATTAACGAACGCGAACATTTGCACGGTACGCCGCGCAATATGGCGCCGCCGGAGCAATTCCGTGTTCCGATGCTGGTATGGATGTCGGATAAATATCTTGCCAGTCCGCAACATGCGCAGATGTTCGCTCACCTGAAACAGCAGGCGGAGATCAAAGTGCCGCGTCGTCATGTGGAGCTGTACGATACGATAATGGGCTGCCTGGGGTATACATCGCCGGATGGCGGCATTAACCAGAACAACAACTGGTGCCATATTCCCGATGCGCAGAAAGTCGCCGCGAAGTAGGTTGTCTGCCGACTTTCTCGCCGATTGAATTGTATTTTGCGACTAAGGGATTGACGGGCGTGCGCCTGAGCAGTAAGATGCGCCCGCATTCGGTGATTGGCGCAGCCTGGTAGCGCACTTCGTTCGGGACGAAGGGGTCGGAGGTTCGAATCCTCTATCACCGACCAAATTCAGAAACCCTGCTCAACGAGCAGGGTTTTTTGCATCTGAAGCCTGACGAGGATGAGAACCTCCGGGGGCAAGAGGTTCGACCCGAGCGAAGCGAGAGAACGTTGCGTCAGCAACGGCCCGCAGGGCGAGCCACGTAGTAGCGAGTCATCCTCTATCACCGGCAGGTTGATGCCCGCACCACCAGTTCAGGCATGATCCCGTCGCTGTGACTGACCTTCTTGCCCGCCAGCAAATCAAATAATAGCGTGATTGCCTGTCGCGCCACCTCATCAAGATGCATATTCACTGCCGTCAGCGGCGGCAGCGATTCGCGCGCGCGGATACCGTCATAGCGAGTAACCACCCGCATTTGTTCAGGTATGGCGATGTCTTGTTCCTGAAAAGCGCGTACCGCGCCGCTGGCAAAGGTGTCGATCAGCACCAGCACGCCGTCAACGTCGGGATGCGCCTGTAATAGCTGCTGCGCGGCCTGGTAGCCGGCATTTTCACCCTCGTTTTCATTGAGAGAGTAGACGACGGGGTCCTGGCGCCCCGCGCACCAGCGCTGGTAAGCCGCTTCGCTCTCCAGAACTGATGTTCGTCGTGTGTTACCGACAAATAACGCACATTTTCTGGCGCCGGAGGCCTCCAGATGAGCGAGCAGAAGCTGTGCTGTTGCCGCCGAGTGCAGCTCAACCCACGGCACAGGCGTGTCGGTGCCCGGCGTGCGGCCAATGGTGACGCAGGGAATGCCCGCTTGCGCCAGCGCCTGGAGCTGCGGGTCGTTCTCCGCCGGCTCAATCAGGATCGCCGCGTCAAAGCTGACGGCATCCAGTGGATTTGCCCCCGGCGGCACCAGAATCAGCGCATGCTGTTTTTCCAGCGCCATCATCGCGGACGTTAACGCCACCTCCATCATAAATCCCAGTCGTGACGCGCCGGAGGCAATCGCCAGCGGCACCGAAGAGAGCAAGGCAATGGTATTGGTTTTGCCGGTTCGCAACTGGCGGGCGCGAATATTCGGCGTGTAGTTGAGCGCAACAATGGCCTCTTCAATACGCCGTCGCGTCTGCGGCTCGACAAAGCGGGTGTTGTGCAAGGCATTGGATACCGTCCCTGGCGATACGCCTGCATGGCGGGCAACATCAATCAACTTTGCGCGTTTTTTATTTTGAACAGCCATCTGCTTCCTGACCTGCGAAAATTTGCGCACAGGGTAGCATATTTACCAGACGGTAACGTTTGCTTTTTTTCGATGGTGATCGTAAAAAACTCTTCATTAAAACGTTTTAATGGGGTATTTTGGCGCAAATTTATTCCTCAGGAGGCGATGTGGCACACTTAACTCAGGATTCGACTTTCACCCTTGGACGCCGTCTGGCGGGCCTTATCTACGCTGATAAGGCGAAGAGCTTTGGCGGCTATACGCTTTTTGCGCCGCAAACCGCCGAAGGGCGGGTTTACCTGGTGGACGAGCAGGGCGAAGTCGCGCATCAGTGGCAGCTTCCGGTTCGCGCCGGGCGTGATGCGGTGCTGCTGCCGAACGGTAATCTGGGTTATAACGGCAGCCACCGCACTTCAGCGAACCTCTATCCGGCGTGGGATCTCTGGCACGGCGGCGACTTCTACGAAGTGACGCCGGATAACGAAATCGTCTGGCATTACGAAGATATTTACCATCACCACGATGCTCAGTGGCTGGAAAACGGTAACCTGCTGTATACCGCCGCGTCGCCGTTACCTGCCGATATCGCCGCCCGTGTTACCGGCGGCGACCCGCGCCGCGATGCGCCGGACGGCGTGATTCAGAGCGACGTCGTCAAAGAGGTCAATCGCGACGGTGAAGTGGTCTGGGAATGGCGTGCCTGGGAGCATTTGAATCCGGAAGATTTCCCGATTCATGATATTTTCGACCGCCGCCACTGGCCGATGATTAACGGCCTGTCCGTCACCCGTGATGGCCTTGTGCTGATGAGCCTGCGTACCACTTCCGGCGTCATTGCCGTGGATAAAGAGAGCGGGAAGGTTATCTGGCATGCAGGGCCGGAAGTCGTAGCGCAGCAGCACACGCCGGTTGAGATGGAGAACGGGTCGATTCTGGTTTTCGATAACGGCAACCTGCGTCCCGGCGTCACCTCGCCGCATTCCACGGTGCTGGAGTTCGATCCGCAGACCAAAGCGATTACCTGGCAGTATCGCGATATCTTCCCGCCGGCGTTTTTCTCGCCGTATATGGGGAGCGCGCAGCGGTTGGCGAACGGAAACACCTTTATCTGTGAATCGGCGTTTGGCCGCCTGTTTGAAGTCACCCCCGAAGGCGAAACGGTATGGGAATATATCATTCCGTTCTTTAATGAATATCCGGAGCACCTCAGTAAAGGCATTATTCCTGGAAAACAGAACAGCGCCTTCCGTGCGCATCGCTATGCCGCTGATGCCATTAGTTGGTTGAAATAATACAGACCGCCAGCCCGCGCTGGCGGTTATTTTTTTGATGTTTTATGGGAGTTAATCATGCCGCAACCTGGCCTTACTACGCCGGATAACGATGCATTACCCTGGCAAACCACCTTACTTTTGGCGCTTCAGCATGTGCTGGTCGTTGCCGCCACCCCCATTACCTCCGTCTTTCTGATCGCCAAAGCGCTCCACTTTACCGATACGGTGACCGCCTCGGTACTTAGCGCGACCTTTCTGATGTGCGGTCTGGGCGCTATTTTGCAAAGCCTGGGTGTGAAAGGGGTGGGCGCGCGTTTGCCGTTTATTATGGTACCGGGGGGCGCGCCGATTGCGATTTTCGTTGCGATCGCTTTACAGACCAATATCCAGACCGCGATTGGCGCCGTAATTCTGACCTCGCTGTTCTACTTTATCGCGTTGCCGATTTTCCGCCGCTGCCTGCACCATTTTCCCCCCTTTATCATCGGCATCATGCTGCTAATGGTGTCGATTAACCTTATTCGCCTGTACGGCGGGTTGATCATTGGCCAGCCAGGGAGCGCCGACTTCGCTCATCCAACCAGTATCATTTTATCGCTGGGGACTATCCTGATAACGCTGATTTTCGCGCTGGCGTTTAGCGGTATTTTGCGCCAGCTGGCGGTGATGTTCGGCCTTTTAGCGGGAACGCTGCTGGGAATGGCGCTGGGCAGCACCGATTTTAGCGGTGTTAGTCACGGGCCGCTGTTTAGTTTCCCACAGCTTTTGCCGTTCGGCTGGCCGATTTTTGATCTCTCCGCCTCGCTGCCGTTGCTGATTTACGCGGTCATCTCTATGGCTGAAGCAACCGGGCAAACGATTGCGACCGCGGAAATAGTCAATTCCACGCAAAATGTGCAGCAGGCGATTCCACGTACCATTCGTGGTGATGCGGTAATGTCGCTGCTGGGGGGGATTTTTGGCACCTCCTTAATTATCACTTCCGGCGAAAATATTGGGGTGGTACGCACCACTAATGTGAAATCGCGTTTCGTGACTGCGGCTGCCGGAGGATTGTTAATCCTGATTGCCATATTCGCGCCGCTGGTACGTCTGGCGACCTGTCTGCCAGGTTCGGTGGTGTGCGGTACGGCGGTGATTGTCTTCAGCATTATCGGGGTCATCGGCATTGATATGATTGCGCGTGAGCCACTGCATACGCCGGGTAAAACCTATGCGCTGGCGATGGGGTTGGCCATGGGAATGCTACCTATACTGGTACCCGGCCTGTATCAGAATTTCCCGGCGGGCGTACAGATGGTCTTTGGCAACGGCATGGCAGCGGGGACGTTGACGGCGATTCTGGTGAACTCGTTGTTTAACTGGAGCGAAAAGCGCACGCAGGCCAGGGTCAAAAGTTAGTTTTTGTGATCGCGGTAGGCCGCACGACGGCCTACTTATTTACAATTTTGTGACATATTCGATGGTGTTTTTCAATGTCCGTATAACTCTTTTTTGCACACGGCTTATGGATAACCTCAGCATTTTCGCCTGTGCGTTTTAGCGTTAGTGGTATTAATCGCTCAGATAATCAACATATCGAAAGAAATTTTTCAATTAATGTCTAATTGTTAATCACTAACTGTTGCAAAATATTAAGTGAATAACTCTGCCTTTCTGCCTATAGCACAAATTTCCCTGCTGAAAATACCCTTCTGAACTTTTTTTAATCTTTGTTTGTTAATTCTCACCGTTGTTGTAAAAGCTGGTTACCTGTATTGACGTTTTGACATTCTATTGACAGATTGTAGGGAATGAGGGGCATTTTATGGAGAATCCGCACTGCAACTCAGTCGATTATGCGAACGGAATCCCCACCTCTCACTACTGACCTGACCAGGTAAAAAACAAAAAAGGCCGGGCGGTAAAAGCCTTTGCAAAGGGCAAAACAACATACATCACAATTGGAGCAGAAGAATGAGTATTTCCTTGAAGAAGTCAGGGATGCTGAAGCTTGGTTTGAGCCTGGTGGCTATGACCGTTGCAGCAAGCGTGCAGGCCAAAACCCTGGTTTATTGTTCAGAAGGCTCGCCGGAAGGCTTTAACCCACAGCTCTTTACGTCTGGCACCACCTATGATGCCAGTTCCGTACCTATCTATAACCGTCTGGTTGAATTCAAAACCGGCACCACGGAAGTGATCCCGGGTCTTGCTGAGAAGTGGGATATCAGCGAAGACGGTAAAACCTATACGTTCCACCTACGTAAAGGGGTGAAATGGCAATCCAGCAAGGATTTCAAACCCACGCGCGAGCTGAACGCCGATGATGTCGTGTTCTCTTTTGACCGGCAGAAAAACGAGCAGAACCCGTACCATAAAGTGTCTGGCGGCAGCTATGAATACTTTGAAGGCATGGGGCTGCCGGATCTGATTAGCGAAGTGAAGAAGGTCGACGATCACACGGTGCAGTTTGTGCTGACGCGTCCGGAAGCGCCGTTCCTTGCCGATTTAGCCATGGACTTCGCCTCTATTCTTTCCAAAGAATATGCTGACAACATGCTGAAAGCCGGTACGCCGGAAAAAGTGGATCTGAACCCGGTCGGCACTGGCCCGTTCCAACTGGTGCAATATCAGAAAGACTCCCGCATTCTCTACAAAGCTTTTGACGGCTACTGGGGCACGAAGCCGCAGATCGACCGCCTGGTCTTCTCCATCACGCCTGACGCCTCTGTGCGTTACGCCAAACTGCAGAAGAACGAATGTCAGGTGATGCCGTATCCGAACCCGGCGGATATTGCGCGCATGAAAGAAGATAAAAACATCAACCTGATGGAGCAGGCGGGTCTGAACGTGGGTTATCTCTCCTATAACGTGCAGAAAAAACCGCTGGATGACGTCAAAGTTCGCCAGGCGTTGACCTATGCCGTGAATAAAGAGGCCATCATCAAAGCCGTTTATCAGGGCGCGGGCGTTGCGGCGAAAAACCTGATCCCGCCGACAATGTGGGGTTACAACGACGATATTAAAGACTACGGCTACGATCCGGAAAAAGCGAAGGCGCTGCTGAAAGAAGCCGGTCTGGAAAAAGGCTTCACCATCGATCTGTGGGCGATGCCGGTACAGCGTCCCTATAACCCGAATGCGCGTCGTATGGCGGAAATGATCCAGGCGGACTGGGCGAAGATTGGCGTTCAGGCCAAAATTGTCACCTATGAATGGGGCGAATACCTCAAGCGCGCTAAAGATGGCGAGCACCAGACGGTGATGATGGGCTGGACCGGCGATAATGGCGATCCGGATAACTTCTTCGCCACGCTGTTCAGCTGCGATGCCGCCCAGCAAGGCTCCAACTATTCAAAATGGTGTTATAAGCCGTTTGAAGACCTGATTCAGCCTGCGCGTGCGACCGATGACCACAACAAGCGTATTGAGCTCTATAAACAGGCCCAGGTTGTGATGCATGACCAGGCGCCGGCGCTGATCATCGCTCACTCCACGGTTTATGAGCCAGTGCGTAAAGAAGTTAAAGGCTATGTGGTTGATCCATTAGGCAAACATCACTTCGAAAACGTCTCTGTCGAATAATTAAAAGAGCGCTGCGCCCCGGTGTTGTGTAGGCCGGATAAGCGCAGCGCCATCCGGCGTAATGCTTTATCCGCGATGCAGTTTGCGTGGGATAAGATTTGTGAGCAATACAGACTCACGGTTCCAGGCCGTGGGTCATGAGAGAGAATTCGGGTTATGTTGCAGTTCATTCTCCGACGTTTGGGACTCGTTATCCCGACGTTTATCGGTATTACCCTTCTCACCTTTGCCTTTGTCCACATGATCCCCGGCGATCCGGTGATGATCATGGCGGGTGAGCGAGGTATTTCCCCTGAGCGTCATGCTCAACTGCTGGCTGAACTCGGTCTTGATAAACCGATGTGGCAGCAGTACCTCCATTATATCTGGGGGGTGATGCATGGCGATTTAGGCATCTCGCTGAAAAGCCGAATCCCCGTGTGGGACGAGTTCGTACCTCGCTTTAAAGCGACGCTGGAACTTGGCGTCTGCGCCATGATTTTTGCCGTCGCCGTGGGGATTCCGGTGGGCGTGCTGGCCGCAGTGAAGCGCGGTTCTATCTTCGATCACACTGCTGTTGGCCTGGCGCTGACCGGTTACTCTATGCCTATCTTCTGGTGGGGCATGATGCTGATCATGCTGGTCTCCGTCCACTGGAACCTGACGCCGGTTTCCGGGCGCGTGAGCGATATGGTGTTCCTTGATGATACCAATCCGTTGACGGGCTTTATGCTGATCGACACCGCTATCTGGGGCGAAGAGGGTAACTTTATTGATGCGCTGGTGCATATGATCCTGCCTGCGATGGTGCTCGGCACAATCCCGCTGGCCGTCATTGTGCGTATGACCCGTTCGTCGATGCTGGAAGTGCTGGGGGAGGATTACATCCGTACCGCACGCGCCAAAGGGTTGACCAGGATGCGCGTCATTATCGTTCATGCTCTGCGTAACGCCATGCTGCCAGTCGTCACCGTGATCGGCCTGCAGGTGGGTACGCTGTTGGCGGGCGCGATTCTGACAGAAACTATCTTCTCGTGGCCCGGTCTGGGGCGCTGGCTGATCGATGCGCTGCAACGCCGCGATTATCCGGTAGTGCAGGGCGGCGTGTTACTGGTAGCGACGATGATTATTCTCGTCAACCTGCTGGTAGACCTGCTGTACGGCGTGGTGAACCCGCGTATTCGGCATAAGAAGTAAGGGGCCATCATGTCACAGGTTACTGAAAATAATGTTAATGCCGCACCGGCGCCCATGACGCCATTGCGGGAGTTCTGGCACTATTTCAAACGCAATAAAGGCGCGGTCGTCGGGCTGGCGTATGTTCTCATCGTGATCCTGATTGCGGTGTTTGCCAACTTTATTGCGCCGTACAACCCGGCAGAGCAGTTCCGTGATGCGCTGCTGGCGCCGCCGGTCTGGCAGGAAGGCGGCAGTTGGGCGCATATTCTGGGAACGGATGATGTTGGTCGCGATGTCCTCTCGCGCCTGATGTATGGCGCGCGTTTGTCACTGCTGGTCGGCTGTCTGGTGGTCGTCCTGTCGCTGGTAATGGGGATTATTCTCGGCCTGGTCGCGGGCTACTTCGGCGGTCTGGTCGATAACATCATCATGCGCGTGGTCGATATTATGCTGGCCCTGCCGAGCCTGCTGCTGGCGCTGGTGCTGGTGGCGATCTTCGGCCCCTCCATCGGCAACGCTGCGCTGGCGTTGACGTTTGTGGCGCTGCCGCACTATGTCCGCTTAACCCGCGCGGCGGTTCTGGTAGAGGTGAACCACGATTATGTGACTGCCTCCCGCGTGGCGGGCGCAGGCGCGATGCGTCAGATGTTCGTCAATATTTTCCCGAACTGCCTTGCGCCGCTGATCGTTCAGGCATCGCTCGGTTTCTCTAACGCCATTCTCGATATGGCCGCCCTCGGCTTTCTTGGCATGGGCGCACAGCCGCCAACGCCGGAGTGGGGCACCATGCTCTCTGACGTTCTGCAGTTTGCCCAAAGCGCCTGGTGGGTGGTGACCTTCCCGGGGCTGGCGATTCTGCTGACGGTACTGGCATTTAACCTGATGGGTGACGGTCTGCGTGACGCGCTCGATCCCAAACTGAAGCAGTAAGAGGTTCGAGATGGCGTTATTAAATGTAGATCAATTATCGGTGCACTTCGGCGATGAAGGGACACCGTTCAAAGCCGTCGACCGCATTAGCTACAGCGTGAAGCAGGGTGAGGTGGTCGGTATTGTCGGCGAGTCTGGTTCCGGCAAATCCGTCAGCTCGCTGGCGATTATGGGGCTTATCGATTACCCAGGCCGCGTGATGGCGGAAAACCTGCTCTTTAACGGACAGGATCTGAAGCGCATTTCCGAGAAGGAACGTCGCAACCTGGTGGGCGCTGAAGTGGCGATGATTTTCCAGGACCCGATGACCAGCCTCAATCCTTGCTATACCGTTGGCTTTCAGATTATGGAAGCCATCAAGGTACATCAGGGCGGGAACAAGAAAACCCGTCGTCAGCGAGCGATTGACCTGTTGAACCAGGTGGGTATTCCCGATCCGGCTTCTCGTCTGGATGTCTATCCGCACCAGCTTTCTGGCGGCATGAGTCAGCGCGTGATGATTGCGATGGCCATAGCCTGTCGACCAAAGCTGTTAATTGCTGATGAACCGACCACGGCGCTGGATGTGACCATTCAGGCGCAAATCATTGAGCTGCTACTGGAGTTGCAGCAAAAAGAGAACATGGCGCTGGTGCTGATTACCCATGACCTGGCGCTGGTGGCGGAAGCGGCGCACAAAATTATCGTCATGTACGCCGGGCAGGTCGTCGAAACCGGCGCTGCGCAGGATATTTTCCGCGCGCCGCGTCATCCGTATACCCAGGCACTGCTACGCGCGTTACCAGAGTTTGCGCAAGATAAAGCGCGTCTGGCGTCGCTGCCGGGCGTGGTGCCGGGGAAATATGACCGACCGACGGGCTGTCTGCTTAACCCGCGCTGCCCCTACGCCACGGACAGATGTCGTGCGGAAGAACCTGCTCTCAACCAACTGGACGATGGACGTCAGTCAAAATGTCATTACCCACTCGATGATGCCGGGAGGCCCACACTATGAGTACGCATGAGGCCACCTTGCAACAGCCGCTGTTGCGGGCTATCGACCTGAAAAAACACTATCCGGTGAAGAAGGGGATCTTTTCTCCGGAACGGCTGGTAAAAGCGCTGGACGGCGTGTCGTTTAATCTCGAACGCGGTAAAACGCTGGCCGTAGTGGGGGAGTCCGGTTGTGGAAAATCCACACTGGGTCGCCTGCTGACGATGATTGAAACGCCAACCGGCGGCGAGCTTTATTACCAGGGGCAGGATCTGCTCAAACACGATCCGCACGCGCAGAAACTGCGGCGGCAGAAAATTCAGATTGTGTTTCAGAACCCCTACGGTTCCCTGAACCCACGCAAGAAAGTGGGGCAAATTCTGGAAGAGCCGTTGCTGATCAATACCAGCCTGAGTAAAGCGCAGCGTCGTGAAAAAGCGCTGGCGATGATGGCGAAGGTGGGGCTGAAAACCGAGCACTACGACCGCTATCCGCATATGTTCTCCGGCGGCCAGCGTCAGCGTATCGCTATCGCCCGCGGTCTGATGCTTGATCCGGACGTAGTGATTGCCGACGAACCGGTCTCCGCGCTCGACGTGTCGGTGCGTGCCCAGGTGCTGAACCTGATGATGGATTTGCAACAGGATATGGGGCTGTCTTATGTCTTTATCTCGCACGACCTGTCGGTGGTGGAACACATTGCCGATGAAGTGATGGTCATGTACTTAGGCCGCTGCGTGGAGAAGGGAACGAAAGACCAGATCTTCAACAACCCGCGTCATCCGTACACCCAGGCGTTGCTCTCCGCCACGCCGCGGCTGAATCCGGACGATCGCCGTGAGCGGATTAAGCTGACCGGCGAGTTGCCGAGCCCGCTGAACCCGCCGCCGGGCTGCGCCTTCAACGCCCGCTGCAGCCGTCGCTTCGGACCCTGCACGCAGTTACAGCCGCAGCTTAAAGAGTACGACGGCCAGTTGGTGGCCTGCTTTGCCGTCGATCAGGATGAAAATCCGCAGAAACCGCTGAGTTAAGTGCGTTTTATGCCGGATGGCGGCTGCGCCTTATCAAGCCTACACCGTACCTGTAGGCCTGGTAAGCGTAGCGCCACCGGACATGGCTCTCCGGTACGACTTATTCAATCAATTTTAATAACGGCGACAGGCACAACAATATTCCATATAACAGAATAAGCCAGGTTTTCAGGCCGCGTAATTTTTCCAGTTGCGCTACTTTATAAATCAGGAAAAAAGGAATAATACACGCGACAATGCCATAAAGCGGACTGCCTAACTGGAAAAAGACCAATACTGAGACGCGAAACGAAACCCAAATAACCAGAGTAACCACGATAAAGACACAGATTCCAGATGTCAGTAACAGTGGGTTGACGTTTTTGACATCCATAATACGACTCAATACATTCAGTACAATACCTTTAAGCGCTTCGTGAAAACCTAAATAAATACCAAAGAACGCGGTAAGTACGGCAAAAATATTGAGGATGGTAGAGGTAATGTGGATGATATGGCCAGGGATTACCTGAGCTGCCAGCGCAAGGGCGGAAATATTCTGCTCGAATGCTGATACCGCCTCTTCATGACTAATCGAAAAGGTAAACGAGAACGAGAAAAAGAGAATAATGGCAATCAGCGTAATATAGCTAATGCGATGCGTGCGAATCGCCATCCGGGTGGCCAGCACACGGTCAGGTTCGCGCTTACGATAGGCGATGTTCATTGGGTTTAGCACCTGAATGAAGACCGCGGAAAAGAAGCAAAATGGGATAGTGAGCAGTACGTCGCGAAAGAAAACCGATGCGGCGGGAAAGGCGGAAATATTATCAAGATTCCAGTGTGGGATCATCGCGAAACCGAATATCAGAATGATCCCGACTTTCACCACCACCATCGGGCCGGAAATTTTAAATAATAACTTTTCCCCGCCGGAGGCAATCGCCACCAGCACGGCGAAAATCGCGACTTTATAGATAATAGACTGCGAAAGATCGGCCTCAGTAAGGCCGAAGGTTTTGATATAGGAGGCGCTATCAAACACCACCGACAGGGAATAAATAAACACCCCGTGGATAATCATAAGAAAATAGATTACACCGAGAAAAATGCCCCAGTTTTTGCCAAGATAGTGACTGATAATATCCGTATAATCGTCACAGGTTTCGCTTTCAGATAACGTTTTTAGATAAATATCCTGCACAATATAGGTAGCGGGATAGGCGATGATAAAAGCGGTAATAAATACCCAGATCCCCTTGAGACCGATTTGCACTGGCATTAAGACGGTACCGGCGCCGATCGCCATACCGATACACAAGAGCACCCAGCCAAAATCATATTTTGTAAACGGTAATCTCGTTGAAAGCGGTGTGGTCGTAGCGTTACTGTTATTTAATGGTAATGTGTCGTCCTGCATAGAGCCCCCTGCCCAAAATATACGCAGCTCTTTCATAAAGAATGCTGCCTATAACCAGGCTATAGTGCCTTGATACCCGATGCGGCAAACCGGTGACAGCGGTTCGCCGAGCAATCGTCAGAATGCTGCTTTTCTGCTGGCGCGTTCAAGGTCATGAATAATATCGTCGGGATCTTCAGGTCCCGCTGAAAGACGGATAAGTTCGTCGGTAATACCTGCTTTTAGCCATTCCTCTGGCGCAACAGGCGAATATGTCATAGACGCTGGATGCTGAACGAGGGTTTCGGTATCACCGGGACTGGCCGCGAGGAGGCATAATTTACAGAATTGAGCGGCTGACTGCCAGCCTCAGAAATGCTGAATGTATTCTGGCAAATAAAAGTAATCGTCTGCGAAGCGTCACGCAGATTGCACGTTAGCGCCGTGCCGGGACGGAGATTTTGCCGTAATATCAGCAGCAAGCCGGGTTTACCCGGTGAGGCGCAATGTTGCGGGGGCTTGATCCCCGGCGGCATAGGTTGCTGGATAGAGAAAACCCCCGCACGTTGACTGGTATAAACCTGGCAACCTGACGGGGGCTAACTTGAACCTCAACACATCAAGGATAGCCGCGAACGGTTGCCATTGCAACAAGGCGGCTATATGACGCTTACGCAGTTGGGCGTGGCCTTCTGGCACGATCTGGCGGCGCCGATCATTGCTGGCATTATCGCCAGTGTGATCGTCAACTGGCTACGTGACAGGAAGTAACGCGTTTTGAGCGTCTGTCCGCCGTAATGGCAACATGCGCCCGAACCAGGCCGCAGGGGAAACCTTGCGGCCTTTTTCGGTTTACTGCGGGTAAGGCACCCAGTCGCCGCCATTCAGACGAACGTAGGGCTTACCCTGGTACTGAATCACCACCGCATTAGCGTTTTCTGAAACCGGCGCGGTTTGCGGCAGATTGCTGGTCAGCTTGTTCCAGTTCACACTGTCTTCGGTAAAGAGCTTACCGTCCACGGCGCGTACGACCAGTTCGGAAATCGCCAGGTAGCTGCTCGGCTGATTAATATCAATCGGCGCGCCCTCATGCGGGGCTTTCATGCCAAAAAATTTCACGCCCGCCGGGACGTTGGTGATGGAGGGGCTGGGAATATCGCGCAGGCCTGATATCTGCATTCTGTCGCCCTTCAGCGCGCCGCCGTGCTCCGGTACGACGACCACCATCACCTTACGCCCGGATTTCTCCAGTTCGGTAAAGAAGGCGTCCAGTTCATCGAACAGTTTCTGCGCGCGGATTTTATAATCCGCCGTTTTGCTGACGCCGGGGAAATGGTTGCCATCGTGCAGCGGCAGCAGGTTAAAGAAAGTCGCGGAGCGGGAATTGGCTTCACGTTCTTCCCCTGCCAACCAGCGGTTCAGGACCGCCAAATCGTCATATACCGGCGAGCCGTCGAATGACAGCAGGGCGGTTGGCAGGCCGGACTGGTTCATCAGTTCGCTCTGCATACCGCCGTTTTCGCGAACTTCTTTCAGGAAGCCGCCAAATTCACCGTTATGATCCATCATCAGATGCTGAGTAAAGCCCAGTTTCGCCAGATTATCAAACAGATAACATTCGTTATCGGCTGGTTGATAAAGTCGGGTATGCGATGGTTGACCACAGCTGGCGCGCAGCAGACGAATGGCCGCCGGGCCGCTGTAAGACGTGCCGGAATTAAAGTGTTTAAACAAAATGTCAAAGTGCGACCATAGCGGATGTGACATCAAGCCTGCCGCTTCGACATCCGACCAGGAGAGCGAACAAATATTGATGACCAATAGGTCGAACGGCTGCGCATCAGGCGGAAGCTGCGCCGGGAACGTCGTTTTCCGCTTTTCTTCCGCGGCATAGAAGGTGTTCAACCAGGCGTTCAGATTCGCGGTCGTCGGCGGCGCGGTTTGCGCAGGCATATCGCCGATGACCGGCTTATCGCCCGCTGTCGCGACGGTAGCGGCCGCATTACCGCCAGTCGTCGTCACCGTATCGGTTGGCTGGCCTGCCGGCCACAGCGTAAAAACCGGGCCGGTTAATGTCAGGACATTCAGCCATACCATGATGGCGACCACAAACACCGTGACCCGAATCCACTGTGATAAAAAAAGCCAGGCAACCAGCAGTACGAAGATGGCGCCGATCATTTGCCAGTTAATAAAACGGGCGATCAGATCGAGCAGATAACCGGAGCTGAATTCCGCCACCTGCGTCCCCTGACTCATAATGCTTTGCGGGCCGGGCAGCCAGGTATCATGCCAGAACAGCGCGAAGCCGACGGGAATGGCAATCCAGTGGCGCAACCGGTGAAGGCGATACTTTGGTATTGGCATGAGCAGAAACGCCATGAATACCAAATTCAGTAAAGGATGAAAATTCAGATAGCCTGCCCACAGCAGGCCAAACTTGACCAGAAAATAGAAGTTCCAGCCGGAAAGACCGCGCCAGTATTGCCAGAGCGGAGAAGGCATTGAAGGAGTTTGAGTATGCTGAGTCATTTTTTGTCTGCCTTGACTTTCGTAGCGCGGCGCAGAGTTCCGGCTGGTTTTACATAACGAGGTTTGGCAAATAGCAGCCGGGTCGTATCACTGATACGGCGTAGCGAATGACGCGCCAGATAGCCCAGCGGAAAGAAAATCAGCGCGCAAAAAAGAATAATTTGCACGATATCGCTGATGGTCATCATGATGCACGCTCCGCGGTGTCGTCGAGCAATCGCAGGGGTTCAGGAATACGACGCCAGATGCGGCCATCGTGTTCGGCATTTATTACCGGGTCGGCGCGTTTTGCCAGCGGTAGCGGCGTTCCCCACAGTTCCGGCGACAATAAGCGCATCTGCACCAGCTCGGCGCTGATTTGTTTATCTTCGAACCAGACCATACGATTAGAGAAAATATCGCCCGTCGGCAAAGGGAAAATATGGTTTAACGCGGTATCCAGATCGTTGACCCGGCAGAATGATAAAAACAGCACCAGACGGTTGCCGCCGATGGTCATAATATCGCCGGTTCGGTTTGGCCGACATAATGTTAACGCCTGCTCAACCCGAATGCCCGGCACCGGGCGCAGCGCGACCAGAACGCCTTTCCCGTCGGCGGGGAGCAGGGTGTTGCTCATCATCGTATGGATGGCATCGCAGAAGATATCCCACGGCTGAAAACCGCGCAGTTTCAACGGCTGCGTCATTGACAGTAGCGTGGTGATGTCTTCCGGTACGTAACGGCTGAACTGCTGTCCCTGCACGCTTTCAATAAGCGTCAGGCAGCGTGAAAGCGGGGCGTTCCAGGGAATGATCATATTCGCGCCGCAGCCCAGCAGCAGGCGCTCATCGGTGGCGCGCAAACTGGCGATATTTTCGCGCACGACAATTTTCAGCGCGCTTCCCCGCTGGCGCCGCAAAGTATGAATGCGACGAGCAAGCGGCTCGATTTGGTTGTTCTGTGTAAGCGAAAAAATAATTGTTGCGGCCTGCGCCGTGCGCGCGTCGTTGAATAGCGCTTCGTTATTGTCGAAAAGCGTCCAGTGTTCCGAGAGCGGCGGCGCGCCTTCAAGGACGGCGACGTGGCTAAGAATGCGTTTTTCGTCGCTACGCGGCTGAATTGCCGTCTCCTCCTGATGGGATAGCGTCCAGCGTTCGTCCTGCTGACACAGCAATAACTGCTGTCGGGCGCTGACGCCTTTTTCGTTACACCAGAAGGCAATATCGAACAAATGTTGGTCGCCCTGAAAACGTAAACTGGCGAGGCCGAAAAGTGAGCGATACTCGCCCATCAACAACGAGGACTGTTTATCGCTATTATTACAAGGGTTAATAACCAACAATGAACAGTGATGAAAACGAGTCCATTTATTCATTTTTTCCAGCCATTTATGCAGGCTTTCTGACGTTATATTCCGCCACGTGTTATTTGCACAAATAAGAATGAAAAAGTAATGCGTCGGGTTAACAGAACAAAGCAAATCGTGGGGCAAAGAGTATAGCCCTTTTTCTGAATCCGGCATGGTAAATAAGCGGATTTTCTCCGGACCGTGAGATTCATCTAATTTGATTACTTTGCCAGGATCGCCTTCCATGCCGATGACGGCGACATTTGCATTCTCCGTTTGTGACGCAATCGTTTGATTCACCAGGCTGATGGCATCTTGCTGGCGATCGGCGTTAACCCACCAGACGCCGCCGGTTGGCATATGGCGCAGTTCATCCCATAATGATGAGATGCCGAGAGAAAATACGGGGTCCACAGTGTCCCTCATGTCACTATTTTAACTGTTTATCAGTTTACTAGCGAAAGCACAGAAATAAACCTAACATTGAAATTAAAACGCATCAGATTTAGCATGTGAATCAATTTGCCCGGCAGGATGCCCTGTAACTCTGCGCTTTGCATTTTTACACATTATAAATGATGTCACGGAAAGATGAAAAATGCGCGTTCTCCCGTATTGACGACGGGGCGTAATGCTGCCAGTGAGAAATATTTAAAAAGGAGCAACCAGAATGTATAACAATGAACCTGGCGCTCAGTCCGATCCAACGTTGGGCTACACTTTTCAAAATGATTTTCTGGCATTAAGCCAGGCGTTTTCACTACCCGAAATAGATTATACCGATATTTCCCAACGCGAACAGTTGGCGGCGGCGATTAAAAGATGGCCACTCCTGGCTGAATTTGCGCAACCACATTCATTAAGGAAGCCATGAATGGCGATTCTGGGACTGCAGGGCGTGCGCGGCGGGGTGGGAACCACATCTCTCACCGCAGCACTCGCCTGGGCGTTACAAATCTTAGGGGAAAATGTCCTGGTGATTGACGCCAGCCCCGATAACCTGCTGCGCATGTCGTTTAACGTCGACTTCGTCCATCAGGGCGGTTGGGCGCGATCGTTGCTGGACGGCCAGGACTGGCGCGATGCCGGGTTACGTTATACCTCGCAGCTTGATCTACTGCCGTTTGGACAGCTCACCGCGCAAGAGCGGGAAAATCCGCAGGCCTGGCAGGAGACGCTGGGAGAGATCGGATCGGCTATCCAGGCGCTGAAAGCGAGCGGGCGTTATAGCTGGATTTTACTGGACTTGCCCTACGGCGCGTCACCACTGACACGGCAGCTGGTGAGCCTCTGCGACCATACGCTGGCGATAGCCCAGGTTGACGCTAACTGCCATATTCGCCTTCATCAGCAGGCATTGCCTGCCGGAGCGCATATTCTGATCAATGACTTACGCATTGGCAGTCAGTTACAGGACGATCTGTACCAGGTCTGGCTGCAAAGCCAGCGCCGGTTGCTGCCTATTGTGATCCATCGCGATGAGGCGATGGCGGAGTGCATGGCGTCGAAACAGCCGTTAGGCGAATATCGCAGCGATTCGTTAGCCGCCGAAGAGGTGTTAACGCTGGCGAACTGGTGCCTGCTGCATGATGCGGGCGACAAAACGTCCGCCGGGAGCCTGCGATGAGCGCCCTTTCCCGGTGGCTGCTTATCCCGCCGGTTAGCGCGCGTTTGAGCGAGCGCTATCAGGGTTACCGCCGCCACGGCGCGTCGCCGTTTAGCGCAGCGCTCGGCTGCCTGTGGATGATTCTGGCGTGGATAGTGTTTCCGCTTGAGCATCCGCGCTGGCAGCGTATTCGCGACGGGCATAAAGCGCTTTACCCGCATATTAACGCCGCCCGCCCGCGCCCGCTGGACCCGGCCCGCTACCTCATTCAGACCCTCTGGCTGGTGATGATCTCGTCGACTAAAGAACGTCATGAACCGCGCTGGCGGTCATTTGCGCGCCTGAAGGACGTTCGTGGACGTTACCATCAATGGATGGATACCTTACCGGAACGGGTGCGCCAAAAGACAACGCATCTGGAAAAGGAAAAAGAGCTGGGACATCTTAGCAACGGCGCCCGGCGTTTTATTCTGGGCGTTATCGTGACCTTTTCACTGATACTGGCGCTGATCTGTATTACGCAGCCATTTAACCCGCTATCGCAATTTATCTTTCTGCTGTTGCTGTGGGGCGTTGCGCTGTTGGTACGACGTATGCCGGGACGCTTTTCCGCGCTGATGCTCATCGTGCTGTCGCTAACGGTCTCCTGTCGTTATATCTGGTGGCGCTATACCTCGACACTAAATTGGGACGACCCGGTCAGTCTGGTGTGCGGGCTGATTCTGCTGTTTGCGGAAACCTACGCCTGGATTGTGCTGGTGCTGGGGTACTTCCAGGTGGTGTGGCCGTTAAATCGTCAACCGGTACCGTTGCCGAAAGAGATGTCGCAGTGGCCGACGGTGGATATTTTTGTACCGACCTATAACGAAGACCTTAACGTGGTCAAAAATACCATTTACGCTTCGCTTGGCATTGACTGGCCGAAGGACAAGCTGAATATCTGGATCCTTGATGACGGCGGGCGCGAATCATTTCGTCAGTTTGCCCGACATGTTGGCGTGCATTACATTGCCCGCGCCACGCATGAACACGCCAAAGCCGGCAACATCAACAATGCGCTAAAACACGCGAAAGGCGAGTTTGTGGCGATCTTCGATTGCGACCATGTGCCGACGCGCTCGTTTCTGCAAATGACAATGGGCTGGTTCCTGAAAGAGAAACAGCTGGCGATGATGCAGACGCCGCATCATTTCTTCTCCCCGGACCCGTTTGAGCGCAACCTGGGACGTTTTCGTAAAACGCCTAACGAAGGCACGCTGTTTTACGGACTGGTGCAGGACGGTAACGATATGTGGGACGCCACTTTCTTTTGCGGATCGTGCGCGGTGATTCGCCGTAAGCCGCTGGATGAGATTGGCGGTATCGCCGTTGAGACGGTGACGGAAGATGCGCATACTTCGCTCCGGCTGCACCGGCGAGGTTATACCTCAGCGTATATGCGCATTCCGCAGGCGGCGGGGCTGGCGACGGAAAGCCTGTCGGCGCATATCGGGCAGCGTATTCGTTGGGCGCGGGGCATGGTGCAAATTTTCCGCCTCGATAACCCTCTGTTTGGTAAAGGCTTAAAACTGGCGCAGCGGCTGTGCTACCTCAACGCGATGTTCCATTTCTTGTCCGGCATTCCGCGCCTGATCTTTCTGACCGCGCCGCTGGCTTTTCTGCTGCTGCACGCCTATATCATTTATGCGCCTGCGTTGATGATTGCGCTATTTGTGATACCGCACATGGTCCACGCCAGCCTGACTAACTCGAAGATTCAGGGCAAGTATCGTCACTCTTTCTGGAGTGAAATCTATGAAACGGTACTGGCATGGTATATCGCACCGCCGACTCTGGTCGCGTTGATCAATCCGCACAAAGGGAAATTTAACGTCACGGCGAAAGGCGGGCTGGTGGAAGAGAAGTACGTCGACTGGGTAATCTCGCGCCCGTATATCTTCCTTGTCTTGCTTAACCTGCTCGGCGTGGCGGCGGGCGTATGGCGATACTATTACGGGCCGGAAAATGAAACGCTGACCGTCATCGTTAGCCTGGTGTGGGTCTTCTATAACCTGGTCATTCTCGGCGGCGCGGTTGCGGTTTCGGTAGAGAGTAAACAGGTCAGACGCGCGCATCGGGTCGAGATTGCCATGCCGGGGGCCATCGCCCGCGAAGATGGACATTTGTTCTCCTGTACCGTACATGACTTCTCCGACGGCGGGTTAGGCATCAAGATCAACGGTCAGGCGCAGGTGCTGGAAGGGCAGAAAGTGAATCTGTTGCTTAAACGCGGGCAGCAGGAATATGTCTTTCCAACGCAGGTGGTGCGCGTAACGGGCAATGAGGTCGGGCTACAACTGATGCCGCTCACCACCAAACAACATATTGATTTTGTGCAGTGTACCTTCGCGCGCGCCGATACGTGGGCGCTTTGGCAAGATAGCTTCCCGGAAGATAAACCGCTGGAAAGCTTGCTGGATATTCTGAAGCTGGGCTTCCGCGGATATCGCCACCTCGCGGAATTCGCGCCGCCTTCAGTAAAAGTAATTTTCCGATCGTTGACGGCGTTAATTGCCTGGATTGTATCGTTTATTCCGCGTCGCCCGGAGCGGCAAGCGGCGATACAGCCGTCGGATCGGGTTATGGCTCAGGCTCAACAATGATGATAATGCGATGAAAAGAAAATTGTCCTGGATGTGTGCGGCGGTAATAGGATTAAGCGCGTTTCCTGCTTTCATGACGGCGGCGGCGCCTGCTACGCCGCCATTGATAAATGCTGAACCCACCGAGCCTGCGCCGTCGCCCGCAACTGAGGCGCCCGTCGTGGCGCAGACCGCGCCTTCGCGCGAGGTCAAGCTGACCTTTGCGCAAATCGCGCCGCCGCCGGGCAGTATGGCGCTGCGTGGCGTTAACCCTAACGGCGGCATTGAATTTGGTATGCGCAGCGATGAAGTGGCGTCGAAAGCGGTGTTGAATCTGGAATATACGCCCTCGCCGTCGCTCCTGCCGGTTCAGTCGCAGCTCAAGGTTTATCTCAATGATGAACTGATGGGCGTACTGCCGGTGACAAAAGAGCAGTTGGGGAAAAAGACGCTGGCGCAGGTACCTATCAATCCGCTATTTATCACCGACTTTAACCGGGTGCGGCTGGAGTTTGTCGGCCACTATCGCGACGTGTGTGAAAACCCGGCCAGCAGTACTCTGTGGTTAGACATCGGGCGAAATAGCGCCCTGGATCTGACCTATAACATGCTGGCGGTGAATAACGATCTGTCCCACTTCCCGGTGCCGTTTTTCGACCCGCGGGATAACCGTCCGGTGACGTTGCCGATAGTGTTTGCTGACATGCCGGACCTGGCGCAGCAGCAGGCGGCTTCTATTGTCGCGTCCTGGTTTGGCTCGCGGGCGGGCTGGCGCGGTCAGCGCTTCCCGGTGTTGTATAATCACCTGCCGGATCGCAATGCGATCGTGTTCGCCACCAACGATCGACGCCCCGATTTCCTGCGCGATCATCCTGCGGTTAACGCGCCGGTTATCGAGATGATGAGCCATCCGGATAATCCGTATGTGAAGTTGCTGGTCGTGTTTGGCCGTGATGATAAAGACCTGTTGCAAGCGGCAAAAGGTATCGCGCAAGGGAATATTCTCTTCCGTGGTTCCAGCGTGGTGGTCAACGATGTAAAACCGCTGCTGGCGCGCAAACCGTATGATGCGCCGAACTGGGTGCGTACCGATCGCCCGGTCACTTTTGGCGAGCTGAAAACCTATGAAGAGCAGCTCCAGTCGAGTGGGCTGGAGCCGGCACCCATCAATGTTTCTTTGAATCTGCCGCCGGACCTCTATTTGCTGCGTAGCAACGGTATTGATATGGATCTCAACTACCGTTATACCTCGCCGCCGACCAAAGACAGTTCACGGCTGGACATCAGTCTGAATAACCAGTTCCTGCAAGCCTTTAGTCTTAACAGCACGCAGGAAACTAATCGACTCCTGTTGCGCCTGCCGGTACTTCAGGGACTGCTGGATGGTAAAACGGATGTGTCTATTCCAGCGCTCAAACTGGGGGCGATGAACCAACTACGTTTTGACTTCCGCTACATGAATCCGATGCCGGGCGGGTCGGTGGACAACTGTATTACCTTCCAGCCGGTACCGAATCATGTGGTGATAGGGGATGACTCCACTATCGATTTTTCGAAATATTACCACTTTATCGCGATGCCGGATTTACGCGCGTTCGCCAATGCGGGTTTCCCGTTCAGCCGAATGGCCGACCTGTCTGACACGCTGGCGGTGATGCCGAAGACCCCAACCGAAGCGCAAATGGAAACGCTGCTGAATACGGTCGGCGCCATTGGCGGGCAGACCGGTTTCCCGGCAATTAATCTGACCATCACCGATGATAGCGCTCAGATAGCCGACAAAGACGCCGATCTGCTGATTATTGGCGCTATTCCGGGCAAGCTAAAAGATGATAAGCGTATCGATCTGTTGGTGCAGGCGACACAAAGCTGGGTAAAAACCCCGATGCGGCAGACCGCTTTCCCGTCGATTATGCCGGATGAGGCCGATCGCGCGGCGGATGCGCAGTCCACCGTCACCGCCAGCGGCCCGATGGCGGCGGTGGTGGGCTTCCAGTCGCCGTTTAATGATCAGCGCAGCGTGATTGCTCTGCTGGCTGACAGCCCGCGCGGCTACCAGCTACTGAACGACGCTGTGAACGACAGCGGTAAACGCGCCGCGATGTTTGGTTCCGTGGCGGTGATCCGCGAGTCCGGCGTTCACAGTCTGCGCGTTGGCGATATCTATTACGTCGGACATCTGCCGTGGTTTGAGCGGCTGTGGTATGCGCTGGCGAATCACCCGGTGCTGCTGGCGGTACTGGCGGCCCTCAGTGTGGTATTACTGGCGTGGGTATTGTGGCGTCTGCTACGTATTCTCAGTCGCCGTCGTCTCGACCCTGACCATGAGTAACGCATGATGACTATGCTGCGCGGATGGATAACGATGATCGTCATGCTGACGGCAATAAATGCGCAGGCGGCCTGTAGCTGGCCTGCGTGGGAACAGTTCAAGAAAGATTACATTAGCCAGCAGGGACGCGTTATCGATCCGGGCGATGCGCGAAAAATTACCACCTCCGAAGGGCAAAGCTACGCCATGTTCTTTGCCCTGGCAGCGAACGATCGACCGGCGTTCGCGCAACTGTTTAACTGGACGCAAAACAATCTGGCGCAGGGATCGCTGCGTGAACATCTGCCCGCCTGGCTGTGGGGACAAAAAGATCCCGACACCTGGTCGGTGCTGGACAGCAACTCCGCGTCCGACGGCGATATCTGGATGGCATGGTCGCTGCTGGAGGCCGGTCGTCTGTGGAAAGAGACGCGTTATACCGAGGTGGGCACGGCGTTGCTAAAACGCATCGCCCGCGAAGAGGTCGTGAATGTGCCGGGGCTGGGCTCAATGCTGCTACCTGGCAAAATCGGCTTTGCCGAGGCGAATAGCTGGCGTTTTAACCCAAGCTATCTGCCGCCGCAGTTGGCGCAATACTTTAGCCGTTTTGGCGCGCCGTGGTCGACGTTACGGGAAACCAATTTGCGGCTTTTGCTGGAAACCGCGCCGAAAGGTTTCTCGCCGGACTGGGTGCGTTATGAAAGCAAGCAAGGCTGGCAGTTGAAAGCGGAAAAGACGCTGATCAGTAGCTACGATGCGATTCGCGTCTATTTATGGACGGGAATGATGCATGATGGCGATCCGCAAAAAGCGCGTTTACTGGCGCGATTTAAACCGATGGCGACGTTAACGATGAAAAACGGCGTTCCACCGGAGAAAGTGGATGTCGTCAGCGGGAACGCGCAAGGGACGGGGCCGGTCGGGTTTTCCGCCGCCTTACTGCCTTTCCTGCAAAATCGCGACGCCCAGGCCGTGCAGCGACAGCGGGTCGCAGACCATTTTCCTGGCAGCGATGCCTATTACAACTATGTGCTGACTCTCTTTGGACAAGGCTGGGATCAGCACCGTTTTCGCTTCACCGTCAAAGGTGAATTATTACCTGACTGGGGCCAGGAATGCGTAAGTTCACGTTAAGTCTCATGCACGCTTTTTTGCCGGCTGGCGGTCGAAACGCCTTACCTGGCAAAAGGGGCGTTTCTCGGGCATTGTTGGGGTTATCGCTTGGTATGGCGCTAACACCGCTTGCCGGCGCAGCGACCTCCGCGCAGCAACAGTTGCTGGAGCAGGTTCGGCTGGGCGAGGCCACGCACCGTGAGGACTTAGTCCGTCAGTCGCTCTATCGCCTGGAGCTGATCGACCCCAATGATCCACAGGTTATCGCTGCCCGTTTCCGCTATTTGTTGCGCCAGGGGGATAGCGACGGGGCACAGAAGCTACTTGACCGGCTGGCGCAACTGGCGCCGGAGTCGACGGCGTATCAATCTTCCCGCACCGCGATGCTGCTCTCCACGCCGCAAGGACGCCAGTCTTTGCAGGAGGCGCGTTTACTGGCGACGACCGGCCATACTGAACAAGCGATCGCCAGCTACGACAAGCTGTTTAAAGGTTATCCGCCGGAGGGCGAACTGGCGGTCGAATACTGGACGACCGTGGCGAAATTGCCCGCCCGCCGTCACGAAGCGATTAACCAGCTACAGAAAATCAATGCCGTCAGTCCGGGTAATAACGCTCTGCAAAATGCGCTGGCGCAACTGTTGTTCGCCAGCGGGCGGCGCGATGAGGGATTTGCGGTGCTAAAACAGATGGCGAAATCCAGTACGGGACGCAGCGCGGCCTCCGCCATCTGGTACCAGCAGATAAAAGATCTCCCGGTGAGCGACGCCAGCGTAAAAGCGTTGCAAGACTATCTGACGCAGTTTAGCGAAGGCGATAGCGTGTCTGCCGCCCGCGCCCAGCTTAGCGAGCAGCAAAAACAGTTAGCCGATCCGGCGTTCCGCGCGCGCTCGCAGGGCATCGCGGCGGTTAATGCCGGAGAAGGCGGTAAGGCCATTGCGCAATTGCAGCAGGCGGTGAGCGCCCGGCAGGACGACAGCGAGGCGGTCGGCGCGCTGGGGCAGGCATACTCACAGCGTGGCGATCGCGCCCGCGCCGTCGCGCAGTTTGAAAAGGCGCTGGCGATGGCGCCGCACAGCAGCAGTCGCGATAAGTGGGAGAGTCTGCTGAAGGTCAATCGCTACTGGCTGTTAATTCAGCAGGGCGACGCGGCCTTAAAAGCGAATAATCTGGCCCAGGCGGAGCGTTTCTATCAGCAGGCGCGAGCAGTGGATAACACCGACAGCTACGCGGTGCTGGGGCTGGGGGATGTGGCGATGGCGCGCAAAGATAATGCCGCCGCCGAACGTTATTATCAGCAGACGCTGCGTATGGATAGCGGTAATACCAATGCTGTACGCGGGCTGGCGAATCTTTATCGCCAGCAGTCGCCGCAAAAAGCCGCCGCGTTTATCGCTTCTCTTTCCGCCAGCCAGCGGCGCAGTATCGACGATATCGAACGCAGTCTGGAAAATGACCGTCTGGCGCAGCAGGCGGAAACGCTGGAAAGCGAGGGCAAATGGGCGCAGGCCGCAGAACTGCACCGTCGCCGGCTGGCATTAGATCCGGGGAGCGTGTGGGTGACGTACCGACTGTCACGCGATCTGTGGCAGGCCGGGCAGCACGCCCAGGCCGATGCGCAAATGCGCTCTCTGGCGCAGCAGAAGCCAAACGATCCGGAACAGGTCTATGCTTATGGGCTCTATCTTTCCGGCAGCGATCGGGACCGGGCGGCGCTGGCGCATCTCAATACCCTACCGACCAGCCAGTGGAACAGCAATATTCAGGAGCTGGCGGGCCGATTGCAAAGTAACCAGGTGCTGGAAAGCGCTAACCGCTTGCGCGATAGCGGCAAAGAACGCGAAGCGGAAGCGTTGTTACGTCAGCAGCCGCCCTCTACGCGCATTGCGTTAACGTTGGCGGACTGGGCGCAGCAGCGTGGCGATAATGCGGCGGCCCGCGCCGCTTATGACGCCGTTCTGGCGCGTGAACCGGGTAATGTCGATGCCATGCTGGGGCGGGTGGAAATCGACATCGCACAGGGCGATAACGCTGCGGCGCGCGCTCAACTGGCGGCGCTGCCTGCGTCGCAAATCACCTCTATTAACATGCAGCGCCGCGTCGCGCTGGCGCAGCTCCAGCTTGGCGATATTACGGCGGCGGCGCGGACCTTTAACCGCATTACGCCGCAGGCAAAAGCACAGCCGCCATCAATGGAAAGCGCAATGGTATTGCGTGACGCCGCCGCTTTTCAGGCGCAAACGGGCGAGCCGCAGCGGGCGCTGGAGACCTACAAAGAGGCAATGGTCGCCGCGGCGATTACGCCGGTTCTTCCCCAGGATAACGATACCTTTACCCGCCTGACGCGCAATGATGAAAAAGATGACTGGCTAAAACGCGGCGTGCGTAGCGATGCGGCGGAGTTGTACCGTCAGCAGGATCTCAATGTCACGTTGGCGCACGATTATTGGGGGTCGAGCGGGACTGGCGGCTACTCCGATCTGAAGGCGCATACCACGATGCTTCAGGTGGATGCGCCCTGGTCGGACGGACGGGCATTCTTTCGTACTGATATGGTGAATATGGATGTTGGCCGTTTCTCTACGGATGCGGACGGAAAATACGATAATAACTGGGGTACCTGTACGCTGGAGAAATGCAGCGGACATCGTAGCCAGGCCGATACGGGCGCGAGCGTGGCGGTCGGCTGGCAGAATGAGACCTGGCGCTGGGATATCGGCACGACGCCGATGGGCTTTAATGTCGTTGATGTGGTCGGCGGCGTCAGCTATAGCGACGATATCGGGCCGTTGGGTTATACCCTGAACGCGCATCGTCGCCCGATCTCCAGCTCGCTGCTGGCGTTTGGCGGACAAAAGGACGCCAGCAGCAATACCGGCACCAAATGGGGCGGCGTGCGGGCCAACGGCGGCGGCGTCAGTCTCAGCTATGATAAAGGCGAAGCAAACGGTGTCTGGGCGTCGCTCAGCGGCGACCAGTTGAGCGGTAAAAATGTGGAAGATAACTGGCGCGTGCGCTGGATGACCGGTTATTACTATAAGGTGATTAACGAGAATAACCGCCGCGTTACCGTCGGGCTGAATAACATGATCTGGCATTACGACAAAGATTTGAGCGGTTATTCACTGGGTCAGGGCGGTTATTATAGCCCGCAGGAATACCTGTCGTTTGCGGTGCCGGTGATGTGGCGGCAGCGTACGGAAAACTGGTCGTGGGAGCTAGGCGGCTCGGTATCCTGGTCGCACTCCCGCAACCGTACCATGCCGCGTTATCCGCTGATGAATTTGATTCCGGCGGATTATCAGGAGGATGCGCGTGACCAGACCAACGGCGGCGGCAGCAGCCAGGGATTTGGCTATACCGCGCGGGCGCTCATTGAACGCCGTGTTACTGCCAACTGGTTTGTGGGTACGGCTGTCGATATTCAGCAGGCGAAAGATTATACCCCCAGTCATCTGCTGCTGTATGTCCGTTATTCCGCGGCGGGCTGGCAGGGGGATATGGATTTACCGCCGCAGCCTCTGGTGCCTTACGCTGACTGGTAATCATTGCGTCAGGCCTACGAATTGACAGGCGTCGTAGGCCTGAGAAGCGCAGCGCCATCAGACGCTATCATTAACCGTTATTCAGAAAAGTCCTTTTCAGATACAGCCTCTCTTAATGCCGCTGCAATCGGGTATACTCAGGCGGCAGTCCGGGATATCCAGGGAGAGTCAATTTGCGCGTCAGCCGCTCGTTAACAATTAAACAGATGGCAATGGTTGCGGCCGTTGTCATGGTGTTTGTTTTTGTCTTTTGCACCGTTTTGTTGTTCCATCTGGTACAGCAGAACCGCTACAACACGGCTACGCAACTGGAAAGTATCGCGCGATCTGTTCGGGAACCTCTTTCTTCCGCGATTCTAAAAGCGGATCTCCCCGGCGCGGAAACCATTCTGGAAAGTATTAAACCTGCGGGCGTGGTGAGTCGCGCCGATGTGGTATTGCCGAATCAGTTCCAGGCGTTGCGTAAGCGCTTCATTCCTGAACGCCCCGTCCCGGTTATGGTGACGCGTCTCTTCGAACTGCCGGTACAAATTTCTTTACCGGTTTATTCGCTGGAGCGTCCCGCCAATCCGCAACCGCTGGCCTACCTTGTATTGCAGGCGGATTCGTACCGTATGTACAAGTTCGTCATGAGCGCGCTCTCTACGTTAGTGACCATTTACTTACTTCTATCGCTGATCCTGACGGTGGCCATCGCCTGGTGCGTAAACCGCCTGATTGTGCATCCGCTGCGCAAAATCGCCCGCGAGCTGAACGACATTCCGCAGCAGGAGCTGATCGGACATCAGCTGGCGTTGCCGCGTCTGCATCAGGATGATGAAATTGGGATGCTGGTGCGCAGCTATAACCTCAACCAGCAGCTTATGCAGCGTCAACGCGAGGAGCAAACGGACAACGCGATGCGTTTTCCGGTTTCCGAGCTGCCCAATAAAGCCTTTTTAATGGCGCTGCTGGAACAGGTTATCACCCGCCAACAGACCACCGCGCTTATCATCGTGACGTGCGAAACGTTGCGTGACACGGCAGGCGTGCTGCAAGAAACGCAGCGGGAGATTCTATTACTGACGCTGGTTGAGAAGCTGAAGTCGGTGCTGGCGCCGCGCATGGTGCTTACGCAGGTCAGCGGGTATGACTTCGCCATTATCGCCCACGGCGTTAAAGAGCCGTGGCACGCCATTACATTAGGTCAGCAAATACTCACTATCATTAATGAACGACTGCCCATCCAGGGTATTCAACTGCGCCCAAGCTGCAGTATTGGCATTGCGATGTATTATGGCGATCTGACCGCCGAAGAGCTCTATGGTCGCGCCGTCTCCGCCGCCTTTACCGCGCGCCGAAAAGGTAAAAATCAGATCCAGTTCTTTGACCCGGCGCAGATGGAGGCCGCTCAACAGCGCCTTACCGAAGAGAGCGATATCCTTACCGCGCTGGATAACCATCAGTTTGCCATTTGGCTGCAGCCGCAGGTCGAGATGCGCAGCGGCAACGTATTAAGCGCCGAAGCCTTGTTACGTATGCAACAGCCGGACGGTAGCTGGGAATTACCAGATGGGCTGATTGAGCGCATTGAATCCTGCGGCCTGATGGTCACGGTGGGCCATTGGGTGCTGGAAGAGTCCTGCCGCCAGCTTGCCGCCTGGCAGGAGCGCGGCGTGACATTGCCGCTCTCCGTCAATCTTTCCGCGTTACAGCTCATGCACCCTGGCATGGTGTCGGAGCTGCTGGAATTGTTAAACCGCTATCGTATTCAACCGGGTACGCTGATTCTTGAGGTCACTGAAAGCCGCCGTATCGACGATCCGCACGCTGCCGTCGCTATCTTACGTCCGTTACGTAATGCTGGCGTGCGTATCGCACTGGATGATTTTGGCATGGGTTACGCGGGGCTGCGCCAGTTACAGCATATGAAGTCGCTACCGGTCGATATCCTTAAAATTGATAAAATGTTTGTCGATGGGTTACCGGATGATCACAGTATGGTGACGGCGATTATTCTGATGGCCCGCAGTCTTAATTTACAATTGATTGCCGAGGGCGTGGAGAACGAGGCGCAACGCGCGTGGCTGGAACAGGCGGGAGTCAACGTCGCGCAAGGCTTCCTGTTTGCTCGGCCCGTTCCCGCGGATATCTTTGAAGAACGGTATCTGTCGCACGAAAATCCTGATTACAAAAGTTAAAAAAGGTCGCGCTTGTGCGAGCCAGCTCAAACTTTTTAACATTTTTGTTTCAATTATGATCCTGGCGCATTTCTGTCATGTTGTGTGGGTGTTATTTTAAGGCCGCAGGTTACTCATAACCTTACAAGACCTGTGGTTTTTACTTCAAGGACACCCTATGAAAACCTCTCTGTTCAAAAGTCTTTATTTTCAGGTCCTGACAGCAATCGCCATTGGTATTCTCCTTGGCCATTACTATCCTGAACTGGGCGCACAAATGAAACCGCTTGGCGACGCGTTCGTTAAGCTCATTAAGATGATCATCGCTCCTGTCATTTTCTGTACTGTCGTGACGGGCATCGCAGGCATGGAAAGCATGAAGGCGGTGGGCCGTACCGGCGCGGTCGCGCTGCTTTACTTTGAAATTGTCAGTACGATTGCGCTGATTATCGGTCTTATCATCGTCAACGTTGTGCAGCCTGGCGCCGGGATGAACGTCGATCCGGCAACGCTGGATGCGCAGGCGGTGGCCGTTTATGCCGCACAAGCCAAGGAGCAGGGCATTATTGCCTTCCTGATGGATGTCATACCGGGCAGCGTGATCGGCGCGTTTGCCAGCGGCAACATTCTGCAGGTCTTATTGTTTGCGGTGTTGTTTGGTTTTGCGCTGCACCGTTTGGGCAGCAAAGGCCAGCTCATTTTCAATGTGATTGAGAGTTTTTCGCAGGTCATTTTCGGCATCATCAATATGATCATGCGCCTGGCACCGATTGGCGCATTCGGCGCGATGGCCTTCACCATCGGTAAATACGGCGTCGGTTCTCTGGTGCAACTGGGGCAGCTCATTATCTGCTTCTATATCACCTGTATTCTCTTCGTGGTGGTGGTGCTGGGGACGATTGCACGGGTAACGGGCTTTAGCATTTTTAAATTTATTCGCTATATCCGGGAAGAATTACTCATTGTGCTCGGCACCTCCTCTTCCGAGTCAGCGTTGCCGCGTATGCTCGATAAGATGGAAAAACTGGGGTGCCGTAAGTCGGTGGTGGGGCTGGTGATCCCGACGGGGTATTCGTTCAACCTCGATGGCACCTCTATCTACCTGACGATGGCGGCGGTGTTTATCGCCCAGGCGACCAACAGCCATATGGATATCTTCCACCAGATAACGCTGCTGGTCGTGCTGCTACTCTCGTCAAAAGGCGCTGCGGGCGTGACCGGAAGCGGCTTTATCGTGCTGGCGGCCACTATCTCCGCCGTAGGCCATTTACCGGTTGCGGGACTGGCGTTAATCCTCGGTATCGACCGCTTTATGTCCGAAGCGCGCGCGCTGACTAACCTGGTGGGTAACGGCGTGGCGACGGTGGTGGTTGCCAAATGGGTGAAAGAGTTAGATCACCAAAAGCTGGACGATGTGCTTAATAATCGTGCGCCGGATGGCAAAACGCACGAAATTTCCTCCTAATCTCGCCACTTATGCCCGTAGTCCCTTCCAGGACTGCGGGTGTTTGCGCATAATTGACCCCTGCGCCCAAAGCATACAGCATGATGCTTAGGGATTATTTCACTTCTTCCGTGACATTTTTAGGTTCTCGCGGTCTAACACGAAGTGTTTTTACGTCATATTCAGGCATCCCTGCCGGGGCTGTCTTTTTATTACCAGGATTGTTGATCAGGGGTTCACATGCAGGGCACAAAAATTCGACTCTTAGCGGGCAGTCTGTTGATGTTGGCCTCTGCCGGCTATGTGCAGGCAGATGCGCTCCAGCCCGATCCGGCATGGCAACAGGGGACGCTGGCTAATGGGTTACAGTGGCAAGTGTTGGCTACGCCTCAGCGCCCCAGCGATCGTATTGAAGTTCGTCTACAGGTTAATACCGGTTCGCTCACCGAAAGTACGCAACAGAGCGGGTTCAGCCATGCGATTCCCCGTATCGCGCTGACGCAAAGCGGTGGTCTGGATGCCGCACAGGCACGTTCTTTATGGCAGCAAGGGTTTGATCCGAAACGTCCCATGCCGCCCGTTATTGTTTCTTATGATTCCACGCTCTATAACCTCAGTTTACCCAATAACCGTAACGATCTGCTGAAAGAAGCGCTGACCTATCTGGCTAACGTCTCCGGTAAATTAACCATTACGCCAGAGACGGTGAATCATGCGTTAAGCAGCGAAGATATGGTTGCGACGTGGCCAGCAGATACTAAAGAGGGCTGGTGGCGTTATCGGCTGAAAGGGTCGGCGTTATTGGGGCACGATCCCGCGGAACCGTTAAAGCAGCCGGTAGACGCAGCCAAAATTCAGGCTTTCTATGAAAAATGGTACACCCCGGATGCCATGACGCTGATTGTTGTCGGCAACATTGATGCGCGCTCCGTCGCCGAGCAGATCAATAAAACGTTCGGTACGCTGAAAGGTAAACGCGAAACGCCCGCCCCGGTGCCGACGCTTTCGCCGCTGCGGGCGGAATCAGTGAGCATTATGACCGATGCGGTGCGCCAGGATCGTCTCTCCATTATGTGGGATACGCCGTGGCAACCGATTCGCGAGTCGGCGGCGCTGTTGCGCTACTGGCAGGCGGATCTGGCGCGCGAAGCGCTGTTCTGGCATATCCAGCAAGAGCTTACTAAAAATAACGCGAAAGATATTGGTCTGGGGTTTGACTGCCGGGTTCTGTTCCTGCGCGCGCAGTGCGCCATCAACATTGAATCACCTAATGATAAGCTCAATACCAATTTGAGCCTGGTGGCGAATGAACTGGCGAAAGTACGCGATAAAGGTTTGTCGGAAGAGGAGTTTACTGCGCTGGTGGCGCAGAAAAATCTCGAATTGCAAAAGCTGTTCGCGACCTACGCGCGTACCGATACTGACATTTTGACTGGACAGCGTATGCGCTCGCTGCAGAATCAGGTGGTGGATATCGCGCCGGAGCAGTATCAGAAGCTGCGTCAGAATTTCCTCAACAGCCTGACCGTCGATATGCTCAATCAGAATCTACGTCAGCAGCTATCGCAGGAGATGGCATTAATTTTGCTGCAACCGCAAGGCGAGCCGGAATTTAATATGAAGGCGTTAAAGGCGACGTGGGATGAAATCATGGTCCCGACAACTGCCGCCGCTGTTGAAGCAGATGAGGCGCATCCGGAAGTGACGGAGACACCGGCGGCACAGTAAGCTGCCGCCTGCCGGCCCGGTAAGCGCAGCGCCACCGGGCAAGAGCGAATGACTTACTGCGGCATCGCGTCGTGCGGAATAATGGCCCCACGGTACTGAATCACCGTGCTGGCCGTCAGGTGTCCGCGCTTCGCGGCATCCGTCGCGCTGCCGCCCGTCAAACGAACGGCCAGATAACCGGCGCTGAAGGAGTCGCCTGCGGCAGTGGTGTCTATCACTTTCTCTTTCGGCAGTTTCACTGCCGGAACGTCAATGAGCGCCTCGCCCTGAATCGAGACCAGGCAAGAGTCCGCCCCGCGTTTTACCACCACTTCCTGCACGCCTGCCGCATGGGTGCGGGCAATGACCTCTTCCACCGGTTGTTGACCCCATAGCGCGTCTTCATCGTCCAGTGTCAGGAAGGCGATATCAGTACATTCCAGCATCTTTTGATAGACCTGCTGCGTTTCTTCGCGACTTGTCCATAAACGCGGGCGATAGTTATTATCAAAAATGACTTTCCCGCCGTTGGCCCGACATTCACGCAATAAAGACAGCAGCTTATCACGGCTGGTCGGGCTTAAAATCGCGAGGCTAATGCCGCTCAGGTAGAGATAATCGAAGGTCGCCAGCGCCTTGCAGATAGCCGCTGACTGCTCGCTCTCCAGCCAGAATTTCGCTGCCGCTTCGTTACGCCAGTAGTAGAAGGTACGCTCGCCAGTGTCATCGGTTTCGATGTAATAGAGGCCTGGCAGGCGATTTTCCATCCGCTGCGTTAGCGAGGTATCCACATTTTCATGCTGCCACGCCTCCAGCATCTGTTGGCTGAAACTGTCGGTACCCAGCGCCGTCACATAGTGAACGGCCAGAGCGGCAGAATCGACCTGACGGGCAATATAAACGGAGGTATTCAGCGTGTCGCCGCCGAAGCAGCGCTGAACATCAGCGCCTTTCTGCGACAGCTCAATCATGCATTCGCCAATCACGGCAATCTTTTTAGACATAGTCGTGAACCTGATCTGTAAAAATTAGCGTTAGTGTGCGCTGTGGATGTTTAGTGGTCAATAATATTAAAACATCGGTCCATTATTTTTTTGAGCAAGTGCGTATTTTTGACAAGTTTCGGGGTCTGTTTTTATTTTGCCAGGGACCGAGGGTAAAGTTCTCTGCCTGAACGCCGATAACCTTTGACGAGTCCGGACAGTCACACTCCCATTAACAGGACAACTGAGATGATAAAGCAGGTTATCCAGCAGCTACGCGTTCCTGATGCAGGTATAGAGAATTTGCAGGAACGGCGCTATTGGCTGCAATGCGAGCGTGCCTATACTTACCAGCCGATATACCAGACGGATGGCCGTCTGATGGCGGTTGAACTTCTCACTGTCGTCACCCATCCTGATAACCCTTCCAGACGTATTGCCCCGGATCGTTATTTCGCGGAGTTAGCGGTTCGACACCGCATTGACGTAGTGAAAGAACAACTTCATCAGCTTGAACAAAAAGCGGATTTTTTCACTCGCCATCACTTATTGGCATCGGTCAATGTCGACGGCCCTACGCTGATTGCCATGCGACGACAGCCGGACATTCTGGCAGCGATGGAGCGCTTACCCTGGCTGCGTTTCGAACTGGTGGAACATATTCGTTTGCCGAAAGACTCCTCTTTCGCCTCGATGTGTGAGTTCGGCCCGCTGTGGCTGGATGATTTTGGTACAGGCATGGCCAATTTTTCAGCGCTGAGCGAAGTGCGTTATGACTACATTAAAGTGGCGCGCGAGCTGTTCGTCATGCTGCGTCAGTCCGCGGAGGGACGCAACCTGTTCACTCTGCTGCTGCAACTGATGAACCGCTACTGCCGCGGCGTTATTGTCGAGGGCGTGGAGACGCTGGAAGAGTGGCGTGATGTGCAGCGTTCGCCCGCCTTTGCCGCCCAGGGCTATTTTCTTTCTCGACCCGTGCCGCTGATATCGCTCGAAGAGGTGATTCTGACCCTGTAACGCCAGACTGTTCCCGTAATACGTGGTATTACGAGGCGCGGTCATCCTCCTTTTTCGTCTGGCTGAACTATCTTTAGGACAGGCAAGGGAAGAAGTGAGGAAATAACACATGACTAAAGCAGGCAAAATAACCGCCGCCATCACAGGGACTTTCTTGTTGTTGATCGTCATAGTGATTTTGTTGATCGCAACATTTGACTGGAACCGCCTCAAACCGACCATCAACCAGAAAGTCTCTACCGAATTGAACCGGCCTTTCGCTATTCGCGGCGATTTAGGCGTGGTGTGGGAACGCCAAAAACAGGAAACCGGCTGGCGAAGCTGGGTACCGTGGCCGCATGTTCACGCGGAAGACGTCATTCTCGGCAATCCGCCGGATATTCCGGAAGTCACGATGGTGCATCTGCCACGCGTTGAGGCGACGCTTGCCCCGCTGGCGCTCCTGACCAAAACCGTCTGGCTGCCGTGGATCAAACTGGTGAAACCCGACGCGCGTCTTATTCGTCTGTCCGAGAAAACCAATAACTGGACCTTTAACCTCACGCAAGACAAGAATACGGACCCCAATGCTAAACCTTCCGCCTGGTCCTTCCGGCTGGATAATATTCTCTTCGACCAGGGGCGAATCGCGATCGATGATAAGGTCAGTAAAGCGGATATCACTATTCTGGTCGATCCGTTAGGCAAACCGTTGCCGTTCAGCGAAGTGACGGGAACGAAAGGCAAAGCAGACAAATCCACCGTGGGCGACTATGTCTTCGGCCTGAAGGCGCAGGGGCGTTATAACGGGGAACCGTTGACCGGTACGGGGAAAATAGGCGGTATGCTGGCGCTACGCAGCGAAAGTACGCCTTTTCCTGTGCAGGCCGATTTCCGCTCTGGCAACACGCGGGTGGCTTTTAGCGGCGTGGTGAACGAGCCGATGAAAATGGGCGGCGTCGATCTGCGGCTTAAATTCTCTGGCGATTCACTGGGCGATTTATATGATTTAACCGGCGTGCTGCTGCCGGATACGCCGCCGTTTGAGACCGATGGGCGACTGGTGGCGAAAATTGACGCCGAAAAGTCATCGGTATTTGATTATCGCGGTTTTAACGGGCGCATTGGCGACAGTGATATCCACGGTTCCCTCACTTATACCACCGGTAAACCGCGCCCTAAACTGGAAGGCGATGTCGAATCGCGCCAGTTACGACTGGCCGATCTTGGGCCGCTGATTGGCGTGGATTCCGGGAAAGACGCTGAGCAGTCGAAACGGTCTGAACAGCGCAAAGGCGAGAAGAATGTTCAGCCGGCGGATAAAGTGTTGCCTTACGATCGCTTTGAAACCGACAAATGGGACGTTATGGACGCCGATGTCCGGTTTAAAGGCCGACGTATTGAGCATGGCGGCAGTCTACCGATTAGCGATCTTTCGACCCATATCATCCTGAAAAACGCCGACTTACGTCTACAGCCGCTGAAGTTTGGTCTGGCAGGCGGCAGTATTGTCTCCAACATCCATCTGGAAGGGGATAAAAAGCCAATGCAGGGGCGGGCGGATATACAGGCGCGTCGGCTGAAGCTTAAAGAACTGATGCCGGATGTGGAGCTGATGCAGAAAACGCTGGGCGAGCTGAACGGCGATGCGGATATTCGCGGGACGGGCAACTCGGTCGCCGCGCTGCTTGGCAACAGTAACGGCAATCTGAAATTATTGATGAATGATGGATTGATTAGCCGCAACCTGATGGAAATCGTGGGGCTGAACGTCGGCAACTATATTGTCGGGCAGATTTTTGGCGATGACGAAGTGCGGGTTAACTGCGCGGCGGCGAATCTCAATATTGCGAACGGCGTGGCGCGACCGCAAATTTTTGCTTTTGATACAGAAAATGCGTTGATTAACGTGACCGGTACGGCGAGCTTCGCCTCTGAACAGCTCGATTTAACCATTGATCCGGAAAGTAAAGGGATTCGTATTATTACGCTGCGATCGCCGCTGTACGTGCGCGGGACATTTAAAAATCCGCAGGCGGGCGTCAAGCCCGGCCCGCTGATTGCGCGCGGCGCGGTTGCGGCAGCGCTGGCGACGTTGGTAACGCCCGCCGCCGCGCTATTGGCGCTCATTTCGCCCTCTGAGGGCGAAGCCAATCAGTGCCGGACAATTTTAACGCAGATGAAGCAGTAACGTGAAACGTAGCGCCGGATGACGCCATCCGGCGCCCTATTACAACGCCTGATGACGCGTCTCATGGGTTAACAGCAGTGCAATCAGCGTCAGCGCCGCCATTGACGCCAGGTAAACCCCTACCGCCGCCAGCCCGTAGTGGCTTTGCAGCCATGCGGCAATATATGGCGCGACGGAAGCGCCCAGAATTGATGACACATTGTAGGAAAACGATGCGCCGGTATAGCGCACTTCCGTCGGAAATAGCTCCGGCAGCAGCGCTCCCATTGGGCCGAAGGTCAGTCCCATCAGGCTCAGGCCTAACAACAGGAATACGAATACCAGCGCTGGATTGCCTGAACCCAGCAGCGGGGTAAAGGCGAACAACGCGAAGAGAATGATGAGCGTGGTAATGATGACCATGCTTTTCCGACGGCCAAATGCGTCCGCCAGCAGGCCGGCGACGGGCACCATCACGCCGAAACCAATCACCGCCATCATCAGCATCCACAGTATTTCATTGCGCGGCAAGCCAAGCCCTACCGGCGCGGCGGCAGTGCTGTAAGTCATGGAATAGACGGTCATGATATAGAACAGCGTGTAGGTCGCCAGCATGATAAACGTGCCGAGAATGGTTACGCGGACATGCTTCGTCAGCAACGTGCCCAGCGGTATTTTTACCTGTTTTTTCGCTGCGGCGACTTTCGCAAACACCGGCGTTTCATGCAGCGACACGCGCACATACAGGCCGATAATCACCAGCACCGCCGAGAAGATAAACGGCACGCGCCAGCCCCAGCTCATAAACTGCTCGTCGGTCAGCAGCCAGGAGAGCAACAGGAAGGTGCCATTGGCAAAGAAGAAGCCGATCGGCGCGCCCAACTGCGGGAAGGAGCCATACAGCGCGCGTTTGCGCGGCGGCGCATTCTCCGTCGCTAATAACGCCGCGCCGCCCCATTCGCCGCCCAGCCCCAGTCCCTGACCGAAACGCGCCAGCGCCAGCAGCAGCGGCGCGAAAATACCTATCGTCGCGTAGCCCGGTAACAGACCGATAATAACCGTGGAGATCCCCATCGTCAGCAGCGAAGCCACCAGCGTGACTTTGCGGCCTACCCGGTCGCCGAAGTGGCCGAATAGCGCAGAGCCAATCGGACGCGCCACAAACGCGATAGCGAAGGTGGCGAGCGATTGTAGCGTTGCCGCAGTGGGATCGCCCTGGGGGAAGAAGATAAGGGGGAACACGATCACCGCAGCGGTGGCGTAAATATAGAAGTCGAAGAACTCAATCGCGGTGCCGATAAGCGAGGCAATAACGACTTTATTGCGTGAGTTTACCGGAACATGTTCCTGCTCATGGTCGAGTGTTGTGGCGGTTGCTTGCATACTATTTTCTTATTTTTAGCGAACGAATAGCCATATTACGCACAGCAAAAGTTATATTTCAATGTGTAACAAAAGCCAAAAATGGTCAAAAAAAGCGCAAAAAGGGGATAATGTTTAAGCCAGCCATTTTGCGTCTATGAAATGCTTCACATAATTTTAGAATTGGTGGATAAAACTGGTTTCGGGTTAAATAAAAGTTAATTACTGGATTTATATGCTGAAACAATGAGATGAGGCGGAAGGACGTGCCTGATTGTACCGCCGGGTACGCTTTGCTTGCCCGGCCTGGATCTACACATCAGTAGGCCGAATGACGACGCCGTGCGTGCCATTCGGCAGCAAGCCGCAGACTAGCGTTGCGTTTTACCCGGCATTCGCGGGTCGTCCTTGTATTCGGCGGTGGCTATCCAGGCCGCGCAGAATAACGTCAGGCGGGCAAAAAAGTAGAAGAATGCCATCAGACCGAGTACGGAGCCAAACGCCGCGCCGGAAGGCGATTTCACCAGTGACGGCAGCGTATAGGTCATAATGATTTTAATCACCTCAAAACCGATAGCGGCGATAAATGTCCCGCGAATCAACGCTTTTTTACGGGGACGATGGCGAGGCAGTCGCCAGAAAATCCAGAAGAAAAGCAGATAGTTGGCAAAAATAGAGATGGCCAGACCGATCAAATGCCAGGCCGGTTTTAACCATTCGATGCTGTCGAGGTACAAGGCGGAGATGATCATCTGCTGGGCGGAACCGGCAATGGAAGTAATGGACAGCGTAATGATTAAAGCGATTAATAATCCAATCAGCGAGATAAAATCGCGCAGATATTTGAGCCAGATTTTCTCCTGATCCTGCGGCTTGCGCTCCCAGACGTCCCGTGACTGGGCGCGAATCGCTTCCCGCAGGTTGCCCATCCAGTTAACGCCGGAATAGAGCGCGATACCCAGTCCGACCAGCCCTACCGTGGTACGCTGTTGAACCGCCGTATTAATCGTATTTTTAAGCGTGGACGCCAGCGTAGGATCGCTCACATTCATCAATATCTTGCTGAAAATATCTTCCAGTAGATTAGGGTGCGAGGCGAGGATAAAACCTGCCGCGGCAAAGGACACCATCATTATCGGGATCATCGACAGAAACGAAAAGTAGGTGATAGCCGCGCCAAACTGATTACCCAGTCGATCGTTAAAACGTTCGGTCGCGCGAATGAGGTGGGCCACCATCGGTTGACGCTGAATTTTTTGCACCAGGGAGGTGACGGAATGCAACGCCTGATTTGCCTTTTCGTTTTTTTCCGGGGCGTCATGCGGCTGCGTTTCTATTTTTTGTATCGGGTCGTGCTCCAGTTCCTGAATAGGGCGTTTTACGTCATTTTCCTGCGTCATCAGGTCGGTAGTCCTTCATCATTAATAGAATATGTCAGTATAGCTTCTCCCCGGTGGATGCTGAAAATGCGGCTACTCTGCGGCCTCTTTAATGGTTTCAGTCAGCCATACCATAAACAGGTGTACCCGGCGGGAAAGATTACGGCGATGGGGATAATGCAGCGTCACCGGCAGTGGAGCGGCGCGATATTGCGGTAAAATTTCAATGAGCGTTCCGGCGCGTAACGCCTCCCGTACAGCAATGCGCGGCGTCTGAATGATCCCTAATCCTGCCAGACAGGCCGTATGCCAGGTTTCCGTACTGTTTACCGTTAGCATTCCGCCGGTTTTTACCCACTGCATACCGTGGGGAGTTTCAAAGGCAAAACCCGGTGAAGAGACTCCCGGCGTCAATGAATAATGCACCACCGCATGTGAGGCGAGGTCGTCAAGGTTTTCTGGATACCCAAAGCGCGCCAGGTATTGTGGGCTGGCGCAGTTCACCCTCCTCAGTTTGCCAAGCGGGCGCGTCAGTATCCCTGGCGCATGTAGCGGTTCTGTGCGCACCACGCAGTCGAAATCTTCCCGTAGTAAATCGACCTGTCGATCGCTACTACAAAGTTCCAGCGCAATGCCGGGATACTGATGCAAAAAAGTGGGCAGGCGCGGCATGATGAGGCTGTTTGCGAGACATGGCGGTATATCTACCCGTATTTTGCCACTGATACTGGCGGGATCAGGCTGGAAAAGACCCTCCAGTTCATCCAGGTTACTCAACAGATCTTTTGCCCGTTCGTAGTAAACCATTCCGTCCTGAGTAAGCTGTACCCGCCGGGTGGTGCGGTGGAGCAGGCGGATGCCCAGTTGATGTTCTAACGCTTGTATTTGCCGTGAGACGCTGCCTTTGGGAAGGCCGATATCCTCTGCTGCGCGGGAAAAACTTTCCCGTTCCGCCACGCGTACAAACAATTTCATTGCATATATTTTATCCATCATCAGGCTCTATTATTGTTCTTATTGAAACAGTGACGCTGAAGCGGCTGGTTTTATTGATTTTCTAGCACCTAATAAGCCCTTTCGCAATCATTGCTCGCGTGACGAATACGTCTGATCGCGTTGCGCGGCGGATTTATCGCCTTCCGGCCAGGCATTTTAGCGCCAAAAAGCCGATAAACGGGACGAGAGCGGTAAAACACGCTGATAGCCGCGGGTGTAGTGGGAGAGAGAAATGCATGTACATACACGGTATTGTCATTGACCCATCGTCGCGGTTTTCAGGCGGATTGGCTATTTTTTAACAAAATGTGCTACTTTATTTTTTGTAACACATCAGGCGAAAAGCAGATATTTCCTTTGTGACGCGCCAGGCGTACTCTTCATTGAATTAATATTCAAATTAGCCTTGGCTGTTCGCGCTAATAAGATATTCCTTACTTTAAAAGGCTAATTTTAGCGAATTCTGTAATCCCGATGTTGAAGCTGTAAATATTCATAACCTTTCCCTTCCTCAACCAATGACTATCGGTAAAATGGCCTATACCAAATGGCGACTTCTTATTTTACCCTACGGGTAATACCCTTCCTCATCTTGAGACTATTATCTTACCCAGGTGGAGAAAAGTAATGCAGGTAATCATGTTTGACAGGCAGTCAATATTTATTCATGGAATGAAAATCAGTTTGCAGCAGCACATTCCAGGAATAAGTATCCAGAGTGTCGGTCAGGCAGAAGAACTCTGGCAAAAAATAGAAAGCGCGCCGGATGCGCTGGTCATGCTGGATAGCGGCCTGGATGCTGAATTTTGCCGCGAGGTGCTACAAAGAATCGCGCAGCAATTTCCGGAGGTGAAGATTATTATCACGGCGATGGATGGCAGTCAAAAGTGGCTGCATGAAGTCATGCAATTTAACGTTCAGGCCGTGGTGCCACGCGATTCTGATGCCGAAACCTTTGTCCTTGCGCTCAATGCTGTCGCTCGCGGGATGATGTTTTTACCGGGGGATTGGTTAAATTCAACGGAGCTGGAGTCCCGTGATATAAAAGCGTTAAGCGCCCGCCAGCGGGAAATTTTACAGATGCTTGCCGCAGGAGAATCAAATAAACAAATTGGGCGGGCGTTAAATATTAGTACCGGGACGGTTAAAGCGCATCTGGAGTCGCTTTACCGGCGGCTGGATGTAAAAAATCGTACCCAGGCCGCCATGATGTTAAATGAATCGAATTAACGACGTTAAATTCGCAGTCCGCTTATTTCTGGCGGTGAAATATCACCCGTATTGATTAATGATAAAAAACGCTGATGTCCGATGCTGAACATCAGCGCAATAAGCGTTTCGCGTTGAAACCAATCGTTAAGTTCCGGCAAACAATTCTGTAGCAGCATATCGCAGCTATTGAGGTCATCCAGCAAGAATGCCTCCGCCTGGTCGGGCGTAATGAACGTCAGCGTCTCATCCGGCGTCAACATATGCCCGTAACCAATCACCCAGTTACCCTGGCGATCGCGATACTTTTCCAGCGACAGACCCTGCCACTGTTTAATAAACGCGATGCAGGCGGAGCTAAAGCGAGATGAAATGTGCGGCATGGCATCTTTCTCATAAAAAGCGCGATTATAAAGTGTGCTGCACGCGTGGCTAGCGGTCAGACGGCCAAACGCAGGCAGGGAAAAGGTCTATGCCGTTCAGCGTCACGCCGCGTTGACAGAATGAAAAACTGATGTTTTTGGTTAGTAACCGATCTTCTTATAAATTTGCAATCATTAAGATTAAGTCACTGAAATGTGGCTGAATCTGTTATATCTATGAAAAAACATAATTAAAAGAAAACGAAGATCTCGTCGCGGGATCGTCTTTTTAGGGAAGATAATGACGAATAGCGCTTCGCAGGCGACACGCGCGCCTTTTGAACATAGCCTGGGGATTATCCGCCAGGCATCAATAGAAATCCTGCTGCTGCTGGGTATTCATACCACCGAGGGAAAAGAGCCCCGGTGGTTCATGGAACAACTTGAGCAGGCGCGTCTTAACCTGGGCGGTTGGGGCGCGGTGGCGAAAAAATTGCGGATAAATGACGCGCAGTTGAGCCAGTTTATGCTGCAACTGCGTCACCTTCAGCAGCATGTTCCCCAGTATGACAGCGGGCAAGAGGTGAGCGAAAATCAACTCCTTGCCGCGTTGCGTTTTGTCACCTCGCTGGAACATCTACGTCAGCAGCAGCCGCTACTGACGTATCAAACTGAGCTGGAAGACCCCGACCAGGAGGCGCATCTTGAGGCGCAGCGTCAGCTTCGGGCGATAGAACTGACGTTAAAAGCGCTTATTGCGCGCGCATGGCCGGATCGGGCGTCGCTGAATCACTACCTCAAGCAACATTTTGGCCCGGACCGTTTGCGCCAGTGGTTAAAACAGGGAGAAGATCAACATGCGCTGGAGGGCATGTTGTTCAGCGAACTGGCGCTTATGGTGGTCGATAAAAAATTGTTTGCCCGTCATTACGTCAGAATTTTTAATGACGCCTCAGCGTTAACGCTGTTCGCCGAGTCGCGCACCACTCTGCGTATGTTTCTGGATGATTGCCGCCTCGCGCGAAACGAGGTTATCGCCAGGCAGCCGCTCACCTCAGCGCAGCTTATGCTGCTAAACGTTCAGTATCAGCAAATCGTTCGGCCCATCCAGCGCGCCTATGCCGAAAAACGTACCCGCGTGAATCCCGCTTCGTTTCTGCTGGCGGATGAACGTGAATTGCGCCAGTTCTGGGAAACCGCGCGGCTTAAAGATCGGCAGGCCGGGGGAGATAAGCATGAGATTAGCGAGAGCATAGAACCACCGCGTAAGCGGCCTCCGCGTACGCCTGAAGAGCGTGAGCAACTTATTTCCGGCGCTTTGTGGGGCGCGGTTGGCGTCATGACGCTGGCGATACTGGCGGGCGCGTTCTGGCTATTTAGTTCGCCGTCGCCAGGCTCCGATAACGGGCAAACTCCCGCAATGGCGCAGGATGAACCGCCGCGCGAGGCGCCTTCCGCGCGGGAAACGCTCAATCATATGGGGATTACCTGGGATGCGTTTACCATGCGGGCGGCGATAGAGCGCAATGATACGCGGGTGACGGCGCTGTTCCTCCAGGGCGGAATGAACTGGCAGCTCGCGTGGACGGAGCAGGCGTTTGCGGCAGGACATACCGAGGTGCTGCAATTGTTGTTGCGTTATCCCGCGCTGATGGATGAGGTCAAACCCTGCCGACGATTTATCACAACGTTAAGTCATGACATGTCGAGCGGCGCGCCGCTGACCGCGATGCATAAAACCTATTTGCAAACGTTTTGCACCGTTCCGGCTGTTGTGACGCGCCAGCAGCACGATACGGAGCAGGCCCGACTGCGCGCTCAGGCCCGGCCCAGCGCAGACAATAAAAAATGGCTGAAAATTCAGTCAGCCATTTATGATGCGATTCACTGAGGCCGGAGCAGGTTAAGGCTCTCCGTAAAGGCCAATCAGGCGGCGCACCACGCCATTGGTCCAGCCGAACCCGTCCTGTAGCGGATACTCGCCCCCGCCGCCTTCGCGGGGCGTACCGCCGGAAATATGGTATTTCTCGATCAGTTTATGGTGCTCCTGATAAAAATGGTTCACCGTTTTTAACCAGTTATGGGCGATTTCATCGCCCAGCATATCGTCGCCATACCGTTTGAAGCCCTGGATCGCCATCCATTGCAGCGGTGCCCAGCCGTTCGGTTTATCCCACTGTTCGCCGGTTTCGTATTCGGTCGCCATAATCCCGCCGGGCGTTAGCAGACGGCTGCGTACCACATTTGCCAGACGGTCGGCCTGCTCATGGTTCGCCATACCGACATACAGCGGCACGATACTGGCAGCGGAAAAGAGCGCCATTTCTTCGCGTCGCCAGTCATAGTCCCGATAACAGCCGTTTTCATCATCCCACAGATAATGGTTCACGGCGGCGCGTCGGTCGCTGGCTTTCTGGTGAAATAGCGCCTCGGTGTCACGTTCGCCTTTCAGTGCTGAAATATTGGCGATAGCGCTCTCCAGTTTATACAGAAAAGCGTTCAAATCGATAGGGATAAACTGGGTCGTACGTATGCTGGCAAGCCGGCCCGCATCGCGTAGCCAGCGTGAAGAATAGTCCCAGCCGGACGCCGCCCCGGCGCGCAAATCCCGGTAGACTTCATTGGGCGGACGACCGGAGTGTTTTGCAGTTTCGACATCTTCCAGCCAGGACTCGTCGCGCGGCGTGTCGCGATCGTCCCAGTAGCGGTTCAGCAGGGAACCGTCCGGCATCCGCACAACGTGGCGATAAGCCTGGTTGAGCGCCAGCGATTCGGCGCCGTCCATCCAGAAGGCGTATTCCATTTTGAGATGGTCGAGATAACGCCGCGCGCCGCGTACGCCATCTTCTTCGAACAGTTCAACCATCAGGGCGAAAACCGGCGGCTGCGAGCGGCTCAGATAATAGGTCCGGTTGCCGTTGGGAATATGGCCATAGTTTTCAATCATCCAGGCGAAATTATCCGCCATACATTTAAGTAAGTCTTCGCGCCCGCTTTCCGCCAGACCCAGCATGGTAAAATAAGAGTCCCAATAATAGGTTTCGCTAAAGCGGCCTCCCGGCACGATATAGGATTGCGGCAGCGCCAGCAGCGAAGACCACGGAATATGATCCTGCGGTTCGCGCGTCAGTATCGGCCAAAGCTGGTCAATATGTTCTTTGAGCGAGTTTTCGGGGTTAGAGACATACTCGCTGGATAAGGTTTCCGGTAGCCAGAAATGGTTCTCGACGAAGCGGCGTAAGTCAAAATCACGGTGGCGTCTGACCTTACGGTAGCGGATCAGGATATCAAGCGGGTCCATCTTCGGCGCGCAGTCCGGGAACGTTTTACTGTCTGGAAACAGTTTTGTTGACTGTACATGCTCGAACAGTTCGAGATACCGATCGGCAGGGGTCAGGGCGTCAGAGGCGGGAAGCCCCTCGATCATCTCCGGCTCCGGTTCCGCCTCGATCATTTCATCCAGCTTTAACTCGCACGGGTCTGTTTCATAAAGCAGATCGACATCAATAGTCAGATCTTCAGAAGGCGTGGGGTTTAATTTCTGGTTGAGCATAATGACAAGGACCTCCGGCTTGCGTCGTAAAAGATACGGGTGTTGCCCGGCTGTCTATTAAGCGTAGACATTCGCTTCGATACCTGAGTGGCAAAGTGTGCGATAGATCACATTTTGCAATTTGTCTCTCAAGAAAAACAATTTATAACTTACTGAATAGTATTGCGAAAATCCTATTTTCATGACGCCCGCCCCAGACCTAAAATCAGAACATTCGTTTCATAGCGGTATCACTACGTCACCGCATGGCGTGGATTCACAAGCAAAGGTAACGTAAATAGTTATAATACAAGCTATGGCACCATGATAATACAAATGGATACAAATGATCGAGCAACCCGACAGTAAAAGCGCCAAACCGCTTTATAAGCAGCTTGAGGCCGCCTTAAAAGAGGCCATTGCGCGTGGAGAGTATAAACCAGGCCAGCAGATCCCGACGGAAAATGAACTGAGCGCGCGCTGGCAGGTGAGCAGGGTCACGGTCCGTAAGGCGTTGGATGCGCTGACGCGTGAAAATTTGCTGACCCGTGTCTCCGGCAAAGGCACCTTTGTCTCTGGTGAGAAATTTCAGCGCAGCATGACCGGCATCATGAGTTTCAGCGAGTTATGCCAGTCCCAGGGACGTCGCCCGGGGTCACGCACCATCAAATCCGTTTTTGAATCGGTTGATGATGAGACAAAAGCGTTACTGAATATGAACGATGGCGAAAAAGCGGTCGTCATTGAACGTATCCGCTATGCCGACGATGTGGCGGTATCGCTGGAAACCGTACATCTTCCCCCTCGTTTTGCGTTTTTGCTGGACGAAGATCTTAATAATCACTCTTTGTATGAATGCTTACGCGAGAAATACCATTTATGGTTTACCCACTCCCGTAAGATGATCGAACTGGTTTATGCCAGCTTTGAAGTCGCCCATTATCTTGGCGTCAACGAGGGTTATCCGCTGATCCTGATAAAAAGTGAAATGATTGATAACAAAGGAGAACTCTCCTGCGTTTCGCAACAGTTGATTGTCGGCGATAAAATACGGTTTACCGTATGATGTCAGCATTACGCTAACGAAGAGCAGGCTGAATCGGGATCCAGATCGCGGATCCCGATTTTTTTTGGTTTCCATCTTGATCAAATGTTTTTAAATGTCATATAAAAATAATAATACATTATGAGTCATTTATGGCGAATCCTCGCCTGTATCATTGATGGAACCAGAGGAAAGCATGATGGGTATGAAAGAGACAGTTAGCAATATTGTGACCAGCCAGGCAGAGAAAGGGGGCGTTAAACACGTCTATTACGTGGCGTGCGGCGGTTCTTATGCGGCGTTCTATCCGGCGAAAGCATTCTTAGAAAAAGAAGCGAAAGCGTTGACTGTCGGTCTGTATAACAGCGGAGAATTTATTAACAACCCGCCGGTAGCGCTGGGAGAAAATGCCGTTGTGGTTGTCGCCTCCCACAAAGGTAATACGCCAGAGACAATTAAAGCGGCTGAAATCGCCCGTCAGCACGGCGCGCCGGTCATTGGTTTAACCTGGATAATGGATTCACCGTTGGTGGCGCATTGCGACTATGTGGAAACGTACACGTTTGGCGACGGTAAAGATATTGCCGGAGAGAAAACGATGAAAGGCCTGCTGAGTGCGGTCGAACTGCTCCAGCAGACGGAAGGGTATGCGTACTATGACGATTTTCAGGATGGCGTCAGCAAAATCAACCGTATCGTCTGGCGCGCTTGCGAGCAGGTTGCGGAACGCGCGCAGGCGTTCGCGCAGGAATATAAAGACGATAAAGTCATTTACACCGTCGCCAGCGGCGCGGGCTATGGCGCAGCCTACCTACAGAGCATCTGCATCTTTATGGAAATGCAATGGATACATTCCGCCTGTATTCATAGCGGTGAGTTTTTCCACGGGCCGTTTGAAATTACCGATGCGAATACGCCTTTCTTCTTCCAGTTTTCCGAGGGCAATACGCGGGCGGTGGATGAACGCGCGTTAAACTTCCTGAAAAAATATGGCCGCCGGATTGAAGTTGTCGATGCGAAAGAGCTGGGGCTATCGACCATTAAAACCACGGTTATTGATTACTTTAACCACTCTCTCTTTAATAACGTTTATCCCGTTTACAATCGGGCGTTAGCTGAGGCGCGTCAGCATCCGTTAACGACGCGCCGCTATATGTGGAAAGTGGAATATTAATTACATCAGGATGGATAAAAAAGCAGGGACGCTTTTTATTGTAAAGACAAACAAGGAATAATGATGAGCATCAGCATATTGGGTATTGGCGACAACGTTGTCGATAAATACCTGGATTCCGGCATCATGTACCCCGGCGGTAATGCATTAAATTTTGCTGTCTATGCGAAATTAGCAGACATCCCCAGCGCGTTTATGGGGGCGTTTGGCAATGACGACGCCGCGCAGCACGTACAGGATGTATTACACCAGCTACAGATAGACATCTCTCACAGCCGCCATTATACCGGCGAAAATGGGTATGCCTGTATCCGTCTCTCGCATGGCGATCGGCAATTTGTCGCCAGCAACAAAAACGGCGTATTGCGGGAACATCCTTTTAGTCTGTCTGACGACGATCTTCGCTATATATCACAATTTACCTTAGTCCATTCCAGTATTAACGGCCACCTGGAATCGGAACTGGAGAAAATTAAACAACAAACTGTCTTACTCTCTTTTGATTTTTCCGGGCGCGGTACAGACGACTATTTTGAAAAGGTATGCCCGTGGGTAGATTATGGATTTGTCTCCTGTAGCGGGTTATCGCCAGATGAAATCAAAATAAAACTCAATAAACTTTATCGTTATGGCTGTCGGCATATTATTGCCACCTGCGGGCATGAAAAAGTTTATTATTTTTCCGGCGCGGATTATCTGGAGTGGCAACCTGCTTATATCGAACCTGTCGATACGCTGGGCGCAGGCGACGCCTTCTTAACCGGTTTTTTGCTTTCCATTTTGCAATCGGGTATGGCGGAACCCGATAAAGAAAGCGTGTTACGCGCCATGCGGCAGGGCGGGAAATCGGCGGCGCAGGTGTTATCTCATTACGGCGCATTTGGTTTTGGTAAACCGTTTGCACAATAGGTTACGTCCCTCAATGTAAAGCGACACTCACTCCAGATAACCCAGGAGGAAGTATGTTTTGGACGGAATTATGTTTTATCCTTGTGGCCCTGATGATAGGCGCCAGGATCGGCGGCGTATTTTTAGGGATGGTCGGCGGGTTAGGCGTCGGCGTGATGGTTTTTATTTTTGGCTTGACGCCTTCTACGCCACCGATTGATGTTATTCTGATTATTCTTTCTGTTGTCCTGGCGGCCGCTTCTTTACAGGCCTCCGGCGGGCTGGATTTACTGGTCAAACTGGCGGAAAAAATTCTGCGTCGCCACCCTCGTTACATTACGTTATTAGCGCCGTTTATCTGTTATATCTTCACTTTTATGTCAGGAACGGGGCATGTCGTTTATAGCTTGTTACCGGTTATTTCTGAAGTCGCACGGGATTCTGGTATTCGACCGGAACGTCCTTTATCTATTTCCGTTATCGCATCGCAACAGGCGATCACCGCCAGCCCTATATCTGCCGCCATGGCGGCGATGATTGGTTTAATGGCGCCGTTGGGCGTCTCTATTTCAACCATTATGATGATTTGCGTGCCTGCCACGTTAATCGGTGTAGCGATGGGGGCAATAGCGACCTTTAATAAAGGAAAAGAGTTAAAAGACGATCCGGAATATCAACGTCGGCTTGCTGAAGGGTTAATTAAACCTGCGCAGAAAGAAAGTAAAAATACGGTGGTCACTTCGCGCGCCAAATTGTCGGTGGCGTTATTTCTGACCAGCGCGATCGTTATCGTTCTGTTAGGACTGATTCCGGCGCTGCGGCCCATGGTGGAAACAGCGAAAGGGCTACAACCGCTTTCGATGTCCGCCGCTATCCAGATTACGATGCTCTCTTTTGCCTGCCTGATTGTGTTGTTATGTCGGCCGCAGGTCGATCAGATTATCAGCGGTACGGTATTTCGGGCGGGCGCGCTGGCGATTGTCTGCGCCTTCGGCCTGGCCTGGATGAGTGAGACGTTCGTGAATGGTCATATCGCGTTGATTAAGGCAGAAGTGCAAACTCTATTGCAACAGCATACCTGGCTTATCGCCATTATGATGTTTTTCGTGTCCGCTATGGTCAGCAGCCAGGCGGCAACGACGTTAATTCTGTTGCCGCTGGGGCTGGCGTTAGGGTTGCCCGCTTATGCATTAATCGGTTCCTGGCCTGCCGTTAACGGCTATTTCTTTATTCCGGTGGCGGGACAGTGTCTGGCGGCGCTGGCGTTTGACGATACCGGTACGACGCGTATTGGCAAATATGTGCTTAACCATAGTTTTATGCGTCCGGGATTAGTTAACGTGATTGTCTCGGTCATTGTCGGGCTGTTAATAGGAAAAATGGTTCTGGCCTGATTGTTATTAAATTTTTTATAGCACACGTCACTTATTATTTTTAATTCAGAGGAAGAAAATGAAAATTAGAGTTTTCATGGCCACCGTGTTGCTGCTCATCAGCCACTGTGTATTTAGCACAACGTCACTACCGCATATTGTTATTCTCGCGACAGGCGGTACTATCGCCGGGGCGGCAGCCAATAATACGCAAACCGCCGGATATAAATCTGGTGAACTTGGCGTGCAAACATTAATAAATGCCGTGCCGGAAATGAATAATATCGCTCGCGTTGACGGCGAGCAGGTGGCGAATATTGGTAGCGAAAATATGACCAGCGATATCATCCTGAAACTTTCACAGAAGGTGAATGCGTTATTGGCGCGGGACGATGTTGACGGTGTGGTTATTACTCATGGCACTGACACGCTCGATGAAACCGCCTACTTTCTTAATTTGACCGTGAAAAGCGACAAACCGGTGGTGTTTACCGCTGCAATGCGGCCCGCGTCGGCAATCAGCGCCGATGGCGCAATGAACCTGCTGGAAGCGGTCACGGTGGCTGCTGACCCGAATGCGAAGGGACGCGGCGTGATGGTGGTTTTAAACGATCGTATTGGTTCGGCGCGCTTTGTGACGAAAACTAATGCCACGACTCTGGATACCTTTAAAGCGCCGGAAGAGGGCTATCTGGGGGTCATCGTTAATGGTCAGCCACAGTTCGAAACGCGGGTGGAAAAAATTCATACCCTGCGCTCTGTTTTTGACGTACGTAATATCAAGAAATTACCCAATGTGGTGATTATTTACGGCTATCAGGACGACCCGGAATATATGTATGATGCGGCGATCGCCCATCACGCGGACGGTATTATTTATGCCGGAACCGGCGCAGGTTCGGTCTCGGTACGCAGCGACGCGGGGATTAAAAAAGCGGAGAAAGCCGGGATTATAGTGGTGCGCGCTTCCCGCACCGGAAACGGCGTCGTACCGTTGGATAAAGGGCAGCCAGGGCTGGTGTCTGACTCGCTCAACCCGGCGAAGGCGCGAGTCTTGCTGATGACGGCATTAACTCAGACGCGTAATCCGGAACTGATCCAGAGTTATTTCAGTACGTATTAATCATGCAGGCTTGTGCGCCCACCCTCGAAGATGGGCGCACAAGATATTAACGCATGGTCACAAACTCTTCCGATGCGGTCGGGTGAATGGCGACGGTATTATCGAAGTCTTTCTTGGTAGCGCCCATCTTCAGTGCTACCGCGAAGCCCTGCAACATTTCATCCATGCCGAAGCCGATACCGTGGATACCCACAATTTTTTCTTCCGGCCCGACGCAGACCAGCTTCATACGGCACGGCTGGCGGTGTGTCGTTACCGCGGTATACATAGCGGTAAACGATGATTTATAGACTTTCACCTGCTCGTCGCCGTACTGCTCGCGCGCCTGCGGCTCGCTTAACCCGACGGTGCCGATAGGCGGATGGCTAAAGACCACGGTCGGGATGTTGCTGTAGTCCAGATGCTCGTCCGGCTTGTTGTTAAACAGGCGTTCGGAGAGACGGCGACCGGCGGCGACGGCGACTGGCGTTAACTCCACTGCGCCGGTGTTATCGCCAACAGCGTAAATGCCTTCTACGTTCGTGTTCTGCCATTTATCAACGATGATGTAACCTTTTTCATTGGTTTTCACGCCTGCTGCCGCCAGATTAATATTGTCGGTCGACGGTTCGCGACCAATGGCCCAGATCAGGCAATCAACGGTTTCACTGCGGCCATCTTCCAGTTCCAGAGTCAGACTGCCGTCGGCGTTTTTCACCACCGCTTTCGGCACGGCGTGAGTATGCAGTTGCGGGCCTTCGGCGTTCATCACCTCAACCAGCGTTTCGCTAATCATCGGGTCAAAACTGCGCAGCGGCGCATGTTTACGGACAAACAGATGCGTTTTCGCCCCCAGCGCGTTGATAACGCCAGCCAGTTCAACGGCGATATAACCTGCGCCTACCACTGCGACGCGCTCCGGCAAGGCAGACAGCGCAAAGAAACCGTCGGAATCAATGCCGTATTCCACGCCTGGAATGCTCGGATGGCTCGGACGGCCGCCGGTAGCGATCAAAATATGGTCGGCGGTGATGGTTTCGCCGTTCACTTCAATGGTTTTGGCATCGACAAAGCGGGCAAAGCCTTTAATCACATCCACGTTATTTTTGCCCAGCACGTTGTCGTATGAAGTATGGATGCGGTCAATATACGCGGTACGGCTGGCAATCAGCTTGCTCCAGTCGAACTGATTAATCGTGGTGTCAAAACCGTAGTCCGGGCCATACAGATGAATCGCTTCACGAATCTGCGCGGCATGCCACATCACTTTCTTCGGCACGCAGCCCACGTTAACACAGGTGCCGCCCAGTTCTTTGGCTTCGATGAGCGCGCATTTCTGGCCGTACATAGCGGCGCGGTTAATCGAGGCGATACCGCCGCTGCCGCCGCCGATAGCGATGTAATCATAGTGTTTGGTCATGACCGCTCCTTTATGTTCGTTGTCGGACGGATAGATTCTGCGCTACCCGCCAAAATATTCGCGATTGTATACCTGAAGGTGAAAGGTTCCACCGATGGCTGTGATTACTCCGGCACGATCCAGCTTACCGAAGTGTGTCCGTGACCGTTTGGCGCCAACCTGCTGTGCAGCCACGGTAGCACGTTGTTCATCTGCTGCTCCAGTTTCCACGGCGGGTTAACCACGATCATACCGGACGCCGTCATCCCGCGCTGATCGCTGTCCGGGCGGATCGCCAGCTCAATTTGCAGGATTTTACGGATGCCGGTGGCCTCCAGATCATGAATCATGCGCTTAATTTGCTGGCGGAGCACCACCGGATACCATAGCGCGTATGTCCCGGTGGCGAAACGTTTATAACCCTCGCTGATGCCGCTGACTACCGCCTGGTAATCGGTTTTCATTTCATAAGGCGGGTCAATGAGGATCAGACCGCGGCGGGAAACCGGCGGCAATTTGGCTTTCAGTTGCTGATAGCCGTCAGCGCGTTCCACACGGGCGCGGTTGTCTTTTTGAAACTCCGCGCGCAACAGTGGGAAGTCGCTGGGATGCAATTCCGTGAGTTGCAGACTGTCCTGCTCACGCAGCAACTGGCGGGCGATTAACGGGGAGCCCGGATAGTAGCGTAACTGCCCGCTGCGGTTGAAATGTTTTACGACGCTAATATACGGTTCCAGTTCGGCGGGCAGGTCGTCCTGCTGCCAGATACGGGCGATGCCTTCCAGATACTCTCCGGTACGTTCAGCATGTTCGCTGCCCAACTGATAACGCCCCGCGCCCGCGTGCGTGTCCAGATAGAGAAACGGTTTTTCTTTCTCTTTTAGCGACTCGATGATCAGGCTCTGAACGGTATGTTTAAGGACGTCGGCGTGGTTGCCAGCGTGAAAGCTGTGACGATAACTGAGCATGGATGCAGATATTCCGGGAAGTAAACAAGTTAGCCGATAGTTTACCGCAGATCCGTAGAGATTACCGCTCTTGCGCTTTTATCGCCGTTGGCCAGGAGGAAAAACAAGTAGGCTGTGGCGTCAGAGCGTAAATAACGTCAACGAAGTGATGCAGGCGTCTGGATTGGCCTGTTTCACGGTCTTAAGGAAGGTGGCAAAACTTTGATTGAATAGGGTGTAGTTATGAAGGAAGCGCGTCTGTTTTCTTTGCCCTTCCGCTGTTATCCAGTCGACTGACCAGACTGAACGACCACTGACTCTCGTTGTTCCCGGTTTCGCCTCAATGATGCTGGTGAGTGGTATCGCGGTGGTGATACCGTCCGCGACTTCATAGAGGTACTGCATGTCAAAGTAGTAATCCGCGTTATAGCCGCGAGAACTGCCAAATTTTCGCAGCATCAGCGAAGAAGATGAAATTAATTTACGGCCATCTTGCAGATGCTTACTCCGACGGAAAATTTTTCGCCCAGGGAAAATAAAGAAAACAATAAATATCAGTACAATAAACTGTAATAACGTGGTCATATACAATCCTTGTATTCCAGAAACGAAAAAGTTGAGAATATTATACATGGGCAGTTTGCGCAAAAATGACAGCGATTGATGCCACGGCCCTGTTTTCAGAAAAACGCCCATGAAAAACCTATCTGAATTTAACGCTAATCATGCCGCGACGCGTCCACCGACTTACCCCTGTCGGGTCTTATTCTGAAATCGTTTTTATTATGATGATAGTGCTGGTTTTACCTTGTTTATTTGATTAAAACGATAGCGCTAATAATAGAAAAGAAAGGATTCATTGATGTTCCATTATGGAAAATGTGTCGTTCGCACGCTGTTTTTATTACTGGTTTGCTGTTCGCTGTCGGGCTGTCTTTCATTTGGGCTGATACTTGCCACCGATAAAGATGGCAATCGTCATCAGTCTACCTGGAAATCGGATACCGTTACCGCGCTTTCCTTAGGTAAAGATAGCAACGGGAAAACGGGCTGGGTGTTTGTTGGCGAACATTTTGACTACCTGTTGACTCAGGGCGGCGATAATGTGGTGGCGCTGTTAAAAGATGCGACTATTCGCCGGGATAAAATGCGAGTAAAGGATGGTGTTAAATTCCTGATTGATACAGATAAGAAGGAGTTTACGGGTGAAGTCAATGTGACTTACGCCTGGGTGGACGAGAAAGATAAACTGGCAGCGGTAGGCTATGGGTTTATTTGTGCAGACGGCGCGGTAAATTGCACGCTATCCGTCATGGACCTGAAGGGGACTATCCATCAGAAAAATAAAGATCAGAGCGTTACTCAGCAGCTAGCGTTTTACCATCCTTTCACCGTTGAGTTCTATCAGTATCAGCGCAGTATGTCCGGGGCAAAATTTGGCAGAGTGTTGCTGCCGGTAACTTTGGCGCTGGATATTGTCACTATGCCGTTACAGCTACTGATCTTCAGTCGTTAAAATTGGATTCAGCAGCAATGCCTACGTTCGGATGCTGGCGTTGCTGCACGGGTGAAATGAGCGCCCACCATCATTGAAATTCCCCCAACTATCCCCCATTCTAGATCCATAGCGAAAGCGCGATAGAGCGCTTCATTTCTTTTTTAGACCAGGACTGCGCATATGACCAATCCATTACTAACGTCTTTTTCACTGCCGCCTTTTTCTGCAATTAAACCGGAGCATGTGGTGCCTGCGGTCACCAAAGCGTTGGCCGATTGCCGGGCGGCGGTAGAAGGCGTTGTGGCGCATGGCGCGCCGTATAGCTGGGAAAACCTCTGCCAGCCGTTGGCGGAAGCAGACGATGTTCTGGGGCGTATTTTCTCGCCAATTAGCCACTTAAACTCGGTGAAAAATAGTCCGGAGCTGCGTGAAGCCTACGAACAGACGCTGCCGCTGCTGTCTGAATACAGCACCTGGGTTGGGCAACATGAAGGACTGTACAACGCGTACCGCGACCTGCGCGACGGCGATCATTACGCCACTCTGAATACCGCGCAGAAGAAAGCGGTCGATAACGCGCTGCGTGATTTTGAACTGTCCGGCATCGGCCTGCCGAAAGAGAAACAGCAGCGTTACGGTGAAATCGCCACTCGCCTGTCTGAGCTGGGCAACCAGTACAGCAACAACGTGCTCGATGCCACCATGGGCTGGACGAAGCTCATCACCGACGAAGCCGAGCTGGCGGGAATGCCGGAAAGCGCTCTGGCGGCAGCGAAAGCCCAGGCTGAAGCCAAAGAGCAGGAAGGCTACCTGCTGACCCTGGATATCCCAAGCTACCTGCCGGTAATGACCTACTGCGACAACCAGGCTCTGCGTGAAGAGCTGTATCGCGCCTACTCCACCCGCGCCTCCGATCAGGGGCCGAACGCGGGCAAGTGGGACAACACCCCGGTAATGGAAGAGATCCTCGCGCTGCGTCACGAACTGGCACAACTGCTGGGCTTCGAAAGCTACGCCTTTAAATCTCTGGCCACCAAAATGGCGGAAAACCCGCAGCAGGTGCTCGACTTCCTGACCGATTTGGCGAAACGCGCCCGTCCGCAGGGGGAAAAAGAGCTGGCCCAGCTGTGTGCCTTCGCCAAAGCCGAATTTGGCGTTGAGGAGCTGCAACCGTGGGATATCGCGTACTACAGTGAAAAGCAAAAACAGCACCTGTACAGCATCAGCGATGAGCAGCTACGTCCGTACTTCCCGGAAAACAAAGCCGTGAATGGCCTGTTTGAAGTGGTGAAACGTATTTACGGCATCACTGCCAAAGAGCGTACTGACGTTGATGTCTGGCACCCGGAAGTGCGTTTCTTTGAACTGTATGACGAAAATAACGAGCTGCGCGGCAGCTTCTACCTTGACCTGTACGCGCGCGAACACAAACGCGGCGGGGCGTGGATGGACGACTGTGTCGGCCAGATGCGTAAAGCGGATGGCACATTGCAAAAGCCGGTCGCTTATCTGACCTGTAATTTCAACCGTCCGGTGAACGGTAAACCCGCTCTGTTTACCCATGACGAAGTGATCACCCTGTTCCACGAGTTTGGTCATGGCCTGCATCATATGCTGACCCGCATTGAGACCGCCGGGGTCTCCGGTATCAGCGGCGTGCCGTGGGACGCGGTCGAACTGCCAAGCCAGTTTATGGAAAACTGGTGCTGGGAGCCGGAAGCGCTGGCGTTTATCTCCGGCCACTATGAGACCGGCGAACCGCTGCCGAAGGAACTGCTGGATAAAATGATGGCGGCGAAAAACTATCAGGCGGCGCTGTTTATTCTGCGTCAGCTGGAGTTCGGTCTGTTTGATTTCCGTCTGCATGCGGAATTTAATCCGCAGCAAGGAGCGAAAATTCTTGAGACGCTCTTTGAAATCAAAAAACAGGTCGCCGTGGTGCCGTCACCGACATGGGGCCGCTTCCCACATGCGTTCAGCCATATCTTTGCTGGCGGCTATGCGGCAGGCTACTACAGCTATCTGTGGGCCGACGTACTGGCGGCGGACGCTTATTCCCGCTTTGAGGAGGAAGGCATTTTCAACCGTGAGACCGGTCAGTCGTTCCTTGATAACATCCTGACTCGCGGTGGTTCTGAAGAGCCGATGGAACTCTTTAAACGCTTCCGTGGCCGTGAACCACAGCTGGACGCGATGCTGGAGCATTACGGGATTAAAGGCTGATTTTACGTGCAAATCTGCTTAATGGATGAAACGGGCGCCACAGACGGCGCCTTATCTGTTCTGGCTGCCCGCTGGGGACTGGAGCATGACGAAGACAACCCGATGGCGCTGGTATTGACGCCGCAACATCTGGAGCTGCGCAAGCGCGACGAACCGAAGCTCGGCGGCATTTTCGTCGATTTTGTCGGCGGCGTGATGGCCCATCGACGTAAGTTCGGCGGCGGGCGCGGCGAAGCGGTGGCGAAAGCCGTTGGTATCAAAGGCGATTATCTGCCGGATGTGGTTGATGCCACGGCCGGACTGGGGCGCGATGCGTTTGTGCTGGCGTCCGTCGGTTGCCGCGTGCGGATGCTGGAGCGTAACCCGGTGGTTGCCGCGCTGCTCGATGACGGTCTGACGCGCGGCTACGCCGATGCGGATATTGGCGGCTGGCTTCAGGAGCGTTTGCAGTTGATTCATGCTTCCAGCCTGACGGCGTTAACCGATATCACGCCGCGCCCGCAGGTGGTCTACCTCGATCCGATGTTTCCTCACCGGCAGAAAAGCGCGCTGGTGAAGAAAGAGATGCGGGTGTTTCAGTCGCTGGTGGGGCCGGATCTCGACGCCGACGGACTGCTGGAGCCGGCGCGTCAGTTGGCGACCAAACGCGTGGTGGTCAAACGCCCCGATTATGCGCCGCCGCTGGCGGATGTCGCGACGCCCAACGCCATCGTTACCAAAGGGCATCGGTTTGATATTTATGCCGGAACCCCTCTGACGGAGTAACGGATTGCCCGATGGCGTTGCGCTTATCGGGCCTACGATTCTCAATTATTTGTAGGCCGGATAAGGCGTAAGCCGCATCCGGCACTGAGTATTACTGTTCGGTACCTGGCGTATTAATCATTCGGTTTAACCACGGCACCATAATGGCCATCACCACGGTGACCGCCAGTGTTACCAGACCAATTTTGCTAAAGACGCCGGTATAAATGGGCAGCGTCTGCAACGGATCGGTGATGTTTTCCGGTACGGCAGTGAAGGTCGCCACATAACCGCCGAGCAGGAAGGCGGCGGCCTGGGTCAGGAACCACATTCCCAGAATAAAACCCATCAGATGCTGCGGCACCAGAGCGGCGACCATTGCCAGCCCCAGCGCGCTAATCAGCAGCTCGCCCAGACTCTGGAACAGATACACCAGCACGATAAACCACGGCGACGTCAATCCTTGCGCATCGGCAAACCACATCCCGGCGGCGGCGGCGGTCAGAAAACCCAGTGCGCAGAGGAACATACCGAGCGTAAACTTCATCGGCATAGTCAGATCTTTGCCTTTACTACCCAGTCGGGTGTAAATCGCTGCCAGTACCGGACTGGCGACGACCACCCAGAATGGGTTCAGCGCCTGAAAACTCACCGGGTTAATGGCGAATCCAAGAATTTCATGATGCACGTTATTAATCGCAAAGAAGTTCAGCGAGGTAGGCATCTGCGCATACAGAATGTAAAACAGAACGGCTTCAATCATCAGAATAAACGCCACGAACATTTTATTGCGGCCGGTTTTATCCAGACGAAACGCTTCGCGAAAGAAGAAAATAGTGACGACGATAGAAAGGACGATGAGCACCAGATTGGCAATCTTAACGTTGTGCATCAGCCAGGCGCAGAGGAAAATCATGACGACGGTGCCGAGTAGTACCAGCAGCAAATTGCGAAAACGTAGCGGTTTATGATCCGGTTCAGAACCGATATTTTTCACCATGCCACGGCAGGCGAAGTACACCAGAAGCGCAACAATTAAACCAGCGCCGCACAGATTATAGGTCACCGCATAGCCAAATTTATCGGCAATCACCGGCGCCAGCGATAGCGATAACAAAGAACCGATGTTAATCGACATATAAAACAGGGTGAAAGCGCCATCCAGCCGGGGATCTTTAGGCTGATAGCATTTAGAGAGCAGGCTGGCGGGATTGGCTTTAAATAACCCGTTGCCCACGGCAATCGTACCCAGTGCGATAAAAATCAGATCGGGATTTAATAGCGACATGCCGGTCATAAAATAGCCAATCGCCAGCACAATCGCGCCCAGGACCAGGGTGCGTTTAGTCCCTAACAGATGGTCGCCAACATAGCCGCCGATGGAGATCAGGCCATAAACCAGCGCCGCAAAAGCGCCAAAGGTAATAAAGGCCTGTTCCTGAGAAAAACCCAATTGTTTAACGAAAAAGACCGCCAGGATGCCCTGGACGCCGTAATAGCCAAATCGTTCCCATAATTCTACAAAAAAGATCATGAAGAATGGACGAGGTTGCTGCAGCAAGCCCGTAGGTGCAGTTGTATTCATATTCCTTCGCCTTTTAATGCCATCCCGAAACGTATGAGCGCGTATATCAAAACGCGCCGAAAAGACTTACCCTGATATAGACTGCGGTTATTAGCCTGATCAATAGGTTATTATACAAATGATACGCAAACTAATTAGTGGATCACACTAATTATGTTTGGTGTGATGGAATGATGTACTGAGTACTGCGAAGAAGGGGGGGTAAACAAAACGCCCACCTAAGCGGGCGTTGTTGTTGAGAGCCGGAATTTGCCTGATGGTTCAGGCCAACCTGATTGACTATAGACCAGATGCGGTCTTAGCCGCCAGCCGGCACGGCAAGTATTACTCTTCTTCGTCGCGCAGCGGAACAATCAGCATGTCAACGTGAACGGTGTTGATCAGCTGGCGCGCAGAAGACATCAGTTTGCTCCAGAAGTCCTGGTGATGACCGCAAACGACCAGATCCATATCGTATTTCTTGATGGCGTCAACCAGCACCTGGCCCAAATCGCCGCTACCGCTCAGGGTTTCAGTGATAGGGTAGCCAGCGTTGGTAGACAGCTCGGTCAGCGCGTGGTGGGTTTCTTCGGAGATACGTTTCTGCATATCGCCCAGATTGACGTCAATCAGACCGGTGTACAGGTCTGAATAATTCACGTCAACGTGGATGAGGGAGATTTTCGCGTTGTAGGGGCGCGCCATAGAGACCGCTTTTTCAACCAGAACTTTACTTTCCGGGGAGAGATCAACTGCGATAAGAATGTGTTTATAAGCCATAGTGTTACTCCTTCCATAAGTTGTCGATGACCATTGAGCTACTGGCGTTTCTTATGCCGCCGCGTCACCCGCGTCCTGCGAACTCTATGCGCGGGGCTAGCTCAGCCGTTTACCATAACTATCCTTACATTATAGCGACCAGGATAATCCGTCAATCTGCCTTGCTTGCCAGTTAGTTAAACAAAATTTTCAGGGAATTGCATTGATAGTGATTAACCTTCTGGTAAAAAAATTAACTGATCTCCTACAATGTGTATAAGAGCCGTTCGAATGCGGAGCGCTAATATGGACGGCTTTCGTAGTACTCTTTCACTGATTGTCTGGCAGGGTATCGGGGAGCGGTAGTCCCGGAGAGGAACTCCGTGGGCGGGTCGCCGGGGAGGAGATATGATAAGCACCGTCTCACTATTCTGGGCTTTATGTGTCGTTTGCATTGTTAATATGGCGCGCTATTTCTCATCGCTACGCGCACTGTTAGTGGTACTTCGTGGTTGCGATCCTTTGCTCTATCAATATGTCGATGGCGGCGGCTTCTTTACCACGCATGGTCAGCCCAACAAACAGGTGCGCCTGGTATGGTATATCTACGCTCAGCGCTATCGCGATCATCATGATGAAGAATTTATTCGCCGTTGTGAACGCGTGCGCCGCCAGTTTCTGCTGACCAGCGCGTTATGCGGTTTGGTGGTGGTGAGCTTGATTGCGCTCATGATTTGGCACTGAATAAAAAAAGCGGGCCAGTTTCCTGACCCGCTCGTATTAGATAAGCCTCCGGATGACGCCGCTTGTAGCGGCCTGTCAGGCCTGTGTCGTTTCATCCTGACAGGCCGGATTAGCGACAGCGCTATCCGGCCCATTTGGCTTAAATAATCTTCAGGGAAAGCCAGTACAGCACGCCGGAAAGAATAATCGCCGCCGGTAACGTAAATACCCAGGCCATCAGAATGCTGGTCACGGTTTTACGCTGCAACCCGCCGCCATCAACGACCATGGTTCCCGCCACTGAAGAGGAGAGTACGTGAGTGGTAGAAACTGGCATACCGGTGTAGCTGGCAAGACCGATAGAGACTGCCGCCGTCATCTGCGCCGACATTCCCTGCGCATACGTCATGCCTTTTTTACCAATTTTCTCGCCGATAGTGGTCGCCACGCGACGCCAGCCGATCATCGTACCAATACCCAGCGCCAACGCCACTGCCATAATGATCCACACCGGCGCATACTCAATGGTGCTTAACATATCGGTCTTCAGCTTTTTCAGTAGGCGCTGGTCATCGCTGCTTACGCCAGGCAATTTCACGACTTTATCGGTCGTGTCGGAAATGCACAGCATAATGCGACGCAACTGACTACGCTGTTCAACGCTTAACTTGTCGTAGCTTTCCACGTTTGCCAGCATCCCTTTCGCACGGTTAAGCGCGTTAATGGTGTTAGCCGGATGGCAGTGGAATTCAGTCGGTTCAGTCGCGCCCGGTTCCGGAGAGGGAATCAGTTGGTCAACGCCGGTGACGGCTTTCAGCAGGTCAGGACGCTGCTCAAAGTACGTTTCGACATTGTTGATAGCATCGCGCGTACGGGTGATTTCGTAGCTGGAGGCATTCATATTGACCACGAAACCCGCAGGCGCGACGCCAATCAGCACCAGCATGACCAGGCCAATGCCTTTCTGACCATCGTTCGCGCCATGCGAAAACGCCACGCCGATAGCTGAGAGGATCAGCGCGATACGCGTCCAGAACGGCGGCTTTTTCTTGCCGTCTTTCTTTTCACGTTCGGCTGGCGTCAGGTGGATACGGGCGCGTTTCTTAGTACCGCTCCAGTAGCGGCGCAGCAAGAAGATCAGACCGCCGGCGAATACCAGACCGACAATAGGGGAGATAATGAGTGAACCGAAAATATTGATAACTTTCGGGATGTTAAGCGCATCCACCACTGACGTGCCGGTCATCATCGCATTGGTTAAACCGATGCCGATAATGGCGCCAATCAGCGTGTGGGAACTGGACGCCGGCAACCCGAAATACCAGGTGCCGAGGTTCCAGATAATCGCCGCCAGCAACATGGAAAAGACCATAGCGAGGCCGTGCGCGGAACCCATGTTGAGCAGGAGATCCGTTGGTAGCATATGCACAATGGCATACGCCACGCTGAGACCCCCCAGCAAAACGCCAAAAAAGTTAAACACCGCCGCCATGACAACCGCCAGCTGCGAACGCATCGCACGGGTGTAAATCACGGTTGCGACTGCATTGGCTGTGTCATGGAAGCCGTTAATCGCTTCGTAGAACAGCACAAAAGCCAGAGCAAGCAATAATAAAAGCCCGGTATGTAAATCCAGGCCAGCAAACAAATGTAGCATAGGACGTTACGCCATTTTGAGGACATGAACGCGGCGCATTATCAGTGACTTTGGCGGCGCGGGCAAAGTGAAATATAGACTTTTTTTGATGTACTTCGTGCTTTGTTTGATATCACTAAAGAATTATCTTATATATTTCAGATAAATACCATTTTCAGGCGCTTTTCGCGCTGGTGCGACCACTGAGGAAACTTTACAATTCCCGCCCGAATTTGAGAGAGGAAGGCGACGTGGAAAGGTTTGATGCCGTTATTATAGGCGCTGGCGCAGCGGGCATGTTTTGCGCCGCGCAGGCAGGACATGCGGGTAGCCGCGTGCTGCTCATCGATAATGGCAAGAAGCCAGGACGTAAAATCCTCATGTCCGGCGGCGGGCGCTGCAACTTTACTAATCTTTATGTTGAGCCTGCCGCGTATTTGAGCCAGAACCCCCATTTTTGCAAATCAGCATTAGCCCGCTATACCCAGTGGGACTTTATCGATCTGGTCGGCAGGTATGGGATAGCCTGGCATGAGAAAACGCTGGGACAGCTTTTTTGCGATGATTCCGCCCAACGCATTGTCGATATGCTGGTTGCCGAGTGCGACAAAGGCGGCGTAACGATGCGCCTGCGTAGCGAGGTACTGAGCGTCGAGCGTGATGAGTCGGGTTTCGTACTGGCGTTGAACGGCGAGACGGTGACTACGCAAAAGCTGGTGATTGCCAGCGGCGGCCTGTCGATGCCGGGGCTTGGCGCATCGCCGTTTGGCTATAAAATCGCCGAACAGTTTGGTCTCAAGGTGTTACCGACGCGCGCCGGGCTGGTGCCCTTTACGCTACATAAGCCGCTGTTAGAACAGCTCCAGACGCTGTCTGGCGTCTCTGTGCCCTGCGTGATTACCGCCCGCAATGGCACGGTATTTCGGGAAAACCTACTTTTTACCCATCGTGGGCTGTCCGGCCCCGCCGTTTTACAGATTTCCAGCTACTGGCAACCGGGCGAGTTAGTGAGCATTAACTTATTGCCGGACCTCTCGCTGGAAGATGTTCTCAATGAACAGCGTAACGCGCATCCGAACCAGAGTCTGAAGAACACGCTGGCGATGCATCTGCCGAAACGGCTGGTGGAGTGTTTACAACAGTTGGGGCAGATCCCGGATGTATCGCTCAGACAGTTGAACGTTCGTGACCAGCAGGCGTTGGTTGACACGCTTACAGCCTGGCAAGTGCAGCCTAACGGCACCGAAGGCTATCGGACAGCGGAAGTGACGCTGGGCGGTGTGGATACAAACGAACTATCATCGCGGACTATGGAAGCGCGCCGCGTGCCGGGTCTCTATTTTATCGGCGAAGTGATGGACGTCACCGGCTGGTTGGGCGGCTATAACTTCCAGTGGGCGTGGTCGAGCGCCTGGGCCTGCGCGCAGGATTTGGCGGCTGTCCGAGGACAATAAAGTTGTACACAAAGCACTAAAGTTGTAACCATTCTCAAAAAACGACGCTAATGTTGTATACTTACTGAATGTGTGGTTATAGGGTTGGAGACTATAAAATGCACATATAGGTACGTATCAATGTCGTTTTTAGGGTACGATCATGGCTAGGGGTAGGCGTCTCAAATCCTATTTGGATTATGAAAATGCGCTAGGTGACGGCATAGGAGTGGGCTATGGCCAAAGTTATCAGCCCTGGCTTAGAGCTCAGGACGTTAAATCCCGTGGAAACCGTTCGATAGTCTTTGGCCTTAAGACGTTTCGAAACCATCATCTCCTTTCTTCTGTCGAAAGTAACTTTTTCTATCTGGCTGAGTTTAATGACTCGGTGATTGATATCCGGGAACAATTCCCACTCTTTCCTCTCCGGCTTACCCAACAAATAGCAAATCATCTACATTTTCAACATCCTATGGTGAGGGGAGTAAGAGGAGTACCTGTCGAAGTTCTGAATGTTATGACAACCGATTTTTTACTGACCTTGAGAACTCCTGAAGGCGGACTTCGATACAAAGCTATAGCAGTAAAACATAACGAGAGCATACCTGAACGCGAAGCCCAAAAACTTGAAATAGAGAGGATGTTTTGGCAGTTGATTGATGTTGAGTTTCAAATTTATGTTGGCTCGGAACTCAATAACGTCGTCGGTAAAAACATTTGCTGGGCTACTTCTGTATTAAGAGATGGTTCTGAATTTTATGATAAATATCCTCTTGATAAAATCCTATGGAAGCTTAAACCAGATGTTTATCCCATAGTAGGACTACGTGCAATGATTTCATCAATCTTTGGGGTAGATGCACAAGAAGCGATGATGTTATTGCAGGCAATGATTGGATTAAAAATGATAAATGTTGATTTATCATATCCAATACTCGAAACCGGTCTGATAAAGATAATTTCCAATGACCACTATATAGGACTGAACGCAAATGGATATTATTAGGAATTCAGTCTGGCTCTCTCAAGGCACTGATTTGCTTGCAGAGGGACTTTACCGTGTTTTGGATTTTGACAGAAAGGTCGATTTGTTAATTTTGTTTAAAATAAAATCAGAAAGAACGGGTAAGCCAATCCCTTTCTCATTTTCAATGTTTAAATATTATATTGAATCAAATAGCATAACTTGTAAAGATTATATATATCCTTCATATATGTTAGTAGATGAGAAAGAATTAACAGATAAAGACAGAGGAAGGCGAGATGAAAATTACAATATCATTAAAGATCTTGTAGATGACAGAATGTTTCTGTTCGACTATGCATTACATAAAAAGTCGCACCTTTTAATGGATTACTCAAGAAATAAAAAAATATCACAATATACTATCAGAACGCTTCTGGCGTTGTATTGGCGACATGGGCAGGATATTTATGCATTGCTACCCGCATTCTCGAACTGTGGCGCCGCTGGGAAAAGTAGAATCAAACATGAAATTAAACTTGGGAATTCCAAAAAAAACAGAGCATTACCTAATGAACGATCACGTGTTTTCATTCTTAATGAAAGAGATATAAATAATATTAGAAAATCTCTCATTACGTATCATTATAAAGTTAACGGAGATACGATAAAGAAAACATTAGAGAGACATATTGATTTGTATTTTAGGGATGAAATTAAAACAGCAAACCTAGAAAATAGAGCTCCATATGTTCCTTCTTTAAAACAATTTTCATACTGGAATAAAAAACTCTTCACTAAAGATTTCTCGATAAATAAGAAGAACACGAAAAAAGAAATAGACCTCAAAATGCGGGCGCTTTTAGGTAGTGTGGCTAATACAACTGTTTTGCCGGGTGATGTTTTCGAAATAGACTCAACTGTCGCTGATGTACATCTTATTTCGAGTTTAAACAGACGAAAAGTCATTGGGCGTCCTACTATTTATACAGTGGTGGATCGTGCAACAAGAATGATTGTTGGCCTTCATGTTTCTTTATACCATGCTTCATGGCGAGCCGCCCGACAAGCGTTAGCAAATTGCTTTATGCCAAAAAAAGAATATTGTAGATTATTTGGAATCTCTATTACTGATGATGATTGGCCTTGTTCTCACATTCCATTAACATTGATGTGTGACAACGGGGAGATGATTGGTCTTAAACCTCAGGAAGAGATGACCCCCCTGACAAAACTTGAGTTTGCGCCAGTCGGTAGAGGCGACAGAAAAAGCATTGTTGAACGCTGTTTCGGCATTCTGAATGATGAGGTTATTCATAGGCTTATTGGAACAACACGAAGGGGAAAGATTGTTAAAGGAGAGCCAACACCGCAATCCAGGGCTTGTTTAACGATTCAGGAGGTCACGTCTTTACTGATTCGGGAGATACTTGCACATAATCAGAGAACGTATGAGGAACTGGCTTATATCAATCCCTTACTGATTGAAAATGATCTCGTAATATCACCAAAAAATAGTTGGATGATAAGCTTAAAGCACGGGAGATTCAGCGCAAGAGCCGTTGGGGCCGACGAAGTGATCGCACGATTGTTAATCCCTGTGAACGCTAACATTACCGCCGGTGGGATTCAGTACAATAATCTTTTTTATGAATGTGATCCTGAAATTGCATCAGGTGTCAGAGTATTTGGAAGAACCACTTGTGAAGCAAGAATAGATGACAATTGCGTAGATTATATATATGTAAGATTTGACAAAAATAGCATTTTCAAAAAACATTACCTACTTAAGAAAAGAGATGTATTTAAAGGGAAAGCTCATCTTGATACAGATGTAATGGCTGATTGGGTAGATACTCAAAAAGAAATTAATTTATTTACTCTGGATTCGCTCAGCAATATCAATAATAAAGATGAATTTAACAGGAAAGGTAACGAAAGATTAAATGAAATATACGAATCTCGCCGGGTACATGGTAAAGATATTAAAAAGAACAGGAAAAATGAACTTGATTCATTAGGGCGAACTCATGTTGCTAATGGAAGATCTGAACCCCTACTTCCTTCATCCAGTAATGTTCTGCTTTTGCCTGGCCGGGAGGAGAAACAAAGATGGTTAAAAGGTAAGAAGAAGACTGAGGACGCAGAATAATGAATCTTATACGGCGCGTTTCAGCGATATATAAAGAACAGGAGTTACCTGAGTATCGTGGCAATCCCTTAATTGAAGCACTTCCTGAAGCGCTTACGGAAGATGAAGTACTTCTGGAAATGAGTTATTTCCCCGAAATTGACGAAAAAATCCGCTGGACTGCCCCGGCGAATGTTAGAGAGCAGTATGTCGAACGTATAAAGAAATTCCGTTGCCCTCAAACCAATCTTATCCAGGCTTATAAGATGATCTTACGGGCACTTAGGGAAAGCTATGCAGCTCGTAATCCTTTAAAAAGCGGAACAATTCAATATCTTCATTACTATGGAAATGAGCGTCCTGATATTGAGCCAGAAAGTGGATATTTTAAATCCCAGGCTGAAACTATTACGATAGTTGGAATGAGTGGTTCTGGAAAAACTACCATGATTGAGCAAGTCATGGATCATTTCCCTCAGATTATAGAACACAGCAGCTATAAAGGAGTTTTTCCCGGCTTCAGTAAGCAAATTGTATGGGTAAAGATTAATTGTCCATACAATTCAAGTGTGAGAGACCTTTGTGAAGAGATTTTACAAAAATTAGATGATGCAATTGGTATTGAACGAACTACACCTGAGATTAGAAATGGTGCTCTGGCTCGCCAGATTGCACAAAGAATTAAATCATCATTTTTGGGTATCCTTGTTATTGATGAAATGCAGAGGCTTAAATTTTCAAGAACCGGGGGTGAGAGTAAGTTGATTGATTTTTTACATGAAATTGTAGATTCCATGGGGGTATCTATGGTTTTTTGTGGAAATCATCCTTTTGACGAGACGCTGACAAAGAAAATGAGAATTGCCAGGCGGGCAGAGTCTGGTGGTTACATGAAAATTAAGAATGTTAGATACGATTCACAAGACTGGCAATCGTTTATTCATTATTTATGGCCATTACAATGGACAAATGTTGAAACTCCATTAAATGATGAGTTAAACGAAAAATTATTCATTTTATCTAAAGGCAATATTGGATTGGCTCAGATGATTTATCGGGGGGCACAATTAAAGGTTATCGGTAGCGGCAATGAAATCATCACTGGCGCAGTCTTGTCGGCCTCTGTACCGGTACTCGTGAGTCATACGGAGGAATATAAGGATACTCCACTCCCGGGGGCCGCGACTGAAGATGAGGAAGCTAAATGGCTCTCTGCATCTAATGAGGGTGATGCTTCGGCTAAAATCATGGCAGAGAAGTCCCTAAAGTCTTTGATCCCTGGGGATATAGACAGGCCACAGCACAAGGAATTCGTAGGAAAAATAGACGAGGTTTTGCGCAATTTCGACGAGAAAATACTGTCTCTTGACCACGATCTTGTTATCAACAGAACAGCTGAAAAGAAAAATACCTACGATGCTCTTCAGCGTTGCGGGCTTATAAATATAGATCCACTTAATAAATTGTAATGAGGTAACAGTTCGTAACGGTCAAAGAGAGGTGTGGGAAATGAGAATGTTGCCTGTTTTGCCTGATGAATCCTTGTTCAGCCGGTTTTGTCGGACAACTACCGTGTACGGTATGTCCCCATCTTCTCTGTTAACGATCATTTTCAACAAACCTGATATGAACGTCCATCCAATTCTCAATTCAGGATTAAAGGCTATTTCTCTTCATACATCCGAAAGTGCAGATCAGCTCTGGCATGAACAGACTTTACTCCCTCTTTTTGCCTGGGCACTACCAATCAGTCGTAATGAAATTATGGATTTCAACACGACCCCTGCCAGGCTTAATCGATTGTGCCGCCTTAGTAATTTTTCACTAGGGCAGCGCACACTATTGAAGTTTTGCCCGGTTTGCGCTCGTGAAGATACTTTTCATTATGGTGTTACTTATTGGCATCTGGCGCATCAGCTTCATGGGGTTACAACCTGCCATCGGCATCCGGTAGCGCTTGAAAGCATCCATGTCCCTTCTTCACCGCACATACGTATTGGACTGATGCCTCCTGTTTCGTATACAGAACAACTTAGCAATGAGATAGACTTCGATTTTGCTAAGTTTTGTTATGAGTCCCTAAATATAATCAGAAGAAAAGATATTACACACCCCAATTACATGGATGTACTTAAAAAGTTGAATTTATTATCATTGGATGGAAATTTAAAGAAAAATGTATTCTACGCACATGTTTATGCTAAGTGCCAGTTATTTGGGGAGGGTTCATCGGGACTTATACCAACATCCCTAACTGATTATCATTACTGGGAGCCTATACTCAAAGACAAATGTTGTCAGCATCCCACAAAGCATCTTTTGCTTTGTTATTGTTTGTTAAATACTTGCTGGCCAACGTATGCAGGAAGTCGTACTAATAAAAAGAAAGAAATCTTTAAAAGTCATAAGAAATACAGTTTTCATATAGTTGAAAATAATACTAGTGTTAGCAACCTTGGGAAGGAATTTAGTCGCAGCAGATGTTACATTAAAACACTTATTTATAAAAAATACCTGAGGGCGTTTAAGCGAAACACAAAAATTAATATATTCACTGAATTGCTTATCAAGTCTATGGCTGTAAGGGGGTTTAGTCTGGCATCCATAGCTGAGAAAAACTCATTATCGGAAGGAGCTGTATCCTCTGTAATTTCATCTTGTTACGGTTTATGCTCATGGCGTAAAAAATGTAAAAAAGATTCTTTAAGACGGCGTCATAAGCAGAAAATATTAAGATTTATACATAATCAATCCGTTTCTATAACACGAAAGTTAGTCAAAGAAAGTTGTTATGCAAGTTTCTATTGGCTAAATAAACATGAATGTGACTGGCTTAATTCCTGTCTTCCTAAAACAATACGATGCTATAAAAATAAAAGAGTAGACTGGAGCGAGAGAGATATTATCTCATCATCATTAATAAATGATGTTTTATCTCAGGGGCAGTACTCGATGTCACTTACAAGTCTAGATGCTTTACTGGGAGGGCATGGCTGGCTTTTGAAATACAGAGATAAACTACCAATGACAATGATACTTCTCAGAAAAATGGAACTAATTAAATAAGAGGGAGTTATATGGTTTACGAAAATGAATTGTGGCACAGTTTTCTTCTGCGTTCACAGATAATGTATAACTTATCCAATTGCAGGAACATAATATCAAAGCATGGCGCACTAAGGTACGATGCCTTTCCTCGTTTCGAACTGATTGATATGTACAAATTGCATAGCTTGCAGGATATATATGACATTCTTGCCACTAGAAATGGTTATATACTAACTTCCAATATAGTGTCGTTATCTTCTGGTGTTTACGGGTATTTTAACGCTGTTGAAGATGCCTGTCGGAAAAATTTTCACATAACTAATTCATATCCATTGGTAAACATCTCAAACATTCGTTACTGTCACAAATGTATTGTTGAAGATATACACTCTAAAGGCATTGGTTATCTGCGTCATAGATGGTTGTTTGAATCTAAATGTGCAGTTCATAGTACCAGTTTATATGAGGTTTGTTTTGATAACTATTTGAATGCAGTGAAAGGACTTAGTGACTTAATTATAAGTGGAATAAATCCTCATGGTTATTGTTCCCTTGTGGTTGACGTTTCAAACCCTTTCAAAAATCCAGTGTATATATTACCATGTGCACGTAATAAAATTTTAAAATGGATTTCGGACAATAAAAATATGCTGATTTACTTTCTCTTTGATCTCTTCAAATGTAAGTCGCATTCAAGTTTATCTAAGGTTATCGAAGTCAAGATAATGCATGATAGATATATTTCTGCGGTGTTCAAGATGTTAAGTGAAGTTAATTTTTGTAATTTCAACTCATTTATTTCTGATATTTTTGAGGACGTAAGTTATGCCTCTATCGGACTTGATGATTATTCTGTTAATGTGCATTTTCTCAGGCTAAGGGCTGCAGATTGTAAATTTTGCCAGTTGAATGGTAAATATTTTTGCTCACTTTACAATGTAAAACTTCTTCGCTAATTTCACTTCATTTATAAAATACTAAGAAAGCTAGTTAGATAAGGTTTTATATTTTGACTGGGGCAGGAATAAATTATCACTCATAGAGTTTCCCTGGGGGTTACCACCTGTGTATGATGCCGGTTAGCAACAACGTCTAAAAGACCTGCGATCACGTGGGTCCCTCTCCAGCAAAGGGGCAAGGGGTGCTATATAACGGTGTACTGCTTACCCAATACGGCCTTGTATTTGAAAGATGCCGCATCTTGGCAGGATTCGTATTACAGCCTATAGTCTGTTAATGAGCATTACAGCCTATATGCTGTAAATCCCTGCGTTATGCTTGTTAACTCGTCGATACGGAAGGTCACTTATGAACACTCAATACGCTTTGAAGACTTTGAATCAGTTACGTCCTGTTTTAATCGGCTTTCGCAAAGCCAATGGACTGACGCAAAAAGATGTTTCTGAACGTTTGGGTATAACACAGCAAACTTATGCCCGACTAGAGGCCAACCCTGCAAGTGCGGGTTTTGAGCGTTTGTTTAGGGTGTTCAGCGTCCTTGGAGTGGAGATCGTACTTTCATCCAGGGAACCATTGTCAGATGCAAAGCCCGAATACGGAGCTATGCACAATTATTCTTCACTTCCAGCCAGGCGGGAGAAATGGTGACGCCTGGCGCTTCCCGGTCTAATTTTTCTTCAACAAGATTAACCCCTTAGCGGCCTGAAGTATCAGGTTGCGATAGAGCCTTTCATTTCTTCTGTTATGTTAAATACACCATTTTGAGCTATTTCGCTCGGCCTTAAATTATCTCTTCATTCTTCAGTGAAAATTTTATGTCGATCACATTATCGATGAATTTAGGAAATAATCCGTAAATGAAAATCTATCTTCTTTTAAATTCATCAGTGTCAGTAGGGGTCAGTTTGGATATCGAAAATTATTGTACGTTAAGGCTGTTTTTTGACCTTTCGACTTTAGCTGGTCTTAGCCGACGAAACTTACCAGAAGCCGGTATCCGGTTGCTTTTCCAGATATAATCACCTGTCAGATTGATGTGTTCCCAGCCCAACGGCGACAAATGCGACAGCAGTTGCTCGTTGATCTTCACCCCTTTACGCTTCAGGGCATCGACCGCTCTTTCCATATAGACGGTATTCCACAGGGATATGGCAGCCGTCAGCAGCGTCAGTCCACTGGCGCGATAGCTCTGATTTTCCGGTTTTCTGTCCCTGATTTCTCCCAGTCGGTGCATAAATACCGCACGCGCCAGCGCGTTACGGGCTTCGCCTTTATTCAGCCCCGCCTGTACCCGCCGACGCAGAGCCGGGTCGCGGAACCAGTCGAGCATAAACAGGGTTCGCTCAATGCGGCCAATTTCTCTCAGTGCTTTGGCAAGTCCGTTTTGCTTGGGGTAGCTGGCAAGCTTTTTCAGCATCAGGGATGCCGTCACGGTTCCCTGCTTTATCGAGGTTGCCAGACGCAGCACTTCACGCCAGTGGATTTCGATCTCTTTCAGATTCAGGCTGGTCGTTGATATCAGTGACTGAAGCGCCGGGTATTTCTCTGCTTTCCCTTTGATAAACAGTTTTTTGTCGTGGAGATCCCTGATTCGCGGACAGAACGCAAATCCCAACAGATGCATCAGGGCAAAGACATGATCGGTGAAACCAGCGGTATCGGTGTAATGTTCCCTGATTTCCAGGTCGCTTTCGTGGTACAGCAAGCCATCGAGAACATGGGTTGAATCCCTGACCCGACTGATTATGCAGGTGTAAAACGGGCTGTATTGATCCGAAATATGGGTATAAAACTGACGTCCAGGCTCTTGCCCATATTTCGGGTTAACCTGCCCTGCGTAGCGGCCTGAGCTGCCGGTTCTGAAATTTTGTCCATCTGATGATGACGTTGTTCCGTCTCCCCAAAATGCCGCCAACGGTCTTTTCCCCTGCGCATTTACCAGCTCTGCAAGAGCGGCTGAATAGGTTTCGTCACGGATGTACCATGCCTGAATATCTTCGAGTGATGATTTGGTGCTCCCGGGGCAGGCTTCTGCCATTTTGGTCAGGCCAAGATTGATGCCATCCGCAAGAATGGTGGTGAGGAGCAAGCGGGTATCGGGACGGGTAATGTCATTTTTTATATGCGAAAAATGTCGGGTAAACGTCGTCCAGCTGTTTACCTCATCGAGAATTTCCGTGATTTTAGGTCGCGGTAGCATGCTGTAAACCAGCTCTGCCAGCGGTGAAACCTGCGCCGGAACGCAGTTATCCAGCGGAGAGACTTTTACGCCCCTGTCGGATATTTCCACATCGGGCAGTTCACCAAGGGCAGCCATGGCATTGACCTCTTCAAGTCTGGACTGAAGCAGGGTCATACGGCTGGTAATGTACTCATGATAATCAGCAGATACGGGCAGTGGCAGTGCCGGTGTGAGTTTGTCAAAGTCCTTCTCGGGTATGAGGTAATCATCAAAATTTTTGTAGCGGCGCGAGCCTTTAACCCAGATATCCCCGGAGCGCAACGCCCCCTTAAGCTCGCTGAGTGCACAAAACTCATAGTACTGCCGGTCAATACCCACAGGTGTAATCACCACCTTGCGCCAGCTTTCAGGGACAAACTCAAGCGGCGCTGCCGCCGGAACTTTACGTGACTGCTTCCGGTACATATCCTTGATCACAACCAGTGCATCAGCCAGAGGTTGCGCTGCCGGGGTTGCGACTAACTGTAAAGCGGACAACATGCGTGGGGCATATTTCCGTAATGTGCTGTATTTCTCGGTAATAATATGCAGCGGGTCAAAATTATTTTTTCTGGCGAGATGGCGTGTTTCATCCAGACTGGCGACAAATTCAGCCCATGGGAGTATGTTTTCTATTGCGAGCCAGGGATCGCCACCGGAATCACGGGCATCAGACAGCGCCTGACCGACATCGATGTACTGCCTCAGTTTTGACTGGATCAGCTTTCCGGTCTGCTGAAGGCGCTCAGCCTGTGTTCGTTTGGCTTTGCTGAAAAGACTATTCAGCATTCGCTCATGCAGCTCAATCACTTCGTCTGTCAGTGTGGCTCTGGCTTCTTCCAGCACGCACACCAGGATCGCATGACGCCGGGCAGCTGAAAATCGGGTCAAATCCCGGCTACTCATCTTTCGGCCTTCCCGCGCCAGTTTCAGCAACCGGTTCTGGTGAATGGTACGATCTATACCTTCAGGTAATGCCAGCGATTCAATGCTGCTGAGCCGATCAAGATGTTGCAGCACGTTCTTACCATTGATTTTACCCGGCGGTTGCAGAAGCCATGTCAGCCTGGAAGGCTGATTATCTGATGACTCAAGTAAATGATCCAGGGCATCCCTGTGAGCCGGAGTTAACGGGGCATTCAGGGTCTGAAATACGATTTTATCGCCGCCTGCCATGACTTCAGCACAGGTACGCTCCACGACATCAATCGCGGGGATTATCACGTTGTTCTGCCGGAGATAGACAAGTAACTCTTCGGCTAGGAGAATGCCTTTATCGGTGCGCGTCGCCATCGATAACAGGTGCGTAATACAGTCCTGCTGTATTTTGCCGGTGAACGCCTTTACGCCAAGATAGCGGTACAGTTCGGTTAAATGCTCACGCCGGGTCGTATCCCGGCCGGAAAGGTAAGCAGGCCAGAGATCCCCGGTAAGCTTTAGCCTGCTGGCGATATGCTTCAGCAGCGCATCAGAGGGAGAGATTTTTTTATCCGGGGCAAAGCCGACATTTTTCAGATAGCAAAGAAGGACGGCAAAACCAAAACGGCTGGCGGGTTTACGGTGAGCACTGATAAGCGCCAGATCATGCTCACTGAAATAGGCCATTCGGGTCAGCGTTAACTCATCGTCCGGTAATGCCAGTAATGATTCTCTTTCCGACAGAGAAAGAATCTGCCTCCTTGCCATATAGTTTTCCTCATAAATTATTCGATGCGTTATTTTTAACAAAAATGGTTATCGCATAAGGGTATACCCTGACACCATAATCTAAACGTGACGGCACACAATGAACGACATAGCCTATATGCGATAGATTAAATGCAATAACCTAAATGCGGTAATGCGGTGAAAAAATGTTCATCAGCACTTATTTAAGGGCATAGACGGAAGATCAGTTCACCGATCGGGCAAAAGAGATGCTGGAGCAGTTTGTTTAGGAGCGGGGGCATAAAATAGCCAGTTACTACCGGGAGAATATCAGCGGTACAAAACTTGACCGACCGGAACTGGGTCGCTTACTGATGGACAGTCACCGCAATGATATTTTGCTGGTCGAGCAAATTGACCGCCAGCGCCAAAAGCAGGGAGTTGAACTCGCACATACGCTGGGTAAATATCAGGGAAAACAGGTCGCTCAGGAACGGCATCAAAAGGTACTTTACTACCGGCAGGTCAAGAAAGAAACGGCAGATGCAACAGGGTACAGCACCTCCCAGATATGCCACATTCAGGCACTGTACCGACAATCAGAATCATGAGACTTTGGTTAAGCAGGTATGCAGAGCAGAATTTATAATCTATTTCATTCAGACTGATTAAATGGATTACAGAAGCTAAAGGGTCTTCTTTGTTCAACATGAAACCAGAAGACCCTTACTATTATTATTAAAAAAGCAATTGGGTCAGATACCCCATAAGTATGGCCATACCCAGGATTACTGTCAGAAAAGCGACTATCATAGGCATTCTGAACATTGATTTAAGCAGTATTACTTCTGTCAAACTCGCTCCAGCACTACCGATTATCAAGGCCATTAATGCCCCCAGGCCCATTCCTTTAGTCATCAGCACTGATGCAAGTGGTATCACTGCCTCTGCGCGGATATACAACGGAATACCAACAACTGCACTCAGCGGTATGGCTAAGGGATTATCTGCTCCGGCATGAGCTGCAATCCACTCTGAAGGGATAAAGCCATAAATAAATGAACCTATTAATACACTTAACAAAAGATAAGGCAGAACATCCTTAAACTGCTGTAAGGCATCTTTCATAGCTAACTTTATTGGGCCAGAGGTGGTATTCGTTGTGAGATTCACATTGCCCAGATTCTCGCTGCTGCAACAGCTAACAGCTGGTTGTTCAGATGATATTGATGAACAACACGCTGATACGTTCTGCTCGTTCTTTACCGTCCTTAAGTTAATTATGGGGTTCGCTGATGAAGTACAGCAACTCGTTTTTAAAGGCAATTGAGTCGAGCTAGTGCTGCAACAACTGGAACCCGCCGACGTTTTTACCGAAGCTTCGGAATCATCGCATTTCGTGGTGCAACCACTTGATGCTGAGTTTTTGTGATCAACAATATGACGTTCAAATCCTAGTAAATCCAATACGATACTGGCAAGGACTGAGACACCGGCAGCGATGATCGCGTACAACAAAGTTACTTTCCAGCCAAAGGTAACCCACATTAACCCCACGATAATGGGATTAAGCAACGGTGAAACAAACAAAAAAGTGAGTGTCGGACCAAACCCTGCTTTCGCCGACAACAACCCTCGTAGCATTGGAATTGTTGAGCAACTACAGAAAGGGGTAACGGCTCCCAACAACGAGGCCAGCAGGTAGCCTTTTCCTTTTTTCGCCCCTATCAATTGCTGGATTTTATGGTCCGGGACCTTTTGCCTTATCAGGCTCACACCGGCACTGATGACAATAAACAGCAAAGATAGCTCGACGGCCAAAAACAAAAACATCTCTGCGGCATCTTGCAGCATAGAAATCCAACTATTCATACTAAACCCTCTTGACAAAATCTACGTTTCTAGAATAATCGAAATATAATTCTGGTCAAGATATTTCTGGTATTATCGAAATATCATTAGACAGAGGGTTGTCACATGCAACTGGAAGAAGTAGCTAAAGCACTAAAAGAGCTGGGTCACCCGACCCGTTTGTTCATATTCAAACATCTTGTAAAAGCTGGAGAACAAGGTTTGCCTGTAGGTGAATTGCAAAAGCAGCTTGGCATTCCCTCATCAACGTTAAGTCATCATATTTCAGCCCTGGTATCAGTAGGGCTCGTCACACAAAACCGGGAGAGTCGAACGCTCATGTGTGTCTCTCAATACGAAATACTGGAAGCTATCATCGAATTCTTACGTGAAGAGTGCTGTGTGGGGAGCCCGCAGAATTCGGAAAAAATCGTACGCTAAGGTTTTCCGGGCATCCGTAAGGGCCGAAACTTCCCGTCTTCCAGTCTGCGGCTCTGCCGCCAGACGTAATCGCCGGTTAGGTTGATGTGCTCCCAGCCCAGCGGCGACAGGAATTGCAGCAGCTCGCCGTCCACCGGCTTGCCGGCCTCGACCAACCCCTGGGTGGCGCGTTCCAGGTACACCGTGTTCCACAGCACGATAGCCGCCGTCACCAGGTTGAGGCCGCTGGCCCGGTAGCGCTGCTGCTCGAAGCTCCGATCCCTGATTTCCCCAAGGCGGTTGAAGAACACCGCCCTGGCCAGCGAGTTGCGCGCCTCACCTTTGTTCAGGCCGGCATGCACGCGGCGGCGCAGTTCAACACTTTGCAGCCAGTCCAGGATGAACAGCGTGCGCTCGATCCGGCCCAGCTCGCGCAGGGCCACGGCCAGTCCGTTCTGGCGCGGGTAGCTGCCGAGCTTGCGCAGCATCAGCGAGGCGGTGACGGTGCCCTGCTTGATCGAGCTGGCCAGGCGCAGGATGTCGTCCCAGTGGGCACGCACGTGCTTGATGTTCAGGGTGCCGCCGATCAGCGGGCGCAACGTCGGGTAGGCTTGCACGCCCTGCGGCACGTACAGCTTGGTTTCGCCGAGGTCGCGGATGCGCGGCGCGAAGCGGAAGCCTAGCAGGTGCATCAGGGCAAAGACGTGATCGGTGAAGCCGGCCGTGTCGGTGTAGTGCTCCTCGATCCGCAGGTCGGACTCGTGGTACAGCAGGCCGTCGAGCACATAGGTGGAATCGCGGACGCCGACATTCACCACGCGGGTGCTGAACGGCGCGTACTGGTCGGAGATATGGGTATAGAACAGCCGTCCCGGCTCGCTACCGTACTTCGGGTTGACGTGCCCGGTGCTCTCGCCCCGGCCACCCGCGCGGAAGCGCTGGCCATCGGAGGATGAGGTCGTGCCGTCGCCCCAGTGGGCGGCAAAGGCGTGGCGATACTGGTGGTTGACCAGCTCGGCCAAGGCCGCCGAATAGGTTTCGTCGCGGATGTGCCAGGCTTGCAGCCAGGACAGCTTGGCGTAGGTCAGGCCGGGGCTCGACTCGGCCATCTTGGTCAGCCCGAGGTTGATCGCATCACCGAGGATTGCGGACAGCAGCAACGTCCTGTCTTTGGCCTCGGCCCCGTCCTTCAAGTGGGTGAAGTGGCGGCTGAAGCCCGTCCAGTCGTCCACGTCCATCAGCAGTTCGGTGATCTTGATGCGCGGCAGTAACTGGCTGGTTTGGTCGATCAGCGCCTGCGCCCGATCCGGCACCGCCGCATCCAGCGGGGTGATTTTCAGCCCTGACTCGGTGAGGATGGCATCGGGCAGCTCGTTGTCCTTGGCCAGGCGGGTGACGGTGGCCAACTGCTCGTCCAGCAGCTGCAAACGCTCTTCCAGGTACTGGTCGCTGTTCGGGTTGATCGCCAGGGGCAGGGCCTGCTCGCGCTTGAGTGCGGCGAACTTCTCGGCCGGCAGCAGGTAGTCGTCGAAGTCGCGGAACTGCCGCGAGCCCTTGACCCAGATGTCGCCGGAGCGCAGGGCGTTCTTCAGCTCGGACAGGGCGCAGATTTCGTAGAATTTCCGGTCGAGGCCTTCCGGGGTGATCACCAGCGGCTTCCAGCGCGGCTTGATGAAGGCCGTGGGTGCATCGGCCGGCACCTTGCGCAGGTTGTCGGCGTTCATCTCACGCAGGGTCTGCACGGCTGCCAGCACGCCTTGCGCGGCCGGCCCGTGCTGTTCCCCAACTTTTCGCTCGGCGAAGAGTATGAACATGCGCCGCCGGCGACGAATCGCCAAATCTCACCGTATCTCCCGAGCGGACGATTTCGCACCGGTCTGCCCGTCGAAGGGCTTGCGATCGAACGGGGCGACCTTTTCTATGCATGTCCGCGAGCCAGCGTCTTTTATGGCACGGCGCTCGACGCCGACCTTCGGACGCGCGGCGTAAGCACGCTTGTCATGGCCGGGATAAGCACCACCGGCGTTGTTCTTTCAAGCGTCGCCTGGGCTAGTGATGCGGACTACGACGTGCGTTTGGTCCAGGACTGCTGCTACGACCCGGATCGGGATGCCCACGAAGCTCTGTTGCGTTCCGGGTTCGGCGGACGTGTACAGGTCGTGTAATTTTCGGGCCTCGCATGATCGCGGCCATAGCCGCAGGTGGATTGGTGCGAGGCAGGGCCAGTCCAAGTCAGGGTGCGGTCATCGCGGCGCCTGCAACTCTCAAAAACCCATCGCCGTAGCGGAGGTCTTGTAATCGCATGTCATTACGCACGCCCGATTTATTGTTCACAGCGATAGCACCTGCCATTTGGGGCAGCACCTACATTGTCACCACCCAATACCTGCCGAACTTCTCACCGATGACGGTCGCGATGCTGCGGGCGTTGCCGGCGGGTTTATTGCTCGTGATGATCGTCCGACAGATTCCAACGGGAATCTGGTGGATGCGCATCTTCATCCTCGGCGCACTTAATATTTCGCTATTCTGGAGCTTGTTGTTTATTTCGGTCTACCGCCTGCCGGGCGGGGTCGCGGCGACGGTAGGCGCTGTGCAGCCGCTGATGGTCGTGTTCATCTCTGCCGCTCTGCTAGGTAGCCCGATACGATTGATGGCGGTCCTGGGGGCTATTTGCGGAACTGCGGGCGTGGCGCTGTTGGTGTTGACACCAAACGCAGCGCTAGATCCTGTCGGCGTCGCAGCGGGCCTGGCGGGGGCGGTTTCCATGGCGTTCGGAACCGTGCTGACCCGCAAGTGGCAACCTCCCGTGCCTCTGCTCACCTTTACCGCCTGGCAACTGGCGGCCGGAGGACTTCTGCTCGTTCCAGTAGCTTTAGTGTTTGATCCGCCAATCCCGATGCCTACAGGAACCAATGTTCTCGGCCTGGCGTGGCTCGGCCTGATCGGAGCGGGTTTAACCTACTTCCTTTGGTTCCGGGGGATCTCGCGACTCGAACCTACAGTTGTTTCCTTACTGGGCTTTCTCAGCCCGGGGACCGCCGTGTTGCTAGGATGGTTGTTCTTGGATCAGACGCTGAGTGCGCTTCAAATCATCGGCGTCCTGCTCGTGATCGGGAGTATCTGGCTGGGCCAACGTTCCAACCGCACTCCTAGGGCGCGTATAGCTTGCCGGAAGTCGCCTTGACCCGCATGGCATAGGCCTATCGTTTCCACGATCAGCGATCGGCTCGTTGCCCTGCGCCGCTCCAAAGCCCGCGACGCAGCGCCGGCAGGCAGAGCAAGTAGAGGGCAGCGCCTGCAATCCATGCCCACCCGTTCCACGTTGTTATAGAAGCCGCATAGATCGCCGTGAAGAGGAGGGGTCCGACGATCGAGGTCAGGCTGGTGAGCGCCGCCAGTGAGCCTTGCAGCTGCCCCTGACGTTCCTCATCCACCTGCCTGGACAACATTGCTTGCAGCGCCGGCATTCCGATGCCACCCGAAGCAAGCAGGACCATGATCGGGAACGCCATCCATCCCCGTGTCGCGAAGGCAAGCAGGATGTAGCCTGTGCCGTCGGCAATCATTCCGAGCATGAGTGCCCGCCTTTCGCCGAGCCGGGCGGCTACAGGGCCGGTGATCATTGCCTGGGCGAGTGAATGCAGAATGCCAAATGCGGCAAGCGAAATGCCGATCGTGGTCGCGTCCCAGTGAAAGCGATCCTCGCCGAAAATGACCCAAAGCGCGGCCGGCACCTGTCCGACAAGTTGCATGATGAAGAAGACCGCCATCAGGGCGGCGACGACGGTCATGCCCCGGGCCCACCGGAACGAAGCGAGCGGGTTGAGAGCCTCCCGGCGTAACGGCCGGCGTTCGCCTTTGTGCGACTCCGGCAAAAGGAAACAGCCCGTCAGGAAATTGAGGCCGTTCAAGGCTGCCGCGGCGAAGAACGGAGCGTGGGGGGAGAAACCGCCCATCAGCCCACCGAGCACAGGTCCCGCGACCATCCCGAACCCGAAACAGGCGCTCATGAAGCCGAAGTGCCGCGCGCGCTCATCGCCATCAGTGATATCGGCAATATAAGCGCCGGCTACCGCCCCAGTCGCCCCGGTGATGCCGGCCACGATCCGCCCGATATAGAGAACCCAAAGGAAAGGCGCCGTCGCCATGATGGCGTAGTCGACAGCAGCGCCGGCCAGCGAGACGAGCAAGACCGGCCGCCGCCCGAAACGATCCGACAGCGCGCCCAGCACAGGTGCGCAGGCAAATTGCATCAACGCATACAGCGCCAGCAGAATGCCATAGTGGGCGGTGACGTCGTTCGAGTGAACCAGATCGCGCAGGAGGCCCGGCAGCACCGGCATAATCAGGCCGATGCCGACAGCGTCGAGCGCGACAGTGCTTAGAATTACGATCAGGGGTCTGTTGGGTTTCACGTCTGGCCTCCGGACCAGCCTCCGCTGGTCCGATTGAACGCGCGGATTCTTTATCACTGATAAGTTGGTGGACATATTATGTTTATCAGTGATAAAGTGTCAAGCATGACAAAGTTGCAGCCGAATACAGTGATCCGTGCCGCCCTGGACCTGTTGAACGAGGTCGGCGTAGACGGTCTGACGACACGCAAACTGGCGGAACGGTTGGGGGTTCAGCAGCCGGCGCTTTACTGGCACTTCAGGAACAAGCGGGCGCTGCTCGACGCACTGGCCGAAGCCATGCTGGCGGAGAATCATACGCATTCGGTGCCGAGAGCCGACGACGACTGGCGCTCATTTCTGATCGGGAATGCCCGCAGCTTCAGGCAGGCGCTGCTCGCCTACCGCGATGGCGCGCGCATCCATGCCGGCACGCGACCGGGCGCACCGCAGATGGAAACGGCCGACGCGCAGCTTCGCTTCCTCTGCGAGGCGGGTTTTTCGGCCGGGGACGCCGTCAATGCGCTGATGACAATCAGCTACTTCACTGTTGGGGCCGTGCTTGAGGAGCAGGCCGGCGAGCGCGGCGGCACCGTTGAACAGGCTCCGCTCTCGCCGCTGTTGCGGGCCGCGATAGACGCCTTCGACGAAGCCGGTCCGGACGCAGCGTTCGAGCAGGGACTCGCGGTGATTGTCGATGGATTGGCGAAAAGGAGGCTCGTTGTCAGGAACGTTGAAGGACCGAGAAAGGGTGACGATTGATCAGGACCGCTGCCGGAGCGCAACCCACTCACTACAGCAGAGCCATGTAGACAACATCCCCTCCCCCTTTCCACCGCGTCAGACGCCCGTAGCAGCCCGCTACGGGGGGTCGTCTCAGAAAACGGAAAATAAAGCACGCTAAGCCGGTTGCAGAGGCCGTAGCGGCCTGAACTTCCCCGCGCCGATCTTGGCGCTGCTGCGCCATAGGTAATCACCGGTCAGGTTGATGTGCTCCCAGCCGAGTGGCGACAGGTACTGCAATAGCGAGTCATCGACGGCATGACCATTGCCGCGCAACGCATGCGCCGCACGCTCCAGGTAGACCGTGTTCCACAGCACGATGGCCGCCGTCACCAGGTTGAGGCCGCTGGCCCGGTAGCGCTGCTGCTCGAAACTGCGGTCACGGATTTCACCAAGGCGGTTGAAGAACACGGCACGGGCCAGCGCATTGCGCGCCTCGCCCTTGTTCAGCCCGGCATGCACGCGGCGGCGTAGCTCGACGCTTTGCAGCCAGTCGAGGATGAACAGCGTGCGCTCGATGCGGCCCAACTCGCGCAGCGCGACGGCCAAGCCGTTCTGGCGCGGGTAGCTGCCGAGTTTCCTGAGCATCAGCGAGGCCGTCACCGTGCCCTGCTTGATCGAGGTGGCCAGCCGCAGGATTTCGTCCCAATGGGCGCGGACGTGCTTGATGTTGAGCGTGCCGCCGATCATCGGCTTGAGCGCGTCATAGGCGGCATCGCCCTTCGGGATGTAGAGCTTGGTGTCGCCCAGGTCGCGGATGCGCGGCGCGAAGCGGAAGCCCAAGAGGTGCATCAGGGCGAAGACGTGATCGGTGAAGCCCGCCGTGTCGGTGTAGTGCTCCTCGATCCGCAGGTCGGATTCGTGGTACAGCAGGCCGTCGAGCACGTAGGTTGAGTCGCGCAGGCCGACATTGACCACCTTGGTGTGGAATGGCGCGTATTGGTCGGAGATGTGGGTGTAGAAAGTCCGTCCTGGGCTGCTGCCATATTTTGGGTTGATGTGCCCCGTGCTCTTTGCCTTGCTAGCGGTTCGGAAATTCTGTCCGTCCGATGATGATGTGGTGCCATCGCCCCAGTGCCCGGCAAAGGGATGCCGAAACTGAGCGTTGACCAGTTCAGCCAACGCTGTCGAGTACGTTTCGTCGCGGGTATGCCAGGCTTGCAGCCAAGCGAGCTTCGCGTAGGTCGTGCCGGGGCAGGACTCGGCCATCTTGGTCAGGCCCTGGTTGATCGCGTCGGCCAGGATCGTGGTCAACAACAGGTTCTTGTCCTTGGCCAGATCGCCCGATTTCAAGTGCGTGAAGTGCCGGGTGAAGCCCGTCCACTCATCGACTTCGAGCAGCAGTTCGGTGATCTTGACGTGCGGCAGGACCATGGCTGTCTGGTCTATCAGCGCCTGCGCGGTGTCGGGCACCGCCGCATCCAGCGGCGTGATCTTCAAGCCCGACTCGGTGATGATGGCATCCGGCAGGTCGTTGGCTGCCGCCATGCGGTTGACGGTGGCAAGTTGTGCTTCCAGCAGCGTCAGCCGCTCATGCAGATATTGTTCGCAGTCGGTGGCCACGGCCAGCGGCAATTCGCTGGACTGCTTGAGGCTGGTGAACTTCTCGGGCGGTACCAGGTAGTCCTCGAAGTCCTTGAACTGGCGTGAACCCTGCACCCAGATGTCGCCCGAGCGCAGGGAGTTCTTCAACTCGGACAGCGCGCACAGTTCGTAGTAGCGCCGGTCGATGCCGGCGTCGGTCATCACCAGTTTCTGCCAGCGCGGCTTGATGAAGCCGGTCGGTGCATCGGCTGGCAGCTTGCGGGCGTTGTCGGTGTTCATGCCGCGCAGCACCTCAATGGCATCAAGCACGTTTTTGGCGGCGGGCGCGGCCCGCAGCTTGAGCACGGCAAGGAATTCCGGTGCATAGCGGCGCAGGGTGGCGTAGCTCTCGCCGATGCGATGCAGGAAATCGAAGTCATCGGGTTGCGCGAGCTTCTGCGCCTCGGTGACGCTCTCGGCAAAGGAATCCCAGGACATGACGGCCTCGATGGCGGCAAACGCATCGCGGCCTGATTGCTTGGCGTCGATCAGCGCCTGACCGATGCGCCCGTACAGACGTACCTTGGCGTTGATGGCCTTGCCTGACGCCTGGAACTGCTGCTGATGCTTATTCTTGGCAGCGTTAAACAGCTTACCCAGGATGCGGTCGTGCAGGTCGATGATTTCGTCGGTGACGGTGGCCATGCCCTCGGTGGCCAGCGCCACGAGAGTGGCGTAGCGCCGTTGCGGCTCGAATTTGGCCAGGTCGGCGGGTGTCATCTGGCCGCCCTCGCGGGCAATCTTGAGCAGGCGGTTCTGGTGAACCAGCCGCTCGATGCCGGTAGGCAGATCGAGTGCCTGCCATGCCTTGAGGCGTTCGATGTGTTCCAGCATATGCCGCGAATTTGGCTTGGCCGGAGACTGGCGCAACCAAGCCAACCAGGTCGTCTTGCCGTTGTCCCGGCGCTTGAGCAGATCGTCGAGGCGGCGGCGATGCGCGTCCGCCAGTGGTTCGGCCAAGGCGTCGTAGATGCGCCGGTTAGCACGGGTGATCGCCTCTGCACTCGCCCGCTCGACGGCGTTGAGGGCGGGCAGAATGACCGACTGCCGCCGCAGGTGCCCGATCAAGGCGCTGGCCAGCACGATGCCTTTGTCGGTTTGCATCGCCAGCTCGGTCAGCATCTGGACGGCCTGCCGGTAATGGCTCATGGTGAAGGGCCGGAAACCGAACACGGTTTGCAGCTCGCTCAGGGGCACTGTTGCAAAGTTAGCGATGAGGCAGCCTTTTGTCTTATTCAAAGGCCTTACATTTCAAAAACTCTGCTTACCAGGCGCATTTCGCCCAGGGGATCACCATAATAAAATGCTGAGGCCTGGCCTTTGCGTAGTGCACGCATCACCTCAATACCTTTGATGGTGGCGTAAGCCGTCTTCATGGATTTAAATCCCAGCGTGGCGCCGATTATCCGTTTCAGTTTGCCATGATCGCATTCAATCACGTTGTTCCGGTACTTAATCTGTCGGTGTTCAACGTCAGACGGGCACCGGCCTTCGCGTTTGAGCAGAGCAAGCGCGCGACCATAGGCGGGCGCTTTATCCGTGTTGATGAATCGCGGGATCTGCCACTTCTTCACGTTGTTGAGGATTTTACCCAGAAACCGGTATGCAGCTTTGCTGTTACGACGGGAGGAGAGATAAAAATCGACAGTGCGGCCCCGGCTGTCGACGGCCCGGTACAGATACGCCCAGCGGCCATTGACCTTCACGTAGGTTTCATCCATGTGCCACGGGCAAAGATCGGAAGGGTTACGCCAGTACCAGCGCAGCCGTTTTTCCATTTCAGGCGCATAACGCTG